>NZ_CP133888.1:1980000-2640000 GCF_041228405.1 Salinilacustrithrix flava
ACGCGAGTCCCTTGTACTCGGGTCCGTTGTCGGACAGCACCCGCCGGAGCGGGATCCCAAGGCGGCGCATCGTGGTGCGGACGTGGTCGATGAAGCGGATCGTGTCGGCGGTGGTGACCGGCCCGATGATGAGCTTCACGATCGCCCATCGGGTGCAGGTGTCCACGGCGGTGAGTTGGTACACCTTGCCCACGCCTTTGAGGTTGCCGATGTAGAAGCTGTCCACGGCCACGAGATCGCCAGGGTGGCCGGCCCAGTGGCAGAACCCGAACGGCTCGCCCAGCGCTTCGGTGACCGGTTCGGTAATGATCCCGGCCAGCGCAGCGATTGCCGCAGCCCGGGCGATGCGTTGGCGGCGCCGACCCAGGCCGTGGTCGACCAGAATCCGCTGCACGGTCGTCTTGCCGATCTCATAGCCCAGCTCCTGGAGCCGGTCGGCGAGCTGGCGGCAGCCGAGCGTCGGCTCGACTACGGCAACGGCGAGCAGGTCGGCGACCACGTGGGTCGGGGTCTCGCTGGGCTGGGCCGGGCGGCGCCGGTCTCTGGGCCACAGCGCCTCGAGCCCGTAGAGCTCGGAGGTGTTCTTCCATTCGTAGTAGCGGGTGCGGGACACGCCGATCTGGCGGCAGGCGGCGGAGATGTTGCCGAGTTCTTCAGCGAGATCAAGCAACCGGACGCGCCGGTGGTAGATGATCTCTGCAGAGGTGGTCATGGTGATGGGTTCCTTTGGATCTGTGGAAGGAACCACAGGGTCCATCACCAGGCCCCTCTGTAGAGGGACCTGCAACCTCAACCCCCGGACAGCAAGACCTAGGGTCGGCCCGCTCGCAGGAACCGTCAGCGCACCAGGAGACCCCGCACATGTCTGATCCCGCCGTCATCGTCGAGAAGGACGGGCACCTCCTCACCGTCACGCTGAACCGTCCGGAGAAGCGCAATGCCGTCAACTGCGAGGTGATGTGCCGCCTGTTCGACGCCTGGCAGCAGCTCGACGAGGACGACGACCTGCGCACCGTGATCCTCACCGGCAACGGCACGACGTTCTGCGCAGGCATGGATCTCGGTGACATCGAGAAGCTCCGTCGGGGCGTACCCGAGAACGAGTGGATGGAGCGGGTGATGGGCGACAAGCGCATCGCGCTGGGTGCCTTCCTCAAGACCTACCGCCCCACCAAGCCGGTGATCCTCGCCGTCGAGGGCTTTGCCCGCGCCGGCGGCACCGAGATCCTGCAGGGCACCGACATCCGCGTCGCCGGCCAGAGCGCCGTCTTCGGCGTCACCGAGGTGCAGCGGGGTCTGTTCCCGATGGCGGGATCGGCGGTGCGGCTGCGGCGCCAGATCGGCTACGCCGTGGCCGCCGAGATGCTGATCACCGGCGAGGACCTGCCGGCGTCCCGAGCGCTCGAGCTCGGGCTGGTGAACCACGTGGTTCCCGACGGCCAGGCCGTCGCCAAGGCGCGCGAGATCGCTGAGCGGATCTGCAAGAACGGCCCGCTCGCGGTGAAGGCGATCGTTGCCACGCTGCGGGAGACCGAGACCCTCCCCGAGGAGGAGGCGTTCCAGATCGAGCAGCGGTACGGCTCCGCGGTCATGTCCTCCGAGGACGCCAAGGAGGGGCCGCGGGCGTTCCTGGAGAAGCGGGAGCCGGTCTTCCGGGGCGTGTAGCGCGCATCCGTCCGGCCCGTCCGGGAGCGCCCTTCCAGCGATTGAGCGAGGCGGCGGAGCAGGGAAGCCGTGACGTCGGGCACCATGGCGGCCAGAAGTCGCACACGACCTCGCGCTCGCGCGAGCAGCCGGAAGGAAGACGATGGGTACGAACCAGCGATCCCGGATCACCATGTCCGACGAGGAGATCACGCAGTTCCTGGAGCAGAACCGGACGGCGACGATGGCGACCATCGGCCCCACCGGGCACATCCACCTGGTGGCGATGTGGTACGCCGTGATCGACGGCAAGATCTGGTTCGAGACCAAGGCCAAGTCCCAGAAGGTGGCCAACCTCCGCCGGGATGCCCGCATCAGCGTCTCCATCGAGAACGGCGCGACCTACGACCAGCTCCGTGGGGTGTGCATCGAGGGCGACGCCGTGGTCAGCGAGGATCCCGACGAGATCTGGACGGTCGGGGTCAAGGTGTGGGAGCGCTACACCGGCCCGTACACCGAGGAGAGCCGACCGATGGTCGAGGCGATGCTCGCGAAGCGCGTCGGCGTCCGGGTCGACCCCGTCCGCATCCGCTCGTGGGACCACAGCAAGCTGGGGATGCCCGCCATGGAGCTCGCCGGCTCCACCGCGCCGCACGTCAGCCCGCGCTGAACCGAGCGCAGCAGACAGGGTCTGCTTGCCCCGCAATGGAACGCGTTCTAGTGTGACGCCTGTCAGCCACGGGGGGACGACGAGGGGACAGACGTGCTGCGAATCGAAGACACCGATCGTGTCCGTCTCCTCCAGCTGGACCGCGCCGACGCGCTCAACGCCTTCAACGAGGCGCTCTATGACGCCCTGACCGACGCGCTGCTCGAGGCGGATGACGATCCTTCCGTTGCTGTCGTCGTGCTCACCGGCACCGGCCGGGCCTTCTCGGCCGGCACCGACCTGCTCGAGATGGCCGGGATGAGCGACGGCACGACCACGCTCGGTCGGCACGGGTTCAGCGGGCTGATCGACACGCTCACCGAGTTCGGCAAGCCCCTGATCTGCGCCGTGAACGGGCTCGGTGTCGGCATCGGCGCCACCGTCCTCGGCCTGTGCGACCTCGCGTTGATGTCCACCGACGCGCGCTTGAAGTGCCCCTTCGCAAGCCTGGGCGTGGCTCCCGAGGCCGCGAGCAGCGCGACGTTCCCCGCCCTCGTCGGACGGCAGCACGCCATGTGGGCGCTGCTGAGCTCGGAGTGGCTCAGCGCCGAGGAGTGCCTCGACATGGGCCTGGTGTGGAAGCTGTGCCCACCGGGCGAGCTGCTGGACACGGCGATGCACCACGCGCGGCTCCTGGCTCGTCTGCCGATCGCGTCGCTGGTGGAGGTCAAGAGGACCGTCGTCGAGCCGATGCGGCCGGCGATCCGTGAGGCACGCGAGCGGGAGAACGAGGCGTTCCGCCGCCTGCTGGGATCACCGGCGAACGTCGAGGCGCTGACGGCGTTCGCCGAGCGTCGCGATCCCGACTTCGTCGCGGTCGAAGCCGCGACGGCACGACAGGGCCAGACGTGAGTGAAGGCTCGAACAGTCCGCTGTCGTGGATGCGGGTCCTGGACCTGACCGACCTGCGGGGCGCGCTGTGCGGCCGCATGCTCGCCGACCTCGGCGCCGACGTGGTGAAGGTCCTCGCACCCGATCACCAGCCCGTGGGCGACGCAGTCCTCGCCCACGCCTACCGCAACGCCAACAAGTCGGGCGTGACGCTCGACATCCACCAGCCCGACGGTCGGCAACGCCTCGGCGAGCTGCTCGCCGGCGCCGACGTGGTGATCGAGAACCTCCACGCCGACGAGCGCGTCGCGCTCGGCCTCGACGCTGAGTCGCTCGAGCGCGATCACCCGCAGGTGGTCAGCGTGGCGCTGACCGATCTCGGTCTCGACGGTCCGCGTGCCGGCTGGCGCTTGGAGCCGCTGCCGGCGCTGGCCTCGTCGGGTGCGCTGCACGCCAGCGGCTTCCCGGATCTGGCGCCGTGCTCGGCACCGGGCTACCTGGCGCACGACTGCGCATCGGTCTACGGGATCGTCGGCGCGTTGGCCGGGGTGCTCGACCGTCGCCGCCACGGGCGAGGCCAGCAGGTCGAGATCAGCGTGCAGGAGGCCGCGCTGGCCGGCACCAACGTCTGGTCGCTCTGCCTCGAGGACTACAAGAGGATCACTCCGCACCTGCCGAGCGAGGGCACCCGCAACGCGGAGGGCAACTACTGGGTGCTGCCGGCGAGCGACGGCTGGGTGCGCACGGTCATCGGCAGTCCCAAGCAGTGGGAGGGCTTCGTCCACCTGCTGCGTGACGACCCCGTGCTCAGCGGGGACGAGTGGAACGACTCCGCCTTCCGGTTGATGAACTCGGATGTGATCCGGATGCTCGCCCAGGAACGGCTCACCGACCGAAGCCGCAAGGAGCTGTTCGAGGAGGCGCTGGAGCTGCGCACGACGATCGGGGTGCTCCACCAACCCTCGGAGTTCGTCGCCCACCCCCAGACCCGAGCCCGGCAGCTCTTCGACACCTCGGGTCGGGCGGGCCCGGTCGATGCGCCGATCGCCACGTTCCCGGTCACGCTGTCGGCGACGCCGGCGTCGCTGCGTCGCCCCGCGCCGGAGGCGGGTGCCTCCAGCGGTTTCGCCGCCCGCTCGGCGGAGCCCGACGCCGCCCCGCTGGAGGGCGAGCTGCTCCTCGAGGGCGTCCGGGTCGTCGAGTTCGGTGTCATGGCCGTCGTGCCCGAGATGTCGATGGTGCTGTCCGAGCTGGGCGCGGAGATCATCCGGGTCGAGTCGGTGGCCCGTCCGGACGGCCTGCGCTTCGCCGGCGGCAGCGGAGACCTGGACAAGTCATTCGCGTTCAACGCCGAGAACCGCGGTCACAAGAGCGTGACCATCGACTTGACCAGCCAGGAAGGCCGCGATCTGGCCTTCCGGCTGAGCACCAGCGCCGACATCGTCGCGGAGAACATGCGCGGCGGCGTCATGGAGTCCCTCGGCCTCGGCTACGAGCGGATGCGCGAGGTCAAGCCCGACCTCATCTACGCGTCGTCACAGGGCTACGGGCGGGGCGGGCCGCTGGGGGAGATGCCGGCGTACGGACCGCTCAACTCGGGCTTCGCCGGCGTGCACGTGCTCTGGAACCACCCCGATGCCCCGTATCCGTGCGGCACGTCGTTGAACCACCCCGACCACATCGCCGGGAAGCTCTTGGCGGCTGCGGTGCTGGCGGCGATCGACCACCGCCAGCGAACCGGCGAGGGGCAGCACCTCGACATGGCCCAGACCGAATCGGCTGCGTACCTGCTCGGCGAGGTCTATCTCGGCGCCGGCCTCACCGGGCGGGACCCCGAACCACGTGGGAACCGCCACCCCGACCACGCGCCGCACGGCGTGTACCCGAGTGCGGGCGACGACCGCTGGGTGGCCATCGCGGTGTGCGACGACGACGCGTTCGATCGGCTGTGCCGAGCCGTCGGGTGGGGGACCGATCCGGCCCTCGCGACCGCCGAAGGTCGCCTCGCGGCACGCGACGAGCTGGACGGCCGCCTCTCCGAGTGGACGGCGACCCGCACCGGCGAGGACGCCGCCGAGGTGCTCCAGGCTGCCGGTGTCTCGGCCATGCCGGTCATGGGTCCGAACGACCACCACGCCGATGCGCACCTCGCCGCGAGGGAGTTCATCGTCACGCTCGAGCATCCCGCCGTCGGTCGGGAGCGGCACGTGGGCAACCCCGTGCGGATGTCGCGACTCGAGCAGCGCACCGCGGAGAGCGCGCCCTGTCTCGGCGCGGACACCGCTGAGGTGCTCGGCCGGGTGCTGGGTCTGCAGGCGGGCGACCTCGAGCGACTCACCGAGGCCGGCGTCCTGCGCTGATCGGCGCCGGTCAGCCTCGAACGCACCATCCAGAACGTGATCGACAACCATCCACCGGACAGCGAGGACAGGGCGAATGAGCGATGCCATCCACTACCCGAACTACACCGTCGTGGCGGTCGACGAACCGTCTCCCGGGGTCCGGCGTGTCACCCTCAACCGACCGGACAAGCGCAACGCGCTGAACCACCCGCTGCGGGGCCAGCTGCTGCAGGCGCTCCGTGAGGGAGATGCTGACCCCGAGGTGCGGGTGCAGATCGTCCGCGGTGCCGGCCCCAGCTTCTCGGCGGGGTACGACCTCGCCGGCGGCAACGAAGGCCACGAGATGCCCTACTACACGCCGGGTGGCGACGGGAGCTGGCCCCGGCACGTCACCGAGGGCTGGATGAGCATCTGGGACCTGGCCAAGCCGGTGATCGCGCAGGTCCACGGCTACTGCCTGGCCGGCGGCAGCGAGCTGGCGACCTGCTGCGACCTCGTCTACGTCGCGGAGGACGCGCAGATGGGGTACCCCGCAGTGCGCTTCGGCGTGCCCGACATGCACTTCCACGCCTGGTTCCTCGGGATGCGCAAGGCCATGGAGATGATGATCACCGGAGACTCGATCTCCGGTCTCGAAGCCGTCGAGAAGGGATGGGCGAACGCCGCCTTCGACGTCGACGAGCTCGACGAGCGGGTGATCGAGATCGCCGCGAAGATCGCCCGGGTCCCGACCGACGTCGTGCAGCTCAACAAGCGGATCGTCCACCGCGGCATGGAGATCATGGGGTTGCGCACCGCGATCCGGTCGGGCACCGAGCTCTGCGCGCTGGGCACGCACCAGCAGAGCATGCACGAGTTCACGTCCGCGGTCCGGGAGGAGGGGCTCACCGCTGCCCTGTCCCAGCGCGACGGTGGGTTCGGCGACTACCGCACCGCCGAGGCACAGCCCCGCGAAGCATCGTCGTGACCGACGTCAGCGTCGCCGACCTGCTCCTGGCCCGCCGCGACGACCACAAGACCGGGCTCGTCTTCGAGGACGACTCGTGGACCTGGGCCGAGCACGTGCAGGAGTCGGCGGTCCGCGCGGCATGGCTGTCCGCGCTTCGGGCGCCGGGACCGTTCCACGTCGCCGTGCTGCTCGACAACGTCCCCGACTACTCGTTCCTGCTCGGTGCGGTGTCGCTCAACGGTGGGGTGGTCGTCGGGGTGAACCCCACGAGGCGCGGCGAGGAGCTCGCCCGCGACCTGCGCAGGACCGACTGCCAGATGATCGTCACCGAAGGGAAGTACCTCGAGGACCTCGCCGACCTCGACCTCCCCTTCGATCGCGACCGGATCTTCGACGTGGACTCCCCGGCCTACGCCGAGGCGCTCGACGGGTTCCGTGGCGCCACGCCCCCGGAGTCGGTCGACGCGGACCCGGGTGACCTGATGATGCTGATCTTCACCTCCGGCACCAGCGGTGATCCGAAGGCGGTGCGCGTCACCCACCGGAAGATCGCGGGACCGGGCGTCGGTCTGGCGGCGCGGGGGATGATGACCCGCGAGGACGTCTCGTACCTGAGCATGCCGATCTTCCACTCCGCCTGCGTCATGGCCGGCTGGGCGCCATCGCTCACGACGGGCGCCACCATGGTGTTCAGGCGGAGGTTCTCCGCGTCCGGCTTCCTCCCCGACGTCCGCCGCTACGGCGTGACCTTCTTCCACTACGTCGGCAAGCCGCTCTCGTACGTCCTGGCGACGCCGGCCGAGCCCGACGACTTCGACAACACGCTTCGGATGGCGAACGGCAACGAGGCTGCGGACCTCGACATCGAGAGGTTCGCCCGGCGCTTCGGCTGTGAGGTCCGGGACGGCTTCGGCTCGACCGAGGGCGGGGTCACGGTGGGGCGGACCCCGGACACGCCACCCGGTTCGATCGGGGTGCTCGGGGAGGGCGTGGAGATCCTCCACCAGGCCACCGGGGAGCCGGTGCCCACGGGCGAGTTCGATGCCGATGGCCGTCTGCTGAACCCCGACGAGGCGATCGGCGAGCTGGTCAACATGCGGGGCTCCGGGTCCTTCGAGGGCTACTACGAGAACGAGGGCGCCGACGCCGAGCGGATGCGGGGTGGGATGTACTGGAGCGGCGATCTCGCCTACCGCGACGCAAGCGGGTTCGTGTACTTCGCAGGTCGGACGATCGAGTGGCTCCGGGTGGACGGCGAGAACTTCGCGGCCGCACCCGTCGAGCGCATCCTCGCCCGACATCCCGCCGTGTCGCAGGTGGCCGTGTACGCGGTGCCGTCTGCCGACGTCGGCGACGAGGTGATGGCGACGCTCAAGCTCCACACCGGTTCCTCGTTCGATCCCGTCGACTTCGTCGAGTTCCTCGAAGGCCAGGCCGACCTGGGCACCAAGTGGTTCCCGAGCTTCGTCCGCATCGCGAGCTCGCTGCCCGAGACCCAGACGAACAAGGTGCTCAAGCGGGTCCTCGCCAGGGAGGCGTGGGCCACGGCAGATCCGGTCTGGTGGCGGCCCGACCGTCGCGAGGTCGCGCTCCGGCAGATGACCGATGCCGATGTCGACGAGCTGGCCGAGCAGCTCAGCGCTCGCGGCCGGGCGCACCTGCTGGTGGGACGCAACGCCTAGAACCAGATTCTGACTATCGCGACCCGAGGGTCAAGGAGATGAGGAAGAGATGGACTTCCGTGAGGAGCCGGAGCTCGTGCAGTTCCGCCAGGAGGCTCGCGCGTGGCTCGAGGCCAACCGACCGACGGACCGGGGGGCGACGCGCACCGGCAGCAGCCTGAGCGACGCCCACAGCGAAGCCGAGCTGGCGCACGTGGAGCGGTGCAAGGCGTGGCAGCGCACGCTGTACGACGCCGGTTGGGCGGGGATCACCTGGCCCCAGGCGTACGGCGGCCGTGGTGGTACGGGGATGCAGCAGGCGATCTTCGCCGAGGAGGAGGCCAAGGTCGGTGCGCCGCAGGGGATCTTCGCGGTCGGCATCGGGATGGCGGGTCCGACGTTGATCGCGCACGGAACCGACGAGCAGAAGCAACGGCACCTCGGGCCGACGTTGCGAGGTGATGAGGTCTGGTGCCAGCTGTTCAGCGAGCCGGGCGCCGGCTCCGACCTGGCCGGGCTCTCCACCCGGGCCGAGCTGGACGGCGACGAGTTCGTCGTGAACGGCCAGAAGGTGTGGACCTCGGGTGCCCACTACAGCGACTTCGGCATCCTGCTGGCTCGCACGAACCCCGATGCCCCCAAGCATCGCGGCATCAGCTACCTGCTCCTCGACATGCGCACCCCGGGGGTCGAGGTGCGACCGTTGCGCCAGATCACCGGCGCCGCCCACTTCAACGAGGTGTTCCTGACCGACGTGCGGATCCCGGCTGACCGGGTCGTCGGCGATGTCAACGCCGGGTGGGGGGTGGCCATGACCACCCTCACCAGCGAGCGGGCGCTGATCGGCGGTGGCCGGGGTGGCCGGGACGTGTTCGGCTCGCTCCATGCCACGGCGAAGCGACACGGCCGCACCGACGATCCCGTCGTGCGCCAGGACCTCGCCCGGGCCCACACCCACCTCCAGCTGATGTCCTACCTGGGCATGCGGGCTCGCACCGCCGTGAGCCAGGGCAAGCCGCCCGGGCCCGAGGTGTCGGTCATGAAGCTGGCCCACTCCCAGAACTCGGCCATGTACGCCAACCTGGCCCTGGCCCTCGAGGGCAGCTGGGGCATGCTCGCCCGTGGCGACGAGGACATCGAGGCCTGGCACGAGAACTTCCTCGGGCACTGGGCTGGCCGCATCGGCGGCGGCACCGACCAGGTCCAGCGCAACGTGCTGGGTGAGCGCGTGCTCGGCCTGCCCGGGGACATCCGGGTCGACAAGGACCTCCCGTTCCGCGAGGTCTCCAGAGCTGCAGGAGGCACCCGATGAGCACCGCCGATCCCGCCCGCACCCCGGTGCTGGTCGGTTCCGCCCAGTGGGAGGACCGCACGCCTGCGCCGCCCGACGTCGAGCGACCGCTGGACGTGCTCGCACACGTCGTCCGCTCGGCCGCCGACGATGCCGGACTCGGCGACCTCGCCGCGATCGACACCGTCGGGTACATCCGCACGTCGGGCTGGGAGGTCACCAACGTCGGCGACGCACTGGCCCGGACGCTGGGCATCCCCTCGGTCCGCTCCGTCGACGTCGGCGGAGGCGGCGAGGTCGGTGTCAGCGGCATCAACTGGCTGGCTCGCCAGATCGTCGAAGGCAGCACCGGGGTGGCCGTGCTGGCCGGCGTGCACCGCATGCGCTCCCAGGAGCTGGCCGCTCGCAAGGGGCTCGAACTGACCTGGCAGGACCACTCCGAGGGCGAACCGACCTACCTCGGCCGTCGTGGCTATCCCGTGCCGGGCAGCGAGGAGTACGAGCGGGCCTCGGGGATCATGAACGTCGAACGAGCGGCCGGCCTGGAGGCACCGCCCCACATCTACCCGTTGTTCGAGAACGCGCTGGCCCACCACCTCGGCCACAAGCCGGGCGAGCACCGAGAGGTCGTGGGTCGGCTCATGTCGCGGTTCACCGAGGTGGCGGCCGCCAACCCCCACGCCTGGTACCCGAACTTCCGCAGTCCCGAGGAGCTGATCACCCCGACGCCGTCCAACCGGATGGTGGCGTTCCCCTACACGAAGTACCTCAACGCCATCCTCCAGACCGACCAGTCGGCGGCGCTGATCCTCATGTCCGAGCAGCGGGCCCGCGACCTGGGGATCCCCTCGGACCGCTGGGTGCACTGGTGGGGAGGCCATGGCGCCGCCGAGGAGGCGTGGTTCCCCTCCACGCGTCCCGACTTCGCTGCGTGCCCGTCCATGCTCGACAGCCACCTGGGCGCGCTCGAGCTGGCCGGCCTCACGATGGACGACGTCGACCTGATCGACTTCTACAGCTGCTTCGCAGCACCGGTGGAGATGGCGTGCCGGATGCTGGGTCTGTCGGTCGACGACGAGCGGGGCTTCACCCTCACCGGCGGCCTGCCCTACGGCGGGGGACCGGGCTCGGCCTACACCCTGCACTCGCTGGCCACCATGGTCGACCGCGTCCGCGAGCAGCCCGACGCCACGGCGATGATCACCGGCAACGGCTTCTACCTGACCAAGCACGCGGCCAGTCTGTGGTCGGGTCGCCCCCGCCCGGGCGGACCGCCACAGGGCGCCGAGCCCGAGCGGTACTCCGGGCACCTCGAGCACGCACCGGTCGTCCCGGTCGTGCGGGCCGGAGCGGGAACGGTGGAGACCTTCACCGTGGTGCACGCCCGAGACGACAGCCCCGGTCGCCTGATCGCCATCGGTCGCTTCGACGACGCGCCGGACGAGCGCTTCCTCGCCAACGGCCTCGGCTGGACCGTCGAGGACCTGGACGTCATCGAGCGCGACGGCTTCGTCGGCCGGCGTGTGGACGTACGGGTCGTCGACGGAGCGTGCGCGATCCCACCGGAGTGACACCTGATCCCGTTCGCGTGCGCCTGCGCGCGACCATCCCGAAGGAGCAGAGCGAGTGAGCATCCCTCCCGACATCAAGATCGTGGATCCGGGCATCGGCTTCCCCCACCAGAGCATCGAGGAGAAGGTCGCGACCTACGACTTCTTCCGCCCGCTCCTCAAGGACCGGCAGAGCCGCGAGGACTTCGAGTTCCCGGCGCAGTACATGTTCAAGGACGTGCCCGACATCGTGGATCCCGGCGAGGACCCCGTGGCCTGGACCGTGGCCCAGATGGACGCGTTCAACATCGACATCGCCATCACCGGCGCGACGGAGAAGGGGATCCGGGCCAAGCAGGAGCACCCGGGTCGCTTCTACCTGTCAGGGCGCGTCGACCCCAACGACGGCATGGAGTCGCTGCGGCGGATGGAGCAGCTCAAGGCCGACCACGACATCGTCTCGGTCTCCTGCTTCCCGTCAGGGACGTTCCCGCAGGTGGCGGTGAACGACAAGAAGATGTACCCGATCTACGCGAAGTGCGTGGACCTGGGGATCCCGATCTGCATCAACGGGGGCATCGTGGGTCCGCGGATGCCGAGCTGGCCGCAGTACGTGGAGCACTTCGACGAGGTGCTCTACGACTTCCCCGAGCTGACGATGGTCATGATGCACGGGGCGGAGCCGTGGACCGCGCTGGCGGCGAAGCTCATGCTCAAGTGGCCGGGCCTGCACTACATGACCAGCGCCTTCGCCCCGAAGCACTACCCGAAGGACATCATCGACTTCGCCAACTCGCGCGGGGCGGACAAGGTGTTCTACTGCGGGTACTTCCCCGCGGGCCTCAGTCTCGAGCGCCAGTTCAGCGACATGCCGGACGTCCCCTTCAAGGACCACGTGTGGCCCAAGTTCCTCCGAGAGAACGCGCTCCGCGTCTTCGGCATCCCGACCTGACGCCACGCCACCGGCGGTGTCAGGTCAGCCGTCGGTGGGTCCGTGCACCACCCGACCGCTCACGAGGGTGGCCCGGACGCGGACGTCGGCTGGAGATGCAAGGGCCACGCCGAGCGGGTCGGTGAGCAGGCACAGGTCGGCGCGTGCGCCCCGCCGCACGACCCGGCCAGGTCCCCCCGGATCGTCCGGCTCGCCGAGGAAGAGCGAGAGCGCCCGTCGGGCGTCGACCGCCTCCCGCTCGCCGAGCGCCACGCCCCCGGAGGTCCGACGCTGCACGGCGGCGTGCACGGCGAGCCACGGGTCGGACCGACCGAACGGGGCGTCGGTCGAGGCGGCCACGGGGATCCCGGCGTCGAGCAGCGAGGCACACGGGTAGAGGTGGGGGACGTCGTCGCCCTCCACGTCGCGCAGGTACTGGTCGCCGCGCTCTGCCACGAAGCCCGGTTGGGTCACGACGGTGACCGGGAGCCGTGCCAGCTCGTCTCGCAGCTCGGGCGGGATCACGGAACCGTGCTCGATGCGGTCGCCGGATCTGGCGCCGACCTCGGCCCACGCGGCCACCACGAGCGCCAAGGCGCTGCGGCTCACGCAGTGGACGGCCACCGGCCGGTGGGCCCGATGGGCTCGGTCGATCCAGGTGGTCAGGGTGTCGAAGTCGGGGAAGGTCCGCTCGTCGATCACGAGCTTCACCGGCCCGCGTCGGAGGGGCACAGGGAACGCCAGCTCGGTCAGCGGCGGTCCGCCGGTCGCCACGACGTGTTGGGGCATCGTTCCGGAGACGACGGCGCCGGCCAGGGCCTCGAGCTCGGCGACGCTCTCGTACGGCGTCATGTCGGTGACCCCGACCACGCCGCGGCGGGCGAGATCGGCGCCGACGCCGGCCAGGTCGGGGAGCGACGTCGGGGCCAGCTGCTCCCGGAGCCAGGCGTCGGCACCGTGGAGGCGGCCGGTCGGGCGTCCCGTCTCGTCGAGCTCGGCGCCGTCGAGAGCCCGCCGGTCGAGGCCGACGCGCCGGACGGCCTCGGAGTTCAGGATCCACCGCGCCCCGGAGCGGTGCTGGACGCGGACGGGGTGATCGTCGACGATCCCGTCCAGCTGGTCCCGGTCGAGCGGTCCGGCGATCGATTCGTGGTAGCCGACCGCCCGGATCCAGTCACCCGGTGCCGTGGTGGCGGCCCGCTTCCGCAGCGTCGCCGACAGCTCCTCCCTCGACGTCACCGTCGGTGGTCCCACGACGGTGGAGTCGTGCATCGCGGCCAACGCGAGGAGGTGGATGTGGTGGTCCCACAATCCGGGGATCAGGGCGCCGCCGCCCCCGTCGATGGCCGCGCGCTCGGACCGTCCGCTTCCGCGTGGCCCGATTGCGGTGACGACCCCGTCGTCGATGACGACGTCGACGACCGCGCCGTCGACTTCGACCTCGCGCAGGCAGAGCCGTGAGTGCAGCTCAGCCGCGCCGGTCATGCCGGCGCAGTCAACCCACCGGGGGATGTGGTGTCAACGTCGGTGACGGGTTGCGGCAAAAACTGAAACGCGTTACACATCTGACCAAGACGTTGGTCGCCGGCGGGCGCCGGCCACCATCCACACGACGAACGGGGGCAACGAGATGGAGACGAAGGCTGCGATCCTCTGGGAGCAGGGCGCCGAGTGGTCGGTGGAACCGATCGAGCTCGACCCGCCGAAGGGACGCGAGGTGCAGGTGCGCCTCGTCGCCTCCGGCATGTGCCACTCCGACGAGCACGTCGTCACGGGCGACCTCCCCGGTTCGCTCCCGATCATCTGCGGCCACGAGGGGGGCGGCGTGGTCGAGGCGGTCGGGCCCGACGTGACCTTCGTGGAGCCCGGCGATCACGTCGTCTTCAGCTTCGTGCCGTCCTGCGGCTCCTGCCCTTCGTGCGCCTCCGGGCACTCGAACCTCTGCGACAACGGCGGTGCCATCATGGGCGGCCGCCAGATGGACGGGTCGTCGCGCCACCACGCACGCGGGCAGGACCTGAACACGCTGGTGCTCCTCGGCACCTTCGCCCACCACACGGTGGTGCACGAGTGGTCGTGCGTGAAGGTCCCGAAGGAGGTTCCGCTGAACCGCGCCTGCCTGGTGGGTTGCGGGTTCACCACCGGCTGGGGGAGCTCGGTCTACGCGGCCGAGGTGCAGGCCGGTGACAAGGTCGCCGTCGTCGGCCTCGGTGGCATCGGATCGGCTGCGGTGCAGGGTGCGGCCCTGGCCGGCGCCGAGCAGATCTTCGCCATCGACCCCGTGGAGTGGAAGCGCGAGAAGGCCCAGGGCTTCGGCGCCACCCACATCGCCGCCAGCCTCGAGGAGGCCCACGAGCTCATCCAGGAGGCCACGTGGGGGCGTGGATGCGACAAGGTCATCATGGCCATGGGAGTCGGCGATGGAGCGTTGATGGGCCAGGTGATGGGGCTGGCCGCCAAGCGCGGTCGCGTGGTGATCACGAACATCCACTCGGCGACCGAGACCTCGAACAACATCTCGCTGCTCGACCTGACCCTGTCGGAGAAGCAGGTGGTCGGGTCGCTGTTCGGATCGGCCAACCCCCGCAAGGACATCCCCCGGCTGCTCGAGCTCTACAGCGCAGGACGCATCGACCTCGACGGCATGGTCACGCGGACGTACTCGCTGGACGACATCAACCAGGGCTTCCAGGACATGCGCGAGGGCAAGAACATCCGGGGTGTCCTCGTCTACGAGTGACGCCGACGGCGCATGCTCAGACGTGGGGGTCGATGATCAGTCGGGTCGCGCTCTCGAGGGCACGGTTGACGCGTCGCATCGGCAGCCGGCCGTTCACCCAGTTCACGAGGACCGAGTACCACACGTGTCCGAGTGCCTCTCGGATCCGGCGTTGGATCTCGGGCTCCAGACCCTCCAGCTCCTCGAGGACGACTCGCGTCATCAGCGAGGCCACCTCGGATTGGGGTTCGATGGTGGCGGGATCGGCTGACGCCATCGACATGATGAGCGCGGAGGTGAGCTTGCCCGACCGCTCGACCGCCCGGTTGGCTCGAGCGAAGAAGTCGACGATGCGGTCCGAGGGCGTCTCGCCCTTGAGCGGACGGCGCGAGATCCGGTTCTCGAGCTGCTGGGTCCACTCCGCCCAGCACGCGCCGAGCAGCTGGTCCTTCGACGAGAAGTAGCGGTACAGCGTTCCCAGCGCCACGTCGGCTCGTGCCGCCACATCGCGCATCTGGACAGCCTCGTACCCGCCCTCGGTCGCCATCTCGATGGCGACGTCGATGATGCCTTGTCGACGCGCCTGCTGCTTTGGCGTGAGCTCGGAGACCACGGGAAGGGCAGGCATGGCGAGAATGCTACCGAGACGCGGCTCGGACTCGGAATCGCAGAACGCAACGCGTTCTCGTTTGTGTGAGTGGCACGCCCTCGATGCGGGTTCGAGAAGAGCCAGCCCCGGCAGTACGCTAGAACGCGTTCCATATGACCCGGTGACCGTCCATCGCGGGCGAGGGGAGGCGGCGACGTGACGTCGACCGATGCCACGGTGGTGGCCGAGCCACGAATGCTCGACGGAGTGCGGGCGCTCTTCGGCGCCCCGGACTTCCGCAACTACTGGAGTGCCTCCGCCGTCTTCGGGCTCGGCATCTGGGCCTACCTCACGGCGATGGGCTGGACTGCGCTGGAGCTGACCGACTCGGCCTTCGCCGTGAGCGTGACGAACGTCGTGTACTTCCTGCCGCTCTTCCTCTTCGCTCTCCCTGCCGGGGTCTTGGCGGATCGGTGGGACCGTCGCAGGACCCCGATCGTCGCCCGCAGCCTCTCCGGGCTGTCGATGGTCCTCATGGTCGGCCTCGCCATGGCCGATCGCCTCACCTACGCCTGGCTGCTGGTCTTCTCCGCCGGTGTGGGCCTGTCGGTGATCCTGGAGCTCTCGGCCCGGCAGGCGTACGTCGCCCAGATCGTGGCTCCCCGCCAGCTGGTCAACGCCACGGCGCTGACGGCGGTCCAAGGCGGCATCTCCCGTGTCGTCGGGCCGCTCCTGGCCGGATGGCTCCTGGCCATCGGAGGCTCGGCCGGGGGCTACGCCGTCTACGGGATCTCGTGCGGGCTCTTCGTCTGGTTCTTCTGGCAGATCCGGACCCCGGGCGCGGTACCCCCGCGGGAGGGTGTGGAGGCGTCGCGCCCGATGCAAGACCTGATCGAGGGCCTGCGCTACATCCGGGCCCACCGTGACGCGCTCACCATCGTGTCGATCAGCATCCTCTCGGGCATCGTCGGCTGGGTCTACCTCGCGCTGATGCCCGTGATGGCCCGCGACGTCCTCGACGGTGGCTCCTTCGTGCTGGGTGCGCTGTCGATGGCTGTGGGCATCGGGTCGGTCCCCGGCTCGTTGGCGCTGTCACTGGTGAAGGACTTCACGGCCGAGGGCCGCACCTACGTGGCCGCCGTGGTGCTGTGGGGTGTGGGCGTGATCGGGTTCGCGGCCTCGCCGACGGTGCCGCTGTCCCTGGCGATGCTGTTCGTGTCCGGCCTGGGCTTCGGCGTGCAGGTGGTCCTGACGCGCTCGATCCTGCTGCGGATCGTCGAGCGGGCCTACCACGGACGCGTGATGGGCTGCCTGATGCTGACCTGGGGTGCGAACGTGATCGGCACGCTCAGTGCCGGCGCGATGGCGGAGACGCTCGGCGCTCCCATGGTGATCGGCATCTCCGGCGCGCTGATCGTGGCCGTGCCCCTGGTGGCCGTCTCCGTGAACCGTCGGGTGCTCCAGCTCTGAGGTCTGCCCCGGTGGGACCGGGGCGGGATCCCGTCGTCGGGACCCTCAGGCGGCGTCGACGGGCATGTTCCCCAGGTACGCGGCCTGCACCTGCGGGTGCGCACGGACTTCGTCCGGCGTCCCTGAAGCGAGGATCTGCCCGAAGTCCAGGACGAAGATCCGAGCGCAGACGCTCATGACGAGCGCCACGTCGTGCTCGACGAGCAGGATCCCCAGACCGTCGTCGGTCAGCTCGCCGAGCAGGGCGGCGAAGGCGTCGGTCTCGTCCTCGCTCAGCCCCGACGAGGGCTCGTCGAGGAGGAGGACCTTCGGCTGGCAGGCGATGGCGCGCCCGAGCTCCACCAGTCGGGCGAGTCCGGTCGGGAGCGAGTCCACCCGCTCGTCGCGCACGTGGGCCAGCCCCACCCGCTCGAGGGCGGCATCGGCGACCGACTGAGGGCTCTCGGACCGACCGCGCCGGTGGATCTCAGCGGCGACGAGGACGTTCTGGTGCACGGACAGCGAGCCGAAGACCTCGAGTCGCTGGAACGTACGCGCGATCCCCAGACGACCGCGCCGGTAGGGCTTGGTGTCGCCCAGGTCCTGCCCGTCGAGCACGACGCTTCCGCTGTCGGGGCTCTGGATGCCGCAGATCACGTTGAACAGGGTCGTCTTGCCCGCACCGTTGGGGCCGATGAGCCCGGTCACCTGGCCCGCCTCGACCTCCAGGCTCGCACCCGAGAGCGCGCGGAGCCCCCCGAACTGCACGGCGACCTCTCGGACCTCGAGCTGAGCCATCGTCGTTCTCCCGGGGATAGTTGCGTTCGGCTGCCACGACCGTACCAGTTCTGCTAGAACCTGTTCCAGAAAGGCGCTACGGTGTGTCCGACAGGTCGCACGGTCGATGTGCCCGACCACGTTCCGGGGGGAACCATGAACCGACGCATCCTTGCGCTCACCGCATCCACGATGCTCGTACTCGCAGCCTGCGGGTCGAGGACGGACACGGACGCCGCCGCGACCGCCCCATCCAACACGACTGCTGCCACCGAGGACGGCCAGCCCGAGGACACCGTCGACAACGGGGGCGCGACCGATGTGGGGGTCACCGGAGACGAGATCGTCATCGGTGTGGTCGCCGACCTGACCGGCGTCGTACCCGGCCTGTTCAAGTCAGCCCCCGACGCGGTGAAGGCCCATGCCGCCATGATCAACGAGGCGGGCGGGATCCACGGCCGCATGATCCGGGTCGAGGTCTTCGACACCGGAACGAGCGACAACGGCAACCGCCTCGCGTACGAGGAGGCCTGCGAAGCCGACATCTTCGCCCTCGTGGGCTCGTTCTCCGCCTTCGACACCGGCGGCTACGACGCGCAGGTGAACTGCGACACGCCCACCATCCCGGCCAACGTCACCGATCCCGAGGTGGATCTGCTGCCGAACGTCTACCCGCGCACCAGCGAGGACTTCGGCAACTCGGGCCCGGCGCGCTGGTTCGCTGAAGAGTTCCCCGACGCCGTCACTGCGGGGTCCTTCATCTTCATCGATGCACCCGTGACCGAGCGGGGGGCCCGCAACTCGATGGAGATGCGCCGGTCGGTGGGCTGGGACTTCGTCTACGAGCAGCCGGTGACGCCGCTGGAGTCGAACTACACCCCGCACGTCCTGGAGATGGATCGACGCGGCGCCCAGGCCTTCGCCACCAGCCTCGACCAGAGCAACATCGTGCGCCTGGTCAAGGCGCTGCGTGAGCAGAACTACGAGCTCACGATCAAGGAGGTCGGCACCCAGGGCTACAGCGCCGACTTCCTCGAGGCCGCCGGCCCGGCGGCCGAGGGGAGCTACATCCCGCTCACCCATGCCCTCCTCGAGGAGACCGATCGGGTGCCGGCGATGCAGGACTACACCGACTGGCTCGACGAGACCGGCGGCGATGAGGCCAGCTCGAACGGCCTCCTGTCCTGGACGCGGGCCATGCTGTTCGCCGAGGCGGTCGAGGCGGTCGGGCCCGACCTCACCCGAGAAGCCCTCGTGCAGGAGCTCGAGTCCATGACCGCCTGGGATGCCGACGGGCTGCTCCCGCCCCAGGACGTCGGCGAAGCACGGCCCGAGCAGAGCTGCTTCATCATGGTGCAGATCCAGGATGGTCAGTTCGCGCGCATCCACCCGGACGAGGGCTTCGACTGCTCGCCCGACTACGTCTACGAGTACGAGGCGTGATCGGCGTGGAGCGCCCATGTTGACGGACCTCTTCGCCTTCACGATCGTCGGGATCGTCACCGGCTCGATCTACGCCGTCGCGGCCAGCGGCCTGGTGGTGACCTACACCACGTCCGGGGTCTTCAACTTCGCCCACGGCGCGGTCGGCATGATCATGGCGTTCCTGTACTGGCAGGTGCGCTTCGACTGGGGTTGGTCCACGCCGGTCAGCCTCATCTTCGTGCTGCTGGTCGTCGCCCCGCTCTTCGGCGTCCTCATGGAGCGCGCCCTGGCCAAGAACGCCAGAGGGGGTTCCTTCGTGTCCGCCATGGTGGTCACCATCGGCATGCTGCTGCTGCTGATGGGCCTGGCCCTCAACGTCTGGCCACCGGAGGGGCGACGCGTCGACGGGTTCTTCTCCCCGCACGGCTTCGACGTGGGCCCGGTGTTCGTCACCTGGCACCAGGCCATCACGGTCCTGGTCGCGGCTGGGGTCGCCATCGGGCTCCGGCTGCTGATGTTCCGCACTCGCACCGGCATCACGATGCGGGCCGTGGTCGACAACCGTGGGCTGACCGCCCTCACCGGCGGCCGGCCCGGACGCATGAGCCTGCTGAGCTGGGCGCTCGGCTCGATGCTCGCCGGCCTCGCCGGGATCCTGCTGGCGCCGGTGCTCCAGCTCAACGTCGAGGCGCTCACCCTGCTCGTGGTCAACGCCTACGCCGCAGCGGTCGTCGGTCGCCTGCGCAGCGTCCCCCTCACCTTCGTCGGCGCCATGGTCCTCGGACTGCTCGAGTCCTACGCCGTGGGCTACCTGCCTTCGACGGGTTCGTTCGCCAACATCCGCCTGGCGATCCCCACGATCATGCTGTTCGTCGTGCTGCTCGCGCTCCCGGAGGTCCGGCTTCGGACCCGCTCCGCGGTCGAGATGCGCATGCCGGCGATGCCGTCGCCACGGACATCGCTCCTGGGTGGTGCTGCGCTGATCCTGGTCGCGACGGCGATCGCCACCACGGTCGCGGAGTCGACGCTCACCGACCTCGCGCCGGCGCTCGCGCTCGGGCTCATTGCGCTCTCGTTGGTCCCGCTCACCGGGTGGGCCGGACAGATCTCGCTGTGCCAGATGACCTTCGCGGGCGTCGGTGCCTTCGCCGTGGTCCAGTTCGCAGCCGACGGCTCGCCGGTGGGCCTCATCGTCGCGCCGGCGCTGGCGGCCGCCGTCGGCGTGCTCGTCGCCATGCCCGCGCTGCGGCTCAGCGGCCTCTACCTGGCGCTGGGCACGCTCGCCTTCGCCGTGCTCATGGACCGGGTGGTCTTCACCCGCCGGGACGTGTTCGGCGACTTCGGCGTGGAGCGCGTCGAGCGGCTCCAGGTCGCAGGGGTGTCCTTCGATGGCGTCCGCGCGTACTTCGTGCTGCTCGCGGTCGTGTTCGCCGCGGTGGGCATCGGGCTGCAGGCGCTGCGTCGAGGACGCTTCGGCCGCCAGCTCTCGGCGATGCGGGACAGCCCCGCTGCGCTCACGATGCTCGGCCAGGACCTCAAGACCACGAAGATGGCGGCCTTCGCCCTCTCGTCGGCCATCGCCGGCCTGGGTGGGGCGCTGCTCGCGGGTCTCAACACCACGGCGACCTCCAGCGACTTCACGATGTTCCAGAGCCTGCCGCTCGTCCTCATCGCCGTGCTCGGTGGCGTCACCGCCGTGAGCGGTGCCCTCCTCGGCGGCCTCGTGCTCGCCGGACTGCCCGTGCTGGCGGACAACATCTCCTTCCTGGAGAGCCTCACCCTGCTCGGACCCGGCATCATCGGCCTGATCCTGGCTCGCAGGCCCGACGGCATCGCGCTCGTGCTCTCCGACCTGTGGTCCGGACGTGGCAGCTTCGCCGCAGCGACGGCCGAGGACGAGGAGCTGCCCGAGCACTGCGAGCAGCTCGGCATCGAGGTCGACTTCGAGCCGCGGCACGCCGAGGTGCTCGATCGAGCGCTCCAGGTGGAGGGCGTATGACGGCCCCGGCGCTCCGGCTCCGCGGCGTCTGCGCCGCCTACGACCGCATCGAGGTGCTGCGCGGGGTCGACCTCGACGTGCCGGCGGGCAGCGTGGTGGCACTGCTCGGCCCGAACGGCGCCGGGAAGAGCACGACGCTGGCCGTGGTGAGCGGCCAGATGCGCCCCACCAGCGGATCCGTCGAGATGGCCGGGTGCGACGTCGTCGGGGCGAGCCCGGATGCACTCGCCCGGGCCGGCGTCTGCATGGTGCCCGAGGGTCGCGGCATCTTTCCCAACCTCACCGTCACCGAGAACATCAAGCTGCTCAGCCACTTCGGCGTCAAGACCGGGCACGCCCTCGACGTCGCGTTCGAGCACTTCCCCCGGCTGAAGGAGCGACGGAAGGTGCTCGCCGGTCGCCTCTCGGGTGGCGAGCAGCAGATGCTCGCGCTCGCTCGGGCGCTGGCCACCGATCCGGCGCTCATCCTGCTCGACGAGCTGTCGATGGGGCTTGCCCCCACCATCGTCGAGCACCTGTACGAGCAGGTGACTGCGCTGGCCCGGACCGGTGTGTCGATCCTGCTCGTCGAGCAGTTCGCATCGGTCGTGCTGGACATCGCCGATCACGTCGCCGTGATGTCCCACGGGCGCGTGCAGGCCGAGGGCCGTCCCGAAGATGTCGCCGCCACCCTGTCCACCGCCTACCTCGGAGACGCATCGTGACCGCGACTCCCGACCAACCTGCCCAACCCTCCCCGGAGGAAGGAAACCGCACCATGGAGAACAGCGATCAGAAGCCCGATGCCTCCGCCCGGCTCGAGGAGTTCCAGTCGGAGGTCGAGCGGCTGCGCATCCGCGGCAGCTCCCCGAGCACCGAGAAGCGCCTGCTGCTCGTCGGCTCGCTGCTGATGCCCGTGGGCATCGTGCTGGTCCTCATCGGGTGGTGGGGAGCGTCCGGGACGAGCGACCAGGCCGATCAGGTCCCGTTCCTCATCTCTGGCGGTGTCCTCGGGCTCACCGTGACCTTCGCGGGCGCGGCGCTGTTCCTGCGGTACTCGCTCGGCCGCTACCTCCGCTACTGGCTCCTGCGGCTGATCTACGAGGAGCGCATCTCGACCGACCGCTCGGTCGAGGCCCTCGACCGCATCGCGGGGCTCCTCGGCGACACCGCAGACGCGCCGGGCATGACGCGGTTCCCGCCGGCGTCCGACGAAGCCATGCCCGCCCCCCACTCCGTCTCGCGCTGAACCGTCGAGACCCCCGACAACCAAGGAGAACCATGCACACGAACCCAACCCGAGGACGGCTCGTCCGACTCACCGGCTTGATCGCCGCCCTCGCGCTCGTCCTGGGTGCCTGCGGCGACGACGATGACACCGCGGCCGAGGACGACGAGACGACCACGACCGAAGCGGAGGAGACGACCACGACCGAAGCGGAGGAGACGACGACCACCGAGGCCGAGGAGACGACGACCACGGTGGACATGGCGGCCGAGGAAGATGCTGTCGGCCTCGTCGCGGTCAGCTTCTTCGATCGGCTCGGCGCCGAGGACATCGAGGGCGCCGCCGACTTCCTCGAGAACGGCGAGGCGAACATCCCCACGATCCGCCACTGCGCCAACCTGCTGCCCGGAGCCTCCATCAGGGTGCTCTCGACCGAGTTCACCGACGAGGCCACGGCAAGCATGATCTACGAGCTGTCGCTGAACGGTGAGGTCGTCCTCCCCGAGTCCGGCGGCGGCGCGGTCAAGGCCGACGGCGAGTGGCTCTTCGCCGAGAACAGCTGGCTGTCGCTGTACGACGCTGCGAAGGACTCCTGCACCGGGCCCGCTCCGGCGGCCTGACCGACATGTCCGGGCGCCGGCCGACCGGCCGGCGCCCACCTCGACCGATGGGGAACCGATGGCTGACGTCCAGCGAGTGAAGACCGATGCGACCACCGACATCGCGCCCCCGGGGTTCCACTACGGGGGTGAGGAGCACTGGCGCGCGGGCGTGTCGGGGGTCGACGAGCTCGACAGCGACGGCCCAGCTCCCTACGCCTACGGGGCCGAGGAGGCCTGGGCCGAGACCAGCCCGCGCCGACGTCGCCGGGCGGGAGCCTGGGGACCCTACGGCCGTCGACCGATCACCTTGCTCGCGCTGGTCGCACTCATCGACGCCATCGACAAGGGGATCCTCCCCGGTGTGCTGACGAAGGTGCAGGAGGAGTTCGGCTTCGGTGACGCCCAGGCGGGCGTGCTCGGCACCGCCTTCATCTTCGCTGGCTTCCTCGTCGTGATCCCCGCGGGGTACCTGGCTGACCGCCACCGCCGCACCCGCATCATCGCCGGCGTCCTGGTCTCCTGGGGGGTGATCTCCGGCATGAACGCCGCCGTCCAGAACTACTGGCAGTTCCTGGGTGTGCGCGCCGCCCTCGGATTCGGCGAGACGATCGACAACCCGTCGTCGCAGTCGCTGATCGCGGACTACTACCCCCCGAACGTCCGTGGCCGGGCCTACGCGATGCAGCGGATCGCACCCACCGTCGGGACGGCGCTGGGCACCGGTCTCGGCGGCCTGGTGGCGTCGATCTTCGGGTGGCGCTGGGCATTCCTCCTCGTGGGTGTGCCGGGCTCGCTGCTCGCCATCGCGGTCTGGCGGCTGAAGGAGCCGCGCCGAGGCGAGAGCGACGAGTTCGACACCAGCGATGACACGGCCGAGACGGCGACGGAGGCCACCACCGCCCACGTCACCCTCGAGGTCACCGCCGAGGCCTCCGAGCTGGTCACGAGCGCCGCCGATGCCGAAGCGCCCGAAGCCGATCCCGGCAGCGACGTCTCGCAGGAGCGCACGTTCAAGCGGGACATCAGCCGGGTCATCCGCATCAAGACCCTGCGGTCGCTGATCGTGGGCACAGCCATCGCCGCGGGTGCGACCCAGGGCCTCGGCTTCTGGGCGCCAGCCTTCTACGAGCGCCACTCGGGCCTCACCTCGGGCCAGGCGGCTGCGGTCACCGCCGGGGCCATCCTCTCGGGTGCGCTCTCGGGCACCTACCTGGGCGGGCTCGTCAGCGATCGGGCCCAGTCCCGGGCGATCGCCGGGGCGCCGATGCTCATCGCCGGCTACGCCCAGTTCGCCGGCGGCGTCCTGCTGATGCTGACCTTCCTCCCGGTGCCGCTGTGGTTCCGGGTTCCGGCGCAGATCGTCGGCGTGGCCCTGCTCGTCGCCGGGTTCCCCGCGCTCACCTCGATGATCGCCCAGGTGGTCCCGGCCAGCATCCGTGGCATCGCCTTCTCGGTCACCAGCTTCCTCGGGGCGGTGTCCGGTGCGCTGTCGCCGCTGGTGATCGGCATCGTGTCCGAGCAGTACAGCTTCTCGGTCGACGGCGTCTCGAAGGGCCACCTCGCCAACTCGTTCCTCACCATCACCCCGCTGGTCCTCTTCGGCGCCCTCGTCGTGCTCCGGGGACGCCGCTGGGTGGGTCACGACCTCGCGGTCGCGGCGGCGGAGCGTCGAGCCAACCGGTCCGTGGTCTGACCGCCCGGGTCCGGGCGATCGACGGCATCTCGTGGAGCGTCTGCGCCCCATCGACCTGCTCGACCCCCTGGGCGTCGACGAGGTCGTCGTCGACGACGCGCTGCGCCAGATCGAGGTCTTCACCCCGGAGGGGTTGCTCCTCGCCCTGTGGCACGGACCGTCCGACGCATCGCGCGTGGTCATCCTCCTCGGTGGTGGTCTGGGTGGCACCCTCGGGCCCGCCGGCGCCCTCTACCACCGGCTCGGACGGCGTCTGGCGACGTCGGGCATCGGCGCGATCCGCATCCACTACCGCCGACCCGGAGACCTGGAGCGCTGCGTCGTGGACGCCGGTGCCGTGGCCGACCTCGCCGCCCAGCGGGGAGCTCGAGCGTTCGCGGTCGTGGGCCACAGCTTCGGTGGCGCCGTGGCCGTGAACCTCGGCGCCGCCATCCCATCTGCCGTGGTCGGCGTGGCGACGCTGTCGACGCAGTCGGCCGGATGTCAGCCCGCAGCCGCTCTGGCGCCTCGCCCCTTCCTGCTGATCCACGGTGAGGACGACGAGATCGTCCCCGCGGCGAGCAGCCGCCAGGTCCAGCTGCTCGCCGGCGGCCACGGTGAGGTCGAGATCCTGCCCGGGGCGGGCCACGGGCTCTCCGGTGTCGCCGAGCACGTCGAGCTGCGGTTGCTCGACTGGATCCAGACGACGTTCGCCGGAAGTCGCGCGCAAGAATAGAATCTGTTCTAATAATTCGGAACCACACGACGGAGGTCTCCTCATGAAGCTCGGTCTTCAGCTCGGCTACTGGCAGGCGCAACCACCCACGGACACGCTGGAGAAGGTCCTGGAGGCCGAGAAGCTCGGCTACGACATCGTCTTCACCGCCGAGTCGTGGGGATCGGATGCCTTCTCGCCCCTGGCATGGGTCGGGTCGAGCACCTCCACGATCCGTCTGGCCACCGCCGTCGTGCAGATCTCGGCGCGCCAGCCCACCTCGGTCGCCATGCACGCGCTCACCCTCGACCACCTCAGCGGTGGGCGCCACACGCTGGGGCTGGGTCTGTCGGGGCCGCAGGTCGTCGAGGGTTGGTACGGCCGGCCCTTCGGCAAGCCGCTCGGTCGGACGCGGGAGTACGTCGACATCATCCGTCAGGTGCTCGCTCGCCAGGGTCCGGTCACCAGCGACGGCCCCCACTACCCGTTGCCGTACACGGGCGAGGGTGCCCTCGGCATGGGCAAGCCGCTCAAGCCCATCGTGCACCCCCTGCGCGAGGACCTTCCGATCTGGATCGGCAGCGAGGGCCCGAAGAACGTCGCGCTCACCGCAGAGATCGCCGACGGCTGGTTGCCCATCTACTACTCCCCGAAGGTCGCCGGGATGTACAACGAGTGGCTCGACGAGGGTTTCGCCCGGCCTGGCGCCCGTCGAGATCGAGCGAGCTTCGAGATCGCGGCCAACTGCGGCGTGGTGGTGACCGACGATCGTGATGCGGTGCTCGACCAGATGAAGAGCGGCCTCGCCTTCTACATCGGCGGCATGGGGGCCAAGGAGATGAACTTCCACAAGAACGTCTTCGCCCGCATGGGGTACGAGAAGGAGGCCGACGAGATCCAGGACCTCTTCTACGAGGGCGAGCGCGACAAGGCCATCGCAGCCGTGCCCCGCGAGGCCGTGGCCGACATCAACCTCGTGGGCACGAAGGAGCAGATCCGCGACGACCTGGCAGCCTGGGAGGAGGCCGGCATCACGCACCTCGTCATCGGTGGGCGCGATCTCGACCAGATCCGTCTCGTGGCCGACGTCATCCTCGGCGCCTGAGCGGCGAGCCGATGGACCCATCCAGCCCGGTGATCGTCGGCGTCGGTCAGGTCGCCAACCGGTCCGACGACGTCGTCGACGCCCTCGACCTGCTCGAGGTCGCGGCTCGAGCGGCGCTGGGCGACGCCGGCGGCTCGCTCCGGGGTCGCCTGACGTCGATCGTCACCCAGCCGATCAGCATCGCCGACGAGGACTCGGCGGCGCTGCTGGCTGACCGCCTCGATCGGCCCGGAGCCGAGGTCGGGATCGGGCGCATCAACGGCGCCATGCCCCAGAAGCTCGTGGCGGCTGCCTGCGACGCCGTGAGGACTGGCCGCCACGACGCCGTCCTGGTGGCGGGCGCCCTGGCCGACGCCTCCGCGGTGCGTCTGGCGCGGTCCCGTCCCGGTGCCGAAGACGCGACCTGGACCGGGCAGATGCGGGGCGGTGACGGGGGTGATCGGCGGCTCCCCCCGCCGTACCAGGTGGCCAACGCCGAGGTGCAGGCGCAGTCGCTGCTGCCGGCCATCTCCTACGCCCTGCTCGAGAGCGTGTTCGCCGCCGAGGCCGGGCGCACACCGGCCGAGCAGCGTGCCTGGCTCGGCGAGGTCCTGGCGCCCTTCACCCGCGCCGCGGCGCGGTGGCCCGACGTCGCCTGGTTCCCCCACGAGCGGAGCGCCGCCGAGATCGCCGAGGTCCGAGCCGACAACCGGTTGGTCGGCGAGCCCTACACCAAGGTGATGAACGCCTTCCCCACGGTCGACCAGGCCGCCGCCGTCGTGGTGACCACCGTGGGCACGGCTCGAGATGCCGGGGTCCCGGCCGATCGCATGGTGTTCCCCTGGTCGGCAGCCGCGTGCGACGAGGCGGACCTCCCGTCACGACGGCGCCGCCTCGCCCGCTCCGGCGCGCTGGACGCGGTCGCCGAGCGAGCCCTCGGCGCCGCCGGGATCGGGGCCGACGACCTCGGCATCATCGACATCTACTCGTGCTTCCCGTCCGCGGTGCAGTACGCCACGGCCGCCCTCGGCATCGACCCGCTCGACGCTCGCGGCCTCTCGGTCACCGGGGGGCTGCCCTTCTTCGGCGGACCGGGCGGCAACTACGGCACACACGCGATCGCCTGCCTCGTCGAGCGGTGCAGGGAGCAGCCGGACCAGCTGGCGTGGGCATCGGGGCTCGGCGGGTTGGTCACCTCCCACGCGGCCGGGGTCTACGGAGGCACGCCCCCGCCCCGTGGGTTCCGGCACGTGGACTGCTCCGACGTCGAGGCCTCCCTGCGCGAGGACAGCGTGGAGATCGCGCTGGATCGTCGCGGCCGGGCCACGGTCGAGGCCATGACGGTCTTCCATGACCGCGACGGCACGCAGTCGGCCGCACCGGTGATCGTGAGCTGGCCCGACGGCAGCCGGTCGGGTGCGCAGCCGGCGGATCCCGAGCTGGCCTCGGAGCTGGTCGGGCGGAGCCTCGTGGGGAGCGAGGTCCGCATCGCTCCCGGTGACGAGGGAACCCCGCGCTACGAGCTCCTCTGAACAGTGCCGCTGCACAGGAAACTAGAACGCGTTACTGTCCCGACCCGATGCGGTCGTGAGCGCGACCGCGGCGACAGGAGGAGCGAAGATGCACCAGCATGAGCGACTGCCCATCGGTGGGGAGTGGGTCGAGCCGACGTCGGACGAGGTGATCGAGGTCATCTCGCCGAGCACGGAGCAGGTCGTGGGTCGTGTGCCCCACGCGTCCACCGCCGACATCGACCGAGCGGTCGCCGCGGCTCGCTCCGCCTTCGACACCGGTCCGTGGTCCCGCACGAGCCCTGACGAGCGGGCCGACGTGATGGCGCGGATCAGCGCCATCATGAAGGAGCGGGCCGAGGAGATCGCTCGCCTGATCACCGAGCAGAACGGGTCCCCGATCTCCTGGTCGATCGGCGCCCAGGCGTGGGCGTCGATCATGGTCCTCGACTACTACACCGAGCTCGCCCGCGAGTTCCCCTTCGAGGAGCTGCGGACCGGCGCCATGGGCCAGACGCTGGTCCGCCAGCAGCCTGTGGGCGTCGTTGGCGCGATCGTGCCGTGGAACGTCCCCATGTTCGTGACGATGCTCAAGGTGGCACCGGCGCTCGCGGCGGGCGCGACCATCGTGCTCAAGCCCGCCCCCGAGACGCCGCTGGACGCCTTCCTGCTCGCCGAGATCGTCGAGGAGGCCGGCCTCCCTGCCGGTGTGCTCAACGTCGTCCCCGCGGGGCGTGAGGTGAGCGAGCACCTGGTGCGCCACCCCGATGTCGACAAGATCGGCTTCACCGGGAGCTCGACCGCTGGTCGGCGCATCGCCTCCCTGTGCGGTGAGCAGCTCAAGCGGGTGACGCTCGAGCTCGGCGGGAAGTCCGCCGCGATCATCCTCGACGACGTCGACCTCGATGTCGCGATGCCACAGCTCCACCAAGCCGCCACCATGAACACCGGGCAGGCCTGCGTGGCGCAGACGCGGATCCTGGCGTCTCGTGGCCGCCACGACGAGGTGGTGGACCGGCTGGTCGAGCTGACCAAGGCGCAGATCGTCGGCGACCCGTTCGACCCCGCCACCACCGTGGGGCCGCTCGTGGCCGAGCGCCAGCGCGACCGCGTCGAGCACTACATCGCAGCCGGGCGCGACGAGGGCGCCAAGCTGGTGATCGGCGGAGGACGGCCCCAGGACCTCGATCGGGGCTGGTTCGTGGAGCCCACGGTGTTCGCCGGTGTCGACAACTCCATGACCATCGCCCAGGAGGAGATCTTCGGACCCGTGGTCTCGGTGATCCCCTTCGAGGACGAGGCCGATGCGCTCCGCATCGCCAACGACTCGTCCTATGGCCTCTCCGGTTCCGTGTGGAGCGCAGACGTCGAGCACGGCATCGAGCTCGCCCGCCGCGTGCAGACGGGGAGCATCACCGTGAACGGGTTCACGCTCGCGTTCCACGCCCCCTTCGGGGGCTGGAAGCAGTCCGGCCTTGGACGCGAGATGGGCCCCGAGGGCCTGCAGGCCTACCTGGAGTCCACCCAGCTCAACGTGCCGGCCGGGCACGCTGGCGGTGGGCAGACCCCGGTCGGAGCCTGAGCCGAGATGACCGATCAGACCGCGGCGGTGTCCCCCGAGGAGCTCCGCGAGCTCCAGGTCCTGCGCTGATGGCCGGGCCGCTCAGTGGCTGCCGGGTCGTCGAGCTCGCCGGGATCGGCCCGGCGCCCTTCGCCGGGATGGTGCTCGCGGATGCGGGTGCCGATGTGATCACGGTGGACCGTCCGCCGTACGCGAAGCAGGCGGGCTTCGGCGCGACCGGAGGGGTCCTGGCGCGTGGGAAGCGCTCGGTGGCCGTCGATCTCAAGCATCCCGAGGGACCCGAGACGGTCCTGCGCCTCATCGAGGGTGCCGACGCGCTGATCGAGGGCTTCCGTCCCGGGGTCACCGAGCGCCTGGGCCTCGGCCCGGCCGAGTGCCATGCCCGGAACCGTGCACTCGTGTACGGCCGGATGACGGGGTTCGGGCAGTCCGGCCCGCTCGCCCACGCCGCCGGACACGACATCAACTACATCGCGCTCGGTGGCGTGCTGGCGTCGGTCGGACGGGCCGGCCAACCACCCACGCCTCCGCTCAACCTCGTCGGCGACTTCGGCGGCGGGGGCATGCTCCTCGCGTTCGGCGTGCTCGCCGCGCTGGTCCACGCCCGAGCCACCGGTGAGGGCCAGACCGTCGACGCGGCCATGGTCGAGGGCTCGGCGCTGCTGATGGCGCCCTTCTTCCCGGGGCGTGCGCAGTGGCCCGGCCGGGGGCGGGGGATGCTCGACTCCGGTTCTCACTTCTACGACGCGTACGAGACCTCTGACGGCAAGTGGGTCTCGGTCGGCGCGATCGAGCCCCAGTTCTACGCCGAGCTGCTGGACCGGCTCGGGATCGATCCCGACGAGCTCGGTCCCCAGATGGACCCCTCCACGTGGCCAGCGGCCAAGGAGCGCATCGCCACGGTGTTCCGCACCCGCACCCGCGACGAGTGGTGCGAGCTGCTCGAGGGGACCGACGCGTGCTTCGCCCCGGCGCTCGAGCTGTCCGAGGTCGCCGACCACGAGCACAACCGAGCGCGGGAGGCCTACGTCGAGGTCGACGGGCAGCTGCAGCCCGCACCGGCGCCCCGCTTCGACCGCACGGTGAGCGAGGTTCGGGTGACCGCACCGACCGCGGGGTCCCACACCGATGAGGTGCTGGCCGAGGCGGGATTTCAGCAGCGGGAGATCGAGCAGCTGCGCGAAGGGCGAGCCGTGGCATGAGGTACTGGACAGCGGTGACGGCGAGCCGATAAGAATTGAAACGGGTTCTAGTAGATGAGGAACTCACGTTCCGAGGAGGAATCGATGCACATCGCATTCGACGAAAGCCAGGAGGAGCTCAGGCTCGAGCTGCGCGAGTACTTCGCCGAGCTCATGACGCCGGAACGCCGGGAGGCGCTCGTCGGCGGCGAGGGTGACGGCGACTACGGCAGCGCGTACCGCGAGATCGTCCGCCAGATGGGCTCGGACGGCTGGCTCGGCATCGGCTGGCCCGAGGAGTACGGCGGCCAGGACCGCACGATGCTCGAGCAGGCGATCTTCACGGACGAGGCGAGCATCGCCGGCGCTCCGGTGCCGTTCCTGACCATCAACACGGTCGGGCCGACGATCATGGAGTACGGCACCAAGGAGCAGCGCGACTTCTTCCTCCCGAAGATCCTCGCCGGCGAGCTCCACTTCTCCATCGGCTACTCCGAGCCCGACGCGGGCACCGATCTGGCGGCGCTGACGACCCGTGCCGATCGCGACGGGGACGAGTACGTGGTCAACGGCCAGAAGATGTGGACGAGCCTCATCGAGAACGCCGACTACGTCTGGCTGGCGGTCCGCACGAGCCAGGAGACCAAGAAGCACCAGGGCTTGTCGGTGCTGCTCGTCCCGACGGACAGCGAGGGGTTCTCCTGGTCGCCGGTCCCCACGGTCACCGGTGCGACGACCAGCCAGACGTTCTACGAGGACGTCCGCGTCCCCACCTCCGCGCTCGTGGGCGAGGAGAACGGCGGCTGGCGGCTCATCACCGGCCAGCTCAACCGCGAGCGCGTGGCGCTGTGCTCGGCTGCCGGGGTCACCAACGCACTGCGGGAGACCGTGATGTGGGCCAAGGAGGCCAAGACCGCAGATGGTCGACGGGTGATCGACCACGATTGGGTCCGAGCGAACCTCGGCCGGGTCCACGCCAAGGCCGAGTTCCTCAAGCTCATCAACTGGAAGATCGCCTGGGGCGTCGACGCCGACGGCGTGACGCCGGGCGACGCCTCGGCGACGAAGGTGTTCGGCACGGAGTTCTACACCGAGGCGTACCGGCTGCTCATGGAGTGCTTCGGCGAGGAGGCCTACATCAAGGGCGACTCCCCGGGCTCGGTGCTCAAGGGCCGTATCGAGCGGATGTACCGCTCGGCACTGATCCTCACCTTCGGTGGGGGGACCAACGAGGTCCAGCGGGACATGATCGCCATGAAGGCGCTCGGGCTTCCGAGGCCGCCCCGCTGACGCGGGCACCAACGAGAGGACGAACCATGGACTTCAGCTTCACCGAGGAGCAGCAGGACGTCGAGGCGCTGACCCGACAGATCCTGACCGACCGCGTCACCCACGAATCGCTCACCGAGCTCGAGGCGGCGGGCGGTGACCGACACGACGCCGACCTGTACGCCGAGCTGGCCAAGGCCAACCTGCTGGGCATCTCGTTGCCCGAGGACGTCGGAGGCAGCGGGTTCGGCATCGTCGAGCAGCTGCTCGTCCTCGTGGAGGTCGGGCGGGCGCTGGCGCCGGTCCCGGTCCTGCCATCCATCGTGATGGGCGCGATGCCCATCGCCGAGTTCGGATCCGCGGCGCAGAAGGAGCGGTGGGTGCGCCCCGCGATCGAGGGCGAGGTGATCCTCACCGCCGCGCTGGCCGAGCCGCTGAACTCGGATCCGACCCGCCCCTCGACCACGGCGCGCCGCGTCGACGACGGCTGGGTGCTCGACGGTGTGAAGACGGGTGTGCCCGTCGCGCCGATGGCCGACCTCATCGTCGTCCCGGCCAGCGTCGACGGCGAGGCCCGGCTCTTCCTGGTCGAGCCCGGCGCGGACGGCGTCACCATCTCCCCGCAGGAGACGACCAACCGGGAGCGGTACGGGTACGTCGAGCTCGCCGACGTGCACGTGCCCGCCGACGGCGTGCTCGGGGACGCCTCGGCCGTGGGTTGGCTCCACCAGCGGGCCACGCTCGGGCTGTGCGCCATGCAGCTCGGGATCACCGAGACGGCCATGCGCGCCACTGCGGAGTACACGAAGGAGCGCGTGCAGTTCGAGCGTCCCATCGGCACCTTCCAGGCCGTGGGCCACCGTCTCGCCGATGCCTACATCGACGTTGAGGGGATCCGCTTGACCCTGTGGCAGGCCGCGTGGCGGCTGTCGCATGGGGACTCGGGGCGCCTCGACGTCGCCTCGGCCAAGTTCTGGGCATCCGAGGGCGGCCATCGGGTCGCGCACGCGGTGGTCCACCTGCACGGCGGCATGGGCGTGGCGACCGAGTACTTCATCCACCGCTACTTCATCCACGCAAAGCAGATCGAGTTCATGCTCGGTGGTGCCACGGAGCAGGCGATGAGCATCGGCACGGACCTCGCGCTCGAGCTCTCCTAGGCAGTCAACGGTGACGGGTGCGTCGCCTCTCGGCGACGTGCCGGCCACGCGAACAGCGTTCAACATCCAGGGGGAACAAATGGACATCAGCGACATCGACCTGCTCAGCGGCGAGGCGTTCGTGGACCGGGTCCCGCACGAGTGGTTCGACCACCTGCGGGCCAACGCACCGATCTACAAGCACCCCGAGCCGAACGGCCCGGGCTTCTGGGCCTTCACGAAGCACGAGGACGTCGCCCAGCTGAACCGCATGTGGCACGAGTTCTCCTCCGAGCAGTCCCGGGGCGGGGTGGTGGGCATCGAGGAGCTCGACGCCGAGGCCGCCGAAGCCCAGGCCGAGTTCAACGAGGCCGGCCGGATGATGCTCACCATGGATCCGCCTGACCACACGCGCTACCGCAAGCTCGTCAACCGCGGCTTCACGCCGAAGGCGATCCGGTCCCTCGAGGATCACCTGCGCGACATCGCGGTGAAGATCATCGACCGAGCCATCGCGACTGACGACGGGCAGGCTGACTTCGTCACCGACATCGCCGCCGAGCTCCCCCTCGAGGCCATCGCCGAGTTCCTCGGCGTTCCCTCCGAGGACCGGCACAAGATCTTCGACTGGTCGAACCGCATGATCGGCTCCGAGGACCCCGAGTACATGGTCGGGGAGGAGGCCGTCACCGAGGCTCGCGTCGAGATGTTCATGTACGCCCACGCGCTGGCCGAGGACCGCCGCACGAACCCCCGAGACGACATCGTGAGCACGCTGATCCACTCCGAGGTGGACGGCGACCGCCTCTCGGAGATGGACTTCAACCTCTTCTTCCTGCTGCTCTCGGTGGCCGGCAACGAGACGACGCGCAACGCCATGTCGCACGGCATGGCGGCGCTGCTCGAGCACCCGGAGCAGTACCAGATGATGGTCGAGGACCCCGGCGCCATCCCCACCGCCATCGAGGAGGTCCTGCGCTGGGCGTCACCGGTGATGTACTTCCGACGCAACGCCACCGAGGACCTCGAGTACAAGGGGCATCAGATCCGGGAGGGTGACAAGGTCAGCCTCTGGTACATCTCGGCCAACCGGGACGAGGACGTCTTCGACCGGCCGCACACCTTCGACATCACGCGGGACCCCAACCCCCACATCGCCTTCGGCGGCGGCGGCCCGCACTTCTGCCTCGGAGCCAACCTGGCCCGCATGGAGATGAAGATCATGTTCGAGGAGCTGACCCGGCGGGTGTCCAAGATCGAGTCGCTCCAGAGCCCGGACCGGCTCCAGTCGAACTTCATCAACGGGATCAAGCACCTGCCGGTGCAGCTGATCGCGAAATAGCCCCCGTCCGGACCCCCGGGCCAACGGTCCCCAGATCGTCTGCTCCCGATGGGGTCGGACGCTGTGCGACCGCCGGGAACCGGCGGCGCTCCGAGCAGATTCCCCCTCTCGGAGCGCTGCCGGGGTCCGGCCGGAACCGGCTCGCCAGGTGCCGGGAAGGCTCAGGAGGCCAGCAGCCGACGGACCTCGGAGGCGCCGGCCAGGACGGCCTCGGCGTCGAGCCCCCGCGCGAGGAGGTTGACGTGGGTGCACCCGGCCTCGACGTAGGGCTCGAGGAAGGCGGCGACGCGCTCGGCGCTGCCGGTCGGCGAGTAGCGCTCGAAGCGCTCGAAGGGCAGGCCGTAGAAGTCCTCCATGGCGCCCGCGAGCACGGCCCGGGCCACCTCGGGGGTCTCGTCGAAGGCGCACCAGACCTGGAGCCCGTGCCCGGTCGGGGCCTCGCGATCGTGCGACTCGGCGATCTCCACCACATCGGCCACCCCCCGTCGGTAGCGCTCGGGCGACACCCAGATCGGCAGCCAGCCGTCGCCGAGGCGTCCGGCGCGTCGAACCGCCGCGTCGGACCGTCCGCCGACGAGCATCGGGATCGGGTGGGCGGGTGCCGGCGCGACGACCGCGTCGGTGAAGGAGACCTCGTGGCCGTGGAGCGTGGTCGGGCATCCCGTCAGCAGCCCGCGGAGGGCAGCGATGGACTCGTCGGTGCGACGTCCCCTGGTGGCTGGGTCGATCCCGCAGATCTCGATCTCGTGGCGGTCTTCGCCCCCCACCCCGATGCCGAGAGACAGGCGCCCGGGAGCGAGCCCGGCCGCCGTGGCCAGCTGCCGCGCGACCGGCACGGGATGGCGCAGCGCGAGTAGGTAGACGCCGACGTGCACGTCGAGCCGAGGTTGGAGCATGGCGACAGCGGTGGCCATCAACAGCCCGTCGGATCCTGCGCCGCGGAAGGAGACGTGGTCGCCCACGACCACGTGGTCGAGGCCCGCGGCGGCCACACGGTCGAGCCAGGGGCCGAGGCCGGCCGCCCCCGCAGCGACCGCGGTCGGGTCGAGTCCGAGTCCCACCTGCGTCATGCCGGCGGACCGTACCCGCTCGACCTCCGACCGGCGCGGGCCCCTTGCCGCCGAGTGAAACGCGTTCTAGTGTGCGGCCCACGAGAACGAGAGGGGATACCTGATGAGCAATCGGCCACTGCCGCTCGAAGGTCTGAGGGTCGTCGACACGACCGACGTGCGGGGCGAGCTCTGCACCCGACTGTTGGCCGACCTCGGTGCCGACGTGATCCGGGTCGAGCCGCCGGGCGGCTCCCGGTCGCGCGGGCTGCCTCCCCTCGCGCCCGACGGGACGGGCCTCGCCGCGGCCGTCCGCAACACCAACAAGCGCAGTGTGACCCTCGACCTCTCGGAAGGGACGTCCGCGTTCCACGAGCTGCTCGCCACGGCCGACGCCTGGGTCGACGGCCACCGCCCTGCCGAGCTGGATGATCTGGGGCTGGAGCCCGACGCAGTCCAGGCGCGACATCCGCACCTGGTCGTCACGACCATCTCCGACTTCGGTCGCACCGGGCCCTACCGCGACTACGAAGCGACCGACGACGTGCTGGTCGCGCTCGGCGGCATGCTCTTCCGTTCCGGAACGCCCGACCGTCCGCCGCTGCTGCCACCGGGCTCGCTGGCTCACGACGTCGCCTCCACGACCGCGACCTTCGCCGTGCTGTCCGCCCTGTGGCAGCGACAGGCCACAGGACTGGGTCAGGTCATCGACTTCTCCGTGCAGCAGGGAGTCGCGCAGATCTCCGACTGGTCGTTGCCCGGGTACGGCGCGTCGGCTGCCGCGGGTGCGCGGTCCGAGCCGGTGCGCTCGGGGTCGGGTCTGGTGTACCCGTTGTACCCCTGTGCCGACGGCTTCGTCCGCCTGATCATCCTGAGCCCACGCCAGTGGCGTGCGATGCGGGCGTGGCTGGGGGAGCCCGAGATGCTCCAGGACGACCACTGGGACCACATCCTGGCCCGCATGGAGATCCAGAAGGACCTGCTGGACCCGCTCTACGTGGAGCTCTTCTCCGACAAGTCGAGTGCCGAGCTGGCCGACGAGGCGCAGCGTCGCGGCATCGTGATGACCCCGGTGCTCCGTCCCGGGGAGGTGCTGGCGATCCCCCACTACCGGGAGCGTGGGACCTTCGCCGACGTCGAGGTCGCCGAGGGCGTCCACGGCTCCCTGGTGTCGGGGGTGTTCGAGGTCGACGGTGAGCGCGTCGGCTACCGCCACCGTGCCCCGTCGCCGGGCGAGCACACCGAGGACGTGCTCGGTGAGCTCGCCGACGCCTCCTCGACGGATGCCGGCCCGACGCCCCCCAGCGGTCTGCGGTCCTACCCCTTCACGGGGCTCAAGGTCCTCGACTTCGGCCACGGTGGGGTGGGCGTCGAGACGGGACGGCTCTTCGCCGAGTACGGAGCGGACGTCGTCAAGATCGAGACCCGCACGTACCCGGACTTCATCCGCACCGTCGCCGGAAGCGAGATGAGCCCGTCGTTCGCGTCCTCCAGTCGGGTCAAGCGGAGCTTCGGGGTGAACGTGAAGCTCCCCGCCGGGCTCGAGGCTGTCCGCAAGCTCATCGCGTGGGCCGACGTCATCATCGAGAACAGCTCCACCGGCACCATGGCCGACATGGGTCTCGACTACGACGCCGCTCACGAGCTGAACCCCGGCATCGTGATGATGAGCAGCCAGCTGATGGGGTCGACCGGCCCGTGGAAGGACTGGATCGGCTACGGCCCGAGCACCCGTCCCGCCAGCGGCATGACGTGGCTGTGGAACTTCGAGGCCGACACGATGCCCCCCGGTTCGGGGGCCATCCACCCCGATCACTTCGTGGGCAGGATGGGCGCTGTCGGCGCGCTGGCGGCGCTGATCGGTCGCGAACGCCACGGTGAGGGCGGCGCCCACGTCGAGGTCGCGCAGGCCGAGGCGCTCATGGCGACCCTCGCAGACCACTTCTTCGCCGAGTCCCTCGAGCCCGGGAGCGTCCGTCCCCGCGGCAACCGCAGCCCGCAGGGCGCTCCCTGGGGCGTCTATCCGTGCGATGGCGAGCAGCGGTGGTGCGTCATCAGCGTCCGGGACGACGACGACTGGCGGCGCCTCCGCCTCGCGCTGGGCGACCCGGCCTGGGCCCAGCAACCCGAGCTCGACTCCGTCGACGGCCGTCGCGAGCACCACGACGAGCTGGACGACCACCTCGCCGCGTGGTGCGCGACCAGGACCGACCGCGAGGTCATGGAGACCCTGCAGGATGCGGGTGTCCCTGCCGGCATGATGAGCACCGCGGTCGATCTCGCCACCGACCCGCACCTGGTCGCTCGCGGCTTCCCGCAGCGCGTCGACCAGCCCGGCGTGGGCGAGATGCTGTTCGAGGGCCCGGCCTTCTCCGCCACCGCGATGTCCGAACCGGTCGTCCGACACGCCCCGAAGCTCGGCGAGCACACGAGGGAGATCTGCCGGTCGGTGCTGGGCATGAGCGACGACGACGTCGACAAGCTGATCGCCGACGGCGCGCTCGAGGAGCCGATCGAAGCCGAGTCGGCGCAGGTCTGACGCAGCGTCGGCTCAGCTGTCCGCCATGCGGGCGAGATGGCGCTCGGCGACGAGTGCGTCGTGGAGCGGCAGGCCGTCGCCCTCTCGCAGGGAGCGGACCGCGGCGCGGACTGCTGCCGGCGGCAGCCCGGCGAGGTGACGAGCGAGCTCCAGCGCGTGCTGGTCGGGGTCGTCGGAGACGACGTCGATGATGCCGAGGCGTTCGGCGCGCTCGACGTCGATGCGCTCGCCCGTGAGCACCAACGGGAGGGTGCGGCTCGCGCCCACGACCCGCAGCAGGCTCTGGGTGCCGCCGGCGGAGGGGAGCATGCCCAGCCCCGTCTCGGGAAGGCCGACCCGCGTGTCGGGTCCGGCCACCCGCAGATCGCACAGCAGCGACATCTCGAGGCCGGCGCCGAGCGCGTAGCCGTGGAGCGCAGCCACGGTGGGCACCGGCAGCTCCCACAGCGGGAGCCAGGGGTCGCGCTCCCAGCGGATGCGTCGGGCCGCCATGATGCCGGGCGCGCTCCCGAATTCGGTGAGATCAGCACCGGCGGAGAAGTGCGCTCCGGATGCTCGCAGCACCAGGGCGCGGGCGTCGGGGTGGTCGCGCGCCGCGGCGAACGCTTCGATGAGCCCATCGCGCATGTCGAGGTCGTAGATGTTGAGCGGTGGGCGGTCGAGGAGCACCTCGACCACACCGTCGGCACCGACCCGGAGCCGGACGTGCGAACCGCCCATGGAGGTCCAGTCGTGGTCGGCGTGTCGCTCGTCCTCGGGGGGCATCAACGTCCTCGGGCCGGAGCGGGCCAGGTGTCGGGGCACGGGCCGCCCAGCGGCGGTGCGGGTGTCGAGGGCACGGGGATCCGGCTGCCGCGCAACGGGGTCGTCGGGAGGAGCCGTTCGACGCCGGAGGCGTCCGGCAGGGCCTCCCAGCCCGGTCGCGTCGCCGCGGCAGAGGCGAGCAGGCGGCCTCCCGGGTCGGCTTCTCGTCGGGCGACGTCGCGGCTCGGCGGGTGGTGGAGGAGCGGCCCGACGGCGTCGAACAGCGTCACCTCCGCCCGTCGCACCTCCGAGCCACGGCGACGTCCGACGACCAGCGCGAGGGCGGCGAAGAAGGCCGTGAACCCGGCCACGGCGTCGGGGTAGGCGACGATCGGTTCGGAGATGGCGCCATCACCGATGTCACCGAGGCCGCGCACGGCGTGGATCCCGGGCCCGTACGCCACCTCGAAGGGATGCTGCGGAGGGAAGGCGGGCAACGAGAGCGTGCACAGTCGGCCGTGATCTCGCACGAGGTCGGCCGTCGAGAGGCCGAAGTTGGGGAGCACCCGCCGGGAGAAGCTGTCGATGACCAGGTCGGCGCCGGCCACGAGGTCGAGGAACCGGCGCTTCCCGGTCTGGCTCCCGAGGTCGATGTCGACCGAGTGCTTGGAGCGGTTCAGCGCATCGAAGAGGGGAGTGGGTCCACCGTGGCGCGACCGTCGGAACCCGTCGGGTCGGTGCCGGGACTCGACCTTGACGACCCGGGCGCCGGTCGCGGCCAGCAGCCAGGTCGCCAGGGGCCCGGCCCAGTGCGACGTGAGGTCGACGATCGACAGCGCTGGTGTCGTGTCCGGACCGGGCTCCGACGGGGGGCCGGGGAGCCAGCGGATCGGGGGATCGGCTGGACCCTCGCTGCGGGAGCGGTAGGGGCAGACCGGAAGGCGCCACTGCTGGGCGCGGGACGCGACGTCCTCGGCGTCGGGTGGGTGGTCGAAGGTCAGGAGGAGGCGGCGGAAGGTCTCCTCGTCCTCGGCGGTCAGCGGTCCCACGGCGCAGGCGCCGTCATCGAAGCGGCGCGGCCGTGCGACAGGTTCGTGGTCGAGCCCGTAGGCCGCAGCGGCGACTGCGGGGAGCAGCAGCTGGGCCTCGACGGCTGCCGGGTCGACCTGGAGGTCGGTGCCGTGGAGGTGGGCGAGCAGCGCAGCGGCAGCCAGCAGGACGCTGGTGGCATGGGCGACCGTGCCGGCCGGGACGCCGGCAGGGTCCGGCACCGGCTGGCCCGCCACGGCGACGGCCGGCGCCGTCGAGCCGGGCGGTCGCCCGCCGATCACGACGTCGACCGGCTCGGCGTCGTCGCCGCCGACGATCGTGGCGCCCGCGGCGCTCAGGAGCTCGGCCGCGCCCGCGTGCGGCCCGGTCATGTCGCCGATCAGGATCCTCGTGCCGGCGAGGACGCCGGCCATCTCAGCGGCCGGTGAACGCGGCGTCACGCTTGTCGATGAAGGCTCGCAGACCTTCGGATCGGTCCTCGGTGGTCTGGAGCAGGTGGTTGAGATCGCCTTCCAGGATCAGCGCCGATCGCATCGGCAGCTCGGCGCCGCGCCCGATGGCCTCCTTGGTGAGCTCGAGCGCTCGGGGCGCGAGCGAGGCGAGGTGCTCGGCCGCGCGGGTGACGGTGGCGTCGAGCTGGTCGGGCCCCACGACGTCGACGACCAGGCCACTGCGGATCGCGTCGTCGTCACGCAGCTCGCTGCCCAGGAGCAGTACGGACGTGGCGGTGGGGCGTCCGATGGCGCGGGGAAGTCGCACGGTGCCGCCCCAGCAGGGCAGCCGACCGCCCGCCACGTCGTCCAGGCTGCACCGGAGGTCGGGCGTCGCGTACCTGATGTCAGCAGCGAGGGCGATCTCGAAGCCGACGGAGGCCACCCGGCCGCGGAGCGAGGCCACGACGGGGACCCGGAGCCCGGCGAGCGCCGCGGCGGGGTCCGGCGTCCAGTCGAGTGGTCGGAGCTCCTCGGCCGCGCCGGGGCAGAAGTCGACGCCGCTGCTCTCGAGCACCACCACCCGGGCCTCGTCGTCACCGTCGATGCGACGGATGACGTCGAGCAGCTCGGCGGTCTCCCTCGACCCGAGTGGCAGGCCGCTGAGGAGCACCCGGTGGACGGCGCCGTCCGCGGTGTGGCGGAGCACCTCGAGCTGCACGTGTGCTGCCCCGACCTCAGTCGGCGGACGCGGTGTTCTTGGGCTGCATCACGTCCATGGTCTCACCGCAGCACGACAGCTCGCCGTCGCTTCCCTTGGTCACCAGCACCTCCGTGCCGCACTGCTCGCAGTGATGTCGCTTCCCCACTTGAAGCATCGGGATCCCCCTCGTCAGAACTTGTGTCGTCAGGACTTGCGCTCCATCGGGCGCGAGCAGCACTGGATCTCGCCCTCGCCGCCCTTGGTGGCCACGACGGTCGCCCCGCAGACGGAGCACTGGTACTGCTTGCCGGGCTGGTTCGCCATGACGGTCCTCCGACGATCTCGGCGGCGGATGGTAGCTCCGCCGGAGCATGGACGTTGACGATCGTAGTATAACGAGAACGCGTTCTGATTTGCACAGCGCGCCGACCGTGCCGATCCCCTCCTGGAGGAACCCGTGAACCTGGCGATGCTGCTCGACATCCCGAGCATGATCGTGCCCGACGACGTCGCGCTGCGGTCCGACGACGACACGGTCACCTATGCCGAGCTGCGATCCCGCGTCGGTCGTGTGGCCGCGGCGTTGCGCAGCTCGGGCATCGGCCCGGGGGATCGTGTCGCGATCCTCGCCACCAACCGCGTCGCTGCGGTGGAGGTGATCTTCGGCGCTGCCGCCGTCGGTGCCGTGGCCGTGCCGATGAACTTCCGCGCCAGGCCGAACGAGGTGGAGCACCTGCTCCGCGACTCGGGCGCGAAGCTCGTCGTCGCCGAGGCCCGCTACGAGGAGGTGCTGCGGGCGGCGTGCCCCACCGAGGGCCCCGAGGCCGTGTTCATCGGGCCTGACTTCGACCGGTGGAGGAGCGCCCCGGAGGAGGCGGCCGAGATCCACGACGTCGACGACGGAGCGCTCGCGGTGCTGCTGTACACGAGCGGGACCACGTCGCTCCCCAAGGGGGTCATGCTCACCCACGGAGGGCTCACGTCCTACGTGATGGGCCTCGTCGACTCCGCGGACGGCACCGACAAGGGTCGCACCCTCCTCGTGGCGCCCCTCTACCACGTGGCGGGGACCACCTCGCTGCTCAGCTCCCTCTACGGGGGCAGGTCGGTGGTGCTGCTGCCCCAGTTCGACGCCGGTGAGTGGCTGGCGACCGTCGAGCGCGAGCGGATCACCAACGCGTTCGTGGTCCCCACGATGCTGGCCCGCATCGTCGACGAGCCGTCGCTCCGCGACCGCGACCTGCAGAGCCTCGAGATGGTCACCTACGGCGCGGCGCCGATGCCACCCGCGGTGATCCGCAGGGCCATCGAGGCCTTCCCCGACACCGTCGGCTTCTCGGGCGCCTACGGCCAGACGGAGACGACGTCGACCGTCGCCGTGCTCACGGTGGAGGACCACCGCCTCGTCGGCACCGACGAGGAGGTGGGGGCCAAGCTGCACCGCCTCGCATCCGTCGGTCGCCTCGTCGACGACGTGGAGGCGCGTGTCGTGTCAGAGTCCGGCGAGGTCCTGCCCCCGAACGCCGTCGGCGAGGTCCAGCTCCGGACCGCCCGATCCATGGCGGGCTACTGGGGCTCGGGCAGCGAGCGCACGCGCGACACGATCGACGATCAGGGTTGGATCCACACCGGTGATCTCGGCCAGGTCGACGAGGACGGCTACCTGTTCCTCGGAGGTCGCGCAGGAGACCTGATCATCCGGGGCGGGGAGAACGTCTCGCCCGCGGAGGTGGAGACCGTGCTGTACGAGCATCCGGACGTGCTCGAAGCGGGGGTCGTCGGCATCCCCGACGAGGAGTGGGGTGAGCGCATCGCCGCCGCGGTCGTGCTGCGCGGGGAGAGCGCGATGGATGAGAAGGACATGCTCGCCTGGTGCGCCGAGCGGCTCGGTGGGTCGAAGCGGCCGGACAGCATCGCGTTCCTCTCGCAGCTGCCGCGCACGTCGACCGGCAAGCTCCTCCGTCGCGATCTGCCGAGCCTGCTGCTGCACGGCTGAGCGGCCGGGGGCCCAGTCGCACCCTTGCCGGCAAAAGTAGAATGTGTTCTACTCTTGCCCGCTGGCAACGTCTCATGAGGAGCTTCGCGTGAACGCCCAACCCGAGTGCCTGGTTGAACGCCAGGGCCACACCCTCGTCGTGACCATGAACCGACCGGAGGCCAAGAACGCGCTGTCCGGCGAGATGATGCAGATCATGGGCGAAGCGTGGGACGAGGTGAACAGCAACCCCGACATCCGCGTCGCGGTCCTCACGGGTGCCGGCGGGGCCTTCTGCGCCGGCGCCGACCTCAAGGGCATGACCAAGTCGCATCCCGGTGACAGCTTCGGTGACGGTGACGGTGGAGGCGGGCGCAGCTTGGCCGTGATGAAGCCGCTGCTCAAGGGCTTCCTCCTCGACAAGCCGCTCATCGCTGCGGTCGAGGGTCCGGCCATCGCGGGCGGCACCGAGATCCTCCAGGGCACCGACATCCGGGTCGCGGGCGAGAGCGCCCGCTTCGGGGTGTCGGAGGTGCGCTGGGGCCTGTTCCCGCTCGGAGGGTCGGCGGTGCGCCTGCGCCGCCAGATCCCCTACACCGTGGCGGCCGACATCCTCCTCACCGGACGTCACGTGCGGGCCCCGGAGGCCAAGGAGCTCGGCCTGATCGGTCACGTCGTCCCCGACGGGCAGGCGCTCGACAAGGCCCTCGAGATCGCCGAGTCGATCTCGGCCAACGGCCCTCTCGCGGTGCAGGCCGTGCTCCGGACCCTTCGGGAGACCGAGTGCCTCCGCGAGGAGGACGCGTTCCAGATCGACTCCAAGATCGGCATGGAGGTCTTCCGCAGCGACGACGCGAAGGAAGGACCGCGGGCGTTCGCCGAGAAGCGCACCCCCCACTTCCATGGCCGGTAGGGCGACGAACGACCGGGAGGCGGACGTGGACGAGCTCGAGGGCCGACGCTTCGGGGACCTGGCACGGCTCACCGAAGCCGTCCGACGCGTCATCGAGGCCACGGCCACCACCGGGGTCGACGCAGTCGACCTCGCCCTCGCCGCCGAGGGTGCGGAAGTGATCGCCGACCGGCTCGAGGCCCGACAGGATGCAGACCCCTGGGCCACCAGGACCGGTGCGCGCACCGTCGACCTGAGCGATCCCGCCGGCTTCTTGCCGCTGAACCCGGTGATCGGGCGCCTCAACCCCATCGCACCACCCGTCGAGCTCGAGGTCGTCGACCGCGAGGTGCGTGGGAGGGCTCGTCTCGGTACTGCGTACGTCGGTCCGCCCGGCCGGGTGCACGGGGGTTGGGTGGCCGCGATCCTCGACCAGGTCCTCGGACTGGCCAGCGTGGCCGCCGGCCACCCGGGCATGACCGCCTCGCTGACCGTGCACATGCGTCGAGCGACGCCGCTGCACAGCGATCTGACCGTCGAGGCGCGTCAGCTCAGCGTCGACGGGAGGAGGAGCACCGTCTGGGGCGCGATCTTCGCCGACGGCGTGCTGACGGCCGAGGCCGAAGGCGTCTTCGTGCTTCCCCGGCAGCCGCACGTGGGTGGCGCCGGCGTGGAGTCGGGGTCGGGGTCATCGCGAGCCGTCAACTAGAATGCGTTCTACTTCGAGTCGGCGAACAGCCGAGGGGACGAACGGGCATGGGTGACAGGACGCCGGTGATCGCCGGGATCGGACTGAGCGACCACCCGATCGCGCCCGAGCTCGACGCGATGCAGCACCACGTGCTGGCGATGCAGCGGGCGCTCGCCGACTCGGGCATCGAGAAGTCCGAGATCGACGGGTACATGAGCACGGGCGGTGGGCGCGGCACCGAGTCCGGCGTGGCGATGGCCGAGTACCTCGGCATCGATCACCGTTGGGTCGACAGCACCATGACCGGTGGCTCTTCGTTCGAGTTCTACGTGCAGCACGCCACGGCGGCGATCCGCGAGGGCTACTGCGACACCGTGCTCATCACCTACGGCTCCGACTTCCTCTCCCAGCAGGGACGCTCGCTCGGGACGAGCGGCTTCCAGCAGCCCGGCGAGCGCGTCGCCGGGGCGCTGCAGTACGAAGCCCCCTACGGCAACGTGCTGGTGGGCGCCTACGCGATGGCGGCCCGTCGGCACATGCACGAGTTCGGCACCACGAGCGAGCAGCTCGCCGAGATCGCCGTCGCCGTGCGGAAGCACGCGCAGCTCAACCCGAACGCCCGCTACCGCGACCCGCTCACGATCGACGACGTCGTCAGCTCGCGGATGATCGCCGATCCGCTGCACATGTACGACTGCTGCTCGATCACCGACGGCGGCGGTGCGGTGATCGTCACCACGGCCGAGCGGGCCGAGGACCTCCGCACGCCGCCGGTCTACGTGCTCGGCGCCGCCGGGGCCCAGACCCACTGGAACATCAGTCAGATGGGGGACTTCACGACGACGGCGGCTGCCACGAGCGGCCCCGAGGCCTTCGCGCAGGCCGGCGTGCGCCCCGAGGACATCGACACCGTCCAGCTCTACGACAGCTTCACCATCACGGTCCTGTTGATGCTCGAGGACCTGGGCTTCTGCGCGAAGGGCGATGGCGGCGCGTTCGTCGAGGACGGTGCCCTCGCGCTCGGCGGGAAGCTGCCGCTCAACACCGACGGCGGCGGTCTCAGCGCGTGCCACCCCGGGATGCGGGGCATCTTCCTGCTCATCGAGGCGAGCCGGCAGCTGCGCGGCGAGGCCGGCGATGCCCAGGTGCCCGATGCCGAGCTCGCCCTGGCGTGCGGGTCGGGCGGGTGGCTCTCGTGCATCGGCACGGTCGTGCTCGGGAAGGAGCACCCGTGATCGAGGTGCTCGAGCAGGGAGGGCATGGCGTGCCCGACCTCACCGACCGTCCCCTGCCCCAGGTCGACAACGTCTCGTCGACCTACTGGAGCGGAGCAGCGCAAGGAGCGCTGCTCTTCCAGCAGTGCCCGGCGTGCGGCCACCGCCAGTTCTACCCGCGCGCCATGTGCACGGCATGCGCGGCCGACACGGAGTGGAAGCAGGCCCTCGGGCGAGGGACCGTGCACACGTTCACGGTGATCCGCCAGAACATGGCATCGCCGTGGGATCGATTGCTCCCCTACGTCGTGGCCATCGTCGAGCTCGAAGAGGGTCCGAGGATGATGTCGAACATCACCCACTGCGACGTCGACGACGTTCGCGTCGACATGCCCGTGGAGTGCTATGCGGTCGCCGTGGAGGACGGGCTCGCGATCCCGTTCTGGCGACCGGTCCAGTCTGAACGAACAGAGAGAGGAAGATCAGCGTGACCGAGGTTGGATTCTGGAAGATCGCCGAGGCCGAGCCCGACAAGCTGGCCATCGTCGACCCCGACGGCAACGAGATCACCTTCGGCGGGCTCCTGGCCGACGCGAACCGCCTGGTGCACGGCCTGCGGTCGCTCGGGCTCGAGGAAGGTGACGGGGTCGCTGCGGTGCTGCCAAACGGCATCGAGATGTTCGCGCTCTACATGGCTGCCATGCAGGCGGGCTGGTACCTGACGCCGATCAACTGGCACCTCGTCGGTCCCGAGATCGCCTACATCGTGGAGGACTGCGAGGCGAAGGTGTTCATCGGCCACGAGCGCTTCGCTGACGAGTGCGTGCGGGCCGCCGACGAGGTGAGCCTCGACGCGGACCGCATCTTCGCAGTCGGCGACGTCCCCGGGGCACGGCCCTACGCCGAGCTCACCGAGGGCCAACCCGACACCACGCCCGAGAACCGGACGGCCGGGGCAGCCATGCACTACACGTCGGGTACCACCGGCCGTCCCAAGGGTGTGCGCCGGGCCCTGTCGGGTGTCGCTCCCGAGACCGTGGCGGGCAGCGGTGGTCTGCTCGGCATGTTCGGGGTGAAGCCCAACGACGACAACGTCCACATCTGCGGCTCGCCGCTGTACCACACCGCCGTCCTGGCCTTCGCGTCCAGCTCGCTCCATCTGGGCCATGCGGTCGTGCTCATGGACAAGTGGACCCCGGAGTCCATGCTCGAGCTCATCGACCGGTACCAGGTCACCTACAGCCACATGGTCCCGACCCAGTTCCAACGTCTCCTGTCCCTGCCCGAGGACGTGCGGTCGACCTACGACGTGTCGTCGCTCCGCACGATGATCCACGCCGCGGCGCCGTGCCCCGTGGAGACCAAGCGCCAGATGCTCGACTGGTGGGGTCCGGTGATCTACGAGTACTACGCGGCCACCGAGGGCGGCGGGACGCTCGTGACGCCGGAGGAGTGGCTGCGCAAGCCGGGCACCGTCGGCACGGCCTGGCCGGGTGCCGAGATCAGGATCATCGACGACGCGGGGAACGACCTGCTCGCCGGCGAGATCGGCACGGTCTACATGAAGCTGCCTGCAGCGGCGGCCTTCGAGTACTTCAAGGACAAGGACAAGACCGAGGCGAACCGCGTCGCCGGGTTCTTCACCGTCGGCGACGTCGGCTACCTCGACGAGGACGGCTACCTGTTCCTGCGTGATCGCAAGTCCGACATGATCATCTCCGGTGGTGCGAACATCTACCCGGCCGAGATCGAGGGTGAGCTGATCCAGCACCCCGAGATCGCCGACGTCGCGGTGTTCGGCATCCCCAACGCCGACTGGGGTGAAGAGATCAAGGCCGTCGTGCAGCTGGTGCCCGGCGTCGAGCCGAGCGACGGGCTCACCGCCGAGATCATGGACTTCGCTCGGGAGCGCATGGGCAAGTTCAAGCTCCCGCGGTCGATCGATTACGTCGAGGAGCTGCCCCGCGACCCGAACGGCAAGCTCTACAAGCGCAAGCTGCGCGATCCCTACTGGGAGGGCCAGGAGCGAGCGATCTGATCCTGCGAGCTCAACCCGACCTGCCGTCGGCCCCGTCCGGAGAGGGGTCGACGGTCGCCGGGCCGGCGGGAACGACGAGGCGCACCGCACGCTCGAGCTGTTCGCCGACCGCGCTGAGGTCGTCGTGTCGACCGTTGACCCAGTTCAGCAGCGTCGAGTGCCAGACCGAGCGGATCACGAGGATGATGTCCTCGCGAACGTCGTCGTCGAGGTGCTGGAGGATCGGCTCCGAGAACCCCCTGATCTGGCCCTGCACGGTCTGGGCGGCCTCGGCGACACCCTCGTCGCTCGACGCCATCGCCTTGACGAGCGCCGCGGCGAGCAGTGGCTGCCGCTCCAGGTTCCGACACGCCCGGCGGAGCACGTCCACGAGCTGGTCCGCCGGCGTGTCGCCCCGGGGCGGCGAGCGGTCGAGTCGGGCCTCGAGCTCGCCGGTCCACTCCGCCATCGCAGAGACCAGCAGGTGGTCCTTCGAGGAGAAGTAGCGGTAGATCGTCCCGAGTGCGACGTCGGCGTGCTCAGAGACGTCGCGCATCTGCATGGCGTCGTAGCCGCCCGTGGCGGCCAGCGCGATGGCCGCATCGGTCACGCGCTTGCGCCGTGCCCGCTGCTTGTCGTTGAGCAGGTCGGGTGGGACTGGTGACGCCATGGGTCTCCGCTCCTGCCCGCCGCCCGTCAGAGCGTCAGGCCCCCCGAGGGATCTCCCGGAAGGGGATCTCCCGGTCGACCTGGGGCTCCTTGGGGAGACCCAGGACCCGTTCGCCGATGATGTTTCGCTGGATCTCGTCGCTGCCGCCAGCGATCCGGATGGATGGAGCGCTGAGGAACGATTGCTGCCACGCGCCGTCGGCCGGCGCGTCGGCGTCGAGGAGCGTGGCAGCCGGCCCTTCGATCGCCAGGGCGAGCTCGGCGGTGCGCTTGAGGTGTCCGGCGTAGACGAGCTTCATGATCGAGGCCTCGGACCCGGGCGTCTCTCCGTGTGCCGTGGCCGTCTGCACCCGGTACCCGAGGAACTCGAGGATCCGAGACCGGATGTGGGTGTCCGCCAGCCCCTGGCGCACGGTGGCGTCGTGGTCGAGACCCCGCTGTCGAGCCAGCTCGACGAGGTCGTCGAAGTCGGGTCCGTTGCGACCGCCGCCGATGAGTGCTCGCTCGTTGCTGAGGGTGGTCATCGCCGCCCGCCATCCGCCACCGACGTCGCCCAGGACGTTGGCGTGCGGCACCGAGACGTCGGTCATGAAGACCTCGTTGAAGTGGGCGCCGCCGTTCATCTGGCGCAGCGGCCGGATCTCGATCCCCTGGCTGGCCATGTCAACCAGGAAGTAGGTGATGCCGCGGTGCTTGGGCACGTCGACGTCGCTGCGGGCCACGAGGATGCCCCAGTCGCTGTGCTGGGCGCCGGAGGTCCAGACCTTCTGGCCGTTGACCACCCACTCGTCGCCGTCGCGCACGGCACGGGTCGACACGCCGGCGAGGTCGGAGCCCGCACCGGGTTCGCTGAAGAGCTGGCACCAGACCTCATCGCCGTGGAGGAGCTTGGGCAGGAACCGCTCCTTCTGGGCATCGGTGCCGTGCTCGATGATGGTCGGACCGGCCATGCCGATCCCCACCGCGAAGACCCCGTTGGACACGCCGAACCGGCTCTGCTCCTGGGCGAAGATGGAGGCCTCGCGACTCGTGCCGCCGCGTCCCCCGTACTCGACCGGCCAGTTGATGCAGGCCCATCCGTGGTCAGCGAGCACGCCCTGCCACTCCTTGCAGCGCTTGACCCACCCGAGGTCGTTGAGGCCCCCACCCTCTCGGTCGGACACGAAGTCGTCCTCGCTGCCAAGGGGAGGTGCGTGCTGCTCGAGCCAGGCCCTCGCCTCGGCTCGGAACGCCGCGTCCTCGGCGGTCTCCTCGAAGTCCATCGGTGCCCCTCTGTAGCGTGGTCCAGCCGTTGCCCACCAAATACTAGAACAGATTCTACCGCGGCGCGCCGGGTGCGCTCAGCCGGCGTGGACGTCCCCCGACCACGAGCTGAACAGGGCGGCGTAGGCCCCTTGACGGTGGATCAGCTCGTCGTGGGGGCCGAGCTCGACCAGCCGTCCGCCGACGACCACGCCGACGCGGTCGGCCCGGGCCGCGGTGGAGAGGCGATGAGCGACGACCACGACGGTGCGGCCCTGCATCAGCACCTCGAGCGCCTGCTCGACGAGCAGCTCGGTGCCCGGATCGAGGCTCGAGGTCGCTTCGTCGAGGACGATGAGGGCCGGATCGGCGAGCGCGGCGCGGGCCAGGGAGATCAGCTGCCGCTCACCCGCGGAGAAGTTGGCACCTCGCTCGACGATGACGGTCTCGAGACCCTGGGGGAAGGCTTGGAAGCGCGACACGAGTCCGAGTCGTTCGATCGCTGCGTCGACCTCGGTGTCGTCAGCGTCGACGCGCCCGATCCGCACGTTGTCGCGGATCGACCCGCCGAAGAGGAACCCCTCCTGGGGGACGACGACGATGCGCTGGCGCAGGGAGGTGAGCGTGGCGTCACGCAGGTCGATGCCCGCGAAGCGCACGGTGCCGTCGGTCGGGTCGTAGAAGCGGACCATCAGCTTCGCGAGGGTCGACTTGCCAGCGCCGGTCGGCCCGACGAGCGCCAGCCGCTCGCCGGAGCGGAGGGTGAGGCTCACGTCGCGCAGGACGAGGTCCCGGCCCGTCCCGTAGCCGAACGACACGTTGTCGACCTCGAGGTCGCCCCGCGACGGCAGGTCCAGGGCGCCGGGGCGCTCGACGATCTCGGGCTGCTCGTCCAGCAGTGCGTAGAGCTTCTTCAGCGCTGCTCCGGACGCCTGGATCTGGTTGAAGAACTGGCTCAGCTGCTGGATGGGCTCGAAGACCCGCTGCAGGTACAGCACGAAGGCGCTGACCACGCCGATCGTCACCAGGTCGGCGTTCACGAGCAGGCCGCCGATGCCGAGGATGCCGGCGATGACGACGGCGTTGGAGAGCTCGATCGCCGGCGTGTAGATGGCGGCGATGCGCTCGGCGCGCAGGTGCGCCGTGAACTGGGCCTCGTTCGTGCGATGGAACCGCTCGAGGAGCGGGCCTTCCTGGGCGAAGGCCTGGACGACGCGGACACCGGACAGCCCCTCCTGCAACGAGGTGAGCGTGTGGCCGACGCGCTCGCGGAGCACGAGGTAGGCCCGGTTGGACTCGCGCTGGAACCATGCCGTGGCCCACCAGAGGAACGGGACCGCGAGCATGGTCACGATCGCGAGCTGCCAGCTCATCGTGAACATGACGGCGACGGCGCCCAGGAGGATCAGGGCCTGGACGACGAACATCACGAGCCCCTGGCTGATCAGCTGCTGGATCGCCTCGGCGTCGGCCGTGAGTCGTGACACCAGGGTGCCGGTGCGGTTGCGATCGAAGAACCCCATCGACAGGTCGGTGACGTGACGGAACACGCGGTCGCGGAGGTCGCGGAGCCAGGACTCGCCGACCCGGGCCAGGGCCAGGATGGCTCCCCAGCCGGCCACGTAGGCGATGATCGCCGTGGCGAGGAACAGGAGGCCGTCCCTGGCGATGACCGAGAGGTCGCCTTCGCGGACGCCGTTGTCGACGCCGTGGGCCAGGATGGCCGGACCGGCCAGGGTCGCTGCGGTCTGCACGAGCACGAGGACGCCGCCCACTGCCAGCGTGCCCCGCCACGGCTGCAGGCCGTGCCACGTGCGTCGGAGGATCCGGCGCTTCTCGTCGGGGTCCAGCACCTCGTCGGTGGCGGTGAGCATCCTCATGAGCTGCTCCTCACGGCGTCCCGCCTCCGTCGTCGACGGTCTGGTCGTCCTCAGCCTCGGCGAGGACCTCTCGGTAGCTGACCGAGGTGGCGAGCAGGTGGTCGTGGGTGCCCGACGCCACGATGCGACCGTGGTCGAGCAGCAGCACGCGGTCGGCGAGCGCGATCGTCGCCCGCCGGTGAGCGATGATGAGCGTGGTGCGGCCCTCCATGACCGTGCGCAGCGCGGCCCGGATCTCGTGCTCCTTCGTCGGGTCGACCGATGACGTGGCGTCATCGAGGATGAGCACGCGCGGGTCGGTGAGGATGGTGCGGGCCAGGGCGAGGCGCTGACGCTGGCCGCCGGAGAGCGAGAAGCCGCTCTCCCCGAGCGGTGTGTCGTAGCCCTCGGGGAACTCGGTGATGAAGTCGTGGGCCCCCGCAAGCCGCGCAGCCCGCTCGATGGCCTCCGCGCTCGCGTCGGGCACGGCGAAGGCGATGTTCGCCCGGATCGTGTCGCTGAAGAGGAAGGTGTCCTCGAAGACGGTGCCCACGGCCTTGCGGACGTCGGCGAGGCTCGCGTCGGCGACGTCGGCGCCGTCGATCCGCACCGAGCCCGCTTCGATGTCGTAGAAGCGGGGCACGAGACGGGCGACCGTGCTCTTGCCCGAACCCGTCGACCCCACCAGAGCGACGGCCTCGCCGCCCCTGATGTGCAGGTCGAGGTCGCGGAGCACGGGTTCGTTCGTGCCGTACCGGAAGGTGACGCCCTCGAACCGGATCTCGCCGGGACCCTCGGGCAGCGGGGTCGCCCCCGGGCGATCGAGGATCTCGGGATCGGTGGCGAGGATCTCGGCGACCCGCGCCGCCGACGCCGCACCGCGAGACGCCTGGGCGATGACCAGTCCCAGCAGGCGCAGCGGGAAGATGAGGTAGATGATGAAGACGTTGAAGGAGATGAACTCGCCGAGCGTGAGATCGCCCTCGACGATCTGGCGCCCCCCGACGTAGAGGACGGCCACGAGCCCGAGCGTCGGCAGCAGCTCGAGGAGTGGGACGAACAGCGCCCGGAGGCGAGCCATGTTCATCGACTCCTCGTAGAGCCGGCTCGTGGCTGCGGTCATGCGTTCGCGCTGCATGGGCTCGGCGCCGGAACCCTTCACCACACGGATGCCGGCGATCGACTCCTCGGACACGCTGGCGACGTCGGCCATCTCCTCCTGGACCGCTGTGGCGATGGGGTGCAGCTTCTGGGAGAACACAGCCGAGCCGATGGCCAGGAACGGCAGCGGGGTGAGCGACCACAGGGCGAGCTCGGCGTTGATGTAGAAGAGCACCGACGTCGTCATCGCGACCATCAGCACGTTGGCGCCCGTGACCGGGATGAAGACGAGCAGCGTCTGCACCTGCTTGAGGTCGACGCTGCCCCGAGACATCAGCTCGCCGGTCTGGGCGCGGTCGTGGTAGGCGAAGTGCAGGAGCTGCAGGTGTGCGTACATGCGGCGGCGGAGGTCTGCCTCGGACCGCAAGGAGATGGCGAAGGCGGCGTACCGGCGCAGACCCGTCATCAGCGCGACGAAGATGCCAGTGACGACGATGGCGATGCCCCACAGCACGAGCTCGGGCCCGTCGTATGGCTCGACCGCCGAGTCGACCGCGGTGCCCGCGAGGAGGCCGAGCCCGATCTTGCCGACCGCCCAGGAGATGGAGCCGGCGACGCCGTAGACGATCCAGCGGGTGGACGGACGCAGCGACGACCGCATCATCCGCCATCCATCGCGCCGGTGCCCGGCCGCGATCGCGGGATCGAGCACCGAGGGTGTCGGGTCGCGCCGCGGGCGGCCCGACACCTCCGCCGCGTCGCCGGCCGCGCGTGCGTCCCGCGGTTCGGTGGCGGTCATCGGGTCGTGGAGGTCGTCGAAGCCGATCGTCGAGCGGCCAGTGCGGACATCAGGTCGGGGCCGTCATCCCGCTGTGCATCCGCTCGACGGTCTCGATGTACTCCTCGACCATCTCGAACATGAGGTCGCGGACCGACTTGACCTTGTTCATGGAGCCGACGATCTGGCCGACCGGCACGAAGCCGAGATCGCTGCGGTGGGTGCGGTTGATGCGGGCGTTGGCCTCGGCCGTCAGGATGTTCTGCAGGGGCATCCCGAGCGGACCCGGGCCGGACGGATCCTCCCAGGCCTCGGTCCAGGTGTTGCGCAGGGCGCGAGCCGGCTTGCCGGTGAAGCAGCGGGTGCGCACCGTGTCGCTCGACGTCGCCGCCAGGTAGCGGTCGATCGTCTCGGGACCTGAGTTGCTCTCGGCCGAGGCCAGCCACAGCGAACCGGTCCAGGCGCCCTGGGCGCCGAGCGACATGGCGGCGGCGACCTGGCGGCCGCGACCGATGCCGCCGGCGGCGAGCACCGGGGTGCCCTCGCAGGCATCGACGACCTCCGGGACGAGGACCATCGTGGTCACCTCGCCCGTGTGGCCGCCGGCCTCATGACCCTGGGCGACGATCACGTCGACGCCGTTGTTCACGTGACGCTCGGCGTGCTGGGCCTTCCCCGCGAGCGCCGCGACCTTCACGCCGTGGTCGTGCGCCTGGTCCACCACGTCGGGCGGTGGGGAGCCGAGCGCGTTGGCGAGCAGGGCGATGGGGTGGGCGAGTGCGATCTCGACGTGGGCACGCGCCACGCCCTCGGCCCAGCCGACGACGCCGTGGGGCTCCACGTCGTCGGGGAGGGGCGGGATGTCGAAGCGGTCCATGAGCTCGTCGACGTACTCCCAGTGCTCGCTGGGGATCATCGTCCGGATGCGGGCGGCGAGATCGTCGGGGTCGTCGCCGCCCCCGCCGGTGTCGACCGACTTCGCCGGCATGACGGTGTCGACGCCGTAGGGCATGCCGTCGACGTGCTCGTCGATCCAGCTCAGCTCGATGTCGAGCTGCTCGGCGCTGAAGCCGACAGCACCGAGCACGCCGAGCCCGCCGGCACGACTGACCGCCGCGACCACGTCTCGGCAGTGGCTGAAGGCGAAGATCGGGTACTCGATCCCGAAGAGGTCGCAGATGGGTGTGTGCATGGTTCCTCCCTCGTTCCGTCCGGACGGCCGAGGACCGGCGCCCGTCGACGAAATACTAGAACCAGTTCTATCAGGCGTGCAGCGTCGGTTGCCCGTGCATCAGACCGGACGGCGCTCGTTGAGGCCCACCGTGTTCTCGAGCAGGATCTTTCGGGTGGCGTCGTCGTCGAATCGGTCCAGCTCGCCGACGTAGTCCAGCGGGTTCGGCAGCCCTTCGATGTGGGGCCAGTCGGAGCCGAAGATCACGCGATCGGGGCCCATGTGGTCGACGACCTCGTGGACGTCGTCCTCCCAGAACGGGTTGATCCAGACGTGCTCGCGGAAGGACTCGGTCGGGTCCTCGGTGAACCAGCCGGGCGACTTGGCCGCCTGGCTCCTCAGCTTGCGGAACAGGTCGGGCAGGAACGTCGAGCCGTTCTCGATCGAGGCGATGCGCAGGTTCGGGAACCGCTCGAACATCCGCTCGAGCGTGAGGGTCATCAGCCAGTCCTGGGCGGCCCGCTCGATGGCGAAGGACTTGATCGACGGCTTGGGCTTTCCGGAGCCGATGTTCCCGCCGAAGCCGTCCTCGGCGTAGCCCTGGCTCGAGTACCCGCTGTCACCGGCGTGGATGACGACGGTGACGCCGGCCTCGTTCACGCGGGACCAGAACGGATCGAAGAGCTCGTCACCGGGGGAGCGGGGACCGAGTGCGGTCCACACGGCGGCGGGCCGCAGCACGATCGTGCGGGCGTCGCGATCGAGCGCCCACTCCAGCTCCTCGATCGCGAAGTCGACGTCGCACAGCGAGATGTAGGGCGCCGCGTAGATGCGATCCCGGTAGTTGCAGCCCCAGTCCTCGTCGACCCAGCGGTTGAAGGCGCGGAACTGGGTCTTGACCGCCTCGATGTCGTGCTTGAGGAGCTCCTCGTAGAGCACGCCCAGCGTCGGGAACAGCCAGACCGAGCGGATGCCCTGCTCGTCGAGCCGCGCGACCCGGGCGTCGCGGTCGTGGTACTCGGCGGGCAGCGGTTCGCGGTCGCGGAGCATCTCGGCGGGTGACCGATCGCTGACGTTGCCCCGGAAGTAGTCGTACAGGGCACCTGGCTTCGCGATGGGGTTCCAGGTCGGGTTCGCGACGGCGTGGCTCACCTTGCCGCCGACCACGTGGTACCTGCGCCCCTCGATCTCGCACCACTGCACGCACCGAGGCTGCATCGCCTTCGGCACGTGGCGGGTGAAGGCGTCGGCGGCCTCGTAGTAGTGGTTGTCGCAGTCGAACGGCTGGTACTCCAGCACGCGGCCTCCGGCGATGGTCGGTGCGGTCTGCTCGATCGTCTCGGATTGCAACATGTTCCAGATCGTATCCACGCCGCTCGTCCGGAAGGAAGGTCCTGACGAGATCGATCAGGCGGTGCCGGCTGACAGCGGCTGGAACGCGTTCTAGGGTGGTGGTCACCACCACTGCGGCGACGCCGCGGAGACTTCGGAGGAGACGGACGTGACCCTGGTTCCCCAGACGCTCGACGAGATCAACTACTGGGATCTCGACATGTTCGAGCACGGCGATCCGCACGAGGCGTGGCGCATCCAGCGGGAGCAGGCACCCGTGTGGTGGCACGACCGTGACGGAGGCGAGCCCTTCTGGTCCGTGGCCCGCTTCGACGACGCCCTCGCAGTGCTCAGCGATCCGCTGCTGTTCAGCTCCCAGCGCGACGGCATCATCGTCCGCACGGACGCCGCGCTCGAGAGCGGTCCGCCCGGGGCGGGGCTGGGCATCCAGCCGATGATCCACACCGACCCGCCGCGCCACGCGCCCCTGCGCAGCATCATCAGTCACAACTTCCGTCCTCGCTCCATCGCCCAGCTCGAGGACCAGATCCGCGCCGCGGCGGTGGAGTGCCTCGAGCGCGCGGCGGACGAGCGAGACGTCGACTTCGTGATCGACATCGCCCATCAGGTCCCCGCAGCCATCACCTTCGCCCTCATGGGCGTGCCCGAGGACATGTGGAGCCGCCTCGCCGACCTCCAGCACCAGACGGTGACCGCCACCGACCCGGAGTTCACGCACGGTCGGTCGCCCCAGGAGGCCGCCGCGGCGGCGAGCCTCGAGCTGCACACCTACTTCGCGCAGATCATCCAGGAGCGGATGGAGGAGCCGGGCGACGACCTCCTCAGCCAGTTCCTCCAGGGGCGGATCGACGGGGAGGAGCTCTCCTGGATGCAGGTCGTGGCCGAGGCGGGCCTCCTGCTCGCCGGCGGTCTCGACACCACCCGGGCCGCTGCGTCGGCCGGCGGCATCCTGCCCCTGATCCAGAACCCCGACCAGCTGAAGCTGCTCCAGGACGACCCGTCCCTGATCGGCGGCGCGACGGACGAGTTCGTGCGATGGGCGAGCCCGATCACCTCGGAGGCCCGCACTGCGACCCGGGACTGCGAGCTCGCCGGCCAGAAGATCTCCGAGGGCGACAGGGTGGTGGTGTGGTCGCCGTCGAGCAACCGCGACGAGGCCCACTTCGAGGACCCGTACCGCTTCGACGTGCTCCGCAACCCACGGCACCTCGGATTCGCGTTCGGCGAGCACTACTGCCTCGGGGTCCACCTCGCCCGGCTCACGCTCAAGGTCGAGTTCGAGGAGCTGCTCAGCCGCTTCTCCGGATTCGAGCTGACCGGCGAGCCGGCTCGCGTGCGGTCGAACTTCGTCAACGGTCTCAAGCACCTGCCGGTGCGTCTCACGCCGAAGTGAGCGCGTCGGCGGGCAGCGCCGAGCTCGCTGCACTGCTCGCGGCCCTGGAGCATGCGCCGTCGGCGCTGCGGCGACCCGGCGCCACGGTCGAGGAGATGCGCGAGCCGGGGCGCGTCCGCGATCCCGACGGGGCGACGATCACGGCGGTCGCTGGCACTCGCTACGAGTCGGTCGATGCCGGCGGTGTCCGAGGCGAGCTCGTCACGGCCCCCACCGCCGACAGGCGGCGCACGATGCTCCATCTGCACGGTGGTGGCTTCGTGCTCTGCGGCCTCGACTCGCACCGGTCCTTCGTCTCCCACCTCTCTGCGGCCACGGGGGCGACCATCTTGCACGTCGACTACCGCCTGGCTCCGGAGCATCCCTTCCCTGCGGGCCTCGACGATGCCTGCGCAGCCCATCGTTGGCTGCTCGATGCCTTCGACGCTCCCATGGCGATCAGCGGCGACTCGGCCGGGGGTGGCCTCGCGATGGGCGTGGTGCTGCGCGCTCGCGACGAGGGCGTCCCGCTCCCGACGGGCGTGGCGCTGATCTCGCCCTGGGTCGACCTCACGTTGACGGCTCCATCGCTGCGGGCACGGGCGCAGACCGACCCACTCCTCGGGCCGGACAACCTGCGAACGATGGTCGACGCCTACCTCGCCGGTCACGATGCCCGCGATCCCCTGGCTTCCCCGCGCTTCGCCGACCTCGCCGGGCTGCCGCCGATGTTCGTCCTCGCCGGCGGGCGCGAGATCCTCCACGACGACGCCGTCGGTCTCCACGCGGCAGCGCTCGCTGCGGACATCGACGCGGTCCTGCACGTGCGCGACGACCTGTTCCACGTGTTCCCACTCTTCGCCGGGACCCTTCCGGAGGCCGACGAGGCACTCCGCGCCATCGGCTCGCACCTCGAACCCCTCTGGAGGACCCCGTGACCATCGATCAGGATGCGGCCACCGACGTCGACGTGGTCGTCGTCGGTGCCGGCTTCGCCGGCCTGTACCTGGTCCAGCGCTGCCGACAGCTCGGGCTGCGGGTGCGGGCGATCGACGCCGCCGGCGACGTCGGCGGCACCTGGTACTGGAACCGCTACCCCGGTGCCCGGTGCGACGTGCCGAGCATCGAGTACTCCTACGGCTGGTCCGACGAGCTGCAGCAGGAGTGGCGATGGAGCGAGGTGATGTCCCGCCAGCCCGAGATCCTCGAGTACCTGGGCCACGTCGCCGATCGATTCGACCTGCGTCGTGACATCACCTTCGGGACGCGTGTGCGGGCGGCGACCTTCGACGAGCGCAGTGGCGCGTGGGTCGTGGAGACCGACGCCGGCGAACAGATCACCGCCACGTTCTGCGTGATGGCCACTGGATGTCTGTCGGTCCCACTCGAGCCCGACATCCCCGGCCAGGACCTGTTCGAGGGCGAGCTCGCACACACCGGGCGGTACCCCCACGAGGGGATCGACTTCACGGGGAAGCGGGTCGCGGTTGTCGGCACCGGTTCCTCGGGGGTGCAGACGATCCCGATCGTGGCTGCTGAGGCCGCGCATCTGCACGTGTTCCAGCGCACGCCGGTGTACACGCTGCCCGTGATGAACCTGGAGCTCGTCGAGGAGGCCGACCGGTACGCCAAGGAGCACTACGAAGAGATCCGCCGGATCCAGCGCGAGTCGGTCGCCGGACTCTCGATGTTCGGTCTGCCCGCCGGGGCCAACACCGGGCTCGGTGGTCTCGTCGAGGGGGTCCCCGAGGACAGGATCCTCGAGGCCACCGACGAGCAGCTCCGCGCGGTGCTGGACGAGAAGGGTCGCGGGGTGATCTACGCCTGGGCCGACGTCAGGCTCGACCCGGAGGCGAACGAGCTCGCCTGCGAGCTGTACCGACAGGCGGTCCGGCGCATCGTCGACGATCCCGAGGTCGCCGAGGCGCTGTGTCCCGCCGACTACCCCATCGGGTGCAAGCGCCAGGTGCTCGACAGTGGCTACTACGAGACGTTCAACCGCGACGACGTCACCTTGGTGGACCTCCGGAAGACGCCACTCGAGTCGATCACCGCCCACGGGATCCGCACCACCGAGGCCGAGTACGACTTCGACGTCGTCATCCTGGCGACCGGCTTCGATGCCATCACCGGCGCCCTCGACCGGATCGACATCCGTGGTCGCAGGGGGGTGGCTCTCCGAGAGAGGTGGGCCGCCGGGCCGCGCACCTATCTGGGCCTCCAGAGCGCGGGCTTCCCGAACCTGTTCTTCGTGACCGGCCCCGGGAGCCCGTCGGTGCTCTCGAACATGATCGTCTCCATCGAGCAGCACGTGGAGTGGATCAGCGACTGCATCGCTGATCTCCGAGACCGTGGCGTGCGCACCATCGAGCCCGACCGGGATGCGGAGGACCGTTGGGTCGAGCACGTCAACCAGGTCGCCGAGGGCACCGTGCAGACCTCGCCGAGCTGCAGCTCGTGGTATCTCGGAGCCAACGTGCCGGGCAAGACGAGGGTGTTCATGCCCTACCTCGGAGGCGTCGGCAACTACCGGAAGATCTGCGATGAGGTGGTGACCGCGGGCTACGAGGGCTTCGTCCTCGACCACGTCGACGACGATCGCGCTTGCGAGAACGCGTTCTAGTTGTTAGACGTGTGTCGTGATGAGCGACACACCGGTACCCATCGACACCGTCGAGATGCCGTACGTACGAACGTTGGGACCGGTCATCAGCCGGTTCTTCACGGGGTTGCGCGACGGCGAGATCTGGGCGAACAAGACCCGCACCGGGAAGGTCCAGTGCCCTCCCTTCGAGTACGACCCCTACACGGGGGAGTCGGCCTCCGACGACTGGGTCCAGCTGGATGGCACGGGCACCGTGTCTTCGTGGGCTTGGGTCGAGGAGCCGTTGCGAAACCACCTGCTCCAGGAGCCCTTCGCCTGGTGCCTGATCCGCCTCGACGGCGCCGACACCGACCTCGTCCACGCCGTGCGGGTGGCGGACAAGGGGCAGATGGCCACGGGCATGCGGGTCGAGGCGCGCTGGCGTGACGAGCGCATCGGTCACCTGCGCGACATCGAGTGCTTCGAGCCGGCGTGAACGCCGGTGCCGACCAGGACGGAGCGCCCCTTCGGGGAGCGAGTGAGGAGAACGACGGATGAGTGACGACGTCAAGGTGCTGAACTCCGTGGTGTCGCTGGACTACGAGCGTCCACCGACGCGCGCGGCGCGCCGCTACACCGAAGCCGTGGGGGAGAAGCGGCTGATCGCCCACCGGTGCCCGGAGTGCGAGCGCCTGTACACGCCCCCGAAGGGCTACTGCCCGGTGTGCGTCGTGCTGACCACGGACGAGCACGAGATCGAGGTGTCGCCCGAAGGCGTGCTCGTCAGCTACACGGTGACCAACCCCGACAAGCTCCACCAGCAAGGTGGCAAGACATCGGCACGGGGCGACGTCATGCTCGACGGCACGCGCATCACCCTCATGGGTGAGCTCGATGGCGTGGAGGCCGCCGACGTGCACACCGGCATGCGGATGCGTGCGGTGTGGGTCGAGCTCGAGGACGGCCGGCTGCCGTCCAGCGGCGGATGGGGAGCGGTCGGCATCAAGGGCTGGGAGCCCACCGGCGAACCGGACGCCTCTCGAGAAGAGGTCCAGGAACTCTTGAAGAAGGCAGGTGAATCATGAGGGACGTCGCCATCGTGGCCTTCGCCCAGTCTCCCCTCGTCCGGCGTCAGACCGACTTCGACGAGCCGCAGATGATCATGCCCGTGGTCCGCGAGGCCTACGAGCAATCGGGGCTGGACCGCTCACAGATCGACTTCGTGTGCTCGGGAAGTGCTGACTACCTGGCGGGCCAGCCGTTCGCCTTCATCCGCGGCCTCGACGCCGTGGGCGCCTGGCCTCCACTGTCGGAGTCCCACGTCGAGATGGACGGGGCCTGGGCGCTGTACGAGGCCTGGATGATGCTGCAGATCGGCCACGCCGACACGGCGCTCGTCTACGGCTTCGGCAAGGCCTCGGCCGGGAACATGCGTGAGGTCCTCACCGTCGAGCTCGATCCGTACTACCTGGCCCCTACCGGCATCGACTGCATCTCCACCGCCGGCCTCCAGGCCCGCGCCCTGCTCGACAACAGCGACTACACCGAGCGGGACATGGCCGAGGTGGCAGCCCGCTCCCGGCGTTCGGCGATGTCGAACGACCACGCCCAGGTGAAGAAGGACGTCACCGCCGAGGAGATCCTGGCCGAGCCGTACTGGGTCGACCCGCTGCGCCCGAGCGACTGCCCGCCGATCACCGACGGGGCGGCCGCGGTCGTGCTGGTCGCAGGCGACCGGGCTCGCGACCTGTGCGAGCGACCGGCCTGGATCCGTGGGATCGACAACCGCATCGAGACGCACTACTTCGGAACGCGCGACCTGTCGAAGTCGCCGTCCACCGAGGTGGCCGGGAAGACGGTCGGCTCTGGCGATGGGATCGAGGTCGCCGAGATCTCGAGCACCTTCAGCCACCAGGAGCTGATCCTCAAGGATGCGCTCGGCCTGCAGGACTCGACCGAGATCAACCCGTCCGGGGGGCCGCTCGCCGCCAACCCGCTCATGGCCGTCGGCCTCATCCGCATCGGTGAGGCGTTCAACCAGATCAAGAACAACGGAAAGCAGCGGGTCCTGGCCCACGCCACGTCGGGCCACTGCTTGCAACAGAACCTCGTCTGCGTACTGGAAGGTGATTGAAGTGGCTGAACGCTGTGCGATCGTCGGCATCGGCCAGTCCGACCACCAACGCCGCCGTGACGACCTCTCCATGCCGGGGTTGCTCCGCGAGGCCGCCACCCGCGCCCTCGCGGACGCCGAGCTCGAGTGGTCCGACATCGACGCCGTGGTCTTCGGGAAGGCGCCAGACCTCTTCGAAGGGGTGATGCGCCCCGAGCTGTTCCTCAACGATGCGATGGGCGGAGCCGGCAAGCCGATGTTCCGCATGCACACCGCCGGCAGCGTGGGTGCACACACCGCCATCTTCGGTGCGCACCTGATCGAGTCCGGGCAGTACGAGTGCGTGCTGAGCATCGCGTTCGAGAAGCAGTCCGAGACCGACACCTCCCGGATCCTGGGTGGTGGTTCCCGTGGCGGGGCCGGTGTCGCGTTCGCGTCATCCATCCGCCAGTACATCGAGAAGTCCGGCGCACCGCCCCACATCGGTCCACTGGTCGCGGTGAAGGACCGGCTCAACGCGCTGAAGAACCCGCACGCCCAGCTGAAGATCCCCGGCATCGACATCAAGATGGTCGAGGAGTCGGAGATGGTCGTCGAGCCCTTGCGCAAGCTGGAGTGCTGCCCGACGTCCGACGGCGCCGGAGCCATCATCTTCACCAGCGAGAAGCGGATCCCCAAGACGGAGCGTCCGCCCGCATGGTTGCACGGCAGCTCAACCCGCTCGGAGGCATCGGGCCACCCGAGCCGGAGCTGGGTGAACCCGCTGGCCGGCCAGCAGTGCGCGGCCGAGGCCTACGCACAGGCCGGGATCACCAACCCGCTCGAGGAGCTCGACTGCGCGGAGATCTACGTGCCCTTCAGCTGGTTCGAGCCGATGTGGCTGGAGAACCTCGGCTTCGCCGAGGAGGGCCAGGGTTGGAAGATGGTCGATGACGACATCACCGCCTTCGACGGGGCGTTCCCGGTCAACGCATCCGGGGGTGTGCTCTCCGCCAACGCCATCGGCGCAGCTGGTCTCATCCGTTGTGCCGAGGCGGCGATGCAGGTGCGCGGCACCGCCGGCGAGCACCAGGTGCCCGACGTGCGTCGCGCCATGGGTCACGCCTTCGGCGGTGCGTCCCAGTACTTCGCCATCTGGATCGTCGGTTCCGAGAAGCCCTAGGTGCACCCGTCCTGACCTGGACGGCGCCGACTAGAACCGGTTACAGTTAGGCTTCGTCAGCGAGATGGATCCAGGGGGACCGATGCAACACGTCGACTTCGCGGTCTTCGACTGCGACAACCACTTCTACGAGCCGCTGGACGCGTTCACGCGACATCTCGAACCGGGTTTCGAGAAGCGCACGATGCAGTGGGCGGAGGTGGACGGCAAGCTCCGTCTGCTCGTCGCCGGCAAGATCAACCGCTTCATCCCGAACCCCACCTTCGACCCCGTCGCCAAGCCGGGGTCGCTCGACGAGTACTTCCGCGGGCGCAACCCGAAGGGCCAGGACACGCGCGATCTCTTCGGCGAGCTGGACCGCATGGCGGATCGCCCTGAGTATCGCGACCGTGACGCCCGGCTGCGGCTCATGGACGAGCAGGGCATGCAGGGCGCCATCTTCCTGCCGACGCTCGGCGTGGGCATGGAGCAGGCGCTCATCCACGACCCGCCCGCCCTCGTGGCCGCCTTCCGGGCGTTCAACCGGTGGATGGCCGAGGACTGGGGCTTCTCCCACCAGGAGCGCATCTTCGCTGCCCCGGTCATCACCCTGGTCGACCCCGACGCCGCCGCAGCCGAGGTCGAGTGGGCGCTCGCGCAGGACGCCCGGTTCCTGCTCATGATGCCGGGCCCCGTGATGACGCCGGCGGGAGGCCGTTCGCCGGCCGACCCGGTGTTCGACGACGTGTGGGGCCGGATCAACGAGGCCGGCGTCACGGTGGTGCTCCACGGCGGGGACTCGCACTACAGCAGCTACATCTCCGACTGGGGCGACGCCACCGAGATGCAGGCGTTCCGGCAGAACCCGTTCCGCTCGCTCGTGTCCCACAGCGCCATCCAGGACCACCTGGCGAACCTCTTGGCCCACGGGCTCTTCCATCGCTTCCCCAACTTGCGGCTGGCGTCGATCGAGACCGGATCCGACTGGGTGTTCCATCTCTTCGAGAAGCTCAAGAAGTCCTTCGGACAGACCCCGCACGCCTATGCGGAGGATCCCCGCGAGACGTTCCGACGTCACGTGTGGGTCAGCCCGTTCTACGAGGATGCGCTCGGTGACCTCCGAGACCTGCTGGGGGTCGAGCGACTGCTCATGGGCTCCGACTACCCACATGCCGAGGGCCTCGCCGAGCCCACCGCGTACGTCAAGGACCTGAAGAACTTCGACTTCACCGACGACCAGTGCCGGCTCGTCATGCGCGACAACGGTCTCGCCCTCGCCGAGCGCCAACCCGCCTGAACCAAGGAGACATGCCCATGGCCATGCCGATCGACGTCGGGATCATCGACACGATGATCGGGTTCCCCCACCCGGACATGAAGGAGACGTACCGGTTCATCACGACCCAGACGCGTGATCGCCAGTCCCGCGAGGAGTTCGAGTTCCCCGCCGAGTACATGTTCAAGGACGTGCCCGAGAAGAACCTGCGCGATGTCGATGACCCGGTCGGCGTGACCCTGGCCGAGATGGACCGATGGGGCATCGAGAGGGGCATGATCGGCGTGGGGGGGAACCGTGCCGGCACGTCGGAGCGAGCCCTGCGCGAGCATCCGGACCGCTTCATCGCATCGGCCGGCGCTGATCCGAACGAGGGCATGGAGGGCATCCGCAAGCTCCGCCAGCTCAAGGACGAGTACGACATCCGGGCCGTCAGCATGTTTCCCTCCGGCACGTTCCCGCAGGTGCCGATCAACGACAAGAAGATGTACCCCATCTACGCCGCCTGCGTGGAGATGGACATCCCCGTCTTCTGCTGTGCTGGTGTGCCGGGACCACGGCTGCGCATGGACCCGCAGCGCGTCGAGCTGATCGACGAGGTCATGTACGACTTCCCGGAGCTGGTCTTCGTCACGCGCCACGGCTGCGAGCCGTGGACCGACCTCGCCATGAAGCTGATGCTGAAGTGGCCGGGCCTGCACTACAGCACCAGTGCGTTCGCTCCCAAGCACTATCCGAAGGCCATCGTCGACTACGCCAACACGCGCGGCGCCGACAAGGTGATCTACGCCGGGTACTTCCCGATGGGGCTCTCGATCGAACGGATCATGACCGAGATGCCCAACGTCGGCTTCAAGGACGACGTCTGGCCCAAGTTCCTGCGCGGGAACGCCGCTCGGGTCCTCAAGCTCGACACCTGACCCATCCCTGACCCAATCCAACGAAAGCCGCGCGCCGCGCGCCCCGTCTCCAGGAGGACGACATGGCCACGAGCCTGAGCGATTCCGACCACTACACGATCATCTCGTCGGACACACACGCGGGTGGTAGCCACTCCGCCTACCGCGAGTACCTCGACGAGAGGTACCGCGGCGCCTTCGACGACTGGCGCGGCGGGTACAAGAACCCGTACAAGGACCTCGGCGACAAGCGGAAGCTGCGCAACTGGGACAACGAGATGCGCAACTCCCAGCAGGAGGCTGACGGGGTGGTCGGCGAGGTCGTGTTCCCGAACACGGTGCCCCCGTTCTTCCCGAGCTTCGTGCTCTTCGCCAAGCCGCCCACGCCCGAGGAGTACGAGCACCGTCTCGCTGGCGTGCGGGCTCACAACCGGTGGTTGGTCGACTTCTGCAACGAGTTCCCGGACCGGCGGGCCGGCGTGGGTCAGGTCTTCTTGAACAACGTCGAGGACACGCTCGACGACATCCGTTGGATCAAGGAGAACGGTCTGCGCGGGGGCATCTTGCTGCCGAACGTCCCGCCGGACGTCAAGTGGGTCAAGCCCCTCTACGACCGCTGCTACGACCCGGTGTGGGAGCTCTGCCAGGACCTGGAGGTGCCCGTCACGATCCACGGCGGCACCGGCAACCCCGATTACGGCTCGTATCCGGTGTCGATGTTGCTCTACATCACGGAGACCGGCTTCTACTCGCAGCGTCCGCTCACGCAGTTCATCCTCTCCGGTGTCTTCGAGCGGTTCCCGCGCTTGAAGTTCGTGATGACCGAGACCGGCTGCGCGTGGGTGCCTGCACTGCTCGAACGTCTCGACAACACCATCCGGGGGATCCGTGACACAGGCGCCACCGGGGAGATCCGCTACGGCGACGATCACGTGCTGCCTCGCGATGCCACGGACTACTTCCGCCAGAACGTGTGGATGGGCGTGAGCAACCCTGGCGTCGATGACGTCGCGGCGCGCGACGCCATCGGTCTCGATCGCTTCATGTGGGGCAGCGACTACCCCCACGACGAGGGCACCCACCCGTACACCCAGGAGCACCTGCGGTCGCGCTTCTCGGACGTCGATCCCTCCCAGGTCGAGCGGATGCTGACGCTCAATGCAGCCGAGCTCTACGACTTCGATCTCGACGCACTGGCACCGCTGGCCAAGAAGTTCGGTCCCACCGTCGGTGAGGTCAAGCAGCCCATCGACGGGATCCCCGACAAGAAGCTCGAGCGACTGTCCGGGGACATGGACGCAAACGCGATCAAGTAGGAGCCGTGTGAGGGCGGGCCGGCAGCGCACAACCCGAAGGTCGCAGGTTCAAGTCCTGCCCCCGCCACCAACTTGTGAGTGAAGGCCCAGGTCAGTGACCTGGGCCTTCGTCGTCGATCGCCCGGGCCCTCCGGCCTCAGGGTGGGGCCGTGCGCCGCCGACAGGCCCATCTGGTCGAGCTCCGTGTCGGTCGGGTCGAGCTATCGTTCGGCGACCTCGCAAGTCGAGGACCTTGCCGCTCGCCGAGAGCGGCTCGCTGCTTCCCCCAGACGTTCGGGCTTCCGGCCCGTTCTGGTGACGGACCGCTGGGTCCGGTGCCACAGACCGAAGGGGAAGTCCATGGCTCTGTGCCGTTGGTGTGAGCGAGAGATGACGACGGCGTCGTCGTGCTGCGTGGATGCGATGCACCGGGACGGGGTGCGCATCCCGATGATCCCGTGGGGGGAGGAGTTCCCGCGCTGGAGCTCCTCCCGTGAGCGTTGCGGCGACTGTGGTGTCGCTCCTGGCGGATTCCACCACCTCGGCTGCGATGTTCAGCGCTGTGCTGCGTGCGGTGGGCAGATGCTGTCGTGTGGCTGCGAGTTCGACGAGGACGAGACCCTCGGCGATGTCTTCATCGACGCAGACGGTGACCTGGGCGAGGTCCGGCGTGTCGGTGACCAAGAGGTGATCGTCCACTACAAGGACATTCCCGAGAAGGACACGACGGTCGTGGACGGCATCCCCTGTACGACAGCGCTGCGCACGGTGATCGACATCGCAGTCGACACCGAGGAGGACGATCTGGTGAGGATCGTTCGCGAATGCCTCGACCGTCGGCTCTTCGACGTCTCCGAGGCGCGGGCGCGCATCGCAGAGGACGACATGCGAGACCGTCGAGGCGCGAAGATCCTGGGCCGGACCCTCGATGCCATGGGAACGACGGATCCGCCGCGGTCAGCGTGATCGCCGGCCCATCCGGGCAGCAGAATGGGCTGCTGACCGGCTCGAGACCGATCTGCTCGCGGCCGCCAGCGCTCGTGGCAGCCTGGTCGAGTGGCTGCAGCGACGCCGTCCCAGCGAACACCGCGCGAGGTGCTCGAGGACCACCTGGCCCTGGCCGCAGCGGGCGACTGGCGGACCGATCTCGAGCGGAACGTCGCCGAAGACGTCGTGGTGCTCACCGGCTTCGGCCTCTTCACCGGCCGTGACCAGGTCCGCGTGCTCGCCGAGCTCCTCGAGGCGCAGCTGCCCGGGGCGACCTTCGAGTACACGACGGTCCTGGTGCACGGCGACGTCGCCTTCCTCGAGTGGACGGCCGCCGGGCCCGCGACCCGGGTGCGGGACGGTGCCGACTCCTTCGTGATCCGCGACGGCAAGATCGCCGTCCAGACCATCCACTACACGGTCGAGGTCACCGACGGAGACGGCTGAGGCGGCCCCGTCTACGTCGCGGGCTGGTCCTTGACGGCGAGGCAACGATCAGCGAAGGCGGCGTTGAACTGCTCGAACCCGGCGGTGGTGGGCTCGGCGATCGACCGCCAGAGCGGGCGGACGAGCAGCCCGCGGAACGTCTCGCTGTGGGTGAGCCGGGTCTGGCCGCTGGGGAGGGGCTCGAGCTCGAAGCGGTGCCGTCCGTCGAACAGGCCGGGGACGCCGAGGTGCCCGAGCCACTCGAGCAGACGGTCGGGATCGGCGGCGGTGACGGTGGGGCGAAAGGTCATCGCTCGGCCACCGGGTGGTGTGAGCCGGACCGTGAGGCGAGCTCCCTCGGTGGGCTGACCTTCGATGCTCCGCATGAACGGGTTCCACTCGGCATGGTCGGCGAAGTCCGTGAGGACCCGCCACGCGATGTCTGGGGTGACGTCGAGGACGGCGGTGGTCTGGATGGCTCGCATGGTCTGGCTCCGTGATGTCGGTGGATGTGCTGGTCCGGTCAGGGCGCCGTGCCCCACGAGCTGAAGGCGATGTCGAGGACGTCGATCAGCCGGCTGAAGGTGTCGTCGAGACTCTCCGGCAGGCCGAAGGCGCCGGCGGCCTGCTGGGTGACGAACCCGTGCAGGGCCGAGCGCAGGATCCGGATGGCGTGGATGGCGTCCTCACCCTCGAGCCCGTAGGACCGGGTGAGGGCGAAGGCCACGTCGAGCACCACCTGGGCCCGGGCGGTGAGCTCCTCGTCGTCCGCGCTCGGCGCTCGGAGCGTGGCGGTGTAGAGGCCGGGTCGTTCGGTGGCGAAGGCCCGGTAGGCGTGGGCGATGTCGACGAGCGCGTCCCGTCGGGTGCGGCCCATGGCGGCTCGTCCGAGCGCAGACGCGAGCTCCTCCAGGCCCAGCAGGGCGAGCTCGCGGCGGATCGCGTCGACGCCGTCGACGTGCTTGTAGAGCGACGGGAGCCGGACGCCGAGCCGGTCGGCGACGGCGGCGAGCGTGAGCCCGTCGAGACCGACCTCGTCGGCGACGGCAGCGGCCTCGGCGACGACGCGGGCGGGGGAGAGGCCGGCGCGAGCCATCAGCGGTGGAACCGGGAGTTGATCACTAGCCGTGAGGCTAAGAGCATTAGCCAGGGCTGTCAAGAGCAGTGTGCGCAGGCCACCTCTACGCTCGTGCACACCGAACCCAACGGAGAGAGATCGTCGTGCGCGTCGCCATCATCGGAGGACACGGGAAGGTCGCCCTGCGACTCACCCGGATGCTCTCGGCCCAGGGGCACCAGGTCACGGGCATCATCCGCAACCCGGACCACGAGCGCGACGTGGAGGCCGCCGGGGCCGTCCCGATGGTCGCGGACGTCGAGCAGCTGGGCGTCGAGGAGCTGGCGCAGCACCTCGCCGGGCACGACGCGCTCGTGTGGTCGGCCGGCGCCGGCGGTGGTGATCCCGACCGCACCCGGGCCGTGGATCGCGACGCCGCGATCCGATCGGTGGACGCGGCGGTCGCCGCGGGGGTCGAGCGCTACGTGATGGTGTCGTACTTCGGTGCCGGTCCGGACCACGGGGTCCCGCCCGACTCGAGCTTCTTCCCCTACGCCGAGGCGAAGGCGGCGGCTGACGCCCACGTGCGGCAGAGCTCGCTGGCGTGGACGATCCTCGGACCGAGCGCGCTCACGGACGAGCCCGGCACCGGATCGATCGAGGTCGGTGACGAGCTCGAGGGCGGCGAGGTCCCGCGCGAGGACGTGGCCGCCGTCGCCGTCGCAGTGCTCGACGACCCGTCCACCATCGGCGCGACCCTCGACTTCAACACCGGCCCCGTGCCGATCGCCGACGCCGTCCGGCACCGCTCCTGACCTCAGGCCATCCGGCCGAGCGTCACTCGCGGTCGACGGAGGCGAGCATCCCGGGCAGCTCGACCCAGGGCTGGCGATCGACGCACCACACCTCGACGGTGGGGCGCACGTCCGATCGATCGTCGAGGCTGCCGGCCTTCACGGCCACGACGCCGTCGGTCTGCACGAGCTCGGAGACGATGGGCGAACCGCACGTCCCGCAGAACTTGCGGTTGACGTACTCGCCGTCGTCGTCCTCGCCGGTCTCCACGTAGGTCTGCAGCGTCCCCGACACCGCGAGCTGGGACTCGTGGACGACGAGGTTCACCGAGAACGCGCCGCCGCTCTGGCGCTGGCAGTGGTCGCAGTGGCAGACGGCGGTGGCGATGACGTCGCCGGTCAGCTCGTAGATCACCTGGCCGCAGAGGCATCGTCCGGTTCGGGTCATGGCCGGATCGTAACGGTGGCCCCCGCTCGACGATGGACCCCGGGTCAGGGTGCGAGGAGCGCGTCGTAGACGTCGACGTAGCGCTGCACCATCGTGGCCCGGTCGAACCGCTGGCGAGCCGAGGCGCGGATCCGGGCGCGGTCGAGGGAGGCGGCCTCGTCGACGGCGGTGACGGCGTCGTCGACGTCGCGGGTCAGGAACCCGTCGACGCCGGGGCGGATCAGCTCGCCCATCGAGCCGCGGTCGTGGGCGATGACCGGCGTCCCGCAGGCCAGCGCCTCGGCGACGCTGTAGCCGAAGGGCTCGTCGAAGTCGATGAGGTGCAGCAGGGCGTGGGCGCCGCCGAGGATCTCGGACCTCCGGGTCCCCTCGACCGGGCCGAGGTAGCGGACGCGACCGTCGTCGAGATGGGGGAGGACCTCATCGTGGAAGTACCGCTCGTCCTGGACGATGCCGGCGATGTCGAGGCGACGCCCTGTCCGGTGGGCGACCTCGATGGCCTGGGCGGCGCCCTTGTCGGGATGGATGCGGCCGAAGAACACGAGGTGCTCGCCGGGGTCCGGGTGGAGGCCGAGGGCGTCGACGTCGATGCCGTGGTGGATGGTGGCGGCGTAGGTCAGCCGCGGGTGGCGGTCGGCGTCGCTGATCGCCACGTAGGTCGTGGTGGCGTCGTATCGCTCGTAGACCGGGACGATGGCGGGCGAGGAGAAGCCGTGGATCGTGGTGACGACGGGGGTGTCGACCAGCCCGCTGTAGGTCAGCGGGAGGAAGTCGAAGCCGTTGTGGATGACGTCGAAGTCCGCGGCTCGCTCGAACACCGAGGCGATGTGCAGGCACTCGGCGACCTTCGGATCGATGGTGTCGTCCTCGGACCACCCGGTGGGGGAGGTGGCATGGAGGGCGGCGTCGGTGATCGAGTCGCCGGTGGCGAACAGGGTGACGTCGTGGCCCAGGGCGACGAGGCCCTCCGTCAGCAACGAGGCGAACAGCTCCCACGGGCCGTAGTGGACCGGCGGCGTGCGCCAGGCGATCGGCGCGAGCACGGCGATCCGCAACGGGGATGTCGTGCTCCCTGGTTGCGAGGCGATGGTCGAGCGTACCCAGGAGGGGCCGGGGCCGGACGGGCGTAGGCTCGGGGCATCCCTCCTTGGGGGAGTCGCCATGCTTGGGTCCGGACGGCCGAGAACGGTCCGTCACCCTCCGCAGGCCCGACGCCTCGCCTGAGCCGATCATCGGAGCGCTCGTGCCAGGCCCCCTTCCATCGCACCCGTCCCCCGGTTCCACCGCGCCCGCGTCCCGCACGTTCGGCATGGTCGGGACCTTCCCGCCGACCGCCTGTGGCATCGCCACCTTCTCCGCTGCGCTGTCGGCCGGCCTGATCGCCGTGGGCCACTCGGTCGACGTCGTGCGCGTCAACCCGCACGAGGGTCTCGACGATCCGCTGGTCCTCGCGTCGCTGACCGGCCCACCAGGGCCGTGGGGGTCCGGCATCGAGGTCCTGGACCGCACCGATGTGGCCATCGTCCAGCACGAGTACGGCATCTACCCGGGCTCCGACGGGGACGAGATCCTCGATGTGGTCGAACGGCTGCAGGTGCCGACGGTGATCGTGGCCCACACGGTGCGCCAGACGCCGACGGACGGCCAGCGCCGCGTGCTGACCGAGCTCTGCGCCGTCGCGAGCGCGGTCGTGGTGATGACCCGCAGCGGGCGGGAGCGCTTGATCGACGGCTACGGCGTCGACCCGTGCAAGGTCCACGTGATCGCCCACGGAGCTGCGACCCCGCACGTCACCGCACGGCCTCCCGCAGGCCGGGGCCGACCACGCCTGCTCACCTGGGGCCTGCTCGGTCCGGGCAAGGGCATCGAGTGGGCGATCGACGCCCTGCTCGAGCTGGGTGGGATGCACCCCTTCCCCGAGTACCTGGTCGCCGGCGCGACCCACCCGAAGGTGAAGGAGCGCTCCGGCGAGGAGTACCGGAACATGTTGATCACGCGGGCGTGGGCCACCGGCGTCTCGCCCCACGTCTCCTTCGACGACACCTACCGCGACCTGCCGGCCCTCACCGAGCTGATCACCTCGGCGGATCTCGTCGTGCTCCCGTACGACTCCGAGGAGCAGGTCACCTCCGGCGTCCTCGTGGATGCCGTCGCCGCCGGCCGCCCCGTCGTGTCGACGGCGTTCCCGCACGCCACCGAGCTCCTCGCGTCGGGTGCCGGCATCGTCGTCCCGCAGCGGGACCCGGTCGCCCTGGCCTCCGCCATCCGGTCCGTGCTGACCGACCCCGGCCTGGCGGCCGACATGGCCGCCGAGGCACGGCGTCTCGCCCCCGACCTGTCGTGGGGCGCCGTGGCCGGCCAGTACGCCGAGCTGGCCCAGCGCCTAAGCGCCGATGACCGGGCCTCGACCCGATGACCGCCACCCTGCCCGCCGGGCCCACGGTGCCGAGCCCGAGCTTCGACCACCTCCTGGCGATGACCGATGGGATCGGCACGTTCGAGCACGCGGAGTTCGCGGCGCCCCGCCGCGACCACGGCTACTGCACGGACGACATGGCCCGGGTGCTCACGGTGGTGCTCCGCGAGCCGTCGCCGACCCCCTCGGTGCGCGCCCTGGGTCGGACCGCCATGCGCTTCCTCGTGCGGTCCCAGGACGTGGCCGGCCGCTCGCGCAACCGGCGTGACGTCGACGGCGGCTGGCGCGACCGGTACGGCGTGGAGGACTGCTGGGGTCGCAGCGTCGCCGCATTCGGCATGGCAGCGAACCGGGGCCGCGACGACTGGATGCGCCAGATGGGCATGGCGTCGTTCGGCCACGCCATCGAGCAGCGCTCCGGTCACTTCCACGCCATGGCCTTCGCCGCGCTCGGCGCGGCCGAGGTCCTGCAGGCGGATCCGCACCACTACGGCGCACGAGCGCTGCTCGAGGATGCGGTCACCGCCATCGGCCCGCCGAACGATGACCGCGCCTGGCCGTGGCCCGCGCCCCGCCTGACCTACGCGAACGCCACGGTCGCCGAAGCCCTCATCGCTGCCGGGGACGCCCTCCACCGTCCTGACGTCGTCGAGCACGGCTGCGCGCTGCTGCGCTGGCTGCTCGAACGGGAGACGCTCGACGGGCACCTGTCGCTGACGCCGGTCGACGGTGCCGGACCCGGCGACGTCGCGCCGCAGTTCGATCAGCAACCCATCGAGGCGGCGGCCATGGCCGACGCCTGCGCCCGGGCCGAGGCGGTCACCGGAGACCCGAGCTGGGGTCGTGGCATCGACCTCGCCATCGGGTGGTTCCTCGGCGACAACGATGTCGGCGCCGTCATGTGGGATGCCGAGACCGGTGGCGGCTACGACGGCATCCACGATGCCGGGCCGAACCTGAACCAGGGCGCGGAATCCACCATCGCGCTGATCTCCACGCTGCAGCACGCCCGCAACCGGACGTCGGTGACCGGGTGACCACGGAGCTGGCCGTGCGCCAGCCGCTGCGGTTGCACGCGGATCCGACCCGCGTGATCGCGAAGCTGTTCGTGCCCGGACACCCCGAGCCGCGCGGTGGGCGACAGGTGTCGGATGCCGTCAGCCACGTGCTCGACCTCGGCGACGAGCAGGTTGCCGACGGCCTCGCCGAGCTCGTCATCCGCTTCGGCGCCCGCCACCGAGACCTCCGCGCCACGTTCGAGCGCCACGCCGAGCGGATCGCCAACCGGCTCCCTGAGGGAGCCGCCCTGACCGAGGAGCGCCGGCTGCTGCTCGGTGCGACGTTCACCCACGAGTACAGCATCGAGGCCGCTGCGCTCTGCAACCCGTCGTTCGTCGCCGCGCCCAGCCAGGCCGGCGCACGCGCCGGAACGCTCGACCTGGTGATGAGCACCCGCGGGATCGGCGAAGGTCACCGGTCCTCCATCGGCTTCCGGACTGCATCGGTCGACGAGCGCGGCCAGGTCACCATCGACGAGCGGGGACCGTTCGCCGGCGCCGGCAGGCTCTCGTCCGGGACGCTCCACGCCGATGCCTTCCGAGGGATGGCGCGGCGGGTCCGTGACGACGTCGAGGCCACGACCTGGGTCCTGGATGCGCTCGGCGACGAGTTCACGAGGGCCGAGCTCGACGGCCGCCTCGCCGAGCTCGAGGGCCAGGACGACACCCGCCCGGGCGTGGCGAAGACGGTCCGACGCCTGCGAGCGCTCGCCGAGCGGGGCTACTGCGTCGACTTCGACCCGTCCTCCCCGATCGACGAGCGGGTGCTCTACCCGGTGACGAGTGCCGAGGTGAGCGGCGTCGAGGATGCTCGCTTCGTCCGCTTCGAGGACGACGACCGGGTCGTCTACTACGCCACCTACACGGCCTACGACGGACGCGACATCGGCCAGCAGCTGCTCGAGACCGCCGACTTCTCCACCTTCGAGGTCTCGCCGCTGCAGGGGGCGGCCGCCAGCAACAAGGGCCTCGCCCTGTTCCCCCGGCGCATCGACGGCCACTTCGTCGCACTGTCCCGCCACGACGGCACGAGCAACGCCGTTGCGGTCACCGACGACATCCGGCACTGGCCGACCGCGACGGCGCTGGGAGGCCAGGCGAAGCTCTGGAGCTCCATCCAGGTCGGCAACTGCGGCCCCCCGATCGAGACCGACGCCGGCTGGCTGGTCCTCACCCACGGCGTCGGACCGATGCGCACCTACTCGATCGGCGCCTGCCTGCTGGACCTCGACGACCCGACGCAGATGATCGGCGAGCTGGCCGAGCCGCTGCTCACCCCCGGTCCGGACGAGCAGGACGGCTACGTGCCGAACGTCGTGTACTCCTGCGGCGCCGTGCGCCACGGAGCGAACCTCGTCATCCCCTACGGGGTGGGGGACTCCTCCATCGGGTTCGCCTCCGCGGACATCGACGACGTGCTCGGCGCGATGTCCGGCTGCTGATGGTGCACGGCGGCGCGTCTCAGCGGTCCGTCCAGTCGACCCAGTCGACGCCGGTGATCCGCACGTAGTCGGAGACGGCGGCCCCGAGGGTCGAGTAGTGGCGGTCCGGGCCGAAGCGCTCGGCCATCCCGTACCGGGCCAGGCGGTCCTTGACCGTGCCCTTCAGGCCGGCGAACACGAGGGTCACACCCTGCTCCGCCAGGGCGTCGTCGAGGAGGGCGAGTGTCTCGGCACCCGTCGAGTCGATGTCGCTGATGGGGTCTCCGACGATGACCACCCAGCGCACGGGGGTGGGGGAATCGGCGACGGTGTCGCGCACGACGTCCTCGAAGAAGCTGCAGTTGGCGAAGAAGAGCGGGGCGTCGAAGCGGACCATCACCAGTCCGGGCACGCGCCGGCCGTGCGGGTGACGAGCGCGGTCGTGGTAGCCCTTGCGACCGTCGACGCGCACCAGCTCGGCGGAGTGCGGCCGCCACGCCCGGGCCACGAAGGCCCCGAGCGACAGGACGACGGCGATGGCGATGCCCTCGAGGACGCCGAAGACGACCACGCCGGCGAAGGCTGCGAGGCTCAACCAGCCCTCGGTCCGGTTCATCGACCACAGCTGCACCACGCCACGGACATCGGCCACCCGGAGCACCGCTGCGATGACGACCGCCGCCAGCGCTGCGGAGGGCACGTGGCTCGTCAACCCGGGAGCCACGAGGAGCAGGAGTGCGACGACGGCGGCGCCGACCACGCTGGTGAGCTGGGTCCGAGCCCCGCTCTCGCGGGCGACCGGGGTGCGCGAGGAGCTGGCGCAGATGGGGAAGCCGCCCAGCGCACCGCACGCCAGGTTCGCCGCCCCCACTGCCACCATCTCCTGGTCCTTGTCGACGTCGTGCCCGTCGGCCATGGAGAAGGTGCGGCTGAGCACGCTGGAGTCGCCGAAGGCCACGATGGCGATGCCTGCGGCAGCCGGTACGAGCTCGAAGACGTCGCCGAACCGCAGGTGGTCGAGGCTCGGCGCCGGCACCCCGCCGGGGAGGGACCCGATGACCGCCACGTCGAGGTCGGCGGTGACGACGACCACGGCGCTCGCGAGCACCGCGACGAGCATCCACGGGATGCGCGGTGCGACCTCCCGCAGCACCACGATGCCGACCAGCGCGCCGACGCCGACGCCGGCGGCGACTGCGGACACCGCGCCGTCTCGGATGCCGTCGATCAGTCCGCGGACCTCGTCGTCGATGCCGCCGGCCTCCACGCTGAAGCCGAGGAGCTTGGGGACCTGGCTGAGCGCCACGACGACCGCGATGCCGTTGAGGTACCCGATGCTGATCGGCTTCGAGACGAGGTCGGTCACGAAGCCCAGGCGCAGCAACCCTCCGAGGATCAAGATGACGCCGACCATCAGGGCGAGCAGGCCGGCGAGGCTCACGGCACGGTCCGTGTCGGCCAGGGCCAGCGGCGCGACGGCGGCGCCGATGACGGGGGCCAGCGATGAATCCGGTCCGAGGATCAGGGTTCGCGATGGGCCGACGACCGCGTAGGCCAGCAGCCCGGCGATGGTGGCGTAGAGGCCGGTGACCGGTGGGAGGCCGGCGACCTCGGCGTAGCCCATCCCGGCTGGCACCAGGAGCGCGCTGAGCGCGAGCCCGGCGACGACGTCGTGGCGGAGGTCGGTGGCCTCGTAGCGGCGGAACGCCGCGAGCCCGGGCAGGACGTCGCTGAGCTTCCTCGTCATGCGAGCTCAGGACCCCACTGCGCCAGGCGGCAACCCCCAGCCGGGCTCGTAGCCGAGCACCTCGGCCGCGGACCGGGTGGTGAAGCGGTCGAGCACCACCTCGAAGCTGTCGAGCGGGACCAGGGAGGGGTGGTCGACCCCCGCCGCGCCCGCGAGGGAGGCCATCTCGGCCCGCAGCCCCTTGATGTAGGTCCCGGCGCGCACCGACTTCAGCGTGGGGTCGAGGCCTCGGACCAGCCAGGCGTTCTGCGTGGCGACACCGGTCGGGCAGTGGTCGGTGTGGCAGCGCTGGGCCTGGATGCAGCCGATCGCCAGCATCGCCTCCCTCGCGACGTTCACCCCGTCGCACCCCATCGCGAGCGCGAACACCGCGGAGATGGGGAACCCGAGCTTGCCCCCGCCGAAGAAGGCCACGCCGTGGTGCAGCCCCTCGCGAGCGAAGGCCTTGTAGACGGTCGGGAAGGCTTGGACGAACGGGAGCGCCACGTGGTCGCTGAAGGCCAGGGGTGCCGCGCCCGTCCCGCCCTCGCCGCCGTCGACGGTGACGAAGTCGGGGCCGCGGCCCGTGGTCGCCATGTGGGCGGCGAGCTCGCTCCAGAAGGCGGCGTCGCCGACCGCGGACTTGATGCCCACCGGCAGGCCCGTGGCCGCGGCGATCCGCTCGACGAAGTCGACCAGCCCGGGGACGTCGTCGAACTCGGGATGGCGGCCGGGGCTGGCGACGGTGACGCCCGGCTCGACGCCGCGGATCTCGGCGATCTCGCCCGAGACCTTGGCTGCGGGCAAGAGGCCGCCCATCCCCGGCTTCGCGCCCTGGCTGAGCTTCACCTCGATGGCCCGCACCGGGTGGCGCTCGACGGTGGCGACGACCTTGTCGAGGTCGAACTGACCGTCGGCGTCCCGGGCGCCGAAGTAGGCGGTGCCGAGCTGCCAGACGAGGTCCCCGCCCTTCAGGTGGTGTGAGCTGATCCCGCCCTCACCGGTGTTGTGGAGGCAGCCGGCATCCGTGGCACCGCGGTTCAGGGCCTCGATGGCCGGCCCGCTCAGCGACCCGAAGCTCATGGCCGCGACGTTCACGACGGACCCGGGCGTGAAGGCGCCCGGCCGCTTCCGCCAGGCCCCGACGACCTTGCGCACGGCCACCTCGTCCCCGTAGAGGTCGACCGGGAACGGCGACTGGCGCAGCAGGAGGTAGCCGGGGGTGTCGATGTCGTTGTCGGTCCCGAAGCCGAACTTGTTGTTCTCCGCCTTGGCCGTCGTGTACACCCACCGCCGCTGATCGCGGGTGAAGGGCCGTTCCTGGTCGTTGTCGGTGACGATGTACTGGCGCAGCTCGGGCCCGATGTGCTCGAGCATGTAGCGCAACCGCCCGATCAGCGGGTAGTTCCGCATGATGGCGCTCCGGCGCTGGGTCAGGTCGTAGCCGGCCAGCGCCACCGCAGCCGCGACGAGACCTGTGCCGATCCGTCGGGGCGTGGAGGTCACGGCGTCGAACCGTATCGACGTCGGGGTCGGCCGGCTCATCCCGCGGCTCGCTCAACGCTCGTAGACGGAGACGTCGACGGCCTTGATGCTGGCCCAGACCTGCTGGCCGGGGCGGAGGTCGAGGGTGTGGGCGGCGGTGGCGGTGACCTCGGCGGTGAGGCTGATCGGCCCGGAGAGCCGGACCCGGATGCGGTCCCGGTCGGCCTCGAGGTCGGCGACGGTGGCCGCCCAGACGTTGCGGGGGCTGCCGTCGGGCCGCTCGGCGTACAGCGCGATGGCCTGCGGGCGGATGGCCAGGGCCACGTCGCCGCGGGGGACGTCGTCGTCCGCGGCGACCGTCAGCTCGCCGCCGTCGGCGAGGTGCACGGTGCTGCCGTCGAGGCGCCCGTGGAGGAGATTGATCCCGACGAGGTCGGCGACGTAGCGGGTCGCCGGCCGGCTCGTGATGTCGGCGGCGGTGCCGGTCTGGGTGATGCGGCCGTCCTCGACGATGACGAGCCGGTCGGCGAGGATCAGCGCGTCGATGGGATCGTGCGTGATGAGGATCCGGGCCCCCTCGAACGTGGTGAGGTGGCGGCGCAGCTCGGCCCGGACGTGGACGCGGGTGCTGGCGTCGAGCGCCGCGAGGGGTTCGTCGAGGAGCAGCAGCTTCGGGTTGGTGGCGAGCGCGCGTGCCAGCGCGACCCGCTGGGCCTGGCCTCCGGACAGCGCCGAGGGCCTCGACCGGGCGTGCTCGGCGAGCCCGAAGCGGTCGAGCCACGCGTCGGCCTGCTCGTGGGCGGCGGCCTTGTCGATGCCGCGCGAGCGGAGGCCGAAGGCGATGTTGTCCCGCGCGCTCATGCGGGGGAAGAGGAGGTAGTCCTGGAAGACGACGCCGATGGGGCGACGCTCGCTCGGCACGAACGTGGCGCTGTCGGGGCGGTCGAGGACGGCGCCGTCGAGGGTGATGCACCCGCCGTCGATGGGGACCAGGCCGGCGAGGGCGCGGACGATGGTGGTCTTGCCGGCCCCGTTGGGTCCGAGGATGGCGACCGCCTCACCCGTGTCGGCCCCGAGCGCGACGTCGAGGTCGAGGTCTCCGAGGCGCAGCCGGATCGCCGCGTCGAGCGTGCTCATCGGAGCCAGCGATCGCGGAGCGGGATGAGCACGGCGAGGGAGACGGCGATCAGCACCAGGGAGAGGGCGATGGCGGCGTCCCGGTCGGACTCGAGGGCGAGGAACACCGCGAGCGGCATGGTCTGGGTGCGGCCCTGCAGGTTGCCCGCGAAGGTGACGGTGGCGCCGAACTCGCCCAGGGCGCGGGCCCAGCACAGCACCGCGCCGGCGAGCACGGCGGGCATGGCGTTCGGGACGGTGATGCGCCTGAAGATGGTCCAGCGGCTCGCGCCGAGGGTGGCGGCGGCATCCTCGTAGCGCTCGTCCGCCGAGCGGAGCCCGGCTTCGACGGTGATGACCAGGAACGGCATGGCCACGAAGGTGTTGGCGGCGATCACCCCCCACAGCGAGAAGGGGAGCAGGAAGCCCGTGCCGTCGTAGATCGGCTCGCCGAGCAGGCCCCGGCGGCCGAACGCGAACAGCAGGGCGGCGCCGCCGACCACCGGCGGCAGCACCATGGGCAGGGTGACCAGGGCGCGGACGACCGCCCGGCCGGGGAAGTCGGTGCGGGCCAGCACCCAGGCGAGGGGGACACCGACGAGCAGCGAGAGCACGGTCGCGACGAGGGCGCTGACGAGGCTGAGGCGGAGGGCATCGGTGACGACGGGGTCGCCGAGGAGGCGCCCGAGGTCACCCCACGGCGTGCGCTGCAGGAGCGCCACCAACGGCAGGACGATGAAGGCCACCCCGACCGCGGCGAGGGGCAGCAGCACCCACGGGGCCCGGTTCCTGGTCCGACGTCGCCTCATGCCCGCTCGAACCCCGCCCGCTCGAGGACGGCCTGCCCCTCGTCGCTGCGCACGAGCTCGACGAACGCCGCGGCGAGGTCGGCGTCCCCGGAGCCGGTGACGGTGCCGATGGTGTACGACGTGCTGACGTCGATCTCCGCCGGGAGGTCGATGCCCTGCACGCCCCCACCTGCGGCGAGCACATCGGTCACGTACACCAGCCCGGCATCGAGCTCGCCGGCCTCCACCTTGGTGAGCAGCGCCCGCACGTCCGGCTCGGCGGTGTCCGGTGAGGGCGTCACGCCGGCGGCATCGAGGGCCTGGCGTCCGAGGACGCCGCAGGGGACCTCCTCGGCGCAGAGCCCGATCAGCAGGTCCGGGTCGGCGAAGTCCGCGAGGCCGTCGACCGCGGCCGGGTTGCCGGCGGGCACGGCGATCTGCAGTCGGTTCGTCGCGAACACCGTCGCCGACCCCACCTCGCCGGCCTCGATCACCTCGTCCATGTTCGCCACGTTCGCAGAGGCGAACACGTCCGCCGGGGCACCGGCGAGGATCTGCTCGCGCAGCGACGACGACCCAGCGAAGCTCAGCTCGACCGACGTGCCCTCGTGGGCGGCCTCGAACGCCTGGGCCAGCTCGGTGAAGGCATCGGACAGCGATGCGGCCGCGAACACCGTGACCGAGCGGCCTGACGTCGCCTCGGAGGTCGCGTCATCACCGCATGCCGCCAGGGCGAGGACCGCGATCAGGCTCGCGGTGAGGATGGCCAGCCGTCGCATCGCGCCCATCCTCCCGCGCCCCGCCGGTCGGCGGCGACACGAACATCGTCGCGACGGCGAGGAGGACCGAGACCGCGCCGAGCGCGTTGAGCACGGGCGTGTAGGAGTCGAAGAGGTCGAGCCCGAGGGAGACGATGAGCGGACCGACCGCGCTGGCCCCCACGCCCGCAGCCATCACCACGCCGCGGATCTGGCCGATGGTGGCGATGCCGAACCAGCGGGGGAGGGCGGTGGCCTCGATCGTCCGGATGGCGGCGCCGGACGCGCCGAGCGCAGCGCCGTAGGCAGCCGCGGTCACGGTGCTGCCGATGGTCTGCACGAGCACCGGCGAGGCCCCGAGCACGACGAGCGCGATCGCCGTGAGCAGTCGGGGTGACACCTGGTCGGCGACCCGGCCGGCGGCGAGCGCGGCGACGGCTCCGGCGATGGTGAGGGGGAGGAAGGCCGCCGCAGCCTCTGTGGTGCTGAGCCCCTGTCCGGTGAGCAGGTCGATGTGGTGGAACATCAACCCGGTGCCGATGAGCGCCGCCAGGGCGGCGGCGCCGGTCATGGCGAGGAACGCGGGGTGGCGGACGACGTCGCGCACCGGCCAGGACGGCGCCGGCGCGACCGCCGGCGGTCGCGGTCGGGTCCTCGCAGCATCGGCTCGAGTGGTGTCGGTGGCGAAATCGTCGGTCGCTGGGTCGTGGTCGTGGCGCGGGTCGCGGATGAGCCAGCGTCCGAGCGGCAGCACGATGGCCCAGGCGGCGAGACCGAGGACGATCCAGGACGTCCGCCACCCGACGAGGGCGATCAGCGCGGCCGAGCCGATGGGGACGAGGGACATGAGACCGCTGCCGGCGGCCGCCTTGATGCCGTTGGCGAACCCGCGGCGCTCGTCGAACCAGATCGCGACGGTGGTGGTCGCCGTGAGCGTGAGGGCGCCCTGGCCGAGGATGCGGGTGCCGGCGAAGCCGATGGCCAGCGTCACGAACCCGGTCACGCCGGCCATCGCGATGAGCACGGCACCGAAGCCCGAGCCGAACAGCAGCGTGGCGGTCCGCACGCCGCGACGGTCGATGAGCCTGCCGGCGGCGGGCATGGTGAGCGCCCCGGACAGGGTGCCCAGCAGGTACGCGGACGAGACGGCGGACCGGGAGAGGTCGAGGTCGGACGCGAAGTGGTCGACGAAGACCGAGATCCCCACCGTCTGGCCCGGAGCCGTGGCGCCTTGCAGGACGATGGCCCCGGCGAGCACGTACCACGGGAACCGGCCGCTGTTGCGGTCCGGTGCTGCCGTGGTGGTCTCCACCAGCTCGGACGGGGTCGCGGTCATCGGCGGCGTCAGTGGCCGTTCACGAGCCGCCCGGTGAGGCCGTTGTGCAGCTCGTGGCTGTGGTCGTTGAGCCCGATGAGCTCGACCTCGACGCCGCGGGCCTCGAACTTGTGGACGACGGCGTCGAGGGTGGCGACGGCCGAGGAGTCCCAGACGTGGGCGTCGGTGAGGTCGATGACGACGCGGTTCACGTCGTCGTCGTAGTCGAAGGAGTGGACGAGCTCGTTGGTCGAGGCGAAGAACAGCTCGCCGGTGAGGGCGTAGACGCGCTCGCCGCCCTCGGGGTCGAGGACGCTGGTGACGTCGACGAGGTGGGCGACCCGGCGGGCGAAGAAGACGGTGGCGAGCACGACACCGGCGATGACGCCGTAGGCGAGGTTGTGGGTGAGCACGACGGTGAGGACGGTGACGCCCATGACCGCGGTCTCGGTCTTGGGGGTCGAGCGGATCGTGGAGGGCTTGAGGCTCGTCCAGTCGAACGTCGCGACGGCGACCACGATCATCACCGCGACCAGCGCAGCCATGGGGATCATGGCGACCAGATCGCCGAAGACGAGGATCATGACGAGCAGGAAGATGCCGGCCGAGAAGGTGGAGAGGCGGCTGCGGCCACCGGACTTCACGTTGATCATCGACTGGCCGATCATGGCGCAGCCAGCCATGCCGCCGAGGAAGCCGGTGGCGACGTTGGCGATGCCCTGCCCCCGGGACTCGCGATCCTTGTCGGAGCGGGTGTCGGTGACGTCGTCGATGATCTGCGCGGTCAGCAGCGACTCGAGCAGGCCGATGAGGGCGAGGGTGATGGCGTACGGCGCCACGATCGACAGCGTCTCGAAGGTGAACGGTACGTCGGGGAGGCCGAAGAACGGGAGGGCCGTGGGCAGCTCGCCCATGTCGCCGACGGTCGGGAGGCCGAGGTCGAAGACGAAGGCGGCGCTGGTGAGGGCCACGATGGCGACCAGCGGGGCCGGCACGGCGGTGGTGAGCCGCGGGACGCCGTAGATGATGCCCAGACCGGCAGCGATCATCGCCCAGACACCCCAGGCCTCACCCACGAAGTGGTCGAGCTGGGCGAGGAAGATGAGGATGGCGAGGGCGTTCACGAACCCCACCATCACGGTGCGCGGGATGAAGCGCATGAGGCGCCCGACGCCGAGCGCACCGAGGGCGAACTGGAACACGCCGGTGACGATCGTGGCGGCGAAGAGGTACTCGACGCCGTGGTCCCGGATCAGCGGGATCATGACCAGCGCCATGGCGCCGGTGGCCGCGGAGATCATGGCCGGGCGTCCGCCGGTGAACGAGATGATCACGGCGATGCTGAAGCTGGCGTAGAGGCCGACCTTCGGGTCCACGCCGGCGATGATCGAGAAGGCGATGGCCTCGGGGATGAGGGCCACGGCGACGACGAGGCCGGCGAGCAGGTTCCCCTTGATGTCGACACCCCAGCCGCCGCCGAAGCGAGCCAGCCGGCTGCGGGCCGGGGCGTCGTCCAGGGCGCTGGGCGTGATGAGGTCGTTGGGGGCGGTGAAGCCGGAGGGCATGCGTGCGCTTTCGGGTTCTCGAGCTCGCGCACGAACGGGGGCCGCGACGAACCGGGGGAGGTCAGAGGGGGACGAGCCCGGAGGCCGGAGTCGGCCGCCGCAGCAGGGCGGCACGGCTTCACCAGAGGACTCGCTGGGCACGGCGGTGAGCCGGTGCCGGTCAGCAACCTACCTGAACGTGAGGGTAGAGACGCGCGCCGCTCTTTGTGCCGTTGGTCACTGGCCGAGGTCGCGGTCGATCGTCGGTACCCTCCGTTGGCGTGGACGAACTGATCTGCCCGGGCTGCCAGTCCGACGAGCACCTCTCCGGCGAGCGCGACGGCGAGGTGATCCACATCACGTGTTCGGCCTGCGACGTCTCGTGGGACCGTGACCTCACGCCACGGTGCAAGACGTGTGGCAACGAAGACGTCCGGTCAGCGGCACAGGCGGTGTGGGAGAAGTCCCGCGGCACCCAGCTCTCGATCGTGTCGGTCCACACCGTGCACCTCTGCCCGGACTGCGACGCCGACAAGCTCGACCGGGTGCGGGAGAGCAACACGCCGCTCCCGCCCGACGACAACCCGGCCGCCGGGATGCGCTGACGTTCAGCGCCAGGTCACCGCCGGCCGCTCGCTGGGCACGAACAGCACGTTGCGGGCATCAGCAGTGGATCGCGACACGACGTAGCCCAGCCCGTGGAAGAGGTCGATGACGTCGGCGACCGTCCGTCCGTAGCGGCTGGCGTGGCGCTCCTCGAGCTCGCACAGCACCACGGGCCGGTCCTCGGACAGGACCCGGCGACCGCCCTGGAACACGTCGAGCTCGAAGCCCTCGACGTCGCACTTCACGAACTCGATCGGCCGGTCCATCCCGGCCCGCACCTCGTCCATGGTCTGCACCCGGACCTGGAGCGGCGGGGTCTGGGAGAGACCGTCGTCGAGGCCGTCGCGCACCGCGCCGGCGGTGAGGTACGACCGACCGGGGACGGCCCGCCGGCGGCGGGGCACCACCAGGCCGGTGGTGTGGGCCTTCGCTCCGAGCGCTGCGGACTCGACCTGCAGCGCGGCCAGGCCCAGGAACCTGGCGATCCGGCGCAGGCGCTTGGCAGCATCGGTGCGGGGCTCGAAGGCGACGACGGCCCCGGAGGTCCCGGCCAGCAGTGCCATGGGGATGGCGTAGGCGCCGAGCGACGCGCCGACATCGATGGCGACCGAACCGCGGCGGACGAGGTGGGGGAGCAGTCGGAGCTCGCGCTCGAAGCCCGGCAGGGACGACAGGGCGGTGAGGAGCGCATGCATGCGCATCGACCATACCCTCACGTGACGTGAGAATGACCTCGCGGCGGTAGGCTCCTGCGACCGACGACGAGGAGATGCATCGGTGGGGCACGACATGCACCAGATCGGCGAGGCGGCAGCCCAGACGGGCCTCTCGTTGCGCACCATCCGGTTCTACGAGGAGGTCGGGCTCGTGCCCCCGTCGGGGCGCACGGCCGGTGGCTTCCGCCTCTACACCGACGCCGACATCGAGCGGCTCCAGCTGGTCAAGGACCTCAAGCCGCTCGACTTCAGCCTCGAGGAGATGGGCGAGGTCCTCGCGCTCCAGGACCAGCTCGACGCGGGTGGCGCCGGGGGGGACGAGGCGCAGCTCCGTTCCCGCCTCGACGGCTTCGCCGAGATCGCGGAGCAGCGCTGCGAGGAGCTGCGCGCGCGGCTGCGGGCGGCCGAGGCCGTGGCCAAGCGGCTGCGGCGCGAGTCCGGCCGGAGCTGATCCCGTCGTGCTCTGGGTCGAGCGCAGCATCGACGCCACCCCGGCCGCCGCCTGGGAGCTGCTGACCGACACCGACCGGTGGCCGGACTGGGGTCCGTCGATCACCGAAGCCAAGCTGGACGGCGACCGGTTCCTCGAGGGTTCGACCGGTTGGGTCCGCACCGCCGTGGGTGTGCGGCTGCCGTTCCGCATCACCGACTTCGAGGAGGGGGTGCGCTGGTCGTGGTCGGTGGTCGGCATCCCGGCCACGTCGCACCGGATCCGCCCCGACGGAAGCGGATGTCGCGTCGGGTTCGGGGTTCCAGTGGTGGCCGCTCCGTACCTCGTGGTGTGTCGGATCGCCCTCGCCCGGATCGAGGATCTGCTGCACTGAAGGGTGGAGGGGGCAGATGATGCTTCGCGGTTGACTCTATAGGGTAGGGGGGTATGGTAATAGCATGACCAAGGACGAGACGAGCAGCGACGTCGACCACACCGCGCACGTGACCATGACCGCGGAGGCGATCGACGACGCCGAGGCGTACCCCGAGGACCACGGCGGTCACGCAGGACACGGCGCGGACGAGGGGCACGGTGGTGGCCACCACGGCCACCACGTCGAGATGTTCCGGACGCGCTTCTGGTGGAGCCTGCTGCTGACGGTTCCGCTGGTCGTGACCAGCCACATGGTCATGGACTGGTTCGGCTACGACCTCGACTTCCCCGGCATCGAGTGGATCGGGCCGATCCTGGGCACGATCGTGTTCCTCTGGGGCGGTCAGCCGTTCCTCGCCGGCGGGCTCGAGGAGGCCAAGGCCCGCACGCCGGGGATGATGCTGCTGATCGCGATGGCGATCAGCGTCGCCTACGTGGCGTCGATGGCCACGTCGCTGGACCTGTTCGACCTGGACTTCTGGTGGGAGCTCGGCGCGCTGATCTCGATCATGCTGCTCGGGCACTGGCAGGAGATGAAGGCGCTCGGCCAGGCCCAGGACGCCCTCGGAGCGCTCGCCGCGCTCCTCCCGGACGAGGCCGAGCGCCTCACGGACGCCGGCGACGTCGAGACCGTGCCAGCGTCGGACCTGCGTCCCGGGGACACGGTCCTGGTCCGCTCCGGCGGCCGGGTTCCGGCGGACGGCGACATCGTCGACGGCGCCGCCGAGCTCGACGAGTCGATGATCACCGGCGAGTCCCGTCCGGTCGCCAAGGGCATCGGCGACGCGGTGGTCGCCGGCACCGTCTCGACGGACTCGTCCATCCGCGTCCGGATCACGGCGGTGGGTGACGACACCGCCCTGGCCGGCATCGGCCGCCTCGTCGCCGAAGCCCAGGAGTCCCGGTCGCGCAGCCAGGTCCTCGCCGACAAGGCCGCCGCGCTGCTCTTCTACGTCGCCACCGGCGCCGCGGTGATCACCGCCGTGGCCTGGTCGGTCTTCGGCACCGCTGACGAGGCCGTCGTGCGGGTCGTGACCGTCCTCGTGATCTCCTGCCCCCACGCCCTGGGTCTGGCGATCCCGCTGACGACGTCGCTGTCGAGCGCCATCGGTGCCCGCAGCGGCATCCTCATCAAGGACCGCCTCGCCCTGGAGGCGAGCCGCACGATCGACGCCGTGCTGTTCGACAAGACGGGGACGCTCACCCGCGGGGAGCACGCCGTGGTCGGCATCGCCGGCGCCGACGGGGTGACCGACACCGAGGTGCTGCGGATCGCCGGCGGCGTGGAGGCCGACAGCGAGCACCCGCTCGCTCGTGCCATCGTCACCGCCGCCCGTGACCGGGGCGAGGTCGCGACGGCGAGCGACTTCCGGTCGATCACCGGCCGAGGGGTCGAGGCGACCGTCGACGGGCAAGCCTACGCCCTCGGTGGACCGGCGCTGCTCCGGGAGCGGTCCCTGGACGTCCCTGCCGAGCTCGCCGAGCAGGTCGAGGAGTGGGAGGCCCGCGGCGCCGCCGTCCTCCACCTCGTCCGGGACGACAGCATCGTCGGCGCCCTCGCCCTCGAGGACCAGATCCGGCCGGAGGCGCGAGAGGCCGTCGAGGAGCTGCGAGCGCGTGGGCTCCGGGTCGTGATGATCACCGGGGACGCCCGCCAGGTCGCCGACGCCGTCGGGGAGGATCTCGGCCTGGACGAGGTCTTCGCCGAGGTCCTCCCCGAGGACAAGTCGGCCAAGGTCGCTGAGCTCCAGAAGCGGGGTCTGTCGGTGGCCATGGTCGGCGATGGCGTCAACGACGCCCCCGCCCTGGCCCGTGCCGACGTCGGCATCGCCATCGGTGCCGGCACCGACGTCGCCATCGAGTCCGCCGGCCTCATCCTGGCCAGCTCCGACCCGCGCGGCGTCGTCGCCATCATCCGGCTGGCGAGCGGCACGTACCGCAAGTCCCTCCAGAACCTCGTGTGGGCGGCCGGGTACAACGTCGTGGCCATCCCCCTGGCCGGTGGCGCCCTGCACTGGGCGGGCGTCACCCTGCCGCCCGCGGTCGGTGCCGTGCTGATGAGCATCTCCACGATCGTCGTCGCCCTCAACGCCCAGCTGCTGCGACGGCTGGACCTGCGCGTCGATCGCTGACCCGGGGATCCGGGCCGTCGCGTCCCGGCTTGGACGAGTATGTGGAGATCCTCGCCGAGGTGGCCCAGGCCGCCGAGTCGCTCTGACCCCACGCCGATCGATCCCGGAGCCTCACATGCCCTTCGATGACGCCGTCCCCGACGAGGAGGGGCTCCGGGAGCTCTACCGCCAGCCGCACCCGCTGGTGCTGCGCAAGCAGATCGACCACGTCGACGACGCGGCCCGCGCCTTCGTCGAGTCGTCCCCGTTCGTCGTCGTCGCCACGACCGGCCCGGGCGGCACCGACGCCTCGCCGCGCGGCGGTGCCCCCGGGTTCGTCGCCGTGCTGGACGAGCACCGGCTGGCGATGGGGGACCTGGCCGGCAACAACCGGCTGGACACCCACACCAACATCCTCGCCGACCCGAGGGTCGGCCTGATCTTCCTGGTGCCGGGCGTGGACGAGACCCTCCGGGTGAACGGGCGGGCGACGCTCACCACGTCCCCGGCCGTGCGGGATGCGGTGGCCGTCGACGGACGCCGTCCCCCGCTGGCCATCGGCGTCGACGTCGAGGAGTGCTTCATCCACTGCGCCAAGGCGTTCCGTCGATCCGGGCTGTGGGATCCCTCGACGTGGCCCGACCCCGAGGACCGACCGTCGGCCGCCCATGCCCTGCGCGAGCACATCGGTCTCGACGTGGAACCCGACGTCATCGCCGCCGACCTGGAAGCCGGATACCAGACGACCATGTGGGAGCCCGGCGGCTGACGGGTGCGTGGTGACGGTCAGCGGCGGCCGGTGACGCCGCGGACCTTGGACCAACCCCACCACGCCGCGACCAGCAGCAGCACGAGGCCGATGAGGAACGCCCAGGCGAGACCCTCGAGGACGGCGCCGACCCCGAAGATCAGGGCGAGGATGATGAGGATCACGAGGACGACCATCCTCCGGTCGTACCCGTCGACGCCGCTGTGCAGTCGCTTCCGGCGGTGCTGGCCGGCGATGGCACTGTGGGGGTCATGCAGATCGAGCTCACCGAAGACGCCGCCGCCCTCCTGTCCAAGCGAGGCCGGACGCTGGTCATCGACCTCATCCGCCCCACCGGCTGAGGCAAGGTCGCAGAGGTGGCGGTCGCCACCCAGACGAAGGGGCGCAACCTGTCGCCCTACCTCCGCATGCGCCGCGACGACCTCGAGGTGCTCGTCGCCAAGGACCTGGTCCCGTTGGCGCCGACACTTCGGGTCTCCACCCGACGCTGGGTCACGAAGGGCTTCCAGGTGGACTTCCCCGGTGCGCCAGCCTGTGAGATCTGAGCGGACCCGCTCGGCTTGATTGTCAAGAATTTGCTTGAATAGTTGAGCCTCGCTGGTATCCTGCTGCCGTGGCACCAGAAGCGAAGGCAGCGCTGTTCGACCAGTTCGCGTTGGTGGGCAAGGCGTTCGCCAACGGCCGCCGGGCCGAGCTCGTGGACGTGCTCGCCCAGGGCGAACGGGCGGTCGAGGCGCTGGCCGGTCAGATCGACCAGTCGGTGGCGAACACCTCGCAGCACCTGCAGGTCCTGGCCCGCGCCGGGCTGGTGAGGTCTCGCCGCGAGGGCAACCGGGTCCTGTACCGCCTGGCCGACGAGCAGGTGGAGGCGCTGTGGGAGACGCTCCGAGCCGTGGCCACCGCCAACGTCTCCGGCGTGCACCAGGCGGCCGAGGAGTACCTCGGTGACCGAGAGGGGCTGGAGCAGGTGAGCCGGGACGAGCTCGCCCGGCGGCTGGGCGAGGGCGCCCTGGTCTGGGACGTCCGTCCTGCGTCCGAGTACGAGGCCGGGCACATCCCTGGCGCGATCTCCGTGCCGCCCGACGAGGTGCAGCGGCGACTCGACGACGTCCCCGACGACGTGGAGGTCGTCGCCTACTGCCGCGGCCGGTTCTGCGTCTACGCCGACGCCGCCGTGCGCGCCCTGGTCGCCGCTGGCCGGCGTGCCGTCCGCCTGGACGAGGGCTTCCCCGAGTGGCGCCGGGCCGGGCTCCCGGTCGCCGTCGGAACCGACTGAAGGATCGATCCATGAGCGGCACCGTCCCACCGCCTTCGACCGACGCCGCCCCGGCCGGCATCCGGCTCGGCTTGCGCGAGAACCTGCCCCAGTTCGGGCTGCTCGTCCTGGTGAACGCGCTGGTCGGCGCGACCGTCGGCCAGGAGCGCACGGTGCTCCCGCTGCTGGCCGAGGACGTCTTCGGCCTGTCCGCCTACTCGGCGATGCTCAGCTTCATCGCCGTCTTCGGCGTGTCCAAGGCGATCACGAACCTCTTCGCCGGCGCGCTCGGCGACAAGTACGGCCGCAAGCCCGTGCTCGTCGTCGGCTGGCTCGTCGCCATCCCCGTCCCCCTGCTGCTGATCTGGGCGCCGACGTGGGGGTGGGTGCTGTTCGCCAACGTGCTGCTCGGCATCAACCAGGGCCTCACGTGGTCGCTCACCGTCATCATGAAGATCGACCTCGTCGGCCCCGCCCGGCGCGGCCTGGCCATGGGGTTGAACGAGGGCGCCGGGTACGGGGCCGTCGCTGCCGCGGCGTGGGCCACCGGCTGGATCGCCTCCGAGCACGGGCTGCGACCCGAGCCCTTCTACCTCGGCATCGGCCTGGTCATCATCGGCCTCGGACTCTCGACGCTCTTCGTCCGGGAGACCTCCCACCACGTGGCCCACGAGGCCGCCGACCACGTCCAGCGCGACGGCCACCCGGACGCCGAGATGACACCCCGGCAGGTCTTCGCCCTGTCCACGTGGCGGAACCCGTCGCTCTCGGCCGCGAGCCAGGCGGGCCTGGTCAACAACCTGAACGAGGGCATGGCCTGGGGGCTGTTCCCGCTCTTCTTCGCTGCGGGCGGGGTCTCCGTCGGCAGGATCGGCGGGCTCATCGCCATCGCTCCGGCCGTGTGGGGCTTGGGGCAGCTCTTCACCGGCGCGCTCTCGGACAAGGTGGGGCGCAAGTGGCTGATCGCCGGCGGTCAGTTCACCGAGGCCGCCGGCTTGACGATCATCGCCCTCGGCGACGGCTTCGGGGTGTGGGCCCTCGGCAGCGCCGTGTTCGGCGCCGGCACCGCCATGGCCTACCCGACCCTGATCGCCGCCATCGGCGACGTCGCCCACCCCACCTGGCGAGCCAGCGCTGTCGGCGTCTACCGCCTCTGGCGTGACCTCGGCTTCGCGGTGGGGGCGGTGCTCGCCGGCGTCCTCGCCGACGTCGTCAGCATCGAGTTCGCCATCTTCATCGTCGCCGGCATCACCGCCGCCAGCGGCCTCGACGTCTCGCTCCGCATGCGCGAGACGCTGCACCGCCCGCCCCTGCCGGTCGTGCCCGACTGAGCAGGCCGTGCTCTCTCGAGCTGCGAGCCGGCTCGCAGCAGCCGACGATCAGGGGCGGCGCTCGGCGAGGAAGCGGGTGGTGATGATGGCGCTGCTCGCTGCTGCCGCGATCGGGTGCCCGACCGTGACGGGCCCGCCCCACGCGTTCGGGAGCTGCCGTCGCCACCACAGGACGCAGGCAGCGACCCAGGTCGCGGATGCCGCCATCGTGGCGGGGAAGGCGCGCTGGCGCCAGGGACCAGCCGCCACGGCGGCGGCCACGCCCAGGTCGATGGGCACGTAGGCGGGAAGCGTCATGAGGCACTGCCCGACGCTCGTGGCCACGCCCTTGCCGCCCCGGAAGCGGTGCGTCGCCGGGTAGCAGTGGCCGAGGACGGCGGCGACCGCGGCCACGTGCTGGCCGGGACCGCCGGCCAGACGTCGGCCTGCGCGGCAGGCGACGGCACCCTTCGTGATGTCGGCCGCCATCACCGCGTAGCCCCAGCGCCGGCCGAGCACCGCCGCGGCGTTGGCGCCGCCCGGGTTGCCGCTGCCTGCGGTCCGGAGATCGACCTGGCCACCGCTCGCGGCGCGGGCGGCCAGCGATGCGGACGGCACGAGACCGGCGGCGTACCCGACGAGCGCGGCGAGGGCGAGGGCACGGGGCGTCGGCACGGCGGGAAGGTATCCGAGGTCGCCGGGGTTCACGACCCCGCTCAGCGGACCACGACCGTGTCGGGCCGGAAGGCGGCCCACGCGAACCAGAACGTGTCGACGTGGGGGACGGCGTCGAGCCGGGTGCCGGCGAGCGGTCCGGCTGTGGCCTCCCCGAGCACGTTCCAGGTGCTGCCCGTCCGGTCGTCCACGAAGCCGTCACCATCGGCCTCGAAGCGCAGCTCCTCGCCGTCCACGACCCGGGAGAACACCCCCGTTGCACCGACGTCGCGTCCACCCGACACGGTGCCGGCGTCCAGGGCCGAGACCGTCCCGTCGACCACCCACGCCACGAGCGCATCAGGCCCGAGATCGAGGTGCTCGACGCCGTCCTCCTGCAGCGCCTCCAGCCGGATGGCGGCCGCCTCGCCGTGGCGCTCGATGCCGAGGATGCGCTCCTTGGCCGCCAGGCGCCCATCCACCTCGCCGTCGAAGAGGAAGGGCGAGCTGGTGACGTCGTCGTAGCCCGGGTACGGGTTGGTGCCGTAGCTGCGGTCGTGGCCCGTGTCCCGCGACAGCACGAGCCCGTCGGGGTTGGCTTCGCGCCAGTCCGCCCACGAGACCGTGCTCACCGGCAGCACGTCGAGCACCTCGCCAGCCAGGTGGCCGATGGCGGCCTCACCGGTGAAGTGGGACCAGAGGGTCTCGGTCTGGCGGTCGTACATCACGAGCGCCGAGTTGTAGAGCAGCCCGGACGTGCCGAAGTCCAGCACCCGGTCACCCAGGCGCCGGTCGTACGCGATCGCGGAGTTGCACAGCGGGCAGTAGCTGACGGTCACGGGGATGCCGCCGATCGTGTCGTTCACGATCTCGTGCCAGATCAGGACCTGGACCGGGTACGCCCGGGACTCGTCGCCGACGGTGATCGCCAGCACCGGCTCGGTGTCCTCGAGGAAGTCCACCTCGTCGGTCTGCAGGAACCTCGGCTCGTCGATCGGCGGGATCCCATCGGGTGGGGGCCCACCGGACACCAGCGCTCCGGGGTCGATCAGCGGGTCCGGGTGCTCGGCGTGGAACCGGTTGACCAGCGCCGAGATCGTGTCCTCCTCCGGCGTCGCCGCGATCTGGTCGACGGTGACGGTCGGTGCTGCCGGGCTGTCACCTGCGTCGCTGCCGACGCGCTGGTCACCGTCCGACGCGCATGCGGCGGCGAGCAGGGGGAGCACGAGGATGAACGAGAACCGGCGTCGCACCATGACTTCACAACCCGGTGCGAGCCACGGCGATTCCCGCGCCGGAGGTCCGGCTACCGCGTCGCGACCACCAGGGCGTCGATGGCCGTCCGGTCGCCGTCGGGGGTGGAGACCGTGCGGTCGACCCGCTCGGCCTTCGTGACGGTGAGCCCCGTCCCCTCCAGGTCGGTGACGACGTCGTCAGGGGTGTAGAGCACGGCGGCGTCCTGGGGGCCACCGTGGCCGTCGGTGAGGTTGGTGGTGTCGTGGCCGAGCACGATCAACGTGCCGCCGGGCGCGACGGCTGCTGCCGCACGCTGGTGCACGAGCCGACGGTCGTCGGCCGGCAGGTGGAGGTAGATGACGGCCACGAGGTCGTAGGCGCCAGCGGTGGGCACGTGGGTCGTCACGTCGGCGACGACGGTCTCGATCTCGACATCGCGCGCCTCGGCCAGCTGCCGGGCCTTGTCGAGCGCGACGTCGGAGAAGTCCACCGCCGTCGCCGTCCAGCCCTGGGTCGCCAGCCAGATGGCGTTGCGACCCTCGCCGGCGGCGAGGTCGAGCGCGGTCCCGGGTTCGAGCCCACCGACCTCGTCGGCGAAGGTCTGGTTCGGACCTGCCGTCCACACGAGGTCGGTCGCCTCGTAGCGTTCGTTCCAGGCGTGACGGTCCATCGGGGCTCCTCGGGCTCGGGGGTTCAGGATTCGATCGGGTTGCCGGCCTTCTCGGCGTTGTCCCACTCGTCGTCGATGTGGACCACGTCGCGGCCGACGGCGTCCATGAGGGACGCGCCGATGGATGCCCGGTAGCCGGACTGGCAGTGCACCCAGACCTCACCGTCGGGCACGTCGCCCTGCCGGCCGCGCAGGTCGTAGAAGGGGATGTGGACCGCACCCTCGATGTGGCCCTGCTCCCACTCGTCGGGCCTGCGGACGTCGAGGACGACGATCTCGCCGCCCCGCTCCGCCCGCTCGGTGGCCAGGTCCTCGAAGGTGGCGCGGCGGTACGAGCTGGTGGTGCCGTCAGCAGCCAGCTCGTCGGTCGTGCCGACTGCGGCGGCCATCTGGTCGATGCCGATGCGGGCGAGCTGGCGGCGGGCGCCGAGCACGTCGTCGGGGGAGTCGCCGATCAGGGTCAGCGGCGCGTCCCACGGCACGGCCCAGCCGAGGTGGGTGGCGAAGGGGTCGGCGTACTCGATCGACACCGTGCCCCGGACGTGGTCGGCGGCGTAGGCCTTGCGGTCGCGGAGATCGATCACCCACTCCCCGTGCTCGAGGCGGTGCTGGAGCGCGGCCGGGTCGACGAGCTGGGGCATGCCGAGGTCGGGCTCCCCGGGGCCGGCCTGGTTCAGCGGCGCCATCTGCGCGTAGTAGCGGGGATAGGCGGTGAGGCCGGCCATGAGCTGGGAGACGAAGCCGTCCTCGTCCTCGGTGAGCGCGAGGTTCTGCTCCTTCTCCTTGCCGATGGTGGACTCGGTGCCCTTGGTCTCCGTGGCCGAGCAGAAGCTGCCGAAGCCGTGGGTGGGGAAGATGTCGGTGTCGTCGGGCAGCATCTCGGCGAGCCGGCGTGCCGAGCGGTGCTGGGCACGGGTGAGGTCCTCGGTGATGTCGGGGTCGACCAGGTCGGTGCGGCCCATGGCGCCGAAGAGGATCGACCCGCCGGTGAACACCGCGGCGGGCTCACCGCCGACACCGACGGCGTAGGACAGGTGCGTCGGGGTGTGGCCCGGCGTGTGGATGACGGTGATCTCCAGCGTGCCCGCCGTGAGCACGTCGCCGTCTCGGACGCCGCGGCGGTCGAAGTCGACCGGGTCGTCGGCGTTGACGACGTAGGTGGCCCCGCATCGCTCGGCGAGCACCAAGCCGCCGGTCACGTAGTCGTTGTGGATGTGGGTCTCGAGCACATGGGTGACGGGGACGTCCCCGACCTCCTCGAGGATGCGGTCGATGTCGCGCTGGGGATCGATGACGATCGCGACGTCGCCGTCGGTGGCGATGTAGCTGCGATCCCCGAGTCCGGGGGTCTCCACGATGCGGATGTCGAGCACGTCTGGGTTTCCTCTCTCAGCTGATCTTGGTGAACATCTTCTCGACGCGGGCCAGGTCGTAGCCGCTCTCGGCTGCCTCGTCCGGGTTGGAGATGCAGTAGGTGAGGCCCGAGGCGACGAGCTTGAAGCCGACCTGCTCGAGGGCCTTGTTGGCCGCCGCGATCTGCGTGACCACGTCCGCGCAGTCGCGTCGGTCCGTGAGCATGGCCTGGATGCCGCGGATCTGGCCTTCGATGCGGCGGAGCCGCTTGACGAGGTCGGCGGTGGTCTCTTCGGGGATATCCAACATCAGCTCCTGCTCTCGGGTCGGGCCAGAGGCCCGGTCTCGGTCGGTACCCCAGGGGGTGTGGTTCCATGCCCGTCCACCTGGCCGGGCGTGACTGCAGCGATCGCGTCGGGGACCTGGTCGTGGACCCGGTCACCGAGCTGCTGGTAGGTGCCCGCTCGCATGAGCACGTCGCGGACCGGGCCCTTGGCGCTGGCCAGGTGCAGCGTGATGCCCTGCTCGTCGAGGTCGGTGATCAGCTCGGCGAGGGTCTCGACGGCGGAGGTGTCGATGTCGTTCACGCCGCTGGCGTCGAGGACCACGGCCCGGAGCTCCGGGCCGCTCTCGTCCACCAGACGCTGCACCCGACGCTTCAGGAACTCCACGTTCAGGTACGACAGCGACACGTCGAAGCGGATGATGGCCACGCCGGGCACCCGCTCGGCCTGCGGGAAGCGCGCCAGGTTGCGATAGAGCGAACCACCCGGGAGGCGCCCGAGCTCGGCGGTGTGGGGGGTCATCATCCGCACGGCCACGACCACCATCGAGGCGGCGATGGCGATGCCGATGCCGAGCTCGACGCCGAAGGCCAGGGTGGCGAGGAACGCCACGACCAGGGTCACGAAGTCGGCCGTCTTCAGCTTCCGGATGTGGGTGATCTCGGCGAGGTCGAACAGCTTGGCGACGGCCACGACCACGATGGCACCGAGGGTCGCGGAGGGCAGCTGCTCGAACAGCGGGGTCAAGGCGACAATGACGAGGGTGACGACGGCGGCGGTGATCAGCGCGGCGAGCTTGGTGCGGGCACCGGCCTCTGCGTTCACCGCGGTGCGGCTGAAGCCGCCGGTGACGGGGTAGCCGCCGAAGAGCCCGGCGCCGACGTTGGCCGCCCCGAGCCCGATCAGCTCGCGGTTGGCGTCGACCTCGTAGCGGTTGCGTCGGGCGTAGACCTTGGCGACCGCGATCGACTCCATGTAGCCGACGAGGGTGATGACCATCGCAGCTGGGAGCAGCGTGCCGATGATGCCGAACTCATCCGGGATGGTGAGCGGCGGCAGGCCCTGGGGGATCTCACCCACGACCTTGACCCCGCGGCTCTCGAGGTCCCACACGACCGAGGCGACGGTGGTGACGGCCACGGCGGCCAGGGCGCCGGGAAGCACCGGGAGCCAGCGCTTGAGCCCGACCATCAGCGCGATGGCCCCGAGACCGACGGCCAGCGTGAGGCCGTGGGCGTCGCTGGTCTTCTGGATGAGCTCCCACACGGTCTCGTGGAAGTGCTCGTCGTTCTCGAGGGAGACCCCGAGCAGGTGCTTGACCTGGCTGGCGCCGATGATCAGCGCGGCCGCCGAGGTGAAGCCGACGAGGACCGGGTGCGACAGCAACCGGGTGAGGAACCCGAGGCGGGCCACGCCCAGCACGATGTGCACGACGCCGACGAGCAGCGCGAGGAGCGCCGCGGCGGTGACGTAGCCGGCGGTCCCCTCGTCCGCGACGCTGGCGATCGTCGTGGCGCTCAGCAGGGACACGATGGCGACGGGGCCGACGGCGAGCTGCCGCGACGTGCCGAAGATCGCGTAGAGCACGAGCGGCACGGTCGAGGCGTACAGGCCGACCTCGGGAGGCAGCCCGGCGAGCAGGGCGTACGCCATGCCCTGGGGCACGAGCATCGCCCCGACCGCCAGGCCGGCTCCGAGGTCGGAGAGCAGGGTGTCGCGGGAGACCTGGGGTCGCATGCCGCGGAGCCGCTGCCCGAGGGTGGTGGGTGGGGTGGTCATGGCACGACTCAGGCCGGCTGGACGACTTCGGTCCAGGCGCCGTAGCCGCCGACGATGTCGCTGACGTCGTCGAAGCCGTTGGCCCGGAGCAGCGAGGCCGCGACGGACGAGCGGTAGCCGCCGGCGCAGTACACGACGGTGGGTCGGTCGGGATCGAGCTCGTCCAGGCGGTTGGGGAGCTGGCCGACGGGGATGCTCACCGAACCCGGGAGGGATCCGAGCGCGTGCTCGCCGGGGTTGCGGACGTCGACGAGCTGGAGGTCGTCGACATCCGTGCGCCGCTCCTCGAAGTCGACGGGCGTGAGCCGCGAGGCCACCTGGGCCTGGTCCTGGTGGGCCAGGAGCACCTCCAGGGGGCGGTCGACGTAGCCGAGCACCCGGTCGAAGCCGATGCGACCGAGCCGGTTCTTGGCCTCGAGCTCGGCGCCGGGTTCGACGAACAGCACGATGTCTGCGTCGACGGGGACCACGGAACCGGCGAACTCGGCGTAGCGGCCCTCGAGTCCGACGTTCACGGCGCCCTTGAGGTGGCCGTGGGCGAACTCGACGGGATCCCGCCCGTCGACCAGGAGCGCGCCGGCCGCCATCGCGGCCTGCACCTCGTCCCAGGTCATGGGTCGGGGCGGGGTCGCCTCGTCCATCAGCGGCCGCTGCATCTTGTTCAGCGTGGCGTCGTGGATGAAGTAGCCCGGGGCCGGTGGCTGCCCTTCGGTGACGAGGTCGATGAAGGTGGTGCGGTCCGGCGCGAGCAGGGCGTAGTTCTCCTGCCGCTGCGCCCCGATGGTGGAGGTCAGCTCGGTCGAGAGGTTCTTGCCGCAGGCGGAGCCGGCGCCGTGGGCCGGGAACACCTGGGTGGCGTCGGGAAGGGTGAGCAGCTTGTCGTGGAGCGAGTCGTAGAGCTTGGTGGCCAGCTCGTCACGGGTGAAGCCCACCGAGGCGAGCAGGTCGGGACGTCCGACGTCGCCGATGAACAGGGTGTCGCCGGTGAGGACGCCGTAGGGCACCTCGTCGTCGGCGTGCTCGTAGATCACGACGCTCATGGACTCGGGCGTGTGGCCCGGGGTGTGCCGGATCTCGAGCTCCACCTCGCCGAGGGAGATGCGCTCGCCGTCGGCCAGCGGGCGGATGTCGAACTCGGTCTCGGCGACCGAGGAGTACCCGATCGCGGCGCCGGTGGCCTGGGCCAGCTCGAGGTGGCCAGACAGGAAGTCGGCGTGGAAGTGGGTCTCGAGGACGAGCTCGATCGTGAGCCCCTTCTCCTCGGCGTCGGCGAGGTACTCGGAGATGTCCCGCTGGGGGTCGACGACCACGGCCTTGCCGGTGGTCTCGTCGGCGATCAGGTACGACGCGTGGGACAGGCAGTCGAGGTAGTACTGGTTGAAGATCATCGTCATGCTCCTGTGCGGTTGGCGGTCTCGGCGGTGGTGAGCTGGTCGAGCACGGCGCCCATGTCGCATCCGGCGCCCCGGTTGTAGGGGAGCTTCGAGAGCATCAGGGCCATGCCGCAGGTGTTGGTGACGGCGGAGAACGTGAGTCCGGCGCCGATGAAGCCGGCAAGGAAGCGGGCAGGCGGGAACCAGATGCTGGCCACGACGCTGGCGAGCGTCACGCTGCCGGCGACCAGGCGCACCTGGCGGTCCATGGCCCAGCGGGTCTCGTTCGTCCGGGCGACGTCGCCGCCGGCGGAGGTCCAGGCGTTCATGCCGCCCTGGAGGAGGCGCAGGTTCGACTTGCCGGCCTCGACGAGGGTCTCGAGGGCCTTGGTGGCCCGCGCACCCGACTGGCAGACCAGCACGACGTTGTGGTCGAGGGCGGCGAGGTCGCGGACGTGCTCGCCGAGCAGGTCGAGGGGGACGTTGTAGGAGCCGGGGATGTGGCCGGTCTCGAACTCGCCCGGGGTCCGCACGTCGAGGACGTGCACCGCAGGGTCCTCGGCGCGCATGCGCGTGAGCTCCGCCGGGTCGATGGTGGCGGTGGCGTGGTGCTGGGGATCAGTGGTGGTCATCGGGGTGGTGTCTCCTGTGTTCGGGGGGTTTCGGGGGGATCAGGTGAGGCGGGTGAGGGAGCCGTCGGCGACGTCGACGATGGCGCCGTGGACCTCGGCGCGGCCGCTGCGCAGCGCAGCGCCGAGGGGGCCCGGGTCGTCGTGGAGGGCAGCGACGGTGGCGGTGACGTGGGCCGGGACGGCGCAGTGCACCTCGCCGCAGGCGGGGGTCACCACCGGGCGGATGGGCGCCACGATGGACTCGAGGGAGGCGTCCTCCACGCCGTCCACCGCTGCCGTCACGGCGCCGCAGTGGGTGTGGCCGAGGACGACCACGGTGCGCACGCCCAGCTGCTCGACGGCATAGCCGAGGCTGGCGACCGCTTCGGTCGTGGCCGAGGCGCCGGCGACCCGGACGGTGAACAGCGCACCGGCGGGGAGGTCGAACAGGCGAGTGGGCGAGACTCGGGCGTCCGCGCAGGTGAGCACGGCGACCTGCGGCCGGTGGGGCGGGATGCCCTCGGCGGTGCCGGACGCCGGGCGGGCACGTCGGTGTGCCTCAGCCAGCTCGTCCCAGGTGGTGTTGCGCTCGTGCACGGTGGTCATCGTCCAACCTCGTCGGTGATACCCGGTGGGGTATGCACCAACCTACATGTCCGGACAATGTTTGGCTACCCCCGTGTGATCGGCGGCTCCTCGCGTGGGGTCAGCCGGCGCGCACGGTCGCGCCGTCGACGGGTTCGACCGCCTCGTAGCGCTCGTCGCCGGCGAGGTGCTGGCGGAGGAACGACACGGCGTAGCGCTCCGTGATGTCGAAGGCCTGCGTCACGTCGACCGCGGCGCCGGGGTCGCAGGTCTCGCCGGCCAAGGACTGGGCTGCCTCGACCGTCCCGTCGGGGACCTCGGCGCCGGGCGCGCTGACCGCGGTGAGGATGTCGCAGATGTTGGTCACGACCTCGTGCGAGCCGCCGTCGATCTCGACGAGCGTCGCCGGGCCGCTCGCCAGCCCCAGCGGACGGGTCGACTGGTCCTCGACCGGCGTCGTGGCGTCGTCGCTGCCGGTGACGATCAGCATCGGGATGCTGATCGACGACAGCGCCTCGTCGGTCAGTCGGGAGGAGGCGGGGGCCAGCGGGACGATGGCGTCCACCCGGGGGTCGGCGGGGATGTCCTCGAAGCCGCCGGCGGCGGCCAGCGCGGTGAAGCCGCCGAAGGAGTGGCCCATCACCGCGACCTGCTCGGCGTCGGCCAGGTCGCCGGCGATGCGACCGGCCTCGACCTCGTCGAGCAGGAGCCCGACGTCGAGGACCCGGTTGCGAGCCGACACGCCGAACTCGGTCTCGGTGCCGAGCAGCCGGTCGATGGCGGTGTTGCCGGCGTGGTCGGCGGCGACGACCACGAAGCCGTGCGACGCCACGGTCTCCACGATCGAGGCCGACTGCTGGCGCAGCCCACCCGAACCGTGGGAGAACACGACGACGGGGAACGGCGCTTCCTCCGAGGGGGGCGCGTCCACCGTCGACAGGTCGGCGTCGAAGGCGACGCCCGGGATGAGCTCGTAGGGCGTGGGCTCGGCCGCCGCGGCGGCCGGGTACCAGACCTCGACCGTCAGGGTCCGCTCGGGTCGATCGGGGTCGGTGACCTGCTGGGTCGTCCGGCCGACCGCGTACGGGCCGGGCTGGTCGGGGGCGGGGGCCTCGGGCTCGGCCTCGGTGTCGTCCTCCGTCTCGTCCTCGGTGCCGGACGCGACCTCGGTCTCCTGTTCGTCGGAGACCTCGTCGCTGGTCGGCGGCGACGACGTGTCGTCGTCGTCACCGCACGCGGCGAGCAGGAGCGTGGCGGTGAGCAGGGCGGAGGCGATGCGGCGATGGGGCACCTCGGCACGGTACCGACCGCCATCGCGCCCGCTCGGTCGGCGTCGATGTCCGTGACGGACCGGCCGGCGCACGGTTAACGCACGTGCGTTAACGTCGCTCCATGGCATGGGACTTCCGCACCGACCCCGACTACCAGACCCAGCTCGACTGGGTCGACGACTTCGTCCGTGAGGAGGTGGAGCCCCTGGACCTCGTCCTCGGCGACCCCTACGACAAGTCCGACGAGGCCGCGATGGCCGTCGTCCGTCCGCTGCAGCAGCAGGTCAAGGACCGCGGCCTGTGGGCCGCCCACCTCGGCCCCGAGCTCGGCGGCCAGGGCTACGGGCAGCTGAAGCTGGCGCTGCTCAACGAGATCCTCGGCCGGTCCCGCTGGGCGCCGTCGGTGTTCGGCTGCCAGGCCCCGGACTCGGGCAACGCCGAGATCCTCGCCCACTACGGCACCGAGGAGCAGAAGGCGAAGTACCTGCAGCCGCTGCTCGACGGCCAGATCTCGTCGTGCTACTCGATGACCGAGCCCCACGCCGGCGCCGATCCGACGCTGTTCACCACCCGCGCCGTGCTCGACGGCGACGAGTGGATCATCAACGGGGAGAAGTGGTTCTCCTCCAACGCCCGCTTCGCGTCCTTCTACATCGTCATGGCGGTCACCGACCCCGACGTGAGCGCCTACCAGGGCATGAGCATGTTCGTGGTGCCGGCCGAGACGCCCGGCGTGGAGATCGTGCGAAACGTCGGCCTGGGGGCCGAGCCGGAGGGGCACGGCACGCACGGCTACGTCCGCTACACCGACGTCCGGGTGCCGGCCGACCACCTGCTCGGTGGGGCGGGGCAGGCCTTCGCCATCGCCCAGACCCGCCTCGGCGGCGGTCGCATCCACCACGCCATGCGGACCATCGCCTCGGTGCGCCGGGCCTTCGACATGATGTGCGAGCGGGCGCTCAGCCGCGAGACCCGCACCGGGCCGCTGGCATCGCTCGGCGTGGTCCAGGAGCAGATCGCCGACTCCTGGATCGAGATCGAGCAGTTCCGCCTGCTCGTCCTGCGCACGGCGTGGCTGATCGACGAGCACCAGGACTACAAGAAGGTCCGCAAGGACATCGCGGCGGTGAAGGTCGCCATGCCGAAGGTGTTCCACGACGTGGTCCAGCGGGCCATGCACCTGCACGGCGCACTCGGTGTGTCGAACGAGATGCCGTTCGTGTCGATGATGATCGGCGCCGAGGTCATGGCGATCGCCGACGGCCCCACCGAGGTGCACAAGGTCACGATCGCCCGGCAGGTGCTCAAGGAGCACAAGCCGGTGGACACGCTGTTCCCCTCGGCGCACCTGCCGACCCGTCGCGAGGAGGCCCGCGCCAAGATGGCCGACGTGCTCGAGCACGTGGTGGGCAACCAGTGAGCGATCGGTTCGACCTCACCGGTCGGGTCGCGGTCGTCACCGGCGGCAGCCGGGGTCTGGGCCGGGCGATGGTGCAGGCCTTCGCACCAGCATGAGCGCCGGGGCCCGCCTCGCCATCGTCCGGGCGGCGGAGGAGCTGTTCGCGTCCGAGGGCATCGAGGCCCCGTCGCTCCGGGAGATCGCCCGTCGGGCCGGGCAGGGCAACACCAACGCCGCCCAGTACCACTTCGGGGACCGGGATGGGCTGCTGCTGGCGGTGCTGGCCCGGCACCGCGATCGCGTCGAGGGCCGCCGCGGCTCGCTGCTGGACGAGGTCGAGCGGTCGGACCCGCCGGAGCCGAGAGCCCTGTCGACTGCGCTGGTCGCCCCGCTCGTCGCCGAGCTGTCCGAGCCCGACGGCGGGGCTGCCCACCTCCAGATCGTGGCCGAGGTGCTCGCCCGACCCGTGCGCTTCGCCGGCACCCTCGAGGCTCACTGGCAGGCGCCGAGCATCCGCCGGTGGAGCCAGCTGGTCGAACCGCTGCTTCCCGCGGAGGCCGTCGGCCGCCCGCTGCACCGCCGCTTCGCCGTGCTCCGCTTCGTGCACGGCGAGCTGGCCAGCCGAGCCCGGGAGCGCGGCGGCCGTGGCGACCACCGGCTCTTCGCCAGCCACCTGGTGGACCTGGTGACGGCCATGCTGGCCGCGCCGGTGACGCACTGGACGACCGACCTGATCCGCCCGAGCACCGACGGAGGACGAACCCGATGACCCAGACCGAGATCGACTACGTGGTCGACGATCCCGTCGCCACCATCACGCTGCGGCGGCCGGCGACGCTGAACGCGCTCACCCACCCGATGCTGCGCGCCTTCCGCGAGGCCGTCGACGCCGCGGCAGCCGACCCGCGCGTGGTGGGCATCGTGGTGACGGGGGAGGGCCGGGGGTTCTGCTCCGGGCTCGATGCATCGGTGCTCCAGCAGACGACCGACGCCGGCTCGGCCGCGGCACCGCCGAAGGACGGCGTGCCCGGCCTGTTCACGTGGCTGCTGCAGGTGCCCAAGCCGGTGATCAGCGCGGTGAACGGCGTGGCCGCCGGCGGCGGGTTCGTGCTGGCGACGATGTCCGACATCCGCATCGCATCCGACGCCGCCTCGTTCATCTCCATCTTCTCCAAGCGGGGGCTCATCGCCGAGCACGGCACGACCTGGATCGTGCCGCGTCTGGTCGGCACCGGTGCCGCCCTCGACATGCTCTGGTCGTCGCGGAAGGTCGAGGCAGCCGAGGCGCTGCGCCTCGGGCTCGTCCAGCAGGTGGTCGCACCCGACGACCTGCTGGCGGCTGCCCGTCGCTACGTCGTGGACCTGGCCGAGAACGTGTCGCCGGCGTCGCTCGCCGACACCAAGCGCCTCGTCTACGAGGGCTACGGGGTGACGTACCCGGACGCGCTCGACGAGATCGACGGCGTGCAGTACGCCGCGCTCGACCGACCGGACGCCCGGGAGGGTGCCGCAGCGCTCCTCGAGAAGCGGGCGCCAGCGTTCCCCCGGCTGGGGGCCTGAGCCGTGGCCGAGAGGATGAGCACGCTCCGACTGCGCCAGGTCGCCCTGGTCGCCACCGAGCTCGATCCCGTCCTGGACGCCCTTGGCGCCGAACTCGGTCTCGAGGTCGCCCACCGTGACCCGGCCGTCGCGACGTTCGGCCTCGTGAACGCCGTGCTGCCTGTCGGCAACCAGTTCCTCGAGGTGGTGTCACCCACTCGCGAGGGGACGGCCGCCGGCCGCCAGCTCGAGCGCATGGGCGGCGACGGCGGCTACATGGTCATCTGCCAGACCGACGACCAGGCCCCGTTCCGCCAGCGTGCCGAGGGGCTCGGGATCCGCACCGCGTTCGAGTTCGACGACCACGGCTACCAGGGCTGGCAGCTGCACCCCGGGGACACCGGTGGGTCGTTCCTCGAGATCGACGTGCAGCCTCCCGGTGACGGCGACCCGTGGATGCCGGCCGGCCCGGGTTGGCAGCGGGCGGTCCGCACCGACGTGGTCGACGGCATCGAGGCCGTGGAGCTCGCGGTCCCCGATCCGGACGCCACCGCCGGCCGGTGGCGCGACCTGCTGGGTCGGCCGGACTTCGACGACGGCGTCGCCCTCCGCTGGGGGCGCGGCGAGCGAGGCCTGGTCGCCATCGACCTGCACGCGGCCGACCGCGACCGAGCCGGTGACGAGCTGACGATCTGCGGCGTGCGCTTCCGCCTCGTCTGAACGGACCGAGACGACGAACCGGGCCGCCCCACACGCCTCGACGGCGTGTGGAGCGGCCCAGAACGGTCGGTTAGACACCTTGCGGATGGCGAGCCCCGTGCCCGATGCGCTGATCCGAGCTGCCGAGCGGCTCTTCGCCGAGCGCGGCTCGGACCAGGTGAGCCTGCGCGAGATCACCGCAGAGGCGGGAGCGACCAACGCCAGCGCGGTCCAGTACCACTTCGGCGATCGGCGGGGCCTCATCCGTGCCGTGCTCGCCAAGCACGACGCCGACGTCGAGCGGCGCCGCCACGCGCTGCTCGACGCATACGAGGAGGCCGGCACCTCGGACGTCCGGCGCCTGGCGCACGCGCTCGTCCAGCCGCTGGCCGACGAGCTGGGCAACGACGACGGCGGTCTCGGCTACCTGCAGCTCCTGTCGGACCTCTTCAACCGGCCGAACCCGCCCTACGAGCCCGCCGCCGCCGAGGACCCGACCCACAGCGTCAACCGCTGGCGGGCCCTGGTGATGCCGATGCTGACCCCCGAGGCGATCCGCCTCCACCGCCGCTTCGACGCGCTGCGCTTCACGGTGTCCGAGCTCGCCCGGCGGGGGCGCACCGGTCGCAAGGACCACCGGCTCTTCACGAGCCAGCTCACCGACCTGGTCACCGGGCTGCTGCTCGCGCCGGTGTCGGAGGACACCCGGAAGCTCCTGCGCTGAACCGGCCCGGGTCCGGCTTGACATCAATGCACCCGCATTGATCCACTGCGGTCCATGGCATGGGACTTCCAGACCGAACCCGAATTCCAGAAGAAGCTCGATTGGGTCGAGAACTTCTGCAAGGAGAAGGTCGAGCCGCTCGACTACGTCTTCCCCTACGCGGTCCGGTCACCCGACCCCGTGGTGAAGGCCTACGTCCGCGAGCTCCAGCAGGAGGTCAAGGACCAGGGCCTGTGGGCGATCTTCCTGGACGAGGAGCTCGGCGGCCCCGGCTTCGGCCAGCTCAAGCTCGGCCTGCTCAACGAGGTCATCGGCCGCTACTCCGGCGCCCCGCAGATGTTCGGTGCCGCTGCGCCCGACACCGGGAACATGGAGATGCTCGCCGCCTACGGCACCGAGGAGCAGAAGAAGCGCTGGCTCGAGCCGCTGCTCAACCAGGAGATGTTCTCCGCCTACTCGATGACCGAGCCCCAGGGGGGTTCCGACCCGAACCTGTTCCGGACCACCGCGGTCCGCGACGGCGACGAGTGGGTCATCAACGGCGAGAAGTGGTTCACCTCCGCCGGACGCGTCGCCGACATCCTCTTCGTGATGTGCACCAACGGCATGTTCGTGGTGCCCCGCGAGACCCCGGGCGTGGAGATCCAGCCCCAGCCCCGCAACCACAACCACATCATCTACAACGACGTGCGCGTCCCGGCCGATCACCTCCTCGGCCCCGAGGACGGCGCCAAGGTCCTGGCCCAGCGCCGGCTCGGCGGCGGCCGCATCCACCACGCGATGCGCACCATCGCCCAGTGCACGCTGGCCTTCGACATGATGTGCGAGCGGGCCCTGTCGCGGGAGTCCCACGGCAAGATCATCGGCGAGCACCAGATGGTGCAGGAGAAGATCGCCGAGTCCTACGCCAAGCTCAAGATGCTGCGGCTGTACGTGCTCGAGACGGCGTGGAAGATGGACCAGACCTCCAGCGCCGAGACCCGCACCGACATCGCTGCGGTGAAGTTCACCATGGCGCGGGTGCTGCGGGAGATCTCCTTCGACGCCCTGCACATCCACGGCTCCCTCGGCACCACCGACCTGACGCCGCTGCAGGCCATGTACGCCGGCGCCCCGACGATGGGTCTGGCCGACGGGGCCGACGAGGTGCACAAGTCCACGGTCGCCCGCCGGGTGCTGAAGGACTACCGCCCCCACGAGGGCTACTTCCCCCGGGAGTTCATCCCGTACAAGAAGGAAGAGGCCTGGGAGAAGATCCAGCCCGTGCTCGATGCACGCCCGGAGCTGCGCGAGTCGGCCGAGAACTACAAGAAGTACCTGGCCAAGCGGGGGCGCTGACGATCGGCGGGGCCCGCCCCGATACCTGCAGCAAGCGCAACAGCTCGAGGATCGATTCCTTCACTTCCGGCGCGAAGTGGTCGATAAGGAAGGAACGACACCCCCGAGACGACGGTGGCCCGGCCGCGACGACGCGAGCTGGTGCCGGCGCCTCCTGATCGAGAGGCGCCTCATGGCAGCCGCCACGGCATCGAACAACGGACGAACGGCCGCGCCCGCGGCCGTCCTCCCGGAGCTCCAGAAGACCCCGACGGGCATCAGCGGCCTCGACGAGGTCACGGGAGGTGGCCTCCCGTCGGGCCGCCCGACCCTGGTCTGCGGCCCGGCAGGGTGCGGCAAGACCCTCCTGGCAATGGAGTTCCTCGTGCGCGGGGTGACGCAGTACGGCGAGCCGGGCGTGTTCGTCGCGTTCGAGGAGTCCACCGACGACCTCGTCGCCAACTTCGCCTCCCTGGGGTTCGACCTCGCCGGGGCCGAGGCCGCCGGGATGCTCGTGCTCGACCACGTGAAGGTGGAGCGGGCCGAGGTGGAGGAGACCGGCGACTGGGACCTCGAGGGCCTGTTCCTGCGCCTCGGAGCCTCCATCGACAAGGTCGGGGCCAAGCGCATCGTGATCGACACCATCGAGACGTTGTTCGGAGCGTTCTCGAACACCGCGATCCTCCGGTCCGAGCTGCACCGGCTCTTCGCCTGGCTGAAGGAGCGCGGCGTCACGGCCGTCGTGACCGGCGAGCGTGGCGACGGGGCGCTCAGCCGCCACGGCATCGAGGAGTACGTGTCGGACTGTGTGATCGTCCTGGACCACCGGGTGACCGAGCAGACCTCCACCCGGCGACTGCGCATCCTGAAGTACCGAGGGACCCTCCACGGCACCAACGAGTACCCGTTCCTGATCGGGGAGGACGGGGTCTCCGTCCTCCCCGTCACCACGCGGGGACTGCGCCACCACGTCTCCGCCGATCGCGTGTCCACCGGGGTCCCCCGCCTCGACGCCATGCTCGGCGACGGCGGCTTCTACAAGGGCAGCACGGTGCTCATCAGCGGCACGGCAGGCACCGGCAAGTCCACCATCGCCGCGCAGCTCTGCGACGCCACCTGCGAGAGCGGCGGCCGGGCCATGTACTTCGCCTTCGAGGAGTCGCAGGCGGAGATCGTCCGCAACATGTCGTCGGTGGGCATCGACCTCCAGAAGTGGGTGGACTCGGGGCTCCTCCAGTTCCGGTGCTCTCGCCCGAGCATCCTGGGCCTCGAGGCGCACCTGCTGGCGATGCAGACGATGGTCGAGGACTTCGACCCCGCCGTGGTGGTGATGGACCCCGTGTCGGACTTCCTCCGGGTCGGGACGGCGGCCGAGGTCGCCGCGATGCTCATGCGCCAGGTCGACTTCCTCAAGGGACGTGGCGTCACCGCCATGTTCACCAGCTTGAACGCCGAGAACGAACCGGCCCGGGCCGACCAGCAGTTGGCGTCCCTGGTCGATGCCTGGCTCCACGTGCAGAGCACGGAGGGCAACGGCGAGCACAACCGGCTGCTGTACATCCTGAAGTCCCGGGGGATGGCGCACTCCAACCAGATCCGGGAGTTCCTCCTGACCTCCCACGGGATCGAGCTGGTCGACGTGTACGTGGGCCCGCAGGGCGTCCTCACCGGTTCGGCGCGGCAGGCTCGGGAGGCGAAGGAGCGCGCCGACGGCGAGACCTGGCTCGAGGACCTCGAGCAGCAACGGCTGCTGCTGGAGCGCCGGCGCGAGGCGGTGGCGTCCCAGACCGCCGCGCTGTGGCGCGAGTTCGAGGACGAGGCCGACGTGGTCGAGCGTCTGCTCAAGCACGGATCGATCGGCACCGAGGACCGGGCCGACCAGCGGGTGGAGCAGGGCCGGATGCGCCAGGCCGACGCCGAGGCGCTCGCCGGTGACCTGGACCTGAGCCGGTCGGTGGTCCGATGAGCCCGGACCTCCCGGAGCCGGCGGATGTGAGCGACGGGCCGTGGCACCTCCGTCTCTACGTCGCCGGGCAGTCGCCGAAGTCGTTGGACGCGTTCGCCAACCTCAAGGCGATCTGCGAGCAGCACCTCCCCGGGCAGTACGAGATCGAGATCGTCGACCTGGTCGAGAACCCGACGCAGGCCTCGACGGACGAGATCCTCGCCGTGCCCACCCTCGTCCGGCGCCTCCCTCCGCCCTCACGCAAGATCATCGGGAACCTGGCGGACACCGAGCGGGTGCTGGGCTACCTGCGCCTCCCGGGGAGGGGGCAGCGATGACCGCCGAGAACGATGCCGTGCTCCGTCGGTTCGAGGAAGCCGTTGCGCTCCGTGGCGAGGAGCGCGTCGAGCTGACCCTCATCGTCAGCGGGGCCTCGGACCTGTCCGCTCGGGCGATCGCCAACGCCACGGCCCTGTGCGAGGAAAACCTCGACGGGCGGTACCACCTCTCCGTGGTCGACCTGCACGAGGCGCCGGCGAGCGTGTCGAGCGGCCAGCTGCTGGCTGCGCCCACCCTCGTCAAGACCCAGCCGTTGCCCATGCGCAAGTTCGTCGGTGACCTCTCGCGCACCGACAAGGTGCTCGCGGCCCTCGGCCTCCCCGGCGGTGGAGCTGCAAGTCGGTCGGCGCCCTGATGGAGGGAGGCACCGACGAGATCACCCACGCCGAGGCGCTCCTGCGCCTCGAGGAGGCCCAGGACACGTTGCGGGCCATCGGTCTCGGTGAGGTCGACGCCTTCGTCGTCTCCGACGGCGGCACGGGGCAGCGCGTCTTCACCTTGTCGACCGCTGACCGCCCGTACCGCCGCTTCGTGGAGAACATGCGCGACGGTGCCGCGACGGTATCCCCTGCCGGCGTCATCCTCTATGCGAACCGACGCCTGGCGGAGCTGCTGTCCTGCTCGAGAGCGGACGTCCTCGGCGCTCGGCTGACGTCGTTCATGACCAACGATGCGGTCGGTGCCTGGGAATCGGTCCGCGGTTTCGAAGGTGGGACGACCCTCGAGTTCGACCTCCTCGATGTCGAAGGGGCGGTGATCCCGGTCCTCGTCGGGGTGTCGCCGCTCGGGGAGGGCGGGGATCTCATGACCTGCCTGACGTTCAGCGACCTCAGCGCCCAGAAGGCCCAGGATCGAGAGATCGCGCGGCTGGGCGCGGCGCAGGCCGACCGGCTGGCCGACCTGCAACGGGCCCAGGCCGCCCTCACCAAGCAGGCGACCCACGATGCCCTGACCGGGCTGCCCAACCGAGATCTGCTCGTCGACCGCATCGACCGGGCACTCCAGCAGGCCGCTCGCGCCCAGGAGTGCACCGCCGTGTTCTTCATCGACCTGGACGGCTTCAAGGACGTGAACGACACCCACGGCCATGCGGTGGGCAACAGCGTGCTCCGGGGCGCCGCACGGCGGCTGCTCGCGGCGACGCGGGACATGGACACCGTCGCCCGGGTCGGTGGCGACGAGTTCGTGGTCCTCGCTCCTGCCGTCTCGGGTCACCTGCAAGCCGTCGAGCTTGGCGCCCGCCTCGTGAAGGAGCTGGAGCGCGCTCCGGGTGGCACCAACGGAGGCATCCGGGCCAGCATCGGGATCTCCATCTCCGAGCGCGGCCGGGGCGACGCCGAGCTGCTCATCCACGAGGCGGACACCGCGATGTACTCCGCGAAGTCCCTCGGTGGGACGCGGAGCGCGCTCTTCGACGGAGAGCTCGCCTTCCAGCTCAAGGAGCGGTCGGCCGCACAGGCGAACCTCCAGGCGGCGCTGACCGACGGACGTCTGGTGCCGTACTACCAGCCGATCGTGGACCTGACGACGGGTGCCGTCGCCGGCTTCGAAGCCCTCGCCCGACTGGTCGAGCTGGGGGGCAGGGTCCTCGAGCCGTCGTCCTTCATCACCGTGGCCGAGGTCAGCGGCCTGGTGCACGAGCTCGGCGCCCAGGTGCTCGAGCAGGCCTGCGCGCGGGCCTGCCTGTGGACCGGATCGACGCGTCGCGACGATCTCGCGGTCGCCGTCAACGTGTCGAGCCGTCAGCTCGACCGGGGCGATCTGGTGGTGCTGGTCCGCGATGCGCTGGAGCGGAGCGGGCTGGAACCCATGAGGTTGCACCTCGAGCTGACGGAGACCGCGATCATGGACCTCGATCCGGGCACCCTGCGCCAGCTCTCGGAGGTCCGGGGCCTGGGTGTGCAGATCGGCCTCGACGACTTCGGCACCGGCTATGCGTCGCTGACGCACCTCCGGCGCCTGCCGCTGGACTTCGTCAAGGTGGACCGATCCTTCATCCAGGGACTCGGACGTGATGCCGGCGACGAACGGATCGTGAGCGCGGTGATCGACCTGGCGCGGAACCTCGGCTTGCGCTCGGTCGGCGAAGGCGTCGAGACGGTCGAGCAGCTCGAACGACTGCGTGCGTTCGGGTGCGACGAGGCCCAGGGGTACCTCTTCGCCCGGCCGGCCCCGCCCGAGGACCTGTGCCTCGGCGCCTACGAGCTCACTGGTGGGGTGCTGCAGGGGTGAAGCCCCGGCGCCGCTACTTCCAGCGTGGCTGGTCCACCAGGCGCAGCAGCCACACGAGCGCCGGGACCACGATCACCCCGGCGGCCGCGACCACGACCAGCAGCATGCGCATGGTGACGGGCGCCCCGGCGACGTCGTCGATGGTGGCGGCATCGACCAGCACGTCCGGGTACTGAGCCACGCCCCAACCGGTGACGACCGCGGCGACGGCCACGAAGGCGCCGACCCGGGCCAGGGCCAGCCGGCGGCGCAGCAGCGCCCACGCGGTCGTGATGCCGCCGACCGCGGAGGCGATGACCAGCGGCGCGCCCGGCCCGTGGAGGCCATCGGCGAGCGAAGGCGCCGTCGCCTCGATCGTGGCCGCCGCCGTCAGCGCGGCCACCCCGGTGACCCCGGCGGCGAGCAGCGCCCGGCGGCGGAACCACTCCGAGAGGTCCTGATCGCCCCGGCGGTCGGCGTCGACCGTGAGCAGCACGGCGGCGAGGAACGCGGTGACGAGCACGGCCAGGACGCCACCGACGATGGACAGGGGACCGGTCCACGAGGTGAGCGGGTCGCCGCCGCCGTCGATCGGCACCCGTCCGGAGGCGATGGCGCCGGCGATGGTGCCGAGGAAGAACGGCGTCACGACGGACGAGGCGGCGAAGACCGCCCCGTGCAGCTGGGCCTGCCCGTAGGTGGAGGACGACTTGCGGAACACGAACGCGCCGCCGCGGAACACGATGCCGAGCCCGGCCAGCGACCACGGCACGGCGAGCGTGGTCATGACGGCGCTGAACGCTCGCGGGAACCCGGTCCACAGCATCACGATGACGAAGATGAGCCAGACGTGGTTGGCCTCCCACACCGGCCCGATGGAGCGGTCGATCTGGCGCCGGGCCCGGTCGGCCATGTCGTCCCGGCCGGCGGTGAGGTCCCAGACGCCGGCGCCGTAGTCGGCGCCACCGAAGAGGGCGTAGAGGACCACGCCGGCGAACATGGCGGCGGCGACGAGGTCGGCGCTCACGACCCGTCGCTCCCGGGTCCCGGCACGCCGGCGGGCACGTGTGTCCCCACCTCGTCGTCCTCCGTGTCGGGCCCGTACGGCACCCGCATCTCACCGCCCTCCCGCCAGCGCCGGCTCATGGCCCGCAGCACCAGCGCCCCGAACACCGTCATCGACGCGTAGACGACCACGATCGTGGTGAGGCTCCACCAGATCCAGCCGGCGTCGGTGACCGCCTCGTCGACGCGCATCACGCCGTAGACGATCCAGGGCTGCCGGCCGACCTCGGTGACGATCCACCCGGCGATGAGCGCGGTCATGGCGGCGGGCCCGGCGACCACGACGCCGCGACGGAACCAGTCGCTCGCCGCCAGGAGGTCCCCGCCGCGCCACCGCCGGAACCAGTACCAGAGCACGAGCGCCACCAGGGAGAAGCCGATGCCGACCATCAGCTGGAACGACAGGTGCACCAGCGAGGCCGGCAGCTCGGCGCCCTCCGGCAGGTCGTCGAGGCCGATCACGCGGGCGTCCGGGGAGCCGGTCGAGATCAGCGACCCCAGGTTGGGGATCTGGATGCCGTAGCGGACCTCGCCGTCGATGAGCACGCCACCGATGGTGAGCGGGGCGCCGTCGATCGTCTCCGGGACGAGCTCGATCGCCGCGAACTTCGACGGCTGGGCCTCGGCGAGCCGCTCACCGGCGAGGTGGCCGATGACGGGTTGCAGCAGCGTGGCGACCGACGCGAAGGCGAACGGGATGACGAATCCGAGGCGGTGGGCCCCGTCGTCGCGCCCCCGCAGCCGGCCGAGCGCGTACACGCCGGCGACGGTGAAGCCCACGACCATGTAGGCGGCGAACAGCATGTGGATCCACTGCAGCCACACCGCGTCGTTGAAGATGGCGGCGATCGGATCGATGTCGGTCACCGTGCCGTCGACGATGTCGAAGCCGGCGGGCGAGTTCATCCACGCGTTGGCGGCGATGACCGAGAAGCTGCCGACGACGCCGGCCAGGGCGACCGGGACGAGCGTCAGCAGGTGCGTGCGAGGTGGCAGCCGGTTCCAGCCGTAGAGGTAGATGCCGAGGAAGATCGCCTCGGTGAAGAACGCGAGGCCCTCCCATGCGAAGGCCGGGCCGATGACGTCGCCGAACGCTCCCATCATCCCCGGCCAGAGCAGGCCGAGCTCGAAGGAGAGGATGGTGCCGCTGACCGCGCCGAGGGCGAACAGCACGCCGCTCACCTTCGCCCAGCGCTGCGCCAGCACGAGGCCGGCCGGATCACCTCGGAGCCCCCGGCGGTGCGCCACGAAGATCATCGCCGGGAACCCGACCCCGAAGGCGGCGATGAGGATGTGCCAGCCGAGGCTGATCGCCATCTGGTAGCGGGCGGGCAGCAGCGCGTCGGCAGCGAGGATGGGGAGCACCGACCTCCAGCCTCGCACGGACGGCGGGCGGGGGCAGCGCAGGGGAGAGCGGGCGGGGGCAGCGCAGGGGAGAATGGGGTCGTGGACCGCCGACCCGCCTTCGACGCCGGCGTGGTGCCCGTCGCCGACGCCTGCGACGTGGACCCGTCGGTCATCGGGGCCAAGGCGGCGAGCCTGGCCCGGATGGTCGACCTGGGGCTCCGGGTGCCGCCGGCGTTCGTGGTCACCACGGACGTGTGCCGGCTGGTGCGCCAGCAGGGGCGCCTGCCCGTGCCCACGGTCGATGCGATCCGATCCGCCGTCACCGACCTCGAGCTCGCGACCGGGCGGGGCTTCGGCGGCGACGACCCCCTGCTCGTGTCGGTGCGCTCCGGTGCCGAGACCTCGATGCCCGGGATGATGGACACCGTCCTCGACGTCGGGTTCGCGCCCGGTACGCGAGCGGGGCTGGCGGCCCGGGCCGGTGAGACCTTCGCCCGCGGCTGCCACGCCCGCTTCCTGGCCGGCTGGGCATCGATCGTGCTCGGGGTCGATCCGCCCCGGAGCGACGATCCCGACGAGCTGGCACGGGCGCTCGGCGGCTCGGTGCCCGACGATCCCCACCGCCAGCTGGTCGAGGCCGTCGAGGCGGTGTTCCGGTCGTGGGACAACGAGCGGGCCCGCGCCTACCGCGAGCGCCACGGGATCGACGACGGCCTCGGCACCGCCGTCGTGGTGCAGGCGATGGTGTTCGGCAACCAGGGAGCGGGCAGCGGCGCCGGCGTGGTGTCGAGTCGGGACCCGAGCACCGGTGCGCCCGGGCTGCGCGGCGACCTCCTGGTCGACGCGCAGGGCGAGGACGTGGTGGCGGGTTCGCACCGGCCGCGCCCCATCGACGAGCTCGGCGTGCGGTGGCCGGAGGTCGATCGCGAGCTGCGAGCGGCCGTGGGCGCGATCGAGTCGGCCACCCGGGACATGGTCGACGTCGAGTTCACGATCGAGGACGGCACCCTCCACCTCCTGCAGAGCCGGGTCGGCGCCCGTGCGGCGGCGGCTGCGGTGCGGATCGCCGTGGACCTGGTCGACGAGGGGGCGATCACCGTGGCCGAGGCCCTGGCCCGGGTCGACGAGGCCCAGCTCGACCACGCCTCGCGGCCGACCGTCGATCCGGAGGGCCCCGACCTGCTGGCCGCCGGCCTCGGCGCCTGCCCCGGCGTGACCACGGGCGAGGTGTGCCTGTCGTCGGACCACGTGGCGAGCCACGACGGACCGGTCGTGCTCGTGCGCCGGGAGACCTCGCCCGACGACATCCGTGGGATGGTGGCCAGCGCGGGCGTGCTCACGGCTCGGGGCGGGTTGGTCAGCCACGCGGCCCTCGTCGCGCGGGAGCTCGACCTCCCGGCGGTGGTCGGCGTCGAGGAGCTGGAGGTCGACGAGGCGACGGAGACCGCCCGTGTCGGGCAGCGGATCCTGCGCGATGGGGACGTCGTCACCATCGACGGCACCACCGGCCGGGTGCACCTCGGCGCCGTCCCGGTCGTGCCCGCGGCCCCGAGCGGGCACCTCGCCCGCATGCGGGCCTGGCAGGCGGAGCTCGACCCGGGCTGATCCGTTCGCGTCATCCGCATCCGTGCTCGGTCCCGTAGTGCACGTGAGATGGAGAACGCACCCCGCACCCCGACGATGCACGCCGCCCTCTGGGCGGCCGCTGCTGCCGTGGCTGCGCTGGGCACGGCCGAGCTCGCTGCCGGCATCGTGCAGTCCTGGCGGTCCCCGGTCGTCGCCGTGGCCGAATCGGTCATCGACCGGTCGCCCTCCGCGTTCACCCGGTTCGGGATCCGCACCTTCGGCACCAACGACAAGGCCGCCCTGATCATCGGGATCCTCCTGATCCTCGCGGTCGTCGCCCCCCTCCTCGGCGTCGCGGCCCGCCGGCGGCCCTGGGCGGGGGTCGCCGGCTTCGCACTCTTCGGCGTGGTCGGGGCCGCCGCCTCGATCGACGGCGGCCCCACGGCCGCCGCCGTCCCGGCGGTCCTCGCCGCCCTGATCGGCGCCGGCACCATGCTGGTCGCCTTCCGTCCGCGCTCCGGCGAGCGTCGCATCCCGTCCGATGCAGGGGTCGGGCGACGTGAGATGCTCGCCGGGGCCGGAGCGCTCACCGCGCTCGGCCTGGTCATGGCCGCTGGTGGACGTGCGCTGCGCGACCGCTTCAGCGCCGCCGCATCCCGCGCCGCGCTGGTGCTGCCGGGCGCCCGCCGACCGCTCCCGCCGGCACCAGCAGGCGCGTCGTTCGAGGGCATCGCCGGCCTGTCCCCGCTGTTCACGCCGAACGACCGCTTCTACCGCATCGACACCGCGCTCCTGATCCCCCAGGTCCCGGTGGAGGACTGGACGCTGCGGGTCCACGGCATGGTCGACGAGCCCTTCGAGATCGGCTTCGACGAGCTCACCTCCCTGGGCCTGGTCGAGACCGACATCACCCTCACCTGCGTGTCCAACCGCCTCGGCGGCGACCTGGTCGGCAACGCCCGCTGGCTCGGCGTCCCCCTGCGCCTGCTGCTCGAGCGGGCAGGCGTCCAGGACCGGGCCGACCAGATCGTCGGCCGCTCGGTCGACGGCTACACCTGCGGCTTCCCCGTCGAGGCCGCCTTCGACCGGGATGCCCTCGTCGCCGTCGGGATGAACGGCGAGCCGCTGCCCCTGCAGCACGGCTTCCCCGCCCGGCTGGTCACCCCCGGGCTGTACGGCTACGTGTCGGCCACGAAGTGGCTGAGCGAGATCGAGCTGACCCGGTTCGACACCTTCGACCAGTACTGGGTGCCCCGCGGCTACGCCGAGCGGGCACCCATCAAGACGATGTCCCGCATCGACGTGCCCCGCTCGGGCCAGATCGTCGATGCGGGCGACACGGTCATCGCCGGCGTCGCCTGGGCGCAGACCCGCGGCATCAGCAAGGTCGAGGTCAGCATCGACGACGGTCCCTTCGCCGAGGCCGAGCTCGCCGACGCCCTCACCGACGACACGTGGCGCCAGTGGCGGATGCCCTGGACCGCCACCGCCGGCGCCCACCGCCTCGCGGTCCGCTGCACCGACGGCGACGGCCAGCTCCAGCGCGAGGCGCGCGACGAGCCCCTGCCCGACGGTGCGTCGGGCTGGCAGTCCCTCCTCGTCACCGTCCGCGAGTCGTCATGAGCGGCTCGCCCCAGATCGCCACCCGGCTCGTCCGGGCGGACGAAACCCCCCAACCACCACCACAGGAGAACCCCCTGACATGACCCGCTTCCGCCTGATCCGAGTGGCCGGCCTCGCGCTGTCCCTCTCCCTGGTCGCCGCCGCATGTGGCGACGACGACGACACCGACACCTCCGCCGATGCCCCGGTCGAGGAGACCACCGACGAGATGACCGAGGACATGGGCGACGAGTCCGCCGCTCCGGTCGACTCCGCCGAGGCGTGCGACGCCGACGCCATCGTCGCTGCGGTCGAGGGCGGCCCCGAAGAGGGCACGCTCGCCGGCATGACCGACGACCCGGTCGGCACGGCTGCGTCCAGCAACCCCGTGCTCACCACGCTGGTCACCGCCGTGACCGAGGCCGAGCTCGTCGACACCCTCAACTCGGCCGAGGCCCTCACCGTCTTCGCCCCGACCGACTGCGCCTTCGCGGCGCTCGACCCGGCGACCCTCGAGGCCGCCCTCGCCGACCCCAGCGGCCTGCTCACCCAGGTCCTCGGCTTCCACGTCATCGCCGGCGAGCAGCTGTCCGCTGCGGACCTCGCCGACGTGACCGAGCTGGAGACCTTCACCGGTGAGACCCTCGAGATCAGCGTCGACGGCGACACCGTCTCCGTCGGCGGTGGCCAGGCCAACGTCGTGGTCCCCGACATCCAGACCGCCAACGCCACGGTGCACCTGATCGACTCGGTGATGCTCCCGCCGTCCGCCGGCTGAGCCCCACCCAGCAACCGAACCCGGATGCTTCTGGGCCGCGGTGCACGCACTCCGTGCGTGCGCCGCGGCCCAGCTCCGCGTCCGGGTCTAGAGCTTGCTGTCCGGGGGTTGAGGTTGCAGGTCCCTCTACAGAGGGGCCTGGTGATGGACCCTGTGGTTCCTTCCACAGATCCAAAGGAACCCATCACCATGACCACCTCTGCAGAGATCATCTACCACCGGCGCGTCCGGTTGCTTGATCTCGCTGAAGAACTCGGCAACATCTCCGCCGCCTGCCGCCAGATCGGCGTGTCCCGCACCCGCTACTACGAATGGAAGAACACCTCCGAGCTCTACGGGCTCGAGGCGCTGTGGCCCAGAGACCGGCGCCGCCCGGCCCAGCCCAGCGAGACCCCGACCCACGTGGTCGCCGACCTGCTCGCCGTTGCCGTAGTCGAGCCGACGCTCGGCTGCCGCCAGCTCGCCGACCGGCTCCAGGAGCTGGGCTATGAGATCGGCAAGACGACCGTGCAGCGGATTCTGGTCGACCACGGCCTGGGTCGGCGCCGCCAACGCATCGCCCGGGCTGCGGCAATCGCTGCGCTGGCCGGGATCATTACCGAACCGGTCACCGAAGCGCTGGGCGAGCCGTTCGGGTTCTGCCACTGGGCCGGCCACCCTGGCGATCTCGTGGCCGTGGACAGCTTCTACATCGGCAACCTCAAAGGCGTGGGCAAGGTGTACCAACTCACCGCCGTGGACACCTGCACCCGATGGGCGATCGTGAAGCTCATCATCGGGCCGGTCACCACCGCCGACACGATCCGCTTCATCGACCACGTCCGCACCACGATGCGCCGCCTTGGGATCCCGCTCCGGCGGGTGCTGTCCGACAACGGACCCGAGTACAAGGGACTCGCGTTCCGGCACCACCTCGCCGAGATCGGCATCGACCACGTCCGGATCCCGCCCCGCTCACCGAACCACAACGCCGTGTGCGAACGGTTCCAGGGCACGATGCTCCAGGAGTGCTGGCGGCCAGCGTTCCACCGACGCCACTTCAACTCGGTCCGCCAGCTCCAGGCCGAAGCCAACGCCTGGCTGATCCGCTACAACACGCGGCGACGCAACCACGGCGACTACATGGCCGGCCGCAAGCCCTCCGAGATCCTCGACACCCACCGCCGCCGCCAAGCAGCATGACCATCAACCACAGGGCCCATCTGTCACCTCGAACCCCGGCCTGGAAGGTCTAGAGCTCGATGACGAGGCGCCCGCGGACGCCGCCGGCCTCGAGCAGTCGGTGCGCCTCGCCGGCCTGGTCCATCGGGAACGTCCGGGCGACCCGCATGGTGACCCGGCCGTCCTCCACCTGCTGGCGCAGCCGGTCGAGCTCGGCCTGCTCCTCCAGGTAGCGGCTGACCCAGACCCGGTGCATGTGGATGCCCCGGGGGGCATCGACCTTCAGGCCCCGCACCGCGGCGAAGCCGCCACCGTCACAGATGGCGGGGAAGAGCGCCTCGTTCTGGACGGAGCCGTCGCAGAGGCCGTCCACGCCGCCGGGTGCGTGCTCGAGGATCCGCTCGGCCACGCCGTCGCCCCGGCGGACGACGATGTCGGCGCCGAGGTCGCGCACCAGCTGCTCGTCGGCCTCGGTCGCGTCGGCGATCACCCGGAGCCCGTCGGCCTTGGCCAGCTGGACGCAGTAGCCGCCGAACGCGCCGGCGGCACCGGTGACCGCGACGGTGCCGCCGGTGGGGACGTCGAGCTCGTCGAGCGCCAACCGGGCCGTGAGCCCGTTCATCGGGATGGTGGACGCCTCGGCGAACGACGCACCCGCCGGCATCCGGGCGACCGATCCGGCCGGCAGCGCCAGGCGCTGGCAGTAGCCGCCGTGGGCGCCGTCGGGCAGCACGATGGCCATGACGTGGTCGCCGACCTCCAGGTCGGTCTCGACGCCGTCGCCGATCGCCTCGAGGACGCCGGCCGCGTCCATGCCGGGCACGTACGGGGGCGGGTCCTTGCGCTGGTGCTCGGCGCGGGCGCCGTTGCGGACGTAGGTGTCGGTGGGGTTCACCGTGGCGGCGTGCACCCGGACCAGGAGCTGGCCCGGGCCGGCAACCGGATCGGGCAGCTCCACCACCTCCAGGGCATCTGGACCACCGAAGCTGTTCACACCGACTGCATGCATGCCGCCTGTGTAGCGGGGTGGGCTCAGGTCGCGTTGCGCCCCAGCAGGCAGAAGAGCGTGGCGTCGGAGCCGGCGGTGGCGACCTCCGGGATCGGCAAGTCGCCGGCGGCGAGCCAGGTGCTGAGCCCGTCGGACCGCTCGGCTGCGGGGTCGAAGCGGTAGACGTCGAGGCCGCGGTTCAGGTCGTTGCCGAACAGGTGGAACGAGCCGTCGGGGTTGATGCGAGGCGTCTTGGCCGCCCAGGTGAGGGAGTCGGGGAACCGGGCGTGGGCGATCTCCTGCGGTCCGACGCCCGTGGCGCCGAGGGCGATGCCGACGATGCTGGAGATGTCGACCACACGGACGCCGCCGTTGTAGAAGGCGGCCGTGAGGATGCCCTCCTCGGGGAAGACCTGGAAGACGTGCATCGTGCACGGGTCGAGCGGGTCGGCCTCGAGGGAAGGATGGCGCAGGTCGGCGATGTTCCAGTAGCCGAGCTTCACGGGCGCGGCCTCGAGGGGACCGGTGACGTCGTAGACGTGCAGGCCGCCCGAGGGGCACGGGTCGCCTCCGGCTGCGCCTGCGAACTCGTCCTCGATGAGGAGGAGGTCCCGGGTGACCCCGAGGTTCTCGTCGCTGAGGGTCACCTTCGTCGACTGGTGGTGGACGTTGATGGTCGGGTCGACGATGGTCGAGATGATCCGGGGGCGGTCGACCACGGTGGTGTCGATGATCGCGGTGTGGGACAGCGCGGCGGAGTAGGCCCGGGTGCCCTCCCCGTTGAACGTGATGTCGTGGGACTCGCTGCCGAGGCCCGGGAACGGCGGCAGTGGCAGGACGGCGGCGAGCCGCGGGGCACCCAGGTCGCGGATGTCGTACACCTCGATCCCGGCGTTCAGCGCGGTGGTGTACAGCTGGCTGTTGGAGTTGTAGAGGTAGTCGCCGCTCGGGTGCACGGTCTGGTTGTGCGAGCCCTTCGGCACGCCGACGAATGAGACCGTCCTCGGGCGGGTCGGGTCGGTGATGTCGACGATGTAGGTGCCGATGCCGGCCCGGCCGTAGGCCGAATCCGGGGCGATCGCGCCGATCGGGTCGATGTCGAGCGGGTGGGACGTGGTCGGATCGAACAGCCCGAGTGCCTTGGCCTCGCGCACGCAGGCCGACTCCTCCTGGAGGGTGTACCCGGCGTCCATCGTGTACGTCGCCAGCGTCCGCTTGCCGCGGGTGAAGACCTGCACGTCGCCCTGGGAGATGCCGCAGTCGTAGGTGCCCACGACCGTCGGGGTCGACGGGTCGGACACGTCGATGATCTGCAGGCCGTTGTCGTAGGAGCCGGCCAGGGCGAAGTCCCGGACCTTGCCCCTGTGCTTCAGCTGGGCGAACTCGATGTCGGTGCCCTGGTTGGCGCCGGTCCCGTACCGGTCCTCGTAGGCCAGGTTGGCCACGGGGACCAGGTTGGGGGAGTGGACCGCGCCGTCATCCTCGGCGGCGCTCTCCGGCACGAAGAGCACGAGGACGGCGACGACGGCGGCGGCGAGGCGGCTGGTTCGGGTCACGGGGGAGGATTCGCCATCGAGGGATCGGAGTCCCCCTCCCAGCTCCCGGGCGGGTCACTGGCGCGCCCGCAGGCGATCCACCGTCTCCTGCTGGATCCGGTGCAGCCGGTCACTGAGCGACACGTGGTAGCGGTGCGGGTTGACCATCCGCCGGACGCCGGAGTCGAGCTCGTCGACGTCGGCCCGACGACGGGCCCGCAGCTCGTCCAGCGTCGACGGCGGACCGGTCGGGCGGCCGTCGACGAACACGAGGTCGTGGAGCGGCTCGATCCGGGTGATCTCGTCGCGGAGGATCACCCGCCGCACACCGGCCTGCGCCGGGTGGTGGACGATCATCCGGTCGCCGTCGTCGAAGGGCACCTCGTCCGGTGCGGTCATCAGGTCGACGGTGGCCTTGCCCCGCCGGTCGTGGAGTCGCCAGCACGCCTTGGGCCCCGTGATCGGCACCTTGGCCGGGTTCTCCGACAGCTTCAGCGCCGGGAGCCACGCGCCGGTCTCGTCGGTGATCGCGGTGAGCTTGTAGACGCCGCCGAGCGCGGGGTCGCCCTCGGAGGTGATGAGCCGCGTGCCGACGCCGTAGACCAGCCGGCGGCAGATGGCGTCTGCGTCCAGGCCGGCCTTCGGCGCCTCGTCGGCCACCTGGGTCAGCACCTGCCAGATGGTCACCTCGTCGAGGTCGCCGGACAGCACGATGCGCGCCCGGTCGAAGCCGGCGTCGTCGAGCATCCGGGCCGACTCCACGGCCAGGTGGGCCAGGTCGCCGGAGTCGAGGCGGATGCCAGCCGGCTCGTGCCCGGCGGCGCGGAGCTCCTCGAAGACCTGGATGGCGTTGGGGACTCCGGAGCGCAGGGTGTCCACCGTGTCCACGAGCAGGATGCACTCGTCGGGGTAGCGGCGGGCGAAGGACCGGAACGCTCCGAGCTCACCGCTGCCGAGGGCGAGGTGGGCCTGGACGAGGCTGTGGGCGTGGGTGCCCTTGGGGTCGGTCCCCAGGGCGACCGACGCCTGCACGTTCGACGTCGCCGAGCAGCCGCCGATGAGCGCGGCGCGGGCAGCCTCGTCGACAGCGGCCCCGGGCCCGCGGCGCATGCCGAACTCCAGGACGTCGCCGCCTCGGGCGCTGTCCACGATGCGAGCCGCCTTGGTGGCGATCAGCGTGGGGTAGTTGCACTGGTTGAGCAGGGCCGTCTCCAGCAGCTGGGCGGCGGCGAACGGTCCGGTGACGGTCATCAAGGGGACGTTCGGGTGGACCACCCGGCCCTCGGCGACCGCCTGAACCTCCAGGTCCCGGAAGTGGCCGTGCTCGGCGAGCCAGCCGAGGAAGTCGTCCGAGTAGCGCCGGCCGCCGGCCGGGTTGCGCTGCGCGGCGAGCGCCGCGAGGTCGGCGTCGGTGACGGACACCGTGGCCATCCACTCGAGCATCGGCTCCAGCCCGGCGAACACGCAGAAGCCGGCCTGGTGGCCGCCGTAGTCCGGGTTCGACCGGTAGAGGTGATCGAACTGCGCGGTGCGGTCGGCGATGCCGTCCTCGACGTAGAGCTGGGCCATGACCAGCTGGTAGGAATCGGTGAAGAGCAGGCTGCGATGCCAGCTGGGCGGACCCGTGTCGGTCACGGTTCGGCACCGACCACGCGCACGCCGGCATCTCGCAGCTCGGTCAGCGCCCGGTCACCATCGCCGGGCTCCACGTCGACCGCCCGGGTCGCGTCCCAGCGGACGGTCGTGTCGAGACCGGCCGCCACGGCGTCGAGTGCGGTGGCCTTCACGCACACGTCGGCCGCCAGCCCCACGACCACGACCCGCTGGACCCCCCGTTCCCGCAGGTAGCCGCCGAGGCCCGTCGGGCTGGCCGCCCCCGTGTCGGGGTCGAGCACGGTGAACGCCGAGTAGCCGTCCTCGCCACCGGTGCCCTTGCGGACGACGAGATCGGCCTCGATGTCGAGGTCCGGGTGCAGCTCGGCACCCCACGTGGCCCGGACGCAGTGGACGGGCCACGTCCCGCCGTCGGTGGTGAAGTGCGGCGTGGCCGGTGGGTGCCAGTCCTGGGTGGTGACGACCGTGGCTCCGCCGGCGCGCGCCGCGGCGATCTCGTCGTTCACGGCAGGGATGATGTCGTCCCCGCCTGCGACGTACAGCGAGCCGGATGGATCGGCGAAGTCGTTCTGCACGTCGACCACGACGAGCGCGGTCCGGGGGTCGTAGGCGATGACGTCGTCGGGCACGGGGCCTCCTGGGTCGGGTTCCGGGGCGATCCTACGAACGTCCGGTATGTTCGCCGCGGCGAAGCCAATCGAAGCGGTCTGGGGACCACGTGCGACGAGCGGGAGCACAAGCGGACGACGCGCAGCCGGAGTCCGGCCTGCTGACCCGCATGGGTCGGTGGCAGGTGGTCACGACCGTGGGCCTGGCCCTGGTCGCGCTCTCCCTGCTCGCCCTCGCGGTGTCCCACAACCACCTCCACGGGCCCCGGGTCCGGGACAGCATCGAGGCGACCCGGGTCGTGCGCACGACGCACGAGGCGATGCTCGACCAACAGGGCGGTCTCCGTGCCTATGCGCTGACCGGCGATGAGCGGTTCCTCCAGGCGTACCAGGACGCCCGGCGGGTGATGGAGCGCATGGACGAAGTGCCGTTGTCCGCCGGCGACGACGGGGACCGGCTCCACCTCGAGCTCCGGCTGTCGAAGGCGGCATGGACCAACGCCTGGGTTCCTGATGCGCTGGCGGTCGGCGAGGCAGGGGGCAGCAACCGGGTGATCAGCGAGGCCTTGGTGTTCGAGGGCAAGCAGCTCTTCGACGCCTACCGCGCCGACTACCAGGAGCTCATCGCTGCGCTCCAGGCCGAGCGCACCGACGCCCTCGACCGCCAGACCGCGGCGGTGACCCGCACGGCGGCGCTCGCCGTGTCCATCGCGCTCGTCACGGTGGCGTTCTCGCTCGTGCAGGGCCGCAGGCTCCGCAACGCCGTGAAGGGCGCGCTCGACTCGGTCCAGCTCCGTCTCGACCGGGTCGCCGCCGGAGATCTCACGCCCGGCCCGCCCCCGATGGGGCCGGCGGAGCTGGCCGGCATCCAGCGCGGCATCGACGACACCGCCGCGGAGCTGGCCTCGGCTCGCGCCGTGGTCGATGCGCAGGGGGACCAGCTGCGGACGCAGAACAGCCAGCTCGGCCAGGTCCTGCGCTTCGCGCGGGAGGTCGCCGGCAGCCTGAACCTGCGCTACGTCATCCGCGGCCTCTGCGCCGCGACCACGAGCATCACCGGGTCCGACCGCGTCGTCGTGTGGCTCCGCAGCACCGACGAACAGACCCTGGGCGCGATCGCCGACAGCTCGGGGCCCGCGCTCGAGCCCATCGGGCTCGACCCGGTCCCGGTCGGCGAGGGGCCGGTGGGACGGGCCGCTCGCTTCGGTCGGATCGAGGGGACGCCTCGAGGCTCGATCGCCAGGTCGCTCGAGGGTCACTCGGAGGAGGGTGGGGCGGTGGCGGTGCCGATGGTCGTCGGTGCCGAGGTCATCGGTGTGATCGAGGTGGCGTTCCCGCCCGATGCCGAGGAGCCCGACAGCACGATGCGGGTGCTCGAGGCGCTGGCCACGCAGGCCGCCACTGCGGTGGGTGCGGCGCGCGTCCACGAGCACACCGCGACGATGGCGATGACGGATGCACTCACCCAGCTGCCGAACCGTCGTCGCATGGAGATCGACCTGGACCGCGAGGTCGGCGCCAGCCACCGGTACGGGCGGCCGCTGGGGTTCGCCATGATCGACGTCGACCGGTTCAAGGACTACAACGACACCCTCGGCCACCAGGCCGCCGACGTCGCGCTGCAGACCATCGCCCGCATCCTGGCGGCGAGCGTCCGGGGCAGCGACACCGTCTATCGCTACGGCGGCGAGGAGATCGCCGTCGTGATGCGCGAGACGGACCTCGAGTCGGCCTGCCTGCTCGGGGAGCGTTTGCGCGAAGCGGTGGAGCACCACTTCGCCGCGCCCGGCGAGCCCCGGCCCGTCACGGTCTCCGTCGGCGTGGCGTCCATGCCGGTGCACGCCACCTCCCTGCCGTCGCTGGTGGGCGCGGCGGACCAGGCGCTGTATGAGGCGAAGCGCAGTGGACGGAACCGCACCGTCGTCGCCGGACCGGAGGAGACCGGCGCCAGCTGAAGGGGATGTCGCGAGGCGCAGCCGAGCAGCCCGAGGTCGCCGCAGCCGACACTCAGTCGGCGACCGGGAGGGTGAAGGTGAACGTGGTCCCGACGCCGAGCTCGCTCTCGAGGTCGAGGCCGCCGGACTGGAGCTGGGCGTAGCGGCGCGCCACGTTGAGACCGACGCCGGTGCCCCGACGGTCGGAGAGCGCAGGAGCGGACTGGAAGAAGCTCTGGAACACCCGGCGCTGGTCCTCGGGGGCGATGCCGATCCCCTGGTCTCGCACGTGCAGGTGGACCGTGTCGTCGACCCGCTCGGCCTCGATGTCGATGCGGGTACCGGCGTTGGAGTACTTCGCCGCGTTGGTGAGCAGGTTACGCAGGACGTGGCCGAAGGCGTAGCGGTCCCCGAGGACCCGCAGCCCGTTGGTATCGACGACGACCTCGTGGGCCTGGAGGTGCAGGTCCAGGGAGTCGACCATCTCCGTCACCACCTCGTGCAGGTCGAGCGGCTCGAGCTCGACCTGCACCCGCCCGGCCTGCAGCCGGGAGAAGTCGAGGAGCTGCTCGATCATCGTCTCCATGGACGTCGCGTTGGCGACGATGCGATCGAGGAGCTGGTCCCGGTCGGCGTCGCCGAGGCGGGACCACTGCTGGCGCAGGACCGAGCCGAAGCCGCGCACGGCCGTCAGCGGGGTGCGCAGCTCGTGGGACACCGTGGCGAGGAACTGGTCCTTCAACCGGTCGGCCTCGCGCAGGCGGCTCATCTCGTCCCGATCCTGGTCGCGCAGGCGAGCCAGCTCGCCGGCCTCGTCGCGCTGGTCGGTGACGTCGCGCAGCGTGCACACCAGGCCCTCGACGTCGGGGTCGTCGAGCCGGTTGACGACCGCCGCCTCGATCCAGCGCCAGCCGAAGCGGGCGTGGCGGAGGCGCAGCGACGCCCGAGCGCGGCCGTTCGGCTCCGCCATCGCCTCGCCGAGGGCCCCGATCACCCCGTCGACGTCGTCGGGGTGCATGTCGTTGAAGGCGCTCTCGCCGACGTTGGTGTAGGCGGGGGCGTCCACGAAGCGCTCGATGCCCGGGCTCGTCCACCGCACCGACAGGTCGGGCCCGAGGATGACGATCACGTCGTCGATGTTCTCCACCAGGGATTCGAGGTGGCGGCGGTGGCTGCTCGCCTCCTCGTCCCGTCGGACGCGGTCGGAGATGTCGCGCAGGGACACGACGTGGCCGGTCGTGCCGTCGTCCAGCTCGACGGACCCGGCCAGCGCGACCTCGGTGTGGTGCCACTCGTCGTCGGCCATCCGGATCCGCAGGACCAGCGGCTCCACCGCTTCGCCCTTCACGACGCCGCGGTCGAAGGCCTCGAGCGCGGCGGCGTGGTCCTCGGGGTGGACGAACTCCACCATGTTCGACCCGTTGGCGACGGATCCGTAGAGGCCCGTGATGCGCCCGGCGGCCGGGTTCGAGTAGCGCACCCGGCCCCGCTGGTCGATCACGGTGATGATGTCGCTGGCCGAGTCGAGCATGGCCTCGAGGCGAGCCACGTGGGCCGGGTCGACCGGGCGCTCCAGCGGGGCCCGGAACGTGACCAGCACCTCGGTGTTGGACGGGTCGTGGGCGCGCAGGGCCACCGCCGAGACGGTCAGCAGGGCACGCGTCGAGGCGAGCTCGAGGGCGATGGCGCGCTCCTCGCCCGGTCCCAGGTCGGCGAGCACGCTCCAGTCGCCGATGGAGTCCCCGAGGCGTCGCAGGCGACTCGCGCCGTCCTCGACCAGCTGGTCCTCGGCGATCAGATCCAGGGCGGTGTCGTTGGCCCAGGGCACCGCGCCGTCGCACCAGATCAGGGCGGCGACGCCGTGCTGCTCGAGCAGGCGGGCGACCAGCTGGGCGCCCGCGCTCGACGGCCCGGTGCGCCACGTGTCGTCGTCGATCGCCGTCTCCGCTCCGGTGCCGCCCGTGCCGCCCACCATGTGGTCATGTTCGCGCTCTGGGTCGTGGCGCGCGCGCCCGTGGGTCGAGGATCCCGTTTCGCCCGCTTGGCGGCGGTCGGTCCGTTCCCACCGCAGAGGACGACCGAGCCGATCGCGGTGGCTACGGTCGGCGCGCATGGGCCTGTTGCGCTTCTCGTACGGCACGATGAGCTCCGGCAAGAGCACCCTGGCCCTCCAGATCCACCACAACCTGGCCAAGCAGTCCCGGCACGGCTTGCTCCTGTCGCTGTTCGACCGGGAGGGTGCACGGGTGTCGAGCCGGCTCGGTGTCTCGGCCACGGCGGTGGAGGTGACGCCCGAGCTCGACCTGTGCGCCGTTGCCGCCCAGGAGGTGGCCCTGAACGGCCGCCTCGACTACCTGGTCTGCGACGAGGTGCAGTTCTACGCGGTGGACCAGGTCGACCAGCTCGCGCTCGTCGCCGACGAGCTGGGCGCCGACGTCTACGCGTTCGGGCTGCTGACCGACTTCCGCGGCGTGCTGTTCGAGGGCACGAAGCGGATGTTCGAGATCGCCGACGAGCGGGTGGAGCTGCACGTGGAGGCCCGCTGCTGGTGCGGGGCGCGGGCGACCAACAACGCCCGGCTGGTGAACGGCGAGCTGGTCCGGCACGGCGAGACGATCGTGGTCGGCGACACCGTGGCGGCCGACGACACGCCCCTGTTCGGCGACGTGGTCACCTACGAGCTGCTGTGCCGCCGCCACTTCCGGGCCGGCGCGCTGGGCCCGCCGGACGGCTGAGCGGGTGGGTTCTGCGCCGGGGTGCGTCGCTGTGTGACACTGGCCACAGACGTTGCCAGAAGGCAGCACGGACGGACCGAGGGGGACGACGGATGGTGGATTCGAACGGCACGCGTGACGGCAGCACCGAGCTCGATGTGGTGGTCGTCGGGGCCGGCTTCGCCGGCATGTACCTGCTGCACCGGCTCCGGAACGCCGGCTTCTCCACCGTCGTGCTGGAGGCGGCCGACGACGTGGGCGGCACCTGGTACTGGAACCGGTACCCGGGTGCTCGCTGCGACATCCCGACGGTCGACTACACGTACAGCTTCGATCCCGAGCTCGAGGACGAGTGGACGTGGTCGGAGAAGTACGCCACCCAGCCCGAGATCCTCCGCTACGCCCAGCACGTCGCCGACAAGCACGACCTGCGCCGCGACATCCGCTTCGACACGCGGGTCGACGCCGCCCGCTGGGACGAGGAGTCGTCCCGCTGGCACGTGCGCACCGAGGCCGGCGACGAGCTGACCTGCCGCTGGTACGTCATGGCCACCGGTTGCCTGTCGATGCCGAAGACGCCCGACATCGAGGGTGCCGAGCGCTTCGGCGGCGAGGTGTACTTCACGAGCCGCTGGCCCCACGAGGGCGTGGACTTCACCGGCAAGCGGGTGGGCGTCATCGGCACCGGGTCGTCCGCGATCCAGTCCATCCCGATCATCGCCCAGCAGGCGAGCGAGCTCACGGTCTTCCAGCGGACGCCCAACTTCTCGATCCCGGCGCACAACGGCCCCGTGTCCGAGGAGCGCAAGGCCGAGCTCGAGGCCGACCGCGAGGCCTACCGGGAGGCGGCGAAGTGGTCGCGGGGCGGCATCCCGGGCGAGCCCACCGAGATCAGCGCGGTGCTGGCCGACGAGGAGACCCGCAAGCAGCGCCTCGACGCCGCCTGGGAGAAGGGCGAGCTGTTCGAGATCATCGGCGTCTTCAACGACGTCCTGGTGAACCCGGCCGCCAACGAGGTCGTCGCCGACTACATCCGGGGCAGGATCCGCTCCATCGTCGACGACCCCGAGACGGCCGAGGCCCTGTGCCCCACCGATCACCCCTTCGCCTCCAAGCGCCCGTGCCTCGACAGCGGGTACTACGCCACCTACAACCTGCCCCACGTGCGCCTGGTCGACCTGCGCAAGCACCCGATCGCCACGGTCACCGAGGCCGGCATCGACACCGTCGACGAGTCCTTCGAGCTCGACGCCATCGTCTACGCCACCGGCTTCGACGCCATGACCGGCGCGCTCGTGTCCGTCGACATCGAAGGGCGCGACGGCGTCACCCTGGAGCAGAAGTGGGCGGACGGGCCCACCACCTACCTCGGCCTCACCTCGGTCGGGTTCCCCAACCTGTTCACGGTCACCGGGCCGGGGAGCCCGTCGGTGCTGTCCAACATGATGGTGTCGATCGAGCAGCACGTGGACTGGATCGCCGACACCCTCGTCGACCTGCGCGAGCAGGGCTTCGACGTCATCGAGCCGACCCAGACCGCGGAGTCGGGCTGGGTGCAGCACGTCAACGACTGCGCCGACATCACGCTGTACCCGACGGCGAACTCCTGGTACATGGGCGCCAACGTGCCCGGGAAGCCCCGTGTCTTCCTGCCCTACGTCGGCGGCGTCGACGGCTACCGGCAGGCGTGCGACGAGGTGGTCGAGGCCGGCTACCTCGGCTTCGAGCTCCGCGGTGACGGCAGGGTGCAGCGCAACGACGGCGTGATCCGCCGGTTGCAGCCCGACGTGGCCATGGTCCTCGAGCTCATGGCCGAGATGGAGCTGCCCACGATGGACTCGATGTCCGCCGAGGATGCCCGCGCCTTCTCCGACACGATGAACGCCGAGCGCCCCCCGGGCCCCGACGTCGGCGAGATCGTCGACGGCACGCTGCCCGGTGCCGAGGGCGACCTGCGCTACCGCCTGTACCGACCGCCGACGCCCGGCCCGCACCCGGTGGTCGCCTACTTCCACGGCGGCGGGTGGGTGCTCGGCAGCCACGACTCCGACGACCCGTTCTGCCGCGACCTGTGCCTGCGGGCCGACGCGGTGATCGTCTCCGTCGACTACCGCCACGCGCCTGAGGCCCGCTTCCCTGCCGCCGCCGAGGACGGCTTCGCCGCCGTCCAGTGGATCGCCGAGCACCCCCAGGAGCTCGGCGGCATCCCCGGCGCGCTGGCCGTGGCCGGCTGGAGCGCCGGTGCCAACGTCGCTGCCGTGGCGGCCCAGAAGGCGCGGGACGCCGGTGCGCCGCACATCAGCGCCCAGGTGCTGGTGAACCCGGTGACCGACTCGGACTTCAGCCGCCCGAGCTACGAGGAGAACGGCGAGGGCTACATGCTCACCCGCGACCTCATGGCCTGGTTCTGGGACCACTACGCCGACCCGGCCGACCGCACCGATCCACGTGCGGCGCCCCTCCGCAACCCCGACCTGTCCGGCCTGCCGCCGGCGCTGGTCGTGACCTGCGAGTTCGACCCGCTGCGCGACGAGGGCGAGGCCTACGCCGAGGCCCTCGACGCCGCCGGCGTGCAGGTCCGGCACCTCGCCGGCCGTGGCCTGATCCACACCTCGATCACGGCCGTGGACATGATCATCTCGGCCACGGACCTCCGGGCCGAGATCGGCTCGGAGCTCGGGCGCATGGTGCGCGAGGGCGTTGCCGTCTCGTGAGCGGGCGACCGCTCGCCGCCGATCGGCGCTGAACGGGCAGATGCGCTCTGTTCAGCGCCGATCCTCGGGCAGCGAGGCTCGCGTGACAGGGCGGACGAACTCGCCGAGGGGCGTGCGCGTCCAGAAGTTGCCGGTCTCACGCCGCTCGGCGCGGGTCGCGTACCGGTAGCGGTACCGGCGCGCTCGCACGGCTCGGGGCGGCTCGTCGGGGAACGGGTTGCGGCCGAGCAGCGAGCAGATGTCGGGGTCGTTCTCCAGCAGCCCCCGCAGGAACGGCGCCAGCCACGGCTCGGCGTAGGACGCCGACAGGGGCACGAACCACAGGAGCCAGTCGAGTCGCAGGTGGTACGGGGCGATCTGGCGGGGTCGCTGCGCCGGGTCCGTGGGCTTGCCCTTGAACCCGTACTCCCGCCACACGGTGTCCGGGCCGGGGTCGGGGTCGTCGGTGCCCTCGATCACGATCTCGTCGCGGGTGCGGGTGATCGAGCCGAACGCCCCGTAGGTGTTCACGAGGTGGAGCGGGTCGTAGCTGGCATTCATCCGCTGGTGCTTCGACAGCAGGTTCTTCGCCGGTCCGATCGACAGGACCGCCACGACCGCGACGGCGACGCCGACCACGATGTCGAACCAGACCGGGGACGCGGAGAGCTCGGTCGGGGGCGAGAGCCCGGTCACGGCCTCGATGAGGTGGCCGTCCAGCGCGGCGAAGCCGATCACGATCGTGAGCAGGTTCAGCCAGGCGAAGTTGCCGCTGAGCATGAGGTACGCCTGCGTCACGATCATGAGCACCGCGGCGCCGGAGCGGACCGGCTGCGGGGCGAACAGCAGCACGGGCGCGACCAGCTGGGCGACGTGGTTCGCCGCCACCTCCACCCGGTGCAGGGGCCGGGGGAGGAGGTGGAACCAGCGGCTGAGCGGGTTCGGCATCGGCTGGGTCTCGTGGTGGTACTCGAGGCAGGTGAGGTCCCGCCAGCACGCGTCTCCCCGCAGCTTGATGAGGCCGGCCCCGAGCTCGAGCCGGAACAGCAGCCACCAGAGCAGCACCAGCACCGCCGCCGGTGCCTCGACGTCGGCGGGGCCGAGGAAGATCGCCAGGAACCCGGCCTCGCAGAGCAGCGACTCCCAGCCGAAGGCGTACCACCGCTGGCCCACGTTCACGATCGACAGGTACAGCGCCCACAGGAGCGCCCAGGCCGCCATCGTGAGCAGGATCGGGCCTCGATCGAGCACGCCGACGAGGGCTCCGGCCGACACGGCGATGCCGGTCCAGGCCACGGCGAGGAAGGTGCGGTCCGTGCTGCGCCAGTGGAAGATGCTCGGGGCCCGACGGAACGGGACGCGTGCCACGAACGAGGCCATGGGCGTGAGGCCCCGGGACCCGAGCAGGCCGCGGAACTGGTTCCGGGCGGCGATGAACGCGACCAGGTAGACGAGGGCCAGCCCGCGCTGGAAGAGCAGCCGGGCGCTCGCATCTGCGACATCGGGCAGCCAGTGCATCGCGTCGGTCACCTACCCATCGGTGGTGTGGAGCACGCCCCGACGGGCGTGAGAGCCTGCAGCCATGATCGCGTCGCACACGAGCTCGGCGGTGGCCGAAGCCGAGTCCTTCCTCGCCGAGCACTGGTCACCCGACGTCGACCGTCGAGCCTGGCGCGAGCTGGTGGTGGACGGGCGGTGGGCGGCGCTGCGCTGGCCGAGCGAGTGGTACGGCCGCGATCTGGACGACGACGAGGCCGAGGCGGTCGAGGCCACCTTCGCCGCTGCCGGCGCGCCCGGGCCGGGGCAGGACAAGTACAACCTCTGGGCCGGGACCCTGCTCGCCCACGGCGGCGACGAGCTCAAGGCGCGCATGCTGCGCCCGCTCCTGCTGGACGAGGTCGCCATGTGCCTGCTCTACAGCGAACCGGGCGCCGGCTCCGACCTGGCGGCGATCCGGACCACCGCCGTGCGCGACGGCGACGAGTGGGTCGTGAACGGCCAGAAGGTCTGGACCTCCGGCGCCCAGGGGGCGGACTACGGGATGCTCATCGCCCGCACCGACTGGGATCAACCCAAGCACCGGGGCATCACGTTCTTCTGGTTCCCGATGCGCCAGGACGGGGTCGAGGTGCGACCGCTCCGCCAGGCCACCGGCGACGCCCGCTTCAACGAGGTGTTCCTCACCGATGCCAGGGTGCCCGACAGCCACCGCCTCGGCGAGCTCGGCAAGGGCTGGTGGGTGCTGCAGACCGCGCTCACGTACGAGCGGGCGGTGATGGGCGTGACCCAGCGCCGCAGCGAGGGCAGCGGGGGTGCGACCGCCGAGGCCCACGGGCGGATCCCGGTGCCCGACACCTCCCTGGTCCGCCTCGCCCAGGAGGCCGGCCGGGCCGACGACCCGGTGATCCGCCAGGACCTGGCCCGGCTCCACGCCATGCGCACGGTGAACGAGTGGAACGGCCAGCGGGCCAAGGCGGTGGCCGAGGCCGGCGGGTCCTCGCCGCTGGCGTCGCTCGGCAAGCTCGCCATGTCCGGCATCCTCCACTTCGCCGGCCACCTGCAGGGCGAGATCCTCGGCATGCAGGGCACGCTGGACGGCGACGCACACCCCCGGGCTCGGGATGCCAACTACTCCCAGCTCAACGCCTACTTCACCTCGATCGGCGGCGGCACCGACCAGATCCAGCGCAACATCATCGGCGAGCGCATCCTCGGCCTGCCGCGGGAGCCCGAGGTCGACCGGGGCACCCCGTTCAAGGACGTGGCGAGGAGCTGACCGCCGCGCCGGGCGCCAGGGCGTCCTGGATGGCCGACAGCCGCTCGGGGACGACGCGGTACCAGGCCCACCGGCCCCGCTTCTCCCGGGACAGCAGGCCGGCCTCCACGAGGAGCGAGAGGTGGTGGGACACGGTCGGCTGGGAGCGGCCGAGGGGCTCCACCAGGTCGCACGCGCACGCCTCGCCGGCCTCGGCGGTGGCCACCAGGGAGAGCAGGCGGAGCCGCGCGGGGTCGGCGAGGACCTTGAGCAGCCCGGCGAGCTCCTCGGCCTCGTCCTCGGCCAGCAGCGACGCGGTCACGGGCTGGCAGCAGACCTCGGTTGGGTGCGCCTCCACGGGACCTCCTCGATCTCACATTGACAACTGTCGATGTGTTGGTAGGGTGCACCAGACATCGACGAACGTCGATGAACCGTACCAGGAGGATCCCGTGTCCCGAGTCCAGCTCGCCCTCAACGTCAGCGACATCGACGAGGCCGTGGCGTTCTACGCCAAGCTCTTCGCCACCGAGCCGCTCAAGCGCAAGCCCGGCTACGCCAACTTCGCCATCGCCGACCCGCCTCTCAAGCTCGTGCTCTTCGAGGTCGCCGACGGTGCCCTCGGCGGCACGATCAACCACCTCGGCGTGGAGACCGACAGCGCAGCCGAGGTCGAGGCGGCCGAGGCCCGCCTCGCCGATGACGGCCTCGAGACCACCGGCATCGACGACACGATCTGCTGCTACGCCAGCAAGGTCGAGACCTGGGTCACCGACCCCGACGGCGCGCGTTGGGAGTGGTACGTCAAGACCGGCGACACCGAGCAGATGGCCAACGAGGTCGTCACCGCCGGTGGCCCGGCCTGCTGCGGCTGACCCTCAGCGGGCCTGCTGGCGCTGGTGCTGTCGCCAGCCCTGCAGCCCGGCCACGCTGAACCCGAGGAACACCAGCGGCGCCACGATCAGCGCGGCGGGACCGACCACGTCGACCGCCCCGCTGTCGCTGGCGTCGAGGACCACGAACCCCACGTACAGGGCGTAGAAGGCCACCAGCACGAAGCCCTCCCAGCGCTCGATGCGGAAGCCCTTCCAGATGATCGGCACGAGCACGACCGTGGCGGCCAGGAGGACCGGGAAGTCGACCCGCAGGGAGCTGTCGGCGACGGGGATCGGATCGGGGGAGACGAGCGCGGTGGCGCCGAGCACCGACAGCAGGTTGAACAGGTTCGAGCCGACCACGTTGCCGACGGCGATGTCGCGCTGACCCCGCAGCGCAGCCATCAGCGACGTGGCCAGCTCGGGCAGCGACGTCCCGATGGCCACGACGGTGAGGCCGATCACCAGGTCGCTGACGCCGAGGTCCTCGGCGATGTCGGTGGCGGAGCCGACGAGCAGCTGGGAGCCGAGCACGAGCATGCCCAGCCCCACGACCAGCAGCGCCACCTGGATCGGCAGCGGCTTGTCGATCACGTCGACCTCGAGCTCCTCGACGGCCTCGTCGTACTCCTCGAGGACGTCGGCGCGCTCGTTGCGGGCGACCCGGATGAGCCAGGTCGTGTAGGTGAGGATCGCGGCGAAGAGGATGGCCCCGTCGACCCGGCCGATCTCGTTGTCCAGCGAGAGCACCAGGGTGACGACCGACGCGGCGATGAGCAGCGGGATGTCCAGGCGGATGATGCGCTGGGACACCACCAGACCGCCCACCGCCGCCGACACCCCCAGGATCAGGAGGATGTTGGCGATGTTGGAGCCGGCCACGTTGCCGAAGGCCACCTCGCCGTCGCCGGCGAAGCCGGCGCTCACGCTGACGGCGAGCTCCGGCGCGCTGGTGCCGAAGGCGACGACGGTGAGCCCGATGATGACCGGGGCGATGCCGAAGCGGGTCGCGATGGACGCCGCGCCGCGCACCAGCAGCTCGGCGCCGGCGACGAGGCACACCAGGCCGACCCCGAGGACGACGAACGTGAAGGGGGACATCGCCGCGCACAGTGCCACGCCGCCGGGGCGCGAGCGCGCATCGGTCAGAGCAGCGAGATGGCCTCGTGGGCGATGGTGATCTCCTCGTCGGTGGGCACGACCAGCACGTCGACCGCAGCGCCCTCCGGCGAGATCCGTCGGACGTCGTCGCCGCGCTCGACGTTGCGCTCGGGATCGACCCGGATCCCGAGCACGTCCAGCCCGGCGGCGACCCGGGCCCGCACCTCGGCGTCGTTCTCCCCGACGCCCGCGGTGAACGCGAGCACGTCGAGGCCCCCGAGCACGGCGGTGTACGCGCCCACGTACTTCTTGAGCCGGTGCACGTACACGTCGAGGCCGAGCCGGGCCGCCTCGTCGCCCTCGGCGGCGAGGCGGTGGACCTCGCGCATGTCGTTGTGGCCGGTGAGGCCGCGCATGCCGGAGCGGCGGTTGAGGAGCGCGTCCAGCTCGTCGATGCCCATGCCGGCGGAGCGGGCGAGGTGCAGCACCACCGCGGGATCGATGTCGCCGGTGCGGGTGCCCATGACCAGCCCCTCGAGCGGCGTGAGGCCCATCGAGGTGTCGACCGGCCGACCACCGGCGATGGCCGACGCCGAGGCGCCGTTGCCCAGGTGCAGGACGATCTGGCGCAGGTCGGCGAGGTCCCGTCCGAGGAAGGCCGCTGCGGTGCGGGACACGTACTGGTGGGAGGTGCCGTGGAAGCCGTACCGGCGGATGCCGTGCTGCTGGGCGACCTCGCGGTCGAGGGCGTAGGTGGCGGCGGCCGCCGGCAGGTCGTGGAAGAACGCGGTGTCGAAGACCGCGACGTGGGGGACGTCGGGCAGCAGCTCGCGTGCGACCTCGATGCCCGCGAGGTTGGCCGGGTTGTGCAGGGGGGCCAGCGGCGCCAGGCGCTCGATGGTGGCGAGCACGTCGTCGTCGATCAGGGCCGGCCCGGCGAACTCCTGCCCGCCCATCACCACCCGGTGGCCGACGGCGAGGACGTGCGCGTCGGCGAGGCGGGGCCCCACCTCGTCGAACAGGCCGATGACCGTCCGGAGCGCCTCCTGGTGCGAGCGCACGGTGGCGTGGCGCTCGGTCGTGGTGCCGTCGGCGTCGTGCTCGATGGTCGAGCTCGCCTCACCGATGCGGTCGACCAGGCCGACGGCCAGGCGGGACCCGTCCTCGGGGTCGACGAGCTGGTACTTGAGCGAGGACGACCCGGAGTTGAGGACGAGGACGGTCCCGCTCACGAGCCCCGCTCGGCCTTCATGGCGTGGGCCTGGACCGCGGTGATGGCGACGGTGTTGACGATGTCGCGCACGGTCGCCCCCCGGGACAGGTCGTTCACCGGCTTGTTCAGGCCCTGCAGCACCGGCCCGATGGCCACCGCGCCGGCCGAGCGCTGGACCGCCTTGTAGGTGTTGTTGCCGGTGTTGAGGTCCGGGAAGATGAACACCGTCGCCCGCCCGGCCACCGTGGACCCGGGCAGCTTGGCCTCTGCCACGGACGCATCGACGGCGGCGTCGTACTGCAGCGGCCCGTCCACGAGGAGGTCGGGGCGACGCTCCCGCACGAGCTCGGTGGCGGCCCGGACCTTGTCCACCTCGGCCCCGGCGCCGGACGCCCCGGTGGAGTAGGAGAGCATCGCGATGCGGGGCTCGACGCCGAACTGGGCTGCGGTCGCCGCCGAGGACACGGCGATGTCGGCCAGCTGCCCGACGGTGGGCTCGGGGATGATCGCGCAGTCGCCGTAGACCAGCACCCGGTCGGCGAGGAGCATGAAGAACACCGAGGACACGACCTTCGTGCCGGGGACGGTCTTGATGATCTCGAAGGACGGGGTGATCGTGTGGGCCGTGGAGTGCGCGGCGCCGGACACCATCCCGTCGGCCAGGTCGGCGTGCACCATCATCGTGCCGAAGTAGGAGACGTCGCGGACGATGTCGCGGGCGATCTCGACGTCGACGCCCTTGTGCGCCCGGAGGCGGGCGTACTCCTCGGCGAAGCCGTCCACCAGCTCGGACGACCGGGGATCGATGATCCTGGCGCCGTCCACGTCGACGCCCGCCGCCGCGGCTCGGGCCCGGACCTCGGTCTCGTTGCCGAGCAGGGTCAGGTCCACGACGTGGCGCGACAGGAGGGTCGACGCCGCACGCAGCACGCGCTCGTCGTCGCCCTCGGGCATCACGATGTGCTGGCGGTGCCGGCGGGCCCGCTCGAGCAGCAGCGACTCGAACATCAGCGGGGTGACGACGGTGCTGCGGGGTACGTCGAGGGCGGCCACCAGGGCATCGGCATCGATGTGCTCCTCGAACACGCCGAGCGCGGTGTCGATCTTGCGCTGGCTGCTCCCCCCGAGCAGGCCGCGGGTGGACGCCACGGTGCGGGCGGCCTCGTAGGAGCTGAGCTCGGTGCTGATGATGGGGAGGTGCTCGTCGAGGCTGCGCACCAGCGACAGGACGTGCTCCGCCGGCCGGTAGCCGCCGTTGAGCACGATGCCGGCCAGGCCCGGGAACCCGTCGGCAGCGTTGGCGGCGGCCAGCGCCACCAGCACGTCGGGCCGGTCGCCGGCCACGATGCAGAGCTGGCCGTCCACCAGGCGTTCGAGCACGTGCTCGGCGTTCATGCCGCACACGAGCATGTCCTCGGCCTCTCGCTGGAGCATCCCGGCATCGCCGAAGAGGTGCTCCCCGTCGAGGGCGGCGAGCAGGTCGACCAGGAGCGGCGCGCTGAGCAGGGCGACCTCGGGCAGGGCCCAGGCCGGGATGCCGAGCTCGGTGAGGGCGGCATCGACCGCGTCGCGCTGGGCTGGATCGCACCGGTTGGCCACCACACCGACCGTGGTGGCGTGGGCCTGGCCCAGCTCGGCCATGGCCAGGTCGACCAGGTGGGTCACGTCGTTGGGGGTTCGCTCGTGCGCGCTGACGACGAGCAGGACGGGCGCGCCGAGGTTGGTGGCGATGCGGGCGTTGTAGGCGAGCTCGGTCGGGCCGGCCACATCGGTGTAGTCGGACCCGACGATCACCACGACCTCGCAGCGCTCCGCGACGTCGTGGTAGCGGTCGACGATGGTTGCCAGCGCGGCATCGGGGTCGCGGTGGACCTGGTCGTAGGTGACGCCGACGCTGTCCTCGGCCGGGATCTCGACGCCGTCGTGCTCGCACAGCATCGTGAGCAGCTGGTCGTCGGAGGCGGTGGTCGACCGGGTGATGGGCCGGAAGACGCCGACCCGGCGCACCCGCCTGGTGAGCTGGTCGAGGACGCCGAGCGCGACCACCGACTTGCCGGTGTGACCCTCGGGTGAGGCGATGTAGACGCTGCGGGCCTCGGACACTCGCTGGCTCCTCGTTCGCTCGACGGTCGGCCCAGGTCTACCCGAGCCGACCGGACCTCAGTCGGAGGAGCCGATCGTGGCCGGTGCGAGGTCCCACGCCTCGGCGAGCAGCGCGACCGAGCGGAGCCGGGCCTCGAGGGTCGGCGAGGCGTGCACCACGATGAGCTCGTCGGCATCGGCGTGGGCCCGGAAGTCGAGCAGCTGGTCCCGCACCGTCGGAGGCTCGCCGACAGCGGAGTACCGCATCATCTCGGCGATCTGGCGGCCCTGCGGGGAGGCGAGCACGGCGTCGGCCTCCTCGTCGGTGAAGCGCCGCTCGCGCCCGAGGAACAGGGACACCCGGGCTCGCCGCACGCGGAGGTGCTGCTCGGCGGCGTCCTCGTCGCTGTCGGCGGCGATCACGTTCACGCCGGCGATCACGTGAGGCTCCTGCAGCTGCTCCGACGGGCGGAACTCGGTCCGGTACAGCGCCACCGCCTGCTCCAGCGCCTGCGGCGCGAAGTGCGACGCGAACGCGTAGGGGAGGCCGAGCATGGCGGCGAGCTGGGCGCCGAAGAGGGAGGATCCGAGGATGTAGAGGGGCACGTCGGTGCCCCGGCCCGGGATGGCGTTGACCCCCGGGATGCGGGTCTCGTCGCGCAGGTAGCCCTGCAGCTCGAGCACGTCCTGGGGGAACGAGTCGGAGGAGCGGGGGTCCCGGCGCAGCGCCCGCATCGTGTTCTGGTCGCTGCCCGGTGCCCGCCCGAGGCCGAGGTCGATGCGGCCGGGGTGGAGCGACTCGAGCGTCCCGAACTGCTCGGCGATCGTGAGGGGGGAGTGGTTCGGGAGCATGATCCCGCCGGCGCCGAGGCGGATCGAGCGGGTGTGGGCGGCCACGTGGGCGATCAGCACGCTGGTCGCCGACGAGGCGATGGTGGACATGTTGTGGTGCTCGGCGTACCAGACCCGCCGGTACCCGTGCTCCTCCGCTCGCTGCGCCAGCGCGACCGTGCCGGCCAGCGCATCCTGGGCGGTCTGGTCCCGGCCGATGAGGGCGAGGTCCAGGATGGAGAGGGGGACGCGGGTCATGCACGCGCCGAACAGCATCCGGTGCCGGGCTATTCCGCCCGGCCGCAGACGTCCAGCACGAGCAGGGCGAACGCCCGCGCGGCGGTGACGACCTCGTCGACCGGCACCGACTCGTGGGGTCCGTGGGCCAGCTGCACGTCGCCGGGGCCGTACTGGACGGTGGGGATGCCGCCGAGTCCGGTGAGCAGGCGCAGGTCGCTGCCGTAGGGCGCGCCGTAGACCTCCTGGTCCGGGCTGCCGCCGGCGGCGCGGTGGGCGCGCTGGACCTCGTCGACCAGGTCCGAGCCCGGCGCGATGCGTCCGGAGGCGAACTGCCCGCCCCACCACTCGACCTCGACGGGGTGGTCGCGCAGCCAGGGGTCGTCGTCGCACGCGGCGGCGACCGCGGCCTCCAGCGACGCCCGAGCGTCCTCCACCGGCTCGCCGATGGCCACGCCGATGCGACCCTCGGCCACCAGCCGGTCGGGCACCGACGACGCCCAGTCGCCGGCCCGGACCGTGCCGAGGGACAGCGGGTGGGCGAGCTCCCAGCGGGCCGCGAGGGGATCGACCTGCTCGTGGCGCTGCCGCTCGAGCTCGGCGAGGGCGGCCAGCACGGGGACGAGCTTGTCGACGGCGCTCACGCCCTCGGCCCGCCGGGCGGCGTGGGTCGCCCGGCCCCGGATCGTCAGGCGGAAGGTGAGAGCGCCGGCGTTGGCCGGGATCACGTCGAGGTCGGTTGGCTCGGGGATGACGCAGGCGTCCGCCGACCAGCCCCGCTGCAGCAGGGCGAAGGTGCCGAGGCCGCCGTCCTCCTCGCCCTGCACCGGCGCGAGGAGCACGTCGCCCCGGAGCGCGACGTCGGCGGCGCGGACGGCCTGGACGGCCCAGTGGGCGGCGAGCAGTCCGGCCTTCATGTCGGCGCTGCCCCGGCCGTGGATCCGCCCGTCGCGGAGCGCTCCCGAGAACGGATCGTCCGACCAGGCGTCGGGGTCGCCGATCGGGACGACGTCGACGTGGCCGTCGAAGAGCAGGGTCGGGCCGTCCCCCGTGCCCGGGAGCCGCCCGACGAGGCCCCAGGCCTCCCGCCGTTCGACCTCGGCACCGGGGAAGTCGGGGTGGGACGTCGTGGCGTCGAGGTCGATGCGCCAGTGGTCGACCTCGAGGCCGCCGCGCTCGAAGCGCCGGGCCATCGCCTCCTGGGCCTCGTTCTCCGCGTCGGTGCCGCCGACGCTCGGGACGCACACGAGGTCGCGCACGTCCTGGATCATCGTGGGGACCAGCTCCTCGAGCCGGTCCAGCACCGCTGCCTGGTCGTCCTGCACCCTGACCTCCTCGGCGGCGCACCGTACCGATGCGTCAAGCGACCTGTGACCTCAGACCCTTCCGTCGACCGTGGCGGGCCGCGACCGTGGCGGTGTGCTCCAGATGAACGTCCAACCCATCGCACGCGCCTCGGATCGCATCAACGAGGTGCGAGCCCTCACCGCGCAGATCGTGAACCGGGAGATCCTCCCGAACGAGAACATGATCTGGGCCGAGTCACGTGGCACCACGCTCACCGACGGGGAGCGCGAGGTCGCGAGGAAGACGCGGGAGCACATCAAGGACGTGGTCAAGCAAGCCGGGCTGTGGGCGCCCCACCTGCCGGCCGAGTACGGCGGCGCCGACCTCGACTTCCTCGAGCTCGCCTACATGTACGAGGTGCTCTCCTACGCCACCGGCGCGGCTGCGCTGTTCGGCGTGGTGGCGCCGAACTCCGGCAACCAGAAGATCCTGCTCAAGTACGGGACCGAGGAGCAGAAGCAGAAGTGGCTGATGCCCCTCATCGAGGGGACGATGGAGTCCGGCTTCTCGATGACGGAGCCGGATCAGCCGGGTTCGGACCCCCGCTCGATCAAGACCACCGCGCGGCGCGAGGGCGACGAGTGGGTGATCAACGGCCACAAGTGGTTCACGTCCAACGGCCTGCGGGCGGACTTCTACATCGTGATGTGCCGCACCGAGGACGCCGAGGGGGGCGCCGACCGCAACGCGTCGATGACCCAGATCATCGTCCCCACCGACACCCCCGGGGTCGAGATCGTGCGCGGCATCAACGTGTGGGGTCGGCCGAGCGACCACTGCGAGATCATCTACGACGACGTGCGGGTGCCGGTGGAGAACGCGCTGGGGGAGCGGGGCTCGGGCCACCAGGCCGCCCAGGATCGCCTCGGCGCCGGCCGGGTGTACCACTGCATGAACTCCATCGGGGCCATGTGGCGGGCGTTCGACCTGATGGTCGAGCGCACGACCGAGCGAGAGGTGCACGGCGGCCTGCTGGAGACCAAGCAGATGGTCCAGGGCATGATCGCCGACTCCTACATGGACCTGCAGTCGGCCCGGCTCATGACGATCGACTGCGCCGAGAAGATGGCCGCCGGCCAGGACGCTCGCACCGACATCTCGGCCATCAAGGTCTTCGTGCCGGCCGCCTTCCACCGGGTCGTGGACCGGGCGATCCAGGTCTGGGGCGCCGCCGGCGTCACCGGGGACCTGCCCCTGTCGGCGATGTACACCGGGGCGCGGACGCTTCGCCTGGCGGACGGGCCAGACGAGGTGCACCGCATCCTCATCGCCAAGAACATCCTCGGCCAGTACCGCGGTGCCGAGAAGGGCTGGGACTTCGGGAACTGAGCCGCTCAGCGCGGCTCGACGTGCATCCGCAGCTCGCAGGCCTCGTGCCGGGGGTCGCGTGCCACCAGCTCGTCGACGACGAGGCCGTCGGCGCCCTCGGTCATGCCCTGCGCGATGCCCAGGTGCATGGCGCAGACCGTCTCGGGGTCCGTGGCCGCGGTGGCGATGAACGGGCACGCTCGCAGCGCCACCGTGAGCTCGTCACCCGTGCGCTGCAGCTCGGGGTCGAAGCCCTGGCGGGCGATGGTCTCGCAGACGGCGCCGACCATGGCCTCGGCGTCGCCATCGAGGTTCCGTGCCGCCGCCTCGCGACGCCCGGCTCGACGACCGACCTCGACCGGCGTGTCGCCGGTGCGGATCACCTCCGACAGCATCTGGCTGAGCCGCTCGTAGGGGCCGACGACGCCCCAGCGGCTGTCGGCCGCGGCGTCCACGACGTAGGTCAGGCGCGGACGGCCGGGACGCCCGGTGGCGGCGCGGGACTCGAGCACGAGGTCTGCGGCCACGAGCTTGGCCAGGTGCTGGCGGATGGCGTTGTGGTTCAGGCCGAAGTGCTCGGTGAGCGCGGCGACGTCCACCGGTTCGGGCGAGGCGGCGACCATGCGGAAGATCGCGTGGCGGGTGGGATCCCCCAGGGCCTTGGCCTGCTGCTGCAGCGTGTTCATCGCATCGCACCTCTCGTGCCGGGCCCCCGCCGGGTTGACCGTCCTCGGACCCACCGATATTTTCCGGTCACGGCTAGAACAATACCCCCCGATCGCACGACCCACCGGGTCGCCATCACGCAGCGCCAGGCCCGGCCCACGCTGCTGGCCGCGGCGGTGTTCGCCGTGGCCGCGCCGGTCACGGCCGTGCTGCCCCACGACACGGGCACGTGGCTGCCGCTGCACCTGCTGCTCGTCGGCGCCCTGCTGTCGGCCATCTCGGGCGCCACCCAGCTGCTGGCCGTCACGTGGTCGTCCTCGCCGGCACCCGCCGATGGGATCGTCGCGGCCCAGCGATGGTCGGTCGTCCTCGGCGCGCTGGGCGTGGCGACCGGGCGGGAGGTCGACCTCGATGCGGTGACCGGGGCCGGTGCGCTCCTGCTCGGGATCGGGCTGGTGCTGCTCGGCGCGATCCTGCTCGGCATCCGACGCCGGTCCTCGGTCGACCGGTTCCACCCGGCCATCGAGACCTACGTGGTCGCCGTCGGGTTCGGCGTCGTCGGCATCGCGATGGGGGCGGCGATCGCGGCGGGCGCCGCCGGCGACTGGTGGGGACGGCTGCGGGCAGCGCACCTCGCCGTGAACGTGCTCGGCCTCGTCGGCCTGGTCGTGGCCGGAACGCTGCCGTACTTCGTGGCCACGCAGGCCCGTGTGAAGATGTCCCGGCGGGCCCGGCCGGCTCGCGTCCGGGCCGGCACGGCGGTCCTGGCCGGGGCGACCGTCCTGGCCGCGGGCGGGCACCTCCTCGATCGACCGGGCATCGCGGCCGCCGGCCTGCTCGGGTACGCCGCCGGTCTCGTCGCCGTGGCGACCACCCTGCCCGTGCCGGGGCGACGCCAGTTCCGGTGGGCCGGTCCCCGCCTGGTGCAGCTCGGCGTCGGCGGCCTGTGGTGGCTGGCGATGGTGGTCGCGCTGGCCGTCGTGCGGCTCACCGATGCCACGACCGAGGGCCGGGTGCTCGCCGCCCTGGCCGTGGGTGGCTTCGCCCAGATCCTCGTCGCCTCGCTCGCCTACCTCGGGCCGGTGCTGCGCGGCGGGGGCCACCAGCGCCTCACCGCCGGCTTCGCCACCACCGCGTCGTGGCCCGGGCTGGCCCTGGCCAACGTCGCCGCCGTCGCCCTCCTGGTCGACTGGCGAACGGCCGCCGTCGTGGCCGCCGGGCTGTGGGCCCTCGACACCGGTTGGCGCGGCGTGCGCCTGCTCACCGACCATGGGTCCGTGGAGCGACCTCGATGAGCCGACACCATGGGGACCGGCTCGACCTGGGGGCCATGCTCCCGCTCGCGGGCGACGGCGTCCACTGGACGCTCGAGCAGGATGCCGATCTGAACGTGAACCTGGTGCACCTCGACCCGGGGCACGAGGTCGGCGCCCACGTGAACGACGCCGTCGACGTCCTGCTCGTCGGTCTCGACGGCACCGGCGAGGTCGAGGTCGACGACCACCGCCACGACCTGGCCCCCGGCGTCGCGCTGCACGTGGCCAAGGGCGCCCGCCGCCGAACCCGGGCCGGCGGACTGGGGTTCACCTACCTCACCGTCCACCGGCGCCGCGCCGGTCCCGCGATCGGTCCGCCCCGCGAGCAGCGCACCTGACCGGTGTCGGTGGGCGCTGTGACGGAGTGCTCTTCACCGCCGAGGCGCGCCGGGGGACGCTCGCCCCATGGCTGCGATCACGCCTCCACCCCCACCACCGGCACCGGGTCGCGGGTCGTCGCTGAGCGCCGGACGCGTCGTCCTGGTCGTCATCGGCTCCCTCGCCGCTCTCGTCGGCTTCGCCCTGCTCGTCTCCGGCGCCGTCCTCGGCTGGGCCCACGGCACCCAGCGTGACGACGCCGGCTTCTACGCGACCGGTTCGCACCCGATCGAGAGCGCCGACCATGCCGTGACGTCGGAGCACATCGACCTCGGCCTCGACGTGCGCGAGGGCGACTGGGTCCCGTTCGACGACCTCGGCACCGTGCGGATCGAGGCCACCGCACCAGACGGCGCGGACCTGTTCGTGGGCATCGGCCCCAGCCGCGACGTGGACGGGTACCTCGACGGCGTCGCCCACCACCGGGTCGACGAGGTCTCGATGCGCCCGTTCGAGGTCGACTACCGAACCGTCGCCGGCGAGGCCACCCCGCCGCCGCCGACCGAGCAGCCCTTCTGGGCGGCCAGCGCGACGGGGGAGGACCTGCGCTGGGACGTCGAGGACGGGGACTGGACCGTCGTCGTCATGAACCCGGACGGGAGCGCCGGCGTGCGCGCCGACGTCTCCGTCGGCATCAAGACCGACCTCCTCGCGCCGATCGCCATCGGCCTCGCCGTCGCCGGGCTGCTGTCCCTGGTCGTCGGGGCCGTGCTCCTCATCGCCGGGCTCCGCAACGCGACCCCGGTGCCTCCGGCCTCCGGGGTCGTCGGCGCGCCGGAAGCGACCGCTCCGGCGTCAGCCGCCGACCCGGCCCGCGCCTACCCGGCGCGACTGGATGCGAGCCTCGACGAGCCGCTCAGCCGCTGGCTGTGGCTGGTCAAGTTCGTCCTCGTCATCCCGCACGTCGTGGTGCTTGCGTTCCTCTGGGTCGCGGCCTTCGTCCTCACGGTCGTGGCGGGGGTGGCGATCCTGTTCACCGGTCGCTATCCCCGCCCGCTGTTCGACTTCAACGTCGGGGTCATGCGCTGGACGTGGCGGGTCGGCTACTACTCCTTCGCCGCGTTCGGCACCGACCGCTACCCGCCGTTCCGCCTGGCCCGCGAGCCCGAGTACCCGGCGGACTTCGACGTCGCCTACCCCGAGCGCCTGTCCCGGGGGCTCGTCCTGGTGAAGTGGTGGCTGCTGGCGCTGCCCCACCTCGTGATCGTGTCGATCTTCTCGGGTGGCTGGAGCGCCGGCGCGGATGACGACTGGCGGATCGTCGGCGGCGGCGGGCTGATCGGCGTCGTCGCCCTGATCGGCGTGGTGGTGCTCGCGTTCCGGGGCCGCTACCCGCGGGAGCTGTTCCACTTCGTCATGGGGCTGAACCGCTGGTGCTTCCGGGTGCTGGCCTACGTCGCGCTGATGCGGGACGAGTACCCCCCGTTCCGCTTCGACGGCGGTGGGGCGGATCCGGGCACGGATCCCGGCGCTCCCGACCCCTCGGGGTCGCCTCCTCAGCGGAGCACGACCACCCGGGTGCCGATGGGGGCCCAGGCGTAGAGGGCCTGGGCCTTGTGGTCGGCCTGGCGGACGCAGCCCGAGGAGCGGTAGGAGCCGAGCTGGGCCTCGGTCTGCAGGGGGCGGCCGTAGGCGTCGCGCGGGATGGAGTGGAACCCGATGGCGAGGCGGCTGCCGTGGGCGAAGCGGACCATCCACTTCATGGTGATGCCGTCGTGGCCGGCCCAGGCGTTCTCGGACTTGGAGTACACCGAGTAGCTGCCCGGCGCAGGGACACCGGCCTTCCCCGAGACCAGGTACGTGTCGACGACCAGGTTGTGGCTGTCGACCATCCAGACCCGGTGCGCGCTGTTCCCGTAGACGATGCGCTTGCCCGAGCCGCTGTTGGCGGGCGCCTTCGGCCACGGTGCCGGCGCGACGGGCGGGGCCGTGCCGGTCGAGGCGACCAGCTCCGGGCTCTCGGAGAAGCTGACCACCAGCGCGGCGCGGGGGTAGCCCCGGCTCAGCTCGCCCTGCCAGTAGGCCGCGCCATCCGGGTCCGCCGGCCGGCCCAGGACGTTGCGGTAGAGCAGGTCCACGAAGGTGGCGTCGTCGGGGCTGCCGACCGTGGCCCGCCACTCCGACGACGTCATGAAGTGCTCGGCCAGCGTGGTCAGCGGCAGGCCGCGGCGGTACAGGTCGACCCAGTACAGGAAGCCCTGGGCATCGGGGGTCCGGTCGAACGTGGCCTGGTAGAGCCGCACGACCGAGTCGCTCACCCCGGCGGGGATCTCGCTCGACGGTGCCGCTGGAGCCGTCGGTGCGGCGCTGGCCGGAGCCGTGCCCAGCAGGGTCGTCAGCAGCAGCGCCGCCAGGCATGTGATCACGGTCCGCCTCGTCCACCTCACGGCGCCAGCATGCCAGAGGGGGTCGCGGGTAGAGGAAGTCCATGACCATCGCCTTGACCATCGCAATCGCCGTGCTCCTGACCGTCGTGATGCTGCTCGTGGCACGGGCCGGCGGGCGCAAGCACCAGGAGGACCTCAGCGGCCACGGGTCGGCAATCCCCGATGGCGACGAGCGTGGCCGGCCGGCCCAGCCCCGGTCCGACCGCCCTGCCGGTCCCGACGCCGAGCCGATGGGCGTCGCCGATGCCGGTGATCCCTCGGTGGATCCCGACGCCGAGCGCCGCCACTGAGCCCGTCGTAGCGTCTGCGGCCATGGCCGACGACGCACTGACCGACTTCGAACGGACCACCTTCACCCACGCCGGCACGGCGCGCGACGTGTTCCGGCTCGGCTCCGGGCCGGCGGTGGTGGTCATCGCCGAGATGCCCGGCATCACGCCGAAGGTCGCCGAGTTCGCCAGACGGGTCGCCGCCATCGGGTGCACGGCCGTGCTGCCGCACCTCTTCGGGGAGCCGGGTCGCGACCCGGCGCCGAACGGCAAGCCGGACCTGCGCTACATGCTGACGAGCATGGTGCCGGCGTGCATCTCCAAGGAGTTCACGGTGTGGGCGACCGGGAGGACGTCACCGGTCATCGATTGGCTGCGAGCGCTGGCGGCCGCCGAGCACGAGCGCTGCGGCGGACCCGGCGTGGGCGCCATCGGCATGTGCTTCACCGGCGGCTTCGCCCTGGCGATGGCGACCGACGACCGGCTCCTCGCGCCCGTCCTGTCGCAGCCGTCGATGCCGATCGCGCTGACGGCGTCGCGGAAGGCGACGATCGACATCAGCCCGGAGGACCTGGCGGTCGTGAAGCGTCGCTGTGCCGACGGCCTCGAGGTGCTGGGGCTGCGCTTCCGTTCGGACCGCCTCGTGCCCTCCGAGCGGTTCCGCTTCCTCGAGCGCGAGCTGGGTCCGGCGTTCCGGGCGGTGGAGCTGGACGACGACGCGGCGAACCCCGATGCGGCGATGTCGCCGCACTCCGTGGTCACCGAGCACCTCGTCGACGAGCCGGGGCAGCCCACCCGCCAGGCCCTCGACGACGTGCTCGAGCTGTTCCGGAGCCGCCTGCTCCCGTGAGCGCGACCGGGTGGCCGGCGGGCCGCGACGACCTGAGGCTCAGGAGGCCGTGTCGCCGTCGCCCGGCTTCATGAGGTCGGCGAGCTGCTTGAGCGAGCGCTCGTTGCGCACGTGCGTCGGCGGGTCGAGGGCCGGGCGCAGCAGGCCGCCGGCCCGCACCGCCGGCTCCTCCTGCAGCGTCAGCACGGTGCCTCCCTGGGGCGTGGGCACCAGCGTGAAGGTGACGATGCCCTGCACGATGGGTGTCGCCTTCACCTTGAGCACCAGGCGCCGCGGCGGGTCGCACTCGAGGATCTCGGAGGTGTCGTCCACCTTCAGCGGACCGAACCCGACCGTGTGGTGGAACCTGGAGCCGACGGACGGCCAGTGGTCGTCCACGTCTCGCATCTTGCTCGCTCCCAGGAGCCACTTCGGGTACTCCCACGGGGTCAGGAGGTGCTCGAACACGGCTTCCGGGGGCAGGGTCGAGCGCACGGAGTTGATCGCCATCGCCATCCGTTACCCCGAGGCGCAGACGGCGAGTCCGATCGCGGTCCGCATCGGGTAGAGCACCGGCGCACGCCGACGAGGGAGCACGCCGATGGCCCCCAACGACCGCAGCCCTCGACTGCGGGACTACGACGCCAAGCGGGACTTCGAGCGCACACCGGAGCCACCCGGTGCGGCGTCGGCATCGGCTGCTCCCGATGGTCTCCGGTTCGTCGTCCAGCGCCACCGCGCCTCCCGCCTGCACTACGACCTGCGCCTGGAGCTCGACGGGACCCTCCTCAGCTGGGCCGTGCCGAAGGGACCGACCCTGGACCCCGGCGCGCGCCGGCTGGCGGTGGAGGTCGAGGACCACCCCATCGAGTACGCCGACTTCGAGGGCGTGATCCCCGCGGGCGAGTACGGCGGCGGCGACGTCATCGTCTGGGACCGCGGCACGTGGCAGCCAGCCGACGGCGCCGACCCCCGCCGACAGCTCGCCGACGGCTCGCTGCACTTCGACGTGGAGGCCGAGAAGCTGCGAGGGCGGTTCGTCCTCGTGCGCAAGGGCCGTGGCGACGGTGGGGGCAAGCCCCAGTGGTTGCTGCTCCACAAGCGCGACGACGACGCAGTCGAGGGCTGGGACCCCGAGGAGCACCCGCGGTCGGTGCTGAGCGGTCGCACCAACGACCAGGTGGCAGCAGAACCCGACCTGGTGTGGCACAGCGACCGGCCCGCCGATGAGGCCGCCGAGGTCACCGACTCCGGCAGGCGCCGTGTCGGCTTCGAAGCGGTGGACGAGCGTGCGCTCCGAGCGCTGGACGGGCTCGGTCCGGACGGGACGTGGGAGCTGCAGGGTCGCGCCCTGAAGGTCACCAACCTCGACAAGGTGCTGTTCCCCGGCCGGGACGACGACGCGGCGCCGGTGACCAAGCGGGAGCTGCTCGCCTACCACGCCCGGATCGCCCCGTGGATGCTGCCCTACCTGCACGACCGCCCGGTGAACATGCACCGCTACCCGAACGGCGCCGGAGCGAAGGGCTTCTGGCAGAAGGCGGTCCCGGCCGGCGCGCCCGACTGGCTCACGCAGTGGCGCAACGAGGCCGCCGACGAGGGGGAGACCGAGTGCTACGCGGTGCTCGACGGCGCACCGTCGCTGGTGTGGGCGGCGAACCTCGCCGCCTTCGAGCTCCACCCCTGGACGTCCACCGCCGACCGGCCCGACCGTCCGAGCTGGGCGCTCATCGACGTGGACCCCGGTCCGGAGACCACGCCCGAGGAGCTGCTGCTGCTGGTGCGCTTGCACCGCACCGCGCTGCAGCACCTCGACGTCGCGGCGTGCCCCAAGACGAGCGGGCGGCGAGGCTTCCAGATCTGGATCCCTGTCGAGCAGCGCTACACGTTCGCCGAGACCCGCGAGTGGGTGGAGGCCCTCTCCAAGGCGATCGGGCGGACCGTGCCCGAGCTGGTCAGCTGGAAGTGGCAGAAGGAGGACCGGGGCGGCCTCGCTCGGCTCGACTACACGCAGAACGCGATCAACAAGACGCTGGTCGCCCCGTTCAGCGTGCGACCGGCTCCCGGCGCTCCGGTGTCGATGCCCATCACGTGGGACGAGCTCGACGATCCGGCCCTCACCTCGCACCGGTGGACGGTGCGCACCGCGCTCGAGCGCCTGGAGGAGCGGGGTGACCCGCTGGCCGATCTCATCGGCCGGCCCCAGGTGCTCCCGAAGCTCTGACGGTCCGGTGCCCGGGCCTGCGTATGGTGACGCCGTGGCTGGGGAGGCGGACCTGTCGGGGGAGTGGGCGGCGTTTGCCCCCGAGTGGATCGAGCGGATGGCCGCCGGTCGCGATCGGGCCCGGGAGGGCCTGCTCGACGACTGGATGCTCGAGGTCGTCGGCGACGTGGCCGGGCGCTCGGTGATCGACCTCGGCTGCGGCGAGGGCCGCTTCTGCCGGATGCTCGCGGCCCGCGGCGCCCGGACCCTCGGGGTCGACCTGCAGCCGGCGTTCGTCGAGCACGCCCGCAGGCTCGTCGGCCCGTCGGAGACCTACGAGCTCGGCGACCTGCAGTCCCTCACCGGCGTGGCCGACGCATCCTTCGACCTCGCTGTGTCCCACATCTCGCTGGTGGACGTGCCAGACGAGGCCGCCGCGGTCCGCGAGGCGTTCCGCGTCCTCGTGCCCGGCGGTCGCTTCGTGGTCTGCAACCTGGCGCCGATGGCCACCGCCGCGCTGGGCGACGACCCCTGGGTCCGCCGGCCCGACCGCAGCAAGGTCCACTACGTGCTCGACGACTACGCCGACGAGGGCCCGCGCGACATCCCGTTCCCCTCGGGGCACCGCATCACCAACCACCACCGGATGCTGAGCACGACGATCAACGGGTTCCTCGACGCCGGCTTCCATCTGCGCCGCCTGCACGAGCCGCTGCCGGACGAGGCGCAGCTGGCCCGGGTGCCCGACAACGAGGACCTCCTCCGGGTCCCGATCTTCGTGATCTACGACCTGCGCAAGCCGCACTGATCCAGGGATTTCGGTGTCCGAAACATCCGGTTTCCTTGCACGAACGTGTGTTCGCTCGCGAGGGTGGGGGCATGCCAGTTGGGGATGCGACGGTGCGGTTGCACGAGGCGATCGATCTCGTGGCTGGCATCGATGTGTCCGAGGTGCCCACGGCGGATGGGTTGGGGGAGCTGTTGGAGGAGCTGACCCGGTGTCTGCGCCGGTTGGACTTCGAGTTCCATCGGTTGCTGCGGTCGTTCGAGGCCCGGGGGGATCACGTGCCGCTCGGGTATCGGACGGCGAAGCAGTGGTGTCGGGATCGGTTGCGGATGGGTGATGCGGCGGCGGCGACGTCGTTGAAGCTGGGTCGGGTGCTCATCGACATGCCCGGGGTGTCGTCGCGGTGGGCGGCCGGGGATCTGGGTGCGGAGCATGCGGGGGCGATCGCGAAGGTGCGGACCGAGGAGACGCGGGAGGCGTTCGGGGAGTGGGAGGGATGGCTCGCCCAGCAGGCCGTGGATCTGGACATGCGGGGCCTGCGCAAGGTCCTGGCCAAGTGGCGCCTGCAGGTCGACCCCGACTCCGGTGAGCCCGATCGGATCGAACAGGACCGCGACGCGCATGTGTCGGCCACCTTCCAAGGCGCCGTCGTCATCGATGGGCTGTTGGATGCGATCGGTGGTGCCGCGTTCAAGACCGTGTTCGACGGCATCGTCGAAGAGCTGTTCAAAGCCGACTGGACCGAAGCCAAGACCCGCCTCGGCCGGGAGCCGCTGTCGAGTGAGCTGGCCCGCACGCCGGCGCAGCGTCGGGCGGATGCCTTGGTGGTCATGGCCCAACGCGCGCATGTCGCGAACCCGTCCGCTGCGGCCCGGATCCGACCCCTGGTCGTGGTGGTGTCCGGCCTGGATGCCCTGGCTGGTGGGCTGGCCGAGCTGTGGAACGAGACGCCGCTGTCGGCCCGCCAGCTGGCCCGGATCCTGGAGTCGGATCCGGATCTGGAGCGCTACGTGTACGGGCCCGGCCAGGTCCCGATCGCGTACAACGAACGGCACCGGTTCTTCACCGGCAAGCTCCGCCGGGCCATCCAGGTCCGCGACCGCCACTGCACCGCCCGGGGCTGTGACCGGCCCGCCGAGTACTGCGACATCGACCACATCGAAGCGGTCACCGCCGGCGGCAGGACCCGCCCTGACAACGGACGCGTCGCCTGCAACCCCGACAACCGAGCCCGACCCCACCGCCGCTTCCACGGCGACCCCGACCCATAGGAAGCGCTGCCGGCCGACGCCGGCGGAGGCCCGTCCGCGAGAGTGGGCCCATGCAGTACGTGAAGCTCGGCCGCACCGGCCTCGACGTGTCCAGGATCTGCCTCGGGTGCATGAGCTTCGGCGCGCCCGACGCCGGCAACCACGAGTGGTCCCTCGACGAGGAGGCCAGCCGCCCCTTCATCCGCCAGGCGGTCGAGCACGGCATCAACTTCTTCGACACGGCCAACGTGTACTCGGCCGGCACCAGCGAGGAGATCGTCGGTCGGGCGCTCCAGGAGTTCGCGAACCGAGACGACATCGTCCTCGCCTCCAAGGTGTTCGGTCCGATGCGCAAGGGGCCCAACAGCGCCGGGCTGTCCCGCAAGGCGATCATCGCCGAGTGCGAGGCCAGCCTCCGTCGCCTCGGCACCGACTACATCGACCTGTACCAGATCCACCGGTGGGACCCCCGCACGCCCATCGAGGAGACGCTCGAGGCGCTGCACGACCTGGTCCGCTCCGGGAAGGTCCGCTACATCGGCGCTTCGTCCATGTGGGCTTGGCAGTTCTCCAAGGCGCTGTACACCGCGGAGCTGCGGGGCTGGTCGAAGTTCGTGTCGATGCAGGACCACTACAACCTCCTCAACCGCGAGGAGGAGCGCGAGATGCTGCCGCTGTGCCAGGACCAGGGCATCGGCGTCATCCCGTGGAGCCCGCTCGCCCGGGGCCGCCTCACCCGGGACTGGGACACCGAGACCGAGCGCTCCCGCACCGACGAGTTCGGCAAGACCCTCTACGACACCAGCGCGAGCGACCGGGAGATCGTCCAGCAGGTCGCGACCGTCGCCGAGGCCCGGGGCATCTCCCGCGCCCAGGTCGCGCTGGCCTGGGTCCTGCACCAGCCGGCGGTCACCGCCCCGATCGTCGGGGCGACCAAGCCGCACCACCTCGACGACGCCGTCGCTGCCGTGGACGTGACCCTCACCGCCGAGGAGGTCGAGTCCCTGGAGGCTCCCTACACCCCGCACCCGGTCGTCGGGTTCGCCTGACCGACCCCGGTCACAGCCGCGGCGTACCCGAAAACTCGGGACGCGACCGGCACCGATGATTCCTGGGTTCGAGAGCCGTCTCCACGCCGGGACGATCCGTCCCCCGCCCTGACCCCGCTCCAGGAGCACGTCCCGATGCACCAGACGACCGCTGCCCCCGCCATCGTCGCCACCGGCCTGCGCAAGCGCTTCGGCGACGTCGTGGCCCTCGACGGCCTCGACCTCACCGTGCCGGAGGGCTCCGTGCTCGGGCTGCTCGGCCCCAACGGCGCCGGCAAGACCACGGCCGTCTCGATCCTCACCACGCTGCTCGAACCGGACGAGGGCAGCGCCACCATCGCCGGCGCCGACCTGCGCACGCAGCCCGGCGAGGTGCGCCGCCGCATCGGGCTGTCCGGGCAGTTCGCGGCGGTGGACGAGGTGCTCACCGGTCGGGAGAACCTGGTCATGATCGGTCGCCTCTACCGGCTCGGCCGGACCCGGTCGAAGCAGCGTGCCGCCGAGCTGCTCGAGCGCTTCGACCTCTCCGACGCGGGTGACCGGCCGGTGAAGACCTACTCGGGGGGCATGCGCCGCCGCCTCGACCTGGCCGGTGCGCTGGTGGCCGAACCGCCGGTGCTGTTCCTCGACGAGCCCACCACCGGCCTCGACCCCCGCAGCCGCATCGAGCTGTGGGGCGTGATCCGGGAGCTGGTCTCCCGCGGCGCCACGCTCCTGCTCACGACCCAGTACCTGGAGGAGGCCGACCAGCTGGCCGACGACATCGTCGTCATCGACCACGGGCGCGCCATCGCGTCGGGCACCGCCGACCAGCTCAAGGCCCAGGTCGGCGGCGAGCGGATCGAGCTCGTCGTTGCCGACGCAGCCCGCCTCGACGATGCGCACCAGGTCCTCGCCGCCCACGCCACGGGCGACATCGAGGTGCAGGTCCCGGCCCGGGCGCTGCAGGCGCCGATCGACGGGGGTGTGGACGTGCTGACCGACGTCCTCCAGGAGCTCCGGCACCGCCAGATCGAGATCAGCGACGTCGGCATCCGCCGTCCCACGCTCGACGACGTGTTCCTGACCCTGACCGGACACGTCGCCGAGGAACCCGATGACGACGCCCAGCGCACCGACCGAGCAGAGGTGACGGCATGAGCCAGACCGCGATCGAACCCACCACTGCGGGCGGCGCGGGCGGGCGCATCTCCTGGCGGGACACCCTGAGCGACATCGGCGTGATCGCCCACCGCAACGTCATCAAGATCACGCGGGTCCCCGAGGTCCTCGTGTTCGTGCTGCTGTCGCCGATCATGTTCGTGCTGCTGTTCGCCTACGTGTTCGGCAACTCGATCGACATCCCGGGCACCACCTACCGGGAGTTCCTGATCGCCGGCATCTTCGCCCAGACCGTGCTGTTCGGGGCCACGTTCACCGGGGCGGGCATCGCCGAGGACATGCAGAAGGGCATCATCGACCGGTTCAAGTCGCTGCCGATGTCCCGGTCGGCCGTGCTCGCCGGCCGCACCGCCAGCGACGTGATCTACAACGTGCTCTCGGTGGCGATCATGGCCCTCACCGGCCTGGCCGTCGGCTGGCGCATCCGGGGCTCGATCCTCGAAGCCGTCGGCGGGTTCGCCCTGCTGCTGCTCTTCGCCTACGCCATCTCGTGGGTGATGGCCTGGGTCGCCCTGCTCGTGCCGAGCGTCGAGGTCATCAACAACGCGTCGTTCATGGTGATCTTCCCGCTCACGTTCGTGGCCAACACGTTCGTGCCGGCCGAGGACCTCCCGGGACCGCTGCAGACGTTCGCCGAGTGGAACCCGGTCTCGGCGGTGACCCAGGCGGCGCGCGAGCTGTTCGGCAACATCCCGCCCGGGACCCCGGAGCCCACGGCGTGGTCGCTGCAGAACCCGGTCCTCTACACCCTCATCTGGGTGGTGATCACCGTGGCGGTCTTCGCGCCGCTCTCGGTCTCCCGGTACCAACGGTCCAGCACGCGCTGACGGGCCGCGCCGCCGGCGCCACCACGTTCAGCCCGAAGTGGACGGGAGGTGGACGGGAGATGTCGTATCGGTGAACGAGGGTGTGCAAGGGTCACGCCGCCGTCCCCCGACGTCGAGGCCGCCCGTGGTCAGCACCCGCCCCTCCACCACCGACGCAGCGACCGAGCGCCCGGTCCCCGCGCCCATCCGCGCTGCCGTCGTCGTCGCGCTGCTGTTCCTGTTCCTCGTGGGTGTCGGCCTGCTCGAGTCCGGCATCAACGCCCTCGGCAGCGACGTCCAGGAGGAGCTGTTCTCCAGCGTCTCGAACCCGATGGCCGGGCTCTTCGTCGGCATCCTCGCCACCGTGCTGGCCCAGTCGTCGTCGGTCACCACCTCGACCATCGTCGGCCTCGTCGGCGCCGGTCTCCTCGGAATCGACGACGCCGTGCCCATGATCATGGGCGCCAACATCGGCACCACGGTCACGAACACGCTCGCGTCGCTCGGCCACCTGCGGCGACCGGCCGAGTTCCGGTTGGCCTTCGCTGCCGCCACCGTGCACGACGCGTTCAACCTGCTGGCCGTCAGCATCCTGCTCCCGATCGAGCTGCTCACCGGCGTGCTGTCCAGCGCCGCCCGATTCCTCACCGAGCTGCTCCTCGGGGGCAGCGGGGCCGAGTTCGACAGCCCCTTCAAGGCCGCCGTCAAGGTCCCCGTCGGCTGGGTCGAGGAGCTGTGGGGAGACGTGGTCGGCCTGCAGGGGACCCTGCTCGGTGTGATGCTGGTGGTCACCGGCCTCGCCGCCATCTTCCTGGCCCTCACCTTCGTCACGAGGAACATGCGCCAGCTGATCGCCGCCCGCGTGGAGCGCTCGATCAACGCCATGCTGGGCAAGGGCGGCGGCGCGCCCGCCATCCTGCTCGGCATCATCATCACCGTGGCGGTGCAGTCGTCGAGCATCACGACCTCGATCATGATCCCGCTCTCGGCGGCCGGCGTCGTGTCGCTGGCCAACGCCTACCCGGTCACCCTCGGCGCCAACGTGGGCACCACGATCAGCGCCCTGCTGGCGTCTCTCGCCACCGACCGGCCCGAGGCGCTCACGGTCGCCTTGGTCCACACGCTGTTCAACCTGGCGGGGATCCTGCTCTTCTACCCGGTGCCGGCGCTCCGTCGGCTCCCGATCCGGATCGCCGAGTGGCTCGCCGAGATGGCGGCCCGCCGGCGCTCGATGGTGATCGGATATGTCATCGTCACGTTCCTGGTCATCCCGGCCATCGGCGTGATCCTCCTGCGATGAGGTGTTGATCCATGGTGTTCTCGTTCTTCCGCGGCGGTGACGAAGGCCTCGAGCACGTCCAGCACGAGATCGTGTCGATGGTCGGTCGCTGCCAGCACAGCTTCGACCTGGCGATGAGCTGCCTCGTCACCGACGGTGACATCGAACCCATCGGTGAGGAGGTGCGCGCCACCGACTGGGCCATCAACGGCATCGAGGAGAGCGTGCGGCGGGAGCTCGTGGTCCACTCCGCCGTCCACGGGGGCGCCGACGTCGGGGCCGTGCTCGCCTCGCTGCTCATGGTGAAGAAGCTCGAGCGGGTCGGGGACCAGGCCAAGAACATCTTCGACCTGGCGGCCGAGGGGGTCCGGTTCAGCGAGGCCGACGACTACGACCGCTTCCTCGACTTCCGCTCCCGGGTGTCCCAGCTGTTCACCGACACCGCCGACGCGCTGGCGGAGCCCGACGCCGCCGACCTCGCCGGCCTCGACCGGCGGGCGGAGGAGCTGATGGGCACCTTCGACGACCTCGTCAACGCCCTCATCCACGACGACGGCCCCGCGCGCTACGCCGTGCCCCGGGCCATGCTCTTCCGCTACCTCAAGCGGATCTGCGCCAACCTCATCAGCGTGGCGACCACCGCGGCCACCGGCATCGACCGCACCGGGGACGTCGACCTCGACGAGTGACCGGCGTGGCAGGGTGACGCCCATGGCGCGCCCCGACGACGGTCCCGACCAGGTGCAGCTCGCCGGGCCGCCGCGCGTGCCCCGCTGGCTCGACGTGCTCACCGCCTGGAGCTGGCGGCTCCTCATCATCGGCCTCGCCGTGTACGCCACGGGCATCATCGCCGCGCAGCTCCGGATCGTGCTGCTGCCGGTCGGCATCGCGCTGCTCCTCGCCACCGTCCTCATCCCGGTGCGCAAGCTCTTCACCGATCGCGGCGTCCCGGTGCCGCTCGCGATGCTCGGCACCGTCGCCGTGTTCTTCGGGACCGTGTTCTTCGTCGGCTGGGTCATCGTCCCCCCGCTCGTCGACGAGTTCTCCGGCCTCGACACCACCCTCGAGACCGCGGCCGACGACGTCCAGGAGTGGCTCATCGACGGTCCGATCGGGCTGAGCGAGGACTTCGTCGTCGATGCCCGTGAGCGCATCGAGGAGGCGGCCGACAGCGCCAGCATCTCCGAGGGCGCGGTGGTGGACGGGGCGACGCTGGCCGGCGAGGTGCTCGCCGGGCTGCTGCTGGCCCTCGTCGTCACGTTCTTCGTGGTCAAGGACGGTCCGATGATGCAGCGGGCCTTGCTGTCCCGGTTCTCCGAGCCCCGCCAGGTCCAGCTGCGCGCCGCGGGCAACGGCGCCTGGCGCGCCCTCGGCGGCTACCTGCGCGGCGCTGCCGCGCTCGGCGTCGTCGAAGGTGTCGTCATCGGCGCCACGATGTTCATCGTGGGCGCCGAGCTGGCCCTGCCGGTGGCCGCCCTCACGTTCGTCTCCGCCTTCTTCCCCTTCGTCGGCGCCATCGCCGCCGGGATCATCGCCGTGTCCGTCACCCTCGTCACCGCAGGCACGGCGGCGGCCGGCATCGTGGCCATCGTGGCGGTCGTGGTGCAGCAGCTCGACAACGACCTGCTCGCGCCCGTCATCTACGGCAAGGCGCTGCAGCTCCACCCGCTGGTCGTGATCCTGGCCCTCACGACCGGCGCCGCCATCGCCGGCATCGCCGGCGCCTTCATCGCCGTGCCGCTCGTGGCCGTCGCCATCCGCGCCGGCGCCGCGGTGCGGTCGCTCGACGAAGGTGACCTCGATGACCCGGATGCGGCACGGGCCCTCGATGGGGTCCGCCCGACCCCTGACGCGCCCGACCCCTGACGGGCCCGGGACCCGAGACCCTGGGCAAGGTCGGAACCGTGCGCGAGGGTGGCGGGATCACCGATCGAGGAGACGTCCGATGAAGGCCCTGCAGCTGACCGCGTTCAAGCAGCCAGGCGAGCTGGTCGAGGTCGACCAGCCCGAGCCGGGACCGGGGGAGGTGCTGATCCGCATCGGCGGCGCCGGCGCGTGCCACTCGGACCTGCACCTGATGCACGACTTCGAACCCGGCATGATGCCGTGGAACCCGCCCTTCACCCTCGGCCACGAGAACGCCGGCTGGGTGGAGGCGCTCGGAGCGGGCGTCTCCGGGCTGGAGGTGGGTGAGGCCGTCGCCGTCTATGGACCGTGGGGCTGTGGGCTCTGCCGGCGCTGCGCGCTCGGCATGGAGAACTACTGCGAGCGGCCCGACCTCACCGGCGCCGCGGTCGGCGGCCTCGGCGCCGACGGTGGCATGGCGCCCTACATGGTGGTGCCGGCCGTCCGCCACGTCGTGCCCATCGGCGACCTCGACCCCGCGGAGGCGGCGCCGCTCACCGACGCCGGCCTCACGCCCTACCACGCCGTCAAGCGGGCCCTCCCGCTGCTGACGCCGGGGACGACGGCGGTCGTCATCGGCGTCGGCGGCCTCGGCCACATGGCCGTGCAGATGCTGCGGGCCCTCAGCCCCGCCACGGTGATCGCCGTCGATCAGCGACCGGAAGCGCTCCGCCTCGCCGAATCGGTCGGTGCGCACCACGGCGTGGTCTCCGACGACGAGGCCGCCGCCACCATCCGCGACCTCTCGGGCGGCCAGGGAGCGGACGTGGTCCTGGACTGCGTCGGCGCGGACGCGACCCTCGCGCTCGGCGCCGCAGCCAGCCGGGTGCTCGGACAGCTCACCATCGTCGGCATCGCCGGCGGCACGCTGCCGATGAGCTTCTTCAGCATCCCCTACGAGGTGTCGGTCGCCACGACCTACTGGGGCAGCCTGCCCGAGCTGCACGAGGTGCTCGCCATGGCCCGGTCGGGGATCATCACCCCTCACGTCACCCGCTTCGACCTCGACGAGGCCCCGTCGGTCTACGAGCGCCTCGCGGCCGGCGAGATCGAGGGCCGGGCGGTCATCGTCCCGACATCGTGAGGTCGTCCGCCCCGTAGCCTCGGGTCCATGACCGCTGCGCCCCAGACGCTGGTGCTCACCGGCGTCTCGGGCGCCGGGAAGTCCACGGTGGGGCGCGCGCTGGCCGATCGGATCGGCGCGGTCCTGCTCGACGCGGACGACTTCCACCCGGAGGCCAACCGCCAGAAGATGGCCGATGGCGAGCCGCTCACCGACGCGGACCGGGACCCGTGGATCGACTCCCTGGTCTCCGAGCTCGCCCACCGGGCCCGGGCCGGCGATCGGGTCGTGCTGGCGTGCTCGGCGCTGCGGCGCCAGCACCGCCTCCGCCTGCTCGACGCCGCACCCGACGTGGCGCTCGTGCACCTCGAGGTCGGACCCGAGGAGCTGGCCCGGCGCCTGGCGAGCCGCACCGAGCACTTCATGCCCGCCGACCTGCTCGACAGCCAGCTCGCCGACCTGGAGCACCCGTCGGGCGAGCACCACACCGTCGTGGACGGCGAGGCCCCTGTGGAGTCCGTGGTCGACGACATCCTGCGAGTGGCGGAGGAGTAGCGGGTCGGGACCGAGGACCCTGTCGCGTGGGGTGGCGCGACCGGCACGATCGGGACATGGACAGCACCGGAGGAACCAGTCTCGACCACCAGGGCCTGGAGGTCATCGCCCCGGAGGAGTGCTGGCAGCTCCTCGCCGACTCGCCCGTGGGACGGGTCGCGTTCAACGAGGCGGGTGAGCCCATGGTGCTCCCCGTCAACCACGCGGTCGTCGGACACCGGGTCGTGTTCCGGACGCTGCGCGGCTCGCTCCTCCACGAGGCGCTCATGGCCGAGCCCGTGGCCTTCCAGGTCGACAGCTTCGACGTCATCGAGCGAACCGGCTGGAGCGTGCTGGTGCGTGGCGTCGCCGACCTCGCCGAGGACCCCGAGGAGCTCGAGAAGCTGGAGCTGCACCCGTGGGCCGACTCGGTCGAGCGGGAGGACTGGGTCCAGATCCGGGCCGAGGAGATCTCGGGCCGGCGGATCATCCCCCCGGGGACCTGACGGCGCTCAGGCCGGCGCCGGCCGGTTCAGTCGTGCCGGGATCGGGATCTGGTCGGCGTACTTCGCGGCGATCGGGCCGAGCACCGCGGTGATGAGCACGTAGGCCGCGGCGAACGCGCCGAGGTCGGTGCCGTCGACCGTGCCGACGCCGAGCGATGCGATCACGATGGAGAACTCGCCCCGAGCGATCAGCGCAGTACCAGCGCGCAACCGGCCCCGGACGCCCACACCTGCCCGGGCCGCGGCCAGCCAGCCCGAGAGCATCTTGGTGGCGGCACTCGCGACCGCGAGGAGCAGCGCCGGGAGCAGGACGCTGATGAGGGAGTCGGGGGCGATGCCGAAGGAGAAGTAGAGGAAGAAGATCGGGGCGAAGAGGTTGCGCAGCGGTTCGACGAGCACGGTCGCCCGGTGCTGCACCGCGCCCGACAGGGCGAGACCGACGAGGAAGGCCCCGATCGCGCTGGAGACCTGCAGCTGCTCGGCCAGGCCACCCACCAGGAGCGTCAGGCCGAAGATCGAGAGCAGGAGGGATTCGTCCCCACCAGGGGCCAGCATGGCGCTCAGACGGGCGCCGCTGCCGAGGGCGAGGACGAGGATGATCCCCACGGCGGCGAGCGCGATGCCCACGGTGGCGGCGGTGTCGAGTGCGGTCCGGCCGGCGACGAGGGCGGCGGCGATCGGCAGGTAGACCGCCATGGCCAGGTCCTCGATCACGAGCACGTTCAGGATGGACGGGGTCTCACGGTTGCCGAGGCGCCGCAGGTCGGTGAGGACCTTGGCGACGACGCCCGACGAGCTCACCCACGTGACGCCACCGAGCAGCACCGCAGCGGTGGTCTCCCACCCGAGGGCGAGCCCGGCGAGGAAGCCGGGCAGGAAGTTGGCGACCGCGTCCACCGCCCCGGTTCCGGTGCCGGTGCGCAGACCGTGGCGAAGCTCGTCCGCCGTGTACTCGAGGCCGAGGGCGAAGAGCAGCAGCAGCACGCCGATCTGGCCGCTGATGGCCAGGAAGTCCTGGCCGGCCTCGAGCGACGTGAAGCCGCCCTCGCCGACGGCGAGGCCGGCGAGGAGGTAGAGCGGGATCGCCGTGATGCCGAGGCGGCCGGCGATGCGCGCCAGCACGGCCAGGGCGACCACGACCCCACCGATCTGGATGAACGCCTCGGCCGTCTCCCCGCTGACCGCGGCCAGCACCAGCGTCACGGGCGCAGCGCCTGCCGCAGGAGCTCCAGTCCGTCTGCGGTGCCCACCGCGACCACGACGTCCTCCGGTAGGAGCACGAAGTCCGGGCTCGGTGCCGGTTCGCTGGTGTCGCCCCGGATCACCGCCACGACCGACGCGCCGGTGCGGGTGCGGAGCTGGCCGTCACCGATGCTCCGGTTGGCCATCTCGGACTCCTCGGCGACCTCGATCCACTCGAGGGTGAGCCCCTCGATGCGCTGCTGGACCGCGGCCAGGGCCTCGGTGACCTGGCTGGCACCGAGCAGGTCGCTGAGCGTGCGGCTGTCGTCGGCGCTCAGCTCGAGGACGGAGCGGGCCACGTCGGTGTCCTTGCGGTCGTAGACGATGATCTCGCGTCGACCGGAGTGGTGGTGCACCACCCCGACGTGGTCCTTGTCGCCCGTCTTGAACTCGTAGCGCACGCCCACCCCGGGCAGCTGCGTCTCGGTCACCTCGGCCACTGGCGCTCCTGTCGTCGGCGTCGTGGCCAGTCTGCCCGATGGCGCGAACGACTCAGCCGGTGACCTCGCGCAGGCGTCCGGTCTCGACCTCGTAGACGAAGCCGCGCACGTGCTCCTTGTGCGAGATGAAGGGCGTCATCTCGATGCGGTGCATCGACTGGCGCACGTCCGCGTCGACGTCGGTGAACGCCTCGAGCGACCACCACGGCTTCACGCCGAGCTCGGCGGCGAGCTCCTCGCGGAAGTCGCCTTCATCGACCTTGGACAGGCCGCAGTCGGTGTGGTGCAGCAGCACGATCTCCCGCGTGCCGAGGAAGCGCTGCGACAGGCAGAGGGAGCGGATGACGTCGTCGGTGATGACCCCACCGGCGTTCCGTATGACGTGGGCCTCGCCGTTCTCGAGCCCGAGGATCTGGAAGATGTCCATGCGGGAGTCCATGCAGGCCACGACGGCGAGGTTCCGGGTGGGAGCGACCTCGAGGTCGGAGTCGTGGAAGGCGCCGGCGTACTCCGCGTTCTTGGCCAGGAGCTCGTCGGTGTTGGGGGAGAAGGGCTCGGTCATGTCGGAGATGCTACGGCTCGATGGAAACTGACGCAATCTGATTGACCTATTCCAGTGTGTGTGTTTGGCTCTCTCCATGACCCCATCGCGTGCACTCGTCGACGAGCTCGAGCGCCAGGTCCGGATCATCGAGCGGCTCTGGACCATGGCCCCGCCGCCTCGCCACCGGGACGCCCCCCGCGTGCTCGGCAAGCTGGAGGGAGAGGTCCGCCACCTGCTGCTCCGGGCCCGCTGCGGGGCGAAGGACGACCACGTCTGGGCCGAGGCGCTCCGCTGCGGACGGCACCTCGACCGGTTGCGGGCCGAGTGGCACCACGACCCGTTGGCCGCATGAGCGGGGCCACGCTCACGGCGGCCGGTCCGGAACCGACTCGGCCGGCACCCGAGCGTGCCCTCGGGTGGACGTTCCTCACGAACCACGGTCACGTTCTCGTCGCCATCAGTCGCGATCCCGAGCTGCGCCAGCGCGACATCAGCCAGGCGGTCGGCATCACGCAAGGTGCGGTGCAGCGCATCCTGGACGATCTGGAGGCCGGCGGCTACGTCCGGCGCCAGCGCGTCGGCCGCCGCAACCGGTACGAGGTCATCGCCGACCGCCCGCTGCGCCACCCGTTGGAGCAGCCGCGCACGGTGGCCGACCTGCTGGAGGCGGTCGAGGCCTGAGCGGGCCGCCGAGCAGGGCAGACTCGGCAGCGATGAGCCACGCCGACGTCGTCGCCGCGCTGCAGGATGCGCTCCCCGCCGAGTCGGTGGTCGTCGACCCCGACGTGGTCGACGGGTACCGCTTCGATCGGGCCAAGACGGTGGTGCCGGGTACCCCGGTCGCGCTGGTGCGCGCCGGATCGACCGACGAGGTCGCCGTCACGCTGCGCGTGGCCAGCCGGTTCGGGGTGGGCGTGGTGACCCGGGGTGCGGGCACGGGGCTGTCGGGTGGGTCGGCCGCGGTGGACGGCTGCATCACCCTGTCGACCGAGCGCATGCGCGAGGTCCGCATCGACGCGGGATCGATGGTCGCGGTGGTCCAGCCCGGCGCGCTCAACGTCGAGGTCAAGGCCGCGGCCCGCACCGAGGGGCTCTGGTACCCGCCCGACCCGTCCTCCTACGAGATCTGCTCCATCGGGGGGAACCTGGCCACCAACGCCGGGGGCCTGTGCTGCGTGAAGTACGGCGTGACCACCGACTACGTGCTCGGCATCGAGGTCGTCCTCGCCGACGGCACGATCACGCGGCTCGGAGGCCGGACCATCAAGGACGTCGCCGGGCTCGACCTCAAGCGGCTCTTCGTCGGGTCCGAAGGCACCCTCGGTGTGATCACCGAGGCCACGTTGCGCCTGCGTCCCACCCCGCCACCGTCCTCCACCGTGGTGGCGACCTTCGTCGACCCGATCCACGCCGGCGTCGCCGTGGCCTCGACGATGGCGTCCCTGCGCCCGTCGGCGCTCGAGCTCATGGACCGCGCCGCGGTCGCGGCGGTGGAGTCGGTCAAGCCGATGGGGCTCGACACCTCGATCGGCGCCCTCCTCCTCGGCCAGTCCGACGCCGGGGACTCGACCGCCGCCCGCATGGCTGAGCACGCCGAGGCCGCCGGCGCCACCTACGTGGCCGTCACCGACGATCCCGACGAGGGCGAGCTGCTCATGGCGGCCCGGCGCATGGCCATCCCGTGCGTGGAGCGCCTCGGCAGCGTGCTCATCGAGGACGTGGGCGTGCCCATCCCGCAGATCCCGGCGCTGCTCGCCGCCGTGGCCGCCGTCGCCGAGCGCCACGACACCGCCATCCCGGTCATCGGCCACGCCGGGGACGGCAACTTCCACCCGCTCGTGACCTTCGATCCGGCGGACCCCGATGCCGTCGCCCGGGCCGATGCCGCCTTCGGCGCCGTGATGGACGCCGCCCTCGACCTCGGCGGCACCATCACCGGCGAGCACGGGGTCGGGTCGCTCAAGGCCGCCCACCTCGCGACCCAGCTCGGCCCCGACGTGGTGGACCTGAGCCGCCGGGTGAAGGCGGCGCTCGACCCCCAGGGCATCCTCAACCCCGGCAAGTGGCTCTAGCGCGCTACAGGAGCACTGCCAGTTCGGGAGGACCGGAACTGGCAGTTGTGGTGTAGCGGCTCACGCAGCGGCGGTGCGGCGGGAGCGGCGGATGCGGCGGCGCTCGCGCTCCGACGTCCCGCCCCAGACCCCGAAGCGCTCGCCGCTGGCGAGGGCGTGCTCGAGGCACTCGTCGCGCACGACGCACTCGCTGCAGATGCGCTTGGCCGGCTCCAGTGACTCACCCCGATCGGGGAAGAACAGGTCGGGGTCGGCGCCCCGGCACGCGCCGAGGGCCATGAAGGCGACGGACGCGAACAGGTCGCCCGGTTCGGAGAACGGGCTCGTGTGCTGGTCGGGTGCGGGCACGGAGGACTCCTCAGAGGTCATCTCCGCCCACGAAGTGACGTGCGGAAGCGTACCGGATGGTGTGGCTCATGCCACTGCGGAAGGGATTCGGCATCCGGGCGGCGAACATGGGAAACAGAACGAGCGCTCGGTTTGGAAGGACCGTCCATGCCCAAGATCAGCGAGGAGCAGCGAGCCGCCGCCCGCCAGCGGCTGATCGATGCCACCGTCGCGGTCGCCGAGCGCGACGGCGTCGACGGGCTCACCACCCGGGCGATCGTCGCCGAGGCCGGCGTCTCCGCGGGCATGTTCTACGGCCACTTCGACTCCAAGGAGGCCCTGCTGGCCGCCGTGGTCGATCACAAGACCGACGAGCTCACGACCCTCGTGCACGCCGAGCTCGAGCTCGGCACCCCCATGGAGGGCGTGGTGCGGTCTCTCGTCGACCAGCTCGTCCGGGTGCTCGACCTCAAGGTGCTGGCGTCGTTCCGCACCGGCTCGGGCACCGAGGACGCCCTGCACGCCCAGCGCCGCATCAACCGCCGCATCGTGGACGCCTTCGTCCCGCTGCTGGAGGAATCGGTCGACGCCGGGGTCGTGCGCCCCGACATCGACCCCGAGGCCGTCGTCGAGTTCATCGACCTCGTCATCGACGGCCTCAACCGCCGCCGTGCCCTCGACGGCTTCGTCAGCTCCGACGACCGCCTCACCGCCGTGATCATCGCCGCCTTCGAGCGGTACCTGCTCGTCCCCCAGGAGGACCCCCGATGACCATCACCGAACCCACCCCGGCCCCGCAGACGTCCAACGCGTCGCGAGACGTGCCCACCCGGCGCATCTCCTTCGAGGAGGCGCTGCGCGACCTGCCCAAGCACTTCGCCGAGGACGGCGACATCATCGGCAGCCACCTGATCGCGTCGCTGTCCTCGGTGTTCCCCGACGGCGAGGACTTCTTCGTCCGCTCGGTGCGCCACTACCGCTCCCAGATCACCGACCCGGACCTCAAGCGGCAGGTCTCCGGCTTCATCGGCCAGGAGGCCGTGCACGGGCGCGAGCACCGCGAGTTCAACGACCGCCTCGACCAGCTCGGCTACCCGACCAAGGCCGCCGAGCGCTTCACCAGGAAGGGCCTGGCGCTCCGGGAGCGCGTTGCGCCGCCCATCTCGAACCTGGCGTCCACGGCCGCCCTCGAGCACTTCACCGCGACCCTGGCCGAGATCATCCTCAGCGACGAGCGGGCCCGGGACATGATCGGCCACGAGGAGGTCAAGAACCTCTTCCTCTGGCATGCGCTCGAGGAGTCCGAGCACAAGGCCGTCGCCTTCGACGTCTTCAAGGCTGTCGGCGGGTCCGAGCGCATGCGGGTGTGGACCATGAAGTTCATCCGGCTCGGCTTCGTGGTCGGCATGGGCCTGCAGGTCATCGTGTCGGTGCTGCTGGACCGCGACGCCCGTCGCCACCCGGTGAAGCTGTGGCGCAGCTTCCGCAAGCTCAAGGCGTCGCCGTTCCTCTCCCGGGAGACGTGGCGCACGCTCAAGGAGTACGACGCACCGGACTTCCACCCCGACGACCGCGACACCGATGAGCTGGTCAGCCGCTGGCGGGCAGAGCTCTTCGGCGACGAGGGCACCCTCAACGACAAGCTCGCGGCGCGAGCCGCGTGAAGGGGCGGGACGTGGAGCAGCTCCGTGGCCACGTGGCCGCCATCACCGGGGCGGGGTCCGGAATCGGCCGGGCCCTCGCCGTCGAGCTCGCCCGGGCCGGCACCCACCTCGCGCTGAGCGACGTGGACGAGGTCGGCCTCGCCGAGACGGTCACCAAGGCCGAGGGGTTCGGGGTCAAGGTCACCTCGGCCCGGGTCGACGTGGCCGACCGCGAGGCGGTCGAGCGCTGGGCCGACGAGGTCGTGGCCGATCACGGCCAGGTCAACCTGGTGTTCAACAACGCCGGCGTGGCCCTCGGCGCCACGGTCGAGGGCGCCCGCTACGAGGACCTCCACTGGCTGATCGACATCAACTTCTGGGGTGTGGTGCACGGCACCAAGGCCTTCCTGCCCCACCTGAAGGCCTCCGGCGCCGGCCACGTCGTGAACATCTCCAGCGTGTTCGGCCTGCTCGGCATCCCGTCGCAGTCGGCGTACAACGCGGCGAAGTTCGCGGTGCGGGGCTTCACCGACGCGCTGCGCATGGAGCTCGAGATCGATCCGTGCGGCGTGAGCGCCACCACCGTGCACCCCGGCGGGATCAAGACGAACATCGCGAAGAACGCCCGCATGGACGACAGCGTCACCGCCATGGCCGACGATCCCGAGGAGGCGCGTCGGGAGTTCGAGCGGCTGTTCATGACCACGCCGGAGAAGGCGGCCCGCCAGATCGTCAAGGCGGTGCAGCGCAACCGCCGCCGGGCGCTCATCGGCCCCGACGCGAAGGCCCTGGACCTGGTCTCCCGCCTCCCCGCCGGCCTCGTGCAGCGGGTGATCGTGCGGGGTGCCTCGCGGATGCGCTGACGGACCCGGCCCCGGGGGCGTCTGGCACGATGCCTGCATGGTGACGCCGCCCCCCGAGCACGATCCCAGCCCGGCGGACGACGTCGCGGCCATCGAGGTCGGTGCGCCGGAGTCGACGGCCGCGGGCATCGCCGGTGTCCGACACGGCCTCGATCCGGTCCGCCACCAGGTGGGCATCCGACGCGGCGTGCGCATCCTGCGGGACCTCAACCAGCCCGGCGGCATCGACTGCCCCGGCTGCGCCTGGCCGGACCCCGACCACGCGTCCCACGCCGAGTTCTGCGAGAACGGCGCCAAGGCCGTGGCCGAGGAGGCGACCCGCCGTCGGGTCGACCCCACCTTCTTCGAGCGCCACCCGATCGCCGAGCTGGCCGAGCGCAGCGACTGGTGGCTCGGCCAGCAGGGCCGCATCACCGCGCCGGTGCACCGGCCCCCCGCGGCCACGCACTACCAGCCGATCAGCTGGGACGCGGCGTTCGCCGTCATCGCCCGCCACCTCCAGGCCACCACGCCGGACCGCTCCGTGTTCTACACATCGGGCCGGACGAGCAACGAGGCCGCGTTCCTCTACCAGCTCTTCGCCCGTGACCTCGGTACGAACAACCTGCCCGACTGCTCGAACATGTGCCACGAGTCCTCGGGCAGCGCGCTGACGCCGACCATCGGCATCGGCAAGGGAACGGTCCGCCTCCAGGACTTCGACGACGCCGACGTCATCCTCATCGTCGGCCAGAACCCGGGTACCAACCACCCGCGCATGCTCTCCTCGCTCGAGCGGGCCAAGGAGCGGGGCGCCACCATCGTGGCGATCAACCCGATGCCCGAGGCCGGCCTGCTCGGGTTCAAGAACCCCCAGAAGGTGCGGGGCATCCTCGGGTCCGGCACCGGTCTCGCCGACCACCACCTGGCGATCCGGGTCGGCGGCGACCTCGCCCTGTTCCAGCTCGTGAACGCCGCACTGGTCGCGCGGGGCGCGCTCGACGGGGACTTCGTGGACGTTCGCGTGGACGGCCTCGATGCGCTGTCGTCGGCGCTCGCCGACCTCGACCACGCCACCCGGCTCGAGGCCACCGGCCTGGACCAGGTCGACGTCGACCTGCTCGTGGACCTCCTCGGCGGCACCCAGCGCTTCATCACCTGCTGGGCCATGGGCCTCACCCAGCACAAGGGGTCGGTGCCGACGATCCGGGAGATCGTGAACACCCACCTGCTGCGCGGTGCCATCGGACTCCCCGGCGCCGGGCTCTGCCCCGTGCGCGGGCACAGCAACGTGCAGGGCGACCGCACCATGGGCATCTGGGAGAAGCCCCCGGCCCCGTTCCTCGATGCGCTGGCCGGCGAGTTCGGCTTCGACCCGCCGCGCGAGCACGGCCTCGACACGGTGGATGCCATCCGGGCGATGGCCCGGGGTGACGTCGACGTGTTCGTCGGCATGGGCGGCAACTTCGTGTCCGCTGCCCCCGACACGGAGCGGACCGCCGCCGGCTTGGCGTCGTGCGGCCTCACGGTGCAGGTGTCGACCAAGCTGAACAAGAGCCACGTCCTGTGCGGCGAGGAGGCGCTGATCCTGCCCTGCCTCGGGCGCACCGAGATCGACCGCACCGGCGGCCTCGTGCAGTCGGTGACGGTGGAGGACTCGATGGGCGAGGTCCACGCCACGCAGGGGTCGGTGGAGCCGGTGTCGGAGCACCTGCGCAGCGAGGTGGACATCGTGTGCGCCATGGCCGAGGCCACGCTGCCCGGGTCGACGATCCCGTGGTCGTCGTTCGCCGGCGACTACGCCCGCATCCGGACCCGGATCAGCCGGGTGGTGCCGGGCTTCGAGCGCTTCGAGGAGCGCATCGCCGGCGGCGCCCGGTTCGCGCTGCCGAACCGGCCCCGGGACGAGCGCGCCTTCGCCACCGCGTCCGGCCGGGCCCAGCTCACCGTCAACGAGTTCGAGCCGATCCGGATCCCCGAGGGGCGGCTGCTGCTGCAGACCGTCCGTTCCCACGACCAGTTCAACACCACGATCTACGGCCTCGACGACCGCTACCGCGGCATCACCGGCGGCCGGCGGGTCGTGTTCTGCAACGTCGAGGATCTGGCGGACCTCGACCTCGCCGACGGTGACGTGGTCGACCTCGTCAGCGAGTGGCCCGGCGACGACGACCGACGGGCGCCCTCGTTCCGGGTCGTCGAGTACCCGATCGCCCGGCGGACGGCGGCCGCCTACTTCCCCGAGGCCAACGTGCTGGTGCCGGTGGACTCGGTGGCCACCACCTCCAACACGCCGACCTCGAAGTCGATCATCGTCCGCCTCGAGCGGACGAGCTAGTCCAGGAGGGCGGCGCCGGCGGCCTGCACGGTCTGCCAGGGGCCGCCGATGAGGAGGGTGTCCACGATGGAGTCCTCCCAGCGCTGCACGCGGTCGCGCACGCGGTCGGCGGAGCCGACGAGGCAGATGTCGTCGACCATCTCGGCAGGCACCGTGGCGATGGCCTCGTCCTTGTGGCCGGACAGGTACAGCTCCTGGATCTTCTCGCAGGTCCCCTCGTAGCGGCCCTCGTTCATCCGGGCGAACACGTCGTAGTGGTAGTTCTCGCCCTTGGCGCCCATGCCGCCGATGTACAGGGCGAGGTTGGGGCGCATGAGGTCGATGGCGGCGTCGAGGTCGTCGAGCACGAGGGTGGGCACGGTGGCGGCCACGCCGAAGTCGTCCCAGCTCTTGCCGGGCACGCGGTCCATGCCCTTCTGGATCTGGGCCTCGTACCAGGGCGACTCGTCCGGGCTCATCCACAGCGGCAGCCACCCGTCGGCCATCTCGCCGGCGAGGGCCAGGTTCTTCGGCCCCTCGGCCGCCAGGTACACCGGGATCGGCGTGGGGTGCGGGTGGGTGATGGAGCGCAGCGCCTTGCCCTTGCCGACCGAGCCCTCGGCGTCGGACGGGTAGGGGAGGGGGTAGTGCGGGCCCTCGCTCGTGACCGGCTCGCCCCGCTCCCAGACCTGCTTGAGGATGGAGACGTACTCACGGGTGCGGGCCAGGGGCTTGGCGAAGGGCTGGCCGTACCAGCCCTCGACGACCTGCGGACCGCTCACGCCGAGGCCGCAGATGACCCGTCCGTCGGAGAGGTGCTGCAGCGTCTGCATCGCCATGGCCGTGGCGGCCGGCGTGCGCGCGCTGATCTGGGTGATGCTCTGGCCGAGCTTCATCGTCGTGGTCCGCGACCCGTACCAGGCCAGCGGGGTGAGGGCGTCGGACCCCCATGCCTCCGCGGTCCACATCGAGTCGAAGCCCATCGACTCGGCGGCGAGCACGTTGTCGAGGGTGTCCGGGTTGGGGCCGCGACCCCAGTAGCCGAGGGAGAGTCCGAGCTTCATGCGGCGACCTTATGCCCTCGCCGGCGGCCTACTCGTCGGGGTCGTAGTCGAGGGCGCCGGTCATCGTGAGGGCGGTGACGACGCCGATGGCCACGTCGTCGGCATCGACCACGGCGATGACGGCGCTGTCGAGCTCACCCATGATCCGCGCCGCCTCCACGGCCGGCACGTCCACCCGCACCGCCGGTACGTCGTGCATGGCCTGGCCGACGGTGGCATCGGGGCCGATCTCGAACAGCGCCATGGCCATGTCGCGCAGCATCAGCAGGCCCCGGTAGCGGTCATCGCACACCGGGAGCGCCTGGGCCGGCGGGGCATCGCCGTAGGTGTCGATGACGTCGGTGACCAGCTGGTCGGGGTGCAGGATCGGCACGTCGATCACGACGTTGCGCACCGGCAGGCGCAGGCGCCGCTCGAGCATCCCCTCCCGCTCGGTGACCTGGTACGACGCCACGCTCTTCTCGCCCATGACGGCCTGCGACACGGCGGTGGCGACCAGGGCGGGGATCACGAACTGGGCCTGGCCGGTGGTCTCGGCCACGAACATGACGGCGGCGAGGGGCGTGCGGTAGCCGGCGCCCAGGACGGCGGCGAGGCCGATGACGGGGTAGAGGCCCGGCGCCGCGTCGGTGAACAGCGACTCCACGAGCCGGCCGAGCAGCAGTCCCTGGACCACGAGGGGGATGAACACCCCGCCGACACCCCCCGCACCCAGGGCGGCCGACGTCGCCAGGGCCCGGAGGGCGAACGCGGCCACGATGACCCAGAGCCCGATCGTGGGGTCGACGGCGATCTCCGCCACCATCTCCACACCCGGTCCGAGCGTGAAGCTGGTGCCGATCAGCGCTCGGGCCGCGACGAGGGTCAGCCCGCTGACGGCCGCGCCGGCGGCCAGGCGGACGACGGGCGAGACGCGCTCGGACAGGCCCTTCGCCGCGCCCCACAGCCCAGCCAGCCCGCGGGCGGTGATGCCGGCGCACAGGCCGAGCAGGATCGCCCCGAAGACCTCGTCGCGCAGGCGCACCTCGCCCCGGGGCACCGGCAGGTACGAGTGCACGCCGAAGATCGACACGAAGGTGAGGTACGAGGTGGCGGCGGCGATGAGGGCCGGGATGAGGGCGCGCCGGGCGACGTCGCGCTGGAAGGGCGTCTCGAGGGCGAACAGCACGCCGGTGGCCGGCGCCTGGAAGATGGCGGCCACGCCGGCAGCCGCGCCGGCTGACGTCAGGGCCCGGTGGCCGCGGGGTCCGAGCACTGACGTGAGCCGCAGGCCGAGGCGCTGCCCGATGCTGGCGCCGGCGTAGACCGAGGGACCCTCGGCGCCGAGTGCGCCCCCGCCGCCCAGGGTGGCGACGGCCCCGAGGAGCTTGGGCACCAGCTGGCGCGGCCGGAGGTCGTCGCCGTCGTGGTACACCCGCACGTAGTCGTCCGACGTGGCCGGGGTCGTGCGTCCCCGCAGCACCACGAAGGTGACGGCGAGGCCGAGGCCGGGCGCGAGGGCCTGGAACCACAGGGGGGCCTCGAGCAGCTCGTGGAGCACCACGTCGAGCGCGATCCACTGGATGCCCGCCACGACGAGGCCGACGACCATGCCGACGACGGCGTAGACGCCGAAGCGCAGCGTCGCCCTCGGCGCCTCGGTGGCCTCCTCGGTCTTCGCCCGGATCCGGTCGAACCGGGCGCGCATCGGTTCAGTCGGTCGCTCGGCGGGCACAGGCGGAATCTACGGTGACGGGTCCGACCCCGCCGACCCTCGGCCCGACGACGGAGCGCACATGACCGCCGCCAACGTCCAACCCCACCCCGAGCTGGGGTTCTACGCCCTGGCCGGCCAGCCCGACTCGAGCCGCGACCTCATCGACGAGGTGCGCGACGCCGAGGCGCTCGGGCTGGGCACTGCGTTCATCTCCGAGCGCTACGACCTCAAGGAGGCCGCGACGCTCTGCGGGGCGGCTGGGGCCGTGAGCGAGCGGATCCACATCCAGACCGCGACCACGAACCACAACACGCGGCACCCCATGGTCACGGCCGGCATCGCCCGGACGATGCAGGACCTCACCGGCGGGCGCTTCGTGCTCGGCATCGGGCGGGGCATCCCGGCCATGCAGGACGCGTTCGGGATGTCGCGGATCACGACGGCGCAGATGGAGGACTTCGCCGGCATCATGCGCCGGCTGTTCCGGGGCGAGGTGGTGGTCGGCCACGACGGCCCGGCCGGCTCCTGGCCGGTGCTGCACCTGAACCGGGCGCTCGACGAGCACCTGCCGATGGGTCTCGTGGCCTTCGGGCCCGAGTCGCTGAAGCTCGGCGGTCGCTGCTTCGACGAGGTCGTGCTGCACACGTTCTTCACCGACGAGACGACCGAGCGAGCCGTCCGGACGGTCAAGGAGGCGGCCGAGCAGTCCGGACGCGACCCCGACGACGTCGTCGTGTGGTCGTGCTTCGCCACGATCGGCGACCACCTCCCCGAGGAGCTGCGCCTGAAGAAGTCGGTCGGCCGCCTGGCCACCTACCTGCAGGGCTACGGCGACCTGATGATCCGCACCAACGGGTGGGACCCGGCCGTGCTGGAGCGGTTCCGGGCCGACCCGGTCGTCACCGGCATCGGCGGCCCGATCGACGGGGTCGCCACCACCGAGCAGCTCGAGCACATCGCCACCCTGCTGCCCGACGAGTGGCTCGCCCCGAGCGCCACCGGCACGCCGGAGCAGTGCGCGACGGCGGTGCGAGGCCAGCTCGCCCTCGGCTGCGACGCCGTCATCCTCCACGGCGCCACCCCCACCCAGCTCCAGCCCGTCATCGAGGCCTACCGCGCTCAGGGGTGAACGCGCTGCACCCGCTCGGCGATGTCGGCGGCGGGGAGGCGGGCGGCGTCGAAGCCCTCCCACGGGTCGCTGGCCAGCGCCCCGAGGCGCCGGAACAGCGAGGCGAGCGGCGTGCTCTGGGGGTGCCAGCTGCTGTCGACCTCGTCCCAGCGCAGGGGCACGGCCACCGGGGCGCCGGGCTTCGGACGCAGCGTGTAGGGCGCCACGGCGTGCTGGGCCGGAGCGTTGCGGAGCACGTCGACGAAGAGCCGGTCGCCGCGGTCGTCCTTGGCGAACTCGACCGTGAGCAGGTCGGGGTGGCGCTCGGCCAGGACGACGGCGAGGTGGTTCGACAGGGCCCGCACCGCGTCGAAGCGGGCATCGCCCCGCAGGGGCAGGTGCACGTGGATGCCGCGCGAGCCGCTGGTCTTCACGAACCCGGTGACGTCGAGGTCATCGAGCAGGGCCCGCACCGCGGCCGTCGCCTCCACCACCTGGGCCGGGTCGTCGATGGAGGGGTCGAGGTCGATCAGCAGCTCGGCGGGGACGTCGGGCGCCGAGGTGGTGCCGCCGAGGACGTGGATCGAGATGGTGCCCTGGTTCACCACGTACTGCAGCGCCTCGACCGAGTCGATGACGACGTGGCGGACGGTGCCGCCACGCTTGGGCAGCTCCACGGTGGGGATCCAGTCGGGGAAGTGCTTCGGGACGTGCTTCTGGTACCAGCCCTCGCTGTCCGTGCCGTCGGGGAAGCGCTGCAGCACGGCGGGGCGGTCGGCGATGTACGGGAGCATCCGGTCGGCGATGCGGGTGGCGTAGTCGAACACGTCGGCCTTGGTGACCGCCGCGTGCCCGTCCGCGGCGGGGATCAGGACCTTGTCGGGCTTGCTCAGCGTGACCACGGCGTCCACCACCGGGAGGGTAGGTCGCGGGGGAGGTGGTAGGTCGGGGCCGAAGCGGGTAACCGACGGTCCATGCCAAAGAACGTCTTCGTACTCGGCCTGACCGAGATGCAGCTCCACGAGCTGGAGACCCTGGAGGATGCCGACCACCTCCGCTTCCACGACCTCATCGGCTACGCGCCGCTGATCGAGCCCGACGAGTTCGTCTTCGACGATCTCCTCGAGAAGGGCCGGGCCGAGCTCGACGCCTTCGACGGCACCATCGACGCGATCATCGCCCACTGGGACTTCCCGACGAGCCTGCTGGCCCCGATCCTGGCGGCCGAGTGGGGGATCCCAGCCCCGTCGCTCACCAGCCTGCTGAAGTGCGAGCACAAGTACTGGAGCCGGCTCGAGCAGGCCGCGTCGGTCCCCGAGCACGTTCCCGGCTTCGCCGCCTTCGACCCCTTCGCCGACGACGTCCGTGACCAGATCGGTCTGGAGTTCCCCTTCTGGGTGAAGCCGATCAAGTCGCACTCGTCCCAGCTCGGGTTCCGCGTCGAGGACGACGACGACCTCGCGCACGCCGTCCGCGAGCTGCGAGGCGGCGTCCAGGAGGTGGGCAGCGCCTTCGACGAGGTCATGGCCATGGTCGAGCTGCCGCCCGAGATCGCCGAGCTCGGCGGCACCGCCTGCCTGGCGGAGGAGATCCTGGTCGGCCGCCAGACCGCCCCGGAGGGCAGCATGGCGCGCGGCCGGTTCGGTGTGCACGGCGTGTTCGACATGCACTACGACGAGCGAGCCGAGAGCATCGTCGCCCTGGACTACCCGGCCAGCAAGATCCCCCGCTGGGTGCAGGACCGCATGGCCGAGGCGAGCGAGCGCTTCCTGCGCCACATCGGGTTCGACGACGGCTGCTTCAACGTCGAGTTCCTGTGGGACGAGGAACGGGACCGCCTCGGCATCATCGAGGTGAACACCCGCATCTCCCAGTCCCACAGCGACCTCTTCGCCAAGGTCGACGGCGTCTCCAACCACCAGATCGCACTCGACGTGGCCCTCGGGATGGAGCCGAGGATCCCGGACGACAAGGGGACCTACGAGGTCGCCTCGAAGTGCATCATCCTGCACCGGGAGGACGGGGTGGTCACCCGCGTGCCGAGCGAGCAGGAGCTGGCGGAGCTCGAGCGCCGGTTCCCGGAGACGGTGTTCACCATCAAGGTCGAGCCCGGCGACCGGCTCGCCGACCTGCCCCACCAGGACTCCTACAACTACGGCCTCGGCGACGTGTACCTCGGCGGCGACGACCCCGACGATCTGGAGCGCCGCTGGCAGGAGCTCAGCTCGTCGTTGCTGTTCGAGTTCGACCCGCCCCCGTCGGGCGATCGCTGATCCGGAGGACCCACGCATGGAGACCGTGACCGAGCTCCCGCGCGAGGTGCGCGTCATCGAGCACACGTTCATCCCGGCGCGAGACGGCGCCCGCCTCTCCGCTCGCATCTGGCTGCCCGTCGATGCCGAGGAGCGCCCCGTCCCCGCAGTGCTCGAGTACATCCCGTACCGCCACGGCGACATGACGCGGGCCCGCGACGCGCGCAACCACCCGTACCTCGCCGGCCACGGCTACGCCTGCGTACGGGTCGACCTGCGTGGGAGCGGCAACTCCGACGGCGTGCTCGTGGACGAGTACCGCCCGGTGGAGCACGAGGACGCATGCGACGTCATCGCCTGGCTGGCCGACCAGCCGTGGTGCGACGGGAGCGTCGGCATGATGGGCATCTCCTGGGGTGGGTTCAACGCCCTGCAGGTGGCTGCCCACCGGCCGCCGGCGCTCAAGGCCATCGTCAGCGCCTCGGCGACGGAGGACCTCTACCACGACAACATGCACTACATGGGCGGCTGCCTGCTCTCGGACAACCTGTCCGAGGCCACCGTCATGCTCGCCTTCAACAGCCTCCCGCCCGACCCCGATGTGGTCGGCGACCGGTGGCGCGACATGTGGTTCGAGCGGCTCGAGGGCAGCGGCCTGTGGCTCGAGACCTGGCTCCTACACCAGCGCCGCGACGAGTACTGGAAGCCGGCCTCGGTGTGCGAGGACTACCGCGCCATCGGGTGCCCGGTCCTGGCCGTCGGCGGCTGGGCCGACGGCTACACCAACGCGATCTTCCGGCTGATGGAGAACCTCGAGGTCCCGCGCAAGGGCCTCATCGGCCCCTGGGGGCACAAGTACCCCCACATGGGGGTGCCCGGTCCCGCGATCGGCTTCCTGCAGGAGCTCGTGCGGTGGTGGGACCACTGGCTGAAGGGCCACGACACCGGTGTCATGGAGGAGCCGATGGTGCGGGCGTGGATGCAGGACAGCACGCCGCCCGACCCCGTCCCCGGCACCCGACCTGGCCGGTGGGTGGCCGAGCCGAGCTGGCCGTCGCCGGGCATCGAGGGGCTCGGGTGGGACCTGGTCGACGGCGGCCTCGTGCGCGACCGGCGCGACCACGACCGCCCCGACGGCCCGGTCCAGATCCGGTCGCCGCTGAGCGTGGGGATGTTCGCCGGCAAGTGGGCGTCCTACGCCGCCACTCCCGACCTGCCGTCGGACCAGCGAGAGGAGGACGGCGGTGCCCTGGTGTTCCAGAGCGATGCGCTGGTCGAGGACCTCGAGATCTTCGGTCGACCGTCGGTGACCCTCGACGTCTCTGCCGACCAGCCGGTCGCCATGGTCGCCGTCCGGCTGTCTGACGTGGCGCCGGACGGCGAGGCGAGCCGGGTGACCTACGGGCTCCTCAACCTGACGCACCGGGACAGCGACGAGCACCCCGAACCGCTCCGACCGGGCCAGCACTACCAGGTGGAGGTGCCGTTGAACGGCATCGCCCAGCGATTCCCGGCCGGCCACCACCTGCGGGTGTCGATCTCGAGCTCGTACTGGCCCCTCGCCTGGCCGGCTCCGGAACCCGTGACCCTCACGTTGCACACCGAGGGCTGCCGGCTGGAGCTGCCGGTGCGGGCGCCTCGGCCCGAGGACGACGACCTGCGCCCGTTCGGTGAGCCGGAGGGGTCACCGCCCGACCCGACGACCCGGCTGCAGGCGGGCGAGCACCACTGGCGCACCACCCGCGACCTGGCGACCGGCACGTCGACGATGGAGATCTTCAACGACCAGGGAGCCTTCCGCATCGACGAGACCGGAACGGTGGTGCGCCGCGTGTCGAACGAGTGGTTCTCGATCAGCGGCAACGACGTGGGCTCGGCGCGCGGTGAGACTCGCACGGAGCGGCGGATCGAGCGCGGCGACTGGGGTGTCTCGGTGCTCACGCGGACGGTGCTCACCTGCACTCCGACGACGTTCGAGGTGAACGCCCAGGTGGACGCGTACGAGCTGTACGGCCAGCACGGGGAGCCGCGCGTCCACTCCCAGAACTGGAACCGCTCCATCCCCCGCGACCTCGTGTAGGTCGCGGGCCGGCTCAGTCGCGCAGGTGGCGCACGTCGATGGAGGCGAGCGCGGCGGCGACCGCGTCGGGGGTGCGGCCCCGGTTCAGCCCGTTGATGCGGCCGAGCCCGAAGGGGACGACGCTCCGGCCGGCGTCGCCGAGCCACACGCGAGCGAGGGCGGACGGGTCGGCCTCGGCGTCGGGGTCGATCGGGTCGCCGGTGAGGGCCTGCACGACCGCGGTGCGGAGGCGACGGGGGTCGGGGTCGATCCGGTGGTCGCGGGCCCGGGTGACGAGGTGGGCGATGGCGGCGTCGAGCCCGCGCAGGTTGGCGCTGACCGCCTGGAAGAGCGCCGGCCCGAAGCGCACGGCGAGGCCCACGGGGGTGCGCCCGCCCACGAACCGGGCGGCGCGGCCGCTGCGTGCCAGGCGGGCCGCACCCGCGCCCAGCCACGGCGACATGGCGGAGCTGCTCGTGCCGAGGGCATCGACCAGCTCGGTGGCCGACACCGCCGGTGCAGACGGGCGGAGCGCACGTTCGACGCGCCGGTCGACCAGCACCCGCAGGGCCTCGTCCACGCCGCTCCCCAGCGCGCCGGCACCCGTCCCGGCCAGCTCGAGGCCCTTCCCAGCCGCGGCGCGGACCACGGCCAGCACCTCGTCTCGGGTGGAGCGGTCGTCGTCGGGCACCATCCCCCGAAGGGTACGGGCGCCCCGACGCATCGCGGCGGGGCGCGCCGGTTGTGGCGCAGGTCCGGACATGGACGATGCTGGTGCCGTGCCGATGGACCACGACGCCCGGGTCGCCGCCGACGAGGACTTCCTCGGGCTCCGCGAGGTCGGATCGGGCCGCTTCGCCTTCGACGTCACCTCCCGCCTGGCCCGCGCCGACGAGCGCCTCTACGGGGGCGCCGCCGTGGCCCTCTCGGTGGCCGCGGCCGCTGCCGAGACCGGCCGGGACGCGCTGTGGTGCACGACCCAGTTCGTCTCCACCGCGATGCTCGGCCGCACAGTCGACCTCCAGGTCGAGGTGCTGGCCGCCGGCCGACGGACGAGCCAGGTCCGTGTGACCGCGACCACCGACGACGGCGTGGTCTTCGCCTCCCTCGGCGCCTGCGGCGTGCTGAAGGCCGACGGGCTGGCCGGCACCTTCGAGGAGCGGCCCGAGGTCAGCCCGCCCGGTGAGGGGGACGTGGGGTTCCGGCCCAGCGGCCGGCACGGCGAAGCGGGGTGGCACACCGCTGTCGAGGTCCGCACCGCCGAGATCCGCCGGCACCCCGACCCGGGGCCCGGGCGGGTCTGCCTGTGGCTCCGCCGCAGCGACCGCGGCCCGGTGACGCCGGCCATCGCCGGGTACCTGGCCGACCTGGTGCCGCTCTCCATCGTCCGGGGCTGCGGGGTCACCGGGGCCGGCACCAGCCTCGACAACACCATCCGCATCGGGGCGGCCGCGGAGACCGAGTGGATCCTGCTCGACCTGCGGCCCAACCTGGCCGTGGGCAGCTACGGGCACGGCATCGCCAACGTCTGGACCGAGGACGGACAGCTGCTCGCCGTCGCGAGCCAGACTGCTTCCCTGATGGAGCTGGACTTCGATCCCCTCACCGCCTTCAGCTCGCACGCCTCCGAGCTGCAGGGGCGCAACGGCTGATGCTCGCCCTCCTCGCCGCCCTGCCCAGCCCGCCCGACAACTCGATCTCGATCGGGCCGCTCGAGCTGCGGGCCTACGGCCTGTTCATCGCGATCGGCGCCATCGTCGCCGTCGGGATCGCCCGCCGGCGTTGGGCGTCGCTCACCGGAGACGACACCGACGCCATCGGCGACGTCGCCGTGTGGGCCATCCCGGCCGGCTTCGTCGGCGCCCGGCTCTACCACGTCGTCACCGACTGGCACCGCTTCGACGACGCCCCCGAGGACATCGTCAAGGTCTGGGAGGGCGGCCTCGGCATCCCGGGGGCCATCCTGCTGGGCGCCATCGTCGGTGTCGCCGTGGCCCGCCGCAAGGGCTACGACGTGCCGACGCTGATGGATGCCGTCGCGCCGGCGCTGCCGGTCGCCCAGGCGATCGGTCGCCTCGGCAACTGGTTCAACCAGGAGCTGTTCGGCCGGCCCACCGACCTGCCGTGGGGTCTGGAGATCGATCCCGACCGCCGTCCGGATGGCTACGAGGCGGTGGAGACCTTCCACCCCACGTTCCTCTACGAGGCGCTGTGGAACCTGGTCCTCGCCGCGATCCTCGTCGTCCTCGGCCGCCGCAAGGTCCTCCGCCCCGGCCAGCTCTTCGTGCTCTACGTCGGCGGGTACGCGCTCGGGCGGCTGTGGGTGGAGGCGCTGCGGATCGACACCGCCACCCGCATCGCCGGCGTGCGGGTCAACATCTGGGTGAGCGGGCTCACGATCGTGGCGGCTGCCCTGTGGTTCCTGTGGTGGCAGCGCCGTCCGGCAGACGCCGAGGCGGGCGAGAGCCAGGACACCGAGACGGGGGCGTCGAAGAACCCTCGATGAGCGCAGCCGCACCGGTCGGCACCATCGGACCGGACGCCCCCGAGCCCATCCCGGACTTCCGCGGCCCCTACGCCGACGGCCCGCCCGCCGAGGCGCTGCGGGTCGACGCCCCGGACCTCACCGTGCTGGGCCTGGCCGAGATCCGCCGCGGTGCCCTCATCTGGTGGACGTTGGTGTCGAGCATCGTGCGCGCCCTGCTGCGTCGCCGGTGGTCCCTCGTCCGTCGCCGTGGAGCCGATGGCTGGTGGGATGCCGCGTCCGCGGGGGCCGTCGACGCCTTCGAGCGGCTCGGCCCCGCGTTCGTGAAGCTCGGCCAGATCATGGCGTCCTCGCCGGGCGTGTTCCCGGCGCCGCTCGCTGACGCCTGCCAGCGCACCCTCGACGAGGTGCCCGCCTTCGACCGCGCCACGGCCCGCCGGATCGTGGAGGAGGACCTGGGCCGCCCGCCGGAGGAGCTGTTCCGCCACTTCGACGACGAGCCCCTGGCATCGGCCTCGATCGGTCAGGTCCACGCCTGCGTGCTGCCCGACGGCCGCGAGGCGGTGCTCAAGCTGCAGCGGCCGGGCATCCGGGCCCTGTTCACCGCCGATCTGCGGATCATGTGGCGCATCGCCCGGCTGGTCGAGCGGTGGGACAGGCTGTCGTCGGTCGATCCGGTCGCCATCATCGAGGACGCGGCCGAGGTCAACTTCCAGGAGCTCGTGCCCGCGCTCGAGGCCACGCGCCAGGCGGCGTTCCGGGACAAGATCGGGCACTTCGGCGACAACGAGAACATCACTGCGCCCGAGGTGCACTGGAACTGGTGCGGGCCCCGCACCATCTGCATGGAGCGCATGACCGGCACCCCGCTCGACGAGTTCGAGGCCATGGCCCGCCAGGGCATCGACGGTGAGCTGATGCTGCGCTGGGGAGCCAAGGTGTGGATCGAGTCGGTGTGCGTGCACGGCCCGTTCCACGGTGACATGCACGCCGGCAACATCTGGTTCCTGCCCGACGGCCGGGCCAGCTTCCTCGACTTCGGGATCATGGGCGAGCTCACCCCCGAGTACCGGGAGGTGATCAAGGACATCCTCTACACCTGCATGATCGACGGGGACTTCACCCGCGTCGCTCGGGCCTACCGGAAGGTCGGCGTGTTCCCCGACGACGTCGGCTCCGACGAGGAGCTCGGCATGCGCCTCTCGATGATCCTCGGCCCCATGCTCCAGGCCGGCATCGGCGGGATGAACCTGGGCGAGATGATGAAGATGAGCATCGACCTCATGGACAGCTATGCCGCGAAGGGCCCGCGTGAGCTGGTGCTCGTCGCCAAGCAGCTCGCCTACATGGAGCGCTACGCGAAGGGCATGGCGCCGGACTACCGCATCGTCCAGGACCTCTACCTGATCAAGAACATCTTCCCCGACGCCGTCGAGACCAAGGCCGCCGAGCTCGGCATCGAGGTGCCCGCCTGATGTGACCACCCGGCCCTGGGACCGTCGCGATGGTGCACCTGGACCATGCGGGGAGGTGCGGACGTCACATCCAGGCGCGGGCGCACCGTGCCGATGCACCGGGCAGCGCAACCACAGGACCGGCAGCGGGCCGGACGGCGCCGGGTGGGACCGGATAGGCGGAAGCGATGTTCTTCGAAGTCCAGCCGGGCAGCGACACGGGCGATCGGCGGTACCGCGAGCTGGTGGAGCAGCTCGACATGCCGATGCTCATCCACGTCGACGGCACCATCGTGTTCGCGACCCAGGCGGTCGTGGACCTCGTGCGGGTCGAGGACCTCCAGGCGCTGAAGGGCCGCCAGCTGGTCGACTTCATCCACCCCGACGACCTCGAGATGGTCGTCGCGCAGATGGTGCGCGTCCTGGCCGGCGAACCCTCCGAGCGCCACCGGTACCGCATCAGGCGGGCCGACGGGACCGATGCGTGGGTGGCGGCAGCGGCCACGCCCTACCTGCTCGGTGACGTGGCCGGCGCACTCGTGGTGGTGGAGGACATCACCGCCCGGCTCGACGCCGAGGCCAAGCTGCGCGCCTCGGAGGTCCGCTACCGGGCGCTGGTGCAGAACAGCGCGGACATCGTGGCCATCGTGTCGGCCGAGGGTCGCCTGACCTACGTGAGCCCGGCGACGGCTGCGGTCCTGGGCCGCGAGGTCGAGGAGGTCGCCGGCACCGACGTGCGCCGCTGGCTCCACCCCGACGACACGATGGTCATCGAGCGCCTCATCGGCCGGCTCCGCCACGGACCGTTGGGGGAGGGGTCGAGCGCGACCTTCCGCGTCCGGCACCAGGACGGCGCCTGGCGGCACCTGGAGGCGATCGCCACGTCGCGCCTCGACGAACCCGCCATCGCGGGCGTGGTGGTGAACGCCCGCGACGTGACCGATCGCATCGCGGCATCGGCGCGCCTGCGGCGCATGGCGCTGCACGACTCCCTGACCGGTCTGGCCAACCGCACCCTGATCGAGGACCGCATCAAGCAGGCGGTGCAGCGGGGGCCGACGGCCGTGGTGATGCTCGACCTCAACCGGTTCAAGGACATCAACGACTCCCTCGGCCACGCCGTCGGCGACGTGGTGCTGGCCGAGATCGCCGACCGGATCCGGCGCTCGGTGCGCTCCGGCGACACGGTCGGGCGGGTCGGGGGCGACGAGTTCGTGCTCGTCCTGCCCCAGGCCGGCGAGCTGCAGGACATCCGGGCCACGGTGGACCGCATCGTCAGCACCCTGCAGGAACCCATCGAGCACGGGAACAGCCGCTTCCGCCTGTCCGCGTCCGTGGGGATCGCCTTCGCCCCGGAGCACGGCACGACCGGCGAGGGCCTCCTGCGGGCTGCGGACGCCGCCATGTACCGAGCCAAGCGGGAGCGTTCCGGTCCCTCGGTGTACGACCACCGTGACCGGGAGCGGAGCATCGAGCGGCTCGCCCTCAGCTCGGAGCTGATCGATGCCATCGAGCTCGACCAGTTCGAGCTGCACTACCAGCCGAAGTACGACCTCGCCTCCGGCCGGCTGATCGGCGCGGAGGCGCTGCTGCGGTGGTTCCACCCCACCCGGGGGCTCATCCCGCCCGACGGCTTCCTCCCCCTGGCCGAGGACACCGGCGCCATCCACGCCATCACCCGGTGGGTCATCGACACCGCACTGGCCCAGGCCCGGGCGTGGACGGAGCAGGGCCACGACCTGTCGGTGGCGGTCAACCTGTCACCGTCGAGCCTGCAGGATCCTTCCTTCGCCGACCACGTGCAGGCCGCCCTCGTGGCGGAGGGCGTCGCGAGCGAGCGGCTGGTGCTCGAGGTGACCGAGCAGACGGTGATGGCCGATCCGGAGACGGCGCTGAGCGTGATGCGCCGGCTGTCCGACCTCGGGGTGCGCTTCTCGGTGGATGACTTCGGCACCGGGTACAGCTCGCTCACCTACCTGCGGATGCTGCCGGTGACCGAGCTGAAGATCGATCGGTCCTTCATCGGCGACGACTGCGGCGCCGTGGACCACGACATCGTGGAGACGATCATCGCCCTGAGCCGCCGGCTCGGCCTGCAGGTCGTGGCCGAGGGGATCGAGAGCTGCGACGCCACCGACTACCTGCGCTCCGCCGGCTGCGACGTGGGCCAGGGCTTCCACCTCGGTCATCCCCTGCCGGCCGCCGAGCTCGACCTGGGCGGACCCGCGTGCGTCGCCCACGAGCACGCCGTCCACGGGAGCGCCGGCAGCCACCTCGCCAGCTGAGCGCGGGGCGCGCGACCGGCGGATCTCCGTAGCCTGGAGGGATGGCCGACCTGATCCGACAGACCATCCGCCTGGGTGCCCCGCCGTGGCCGACGGTCGATCCGTTCCTGTTCTGCGTCCACCACGTCGACGCCTACCCGGCGGGCAACCTGCACCTCGGCCCCGACGCCGACCTCCGGGGCCGGGCCATCGGCCAGGACTTCGCCGGCGTCGACGGCTGGAACATGTACCACGGCTCGGTCGTGCCCGGCTTCCCCTCGCACCCGCACCGCGGCTTCGAGACCATCACCTACGTGCGCCGGGGCCTGGTCGACCACGCCGACTCCCTCGGCGCCGCCGCCCGCTACGGCAAGGGCGACGTGCAGTGGATGACCGCCGGCAAGGGCATCCAGCACGCCGAGATGTTCCCGCTTCTCGACCAGTCCGGGCCCAACCCGATGGAGCTGTTCCAGATCTGGCTGAACCTGCCGGCCGAGGACAAGATGGTCGAGCCCAGCTACAAGATGCTCTGGGACGACGAGATCCCCCGCGTACCCGTCGACGGCGAGGGCGAGCTCACCGTCATCGCCGGGGCCGTCCCCGGCCCGTCCGGTCTCGTGGTGCCGCCGTCGCCGGCGCCGGACTCCTGGGCCGCCCGAGGCGACACCGACGTGGCGCTCTGGCACGTCCGCCTCGGTGCCGGCGCCTCCGTCGTGCTCCCACCCGCGGGCTACGAGGACACGGTCCGCGTCCTGTACGTGTTCGACGGCGACGGCCTGGCCGTGGACGGCCAGGACCACGACGTGCCCACCGGCATCGTTCTGGACAGCGGCCAGGAGGCGCCGTTGCAGGCCCTCGGCGAGGGCGTGGACGTGCTCGTGATGCAGGGCCGGCCGATCGGCGAGCCCGTCGCCCAGTACGGCCCCTTCGTCATGAACACCAAGGCCGAGATCCAGCAGGCCTTCGAGGACTACCAGCGCGACCACTTCGGCGGCTGGCCCTGGGATCGCAGCGACCCCGTCCACGGGCGGGACCCGGCGCGCTTCGCCCGCCACGCCGACGGACGCGAGGAACGAGCCCGCGAAGCCAGCTGAACCGTTCTGGGCCGCGGTGCACGCCCTGGGGGCGTGCGACGCGGCCCGGAACGATCAGGCGGCGGCGGCGTCGAACTCCTGCAGCACCCGGTCGGCCTCGGCGTGGGCACGGATGCGCTCCTCGAGCACCCGGCGCTGCTGGTCGGCCTCGAGGGCGGGCTTGTCGACCACGGCCCAGCGGACCAGGTCGTGCCAGAAGCGGTCGATCACCTCGGCGCCGCTGATGGTGCCGCCGTCGACGGTGCGGAACGTGCAGGCGCGGATCTCGCCCAGGTAGAGGCGCAGCGAGGAGACGTGGATCTCCTCGTCGGTGCGGATCCGGCCGATGATGTCGGCGGCCTCGTCCGCCTTCTCGGCGCGGGCGCCCCACAGATCGGGGGTGCGCAGCACCGCCTGGGTCTCGGAGAAGCCCAGCTCGGCCCGGAACTCGATGAGCAACAGGTTGGCCAGGAACGACACCAGGCCCTCGATCTCGGGGCGGAGCTCGGGGATGCGACGCTCGTCGTCCGGGCGGGCGATGTTCTCGGGCGGGTCCACGTCGGGGTGGGCGCCGGCACCGAAGGCCAGGTCCCGCGCCACGAACCACATCTCGTCGTGGCCGCCGATGCCCTGGTCGGGCAGGCCGCCCTCATCCAGGCCGTGGGCGACGAGGAGGCCCTCGTTGAGGTGGCCGATGGCCATCTCGGAGATGTCCTCCACGATCACGTCCTGCAGGTCCGGGAAGGTGATGTCGGCCAGCAGGCGGCCCTTGGCCTCGATCTTGCCGATGATGGTGAGGTTGTTCCAGAACGTCTCGCCCAGCCCGTTGCGCAGCAGCACCCGCTGCTGCGCGACGTTGGGGAGGCGGACCCCGTCGAGCAGCGAGGCATCGGCGTCGAAGAGCTCGCCGCCGCGGTCGCGCAGCGCCTTGGTCCAGGCGTCGATGGCGGGACCGCGGACCTTGGTGCGCGGCGGCTGGTAGGAGCCGTCCGCGAGGAAGCCGCCGTGCATGCGTCGGCCGGCGATGACCTGCGGCTCGGCGTAGTCGTGGTCTTCCATCAGCTCGTCACGTCGGTAGCGGAGCGTGAGCACGGTCGGGGACCCCCTGCGTCGTCGACTTGACCCACCGGTCAAGGTAGTCGTCGGGCGCCGTGCAGGGAATCGGGCGATCCGCTGCCAGGCTGTGCCGATGCTCGGCTGGGTCCCACGGTGGTTGCGTGCGGCCTTCGGGGTGCTCGTGATGGCCCTGGTCATCTGGTTCCTGGTGATCCCGCAGTTCGGCCAGGCCGAGCGGGCTCTCGACGCCATCACCGGCGTGCACATGGGCTACGTCCTGCTCGGCGGCGTGCTGGTGGCGGCGTCCATTGCCGGCCAGGCCGAGCTGGTGCGGGCGATCCTCCCCGCAGGTCAGCGCCCGAGCCTGTCGGACATGGTCCGCATGGAGCTGGCCACGACCGCGGTGAGCCACACCGTGCCGGGCGGGACCGCAGCCGGCACCGCCCTCGGCTACCGGCTCCTCACCCAGGCCGGCGTGCAGGGCACGTCCGCGGGCTTCGCGCTCGGGGTGCGGGGCATCGGCTCCGCCCTCGTGCTCAACCTCATCCTCTGGCTCGCCCTGCTCGTCTCCATCCCGACCCAGGGCTTCGACGGCCGGTACACGACGGCTGCCGTGCTGGGGTCCGGTCTCCTCACCGCGGTCGGGGCGGTGGTCATCGGGCTGCTCCGCTCGCCCCAGGCGACCACCCGGGTCGTGGCGCGGGTCCTGCGACCCATCCCGTTCGTGGACGCCGACGCGGTGCCCCGCGTCGTCGGCCGGCTCTCCGACCAGCTGCGCGAGCTGGTCTCGGACCGCCGCCTCGCCGTGCGGGCGGTGGCCTGGGCCGCCGCGTACTGGCTCGGCCAGGCCGCTGCCCTCTGGGTGCTGCTGCTGGCGTTCGAGTGGACCGGCCACCCGGTGTCGGTGCTGGTCGCGTTCGGGCTCGTGAACGTGCTCGCCGCCCTGCCCGTGACACCCCGGGGCCTGGGGGTGCTCGAAGCGGTGCTCATCCCGATGCTCGTGGGCTTCGGCGCACCCGCCTACATCGCGACCCTCGGCGTCATCAGCTGGCGCCTCCTGTCGTTCTGGGCGCCCATCCCGCTCGGCACCCTCGCCTACGTCTCGATCCGCCTGCGCCAGCCGGGCGTGCAGCCCGACGCCGAGGACGCCGCCGACGAGCTCGGCACGGCGGGACGGGAGCACCGTGAGCCGTGGACGGAATGGGCCGACCGCCACGCGATCCGCCGGCGGCGCTGAGCCGCACGGCCGCACCGCCGCCGGGCGATGGCATCCTGGGCGGCTGCCATGGGACCAACCGCCCCGTCTCCCGCCACGCTCCGCGAGCGCCTCGATGAGGCCTCGATCGCCGACGCGCACCGGCTCGGTCGGCGGCTCGGGAACCTGAAGCGGAAGAAGGGCCAGGCCCGCCAGGAGGCCCTCGGCTCGATCGCCGCCGAGCTGGAGCGGTCCATCGCCGCCGTGGAGGCCAAGCGGTCCTCCGCGGTCGTGCCGACGTATCCCGACGAGCTGCCGATCACCGCCCGGCACGACGAGCTGCTCGAGGTCCTGCGCGACCACCAGGTCGTGATCGTCGCCGGCGAGACCGGGTCGGGCAAGAGCACGCAGCTGCCCAAGCTCTGCCTGGAGCTGGGTCGCGGCGTGCGGGGTCTCATCGGCCACACCCAGCCGCGCCGGATCGCGGCCCGGTCGGTGTCGGAGCGGGTGGCCGAGGAGCTCGGCGTGGAGGTCGGCGGCCAGGTCGGCTACGCCGTGCGCTTCACCGACCAGGTCGGCCCCGACACCCGGCTCAAGGTGATGACCGACGGCATCCTGCTGAACGAGCTCCAGCGGGACCGGCTGCTGCTCGGCTACGACACGATCATCGTCGACGAGGCCCACGAGCGCAGCCTCAACATCGACTTCATCCTCGGCTACCTCAAGGAGCTGCTGCCGAGGCGGCCGGACCTCAAGGTCGTCGTCACCTCCGCCACCATCGACACCGAGCGCTTCGCCGAGCACTTCGCCGACGAGCGGGGCCCGGCGCCGATCATCGAGGTGTCGGGCCGCACCTACCCCGTGGAGCTCCGCTACCGGCCCGACGACGACGGCCAGCCGCCCCAGGACACCGTGCAGGCCGTGGCCGACGCCGTGCAGGAGCTGGTGCGCGAAGGTCCCGGCGACGTGCTCGTGTTCGCGTCGGGGGAGCGGGAGATCCGGGACATGGCCGACGCGGTCGAGGGCCTCCGGCTGCCCGGCACCGAGGTCCTGCCGCTGTTCGCCCGGCTCTCCTCGGCTGAGCAGCACCGGGTGTTCGCCCGCCACACGAAGCGGCGGGTGGTCATCGCCACCAACATCGCCGAGACCTCGATCACGGTCCCGGGCATCCGCTACGTCGTGGACCCGGGCACGGCACGGATCTCCCGCTACAGCAAGCGGACCAAGGTGCAGCGCCTGCCGATCGAGGCGATCTCGCAGGCCAGCGCCGATCAGCGCGCCGGACGCTGCGGTCGGGTCGCGCCCGGCATCTGCATCCGCCTCTACGCCGAGGACGACTACGACAGCCGCCCGGAGTTCACCGAGCCCGAGATCCTGCGGACGAACCTGGCCTCGGTCATCCTGCAGATGACGGCGATCGGCCTCGGCGACGTCGAGTCGTTCCCCTTCGTCGAGCCCCCCGACCGCCGCAACGTGGCCGACGGCGTCCTCCTCCTCGAGGAGCTCGGGGCCCTCGAGCCCGACCGGCCGGCCCACGACCGCCGGCTCACCGAGATCGGCACCAAGCTGGCCCGCCTGCCCCTCGACCCCAGCCTCGGACGCATGGTGCTCGAGGCCGAACGGAACCGGTGCGTGCACGAGGTCATGGTCATCGTGGCCGGCCTCTCCATCCAGGACCCGCGCGAGCGCCCCACCGGCCAGGAGGAGCGGGCCGGTCAGCTCCACGCCCGGTTCCGGGTGCCCGGTTCCGACTTCCTCGGCTACCTCGCTCTCTGGGACCACGTGAAGGAGCGCCAGCGCGAGCTGTCGTCGTCGAGGTTCCGGCGGGAGTGCCGCGACGAGCTGCTGCACTTCGTGCGGCTCCGGGAGTGGCAGGACGTCTACACCCAGATCCGCCAGGTGGTGCGCAGCCTCAAGATCGGCATCGACCGGGGCGGCGCGGACGCCGACGCCATCCACCGCGCCCTGCTCGCCGGGCTGCTCGCCAACGTCGGCAACCGCGACGACAGCGAGGAGCCGACCCCGGCGAAGGGGTCGGGACGTCGGGGCCCGAAGGGCCCGGTCGAGTACGTCGGGCCCCGCAACGCGCGCTTCGCCCTCGGCCGCGGGTCGGTGCTGTCGAAGAGCCCGCCCCGCTGGGTGATGGTGGCCGAGATCGTGGAGACCAACCGGCTGTGGGCCCGCACCGCCGCCACCATCCAGCCGTCGTGGATCGAGCAGGCCGCCGGCCACCTGGTCACCCGCACCTACGACGAGCCCCACTGGAACCCCGACCGTGGTGCCGCCCAGGTCATCGAGCGGGTCCGGCTGCGCGCCCTCACCATCGTGGAGGGCCGGGCGATCAACCTCGATCGCGTCGACCGTGCCATGGCGCGGGAGCTGTTCATCCTCCACGCGCTGGTGCGGGGCGAGTGGGAGAGCCACCACGGGTTCGTCCAGCGCAACGCCGACCGGGTCGCCGAGGTCCGGGCGATGGAGGACCGGGCCCGACGGCGGGACATCCTCGTCGGCGAGGACGACGTGTTCGACGTCTTCGACGCCCGCATCCCGGACCACGTCACCGACGTCCGCCGCTTCGACCGGTGGTGGCGCGACGCCCAGCAGGACCAGCCCGACCTGCTCGACCTCACCGTCGCCGACCTGGTCGTGCCCGGTGCCACCGACGTCGACGACACCGCCTTCCCCGACCGGTGGGAGGACGCGCCCGCCGAGATCCGCATCGACTACGAGTTCGAGCCGGGACAGGCATCGGACGGCACGACCTTCGAGGTGCCGGTCGCCGTGCTGAACCGCACCGACCCCGCGCCCTTCGAGTGGCTCGTCCCCGGACTGCGCCACGAGCTCGTGACCAGCCTCATCAAGGCCCTGCCCAAGCAGGTCCGTCGCTCCCTCGTGCCGGCACCCGACCGGGCCGCCGAAGTGCTCGAGCGCGTCGGCCCGGACGACGGACCGCTGCGCGAGGTCGTGGCGGCCGAGCTGAGCCGGATGGCCGGCGTGCCCGTGACCCCGGACATGTGGTCGGACCTCGTGCTGCCCGGCCACCTCCGTCCCCGCTACCGCGTCGTGGGCGAGGGGCGCACGCTCGCCGAGGGCGACGACCTGCGCGAGCTGGAGCGCCGGCTCCGGGCCCACGTGCGCGCCACGGTCGTGTCCCAGGCGCCCGAGCTGGAGCGCAGCGGCCTCACGTCGTGGTCCTTCGGGACCCTGCCGCGGGTGGTGGAGTCCACCGTCGACGGGTTCACCGTGCAGGGCTACCCGGCCGTGATCGACACCCAGGACTCCGTCGGGGTGCGCATCCTCGCGTCGGTCGACCAGCAGCGGGCCCTGCACTGGAACGGCGTCCGCCGGCTGCTCGCCCTGCAGCTGGGGAAGCCGGCTCGCGCCCTGCAGAAGCGGCTCGACGCTCGGGTGCTCCTCGGTCTCACCGCCGCGCCCCACGGGACGGTCACGGCCGCGGTCGACGACGCGCTCCACGGCGTGCTCGACGCGCTCCTGCTCGATGCCGGCGGCCCGCCCTTCGACGAGGACGGCTACGTCGCCCTCCGCCGGCGGGTGCAGGACCGCTGGCTCGACGACCTGGTGATCGCGGTGACGACGCTGTCGGGCGTGGTGCAGCACGCCGAGCGCCTACGCGAGCGGCTGGCACAGCCGGCGCCGACCTCGTGGTCGGCCTCGCTGGACGACGTCACCCACCAGCTCACCCGGCTGGTGTTCGACGGCATGGTCGTCAGCATCGGCACCGATCGGCTCGCCCACCTGCCCCGCTACCTGGATGCGATCGACGCCCGCCTCGACAAGCTGCGGGAGGGGCCGGCCAAGGACGTCGAGCGACTCCGGACCATCGCCCGCCTGGAGGCCGAGCACGCCGAGGCGGTCTCGGTCCACGGCCTGACCGCGGCGCTCGACGACGTGCGCTGGCTGATCGAGGAGCTGCGCGTCCAGCTCTTCGCCCAGCAGCTCGGCACCGCGGTGTCGGTGAGCGAGAAGCGCATCCGCGAGCGCCTCCAGCGCATCAGGTGAGCTGGGCCAGCGCGCGCTCGGTGCCGGCGACGTAGCCGCCGCCGAACTTGATGGCGTGCACGACGAGGGGCGCCAGCTGGTGCAGCGGCACCCGCGCTTCCCAGCCGTCGGCCAGCGGGTGCACGTCGTCGTAGGTGGCGAAGCAGCCGGCGCCGAACCCGCCGAAGAGACGCATCATCGCGAGGTCGAACTCGCGATGGCCGCCGTGGGCGGCCGGGTCGATCAGCCAGCTGCGTCCGTCGCGGTCGACGAGGCGGTTGCCGGCCCACAGGTCGCCGTGCAGCCGGGCCGGTGGTTCGGCCGGACCGCCGAGGTCGTCGAGCCGGGCGGCGACCCGCTCGAGGTCGGCGATCGCTGCGTCCGGCAGGGCGCGGCCATCCCGCGCCAGGCGGGCCAGCGGGAGGAGGCGCTGCGTGGCGTAGAACTCGGCCCACGTCTCGCAGGGCTCGTTGGGCAGGCCCCGGCTGCCGGTGGTGCGGCGGTCCTCGCGCCCGAACGCCGGCGCACCGGCGAGGTGGAGCTCGGCCAACCCGCGACCGAGGTCGGCCTCGGTGTCCGGACCGGGCCGACCCTCGTCGATCCACTCGAGGGCGAGGAACGGCGGGTCGTCGGACACCGCCAGCACCTCGGGCACCAGCACCGAGCCCACGTCGCGCAACCAGCGCAGGCCGGTGGCCTCGGTGGTGAAGAACCCGGGGGGCGGGTCGTGGTGGGTCTTGACGAAGACGCGGCGCCCGTCGTCCAGCTCGGCCCGGGAGGCGGCGGCGACGTCCCCGCCCGACACGGCGGCGAGGGTCACCGGCTCGGCGCCGAGCGCGGCAGCGATCGCGGTTCGGAGGACCTCGTCCACCCAGGCGACCGTACCGCCCGGCTCGGTGCCGCCCTGTCCGATCTGTCACGATCTCCGGTGATGTTGGACCTCACGGTCGCCTCGATCCCGATCTACTTCGGGACGATGGCCGCCGAGCACCGCTACCTGCGGGCGCGCGCCGCCGAGCAGGGCCCCGGCCCGGCCGACTACACGCCCCAGGACACGGCGACGTCACTGGCGATGGGCCTCGGCTCGCTGGCGATCCCGCTGGTGCTGCCGAAGCTGGTTCGCCACGTGGTGCCGGGGAAGGGCCGGTACGGCAAGGTGCTCGTCGGCGTCGCAGCGGCCGCTGCCGTCGCGACGACGGTGGCCGATCGCCTGGTCGAGCGGGCCGATCGCTCCGACGACGAGGCCGCACCGACCACGCGCCAGCGCCTCGGTCGCCTCGCTCGGCGGGCCCGCCGGGTCACCGGCCCGGTTGCGGTCGGCGCCGGTGCGCTGGCCGTCACGACGTCGTTCGCGGCCCGGACGAACGCCGACGAGCAGTGGGCGGCCGGCGGCGCGGACCGGGACAGGGGCACCGGGCCGCTGCCGTGGTTCGTCGCCATCGCCGGGTGGGACTTCCTCTACTACTGGAACCACCGGTTCATGCACGAGGTCCGGGCGCTGTGGGCGATCCACGTCGTCCACCACTCCTCGGAGCGATACAACCTGTCCACCGCGCTGCGCCAGCCCGTCGCCGACGTGCTCGGGCTGTGGCTGCCGTACGGCGTCATGGCTCGCTTCGGCATCCGACCGCACCTGCTCACCCAGGCTCGTGCGCTCAACCTGCTCTACCAGTACTGGGTGCACACCGAGACGATCCGCACGCTCGGCACGGCCGAGGAGGTGCTGAACACCCCGTCGCACCACCGGGTGCACCACGGCTCCCAGCGCCAGTACCTCGACCGCAACCACGGGTCGATCCTGATCGTCTGGGACCGCCTGTTCGGCACCTTCGAGCGCGAGGACGAACGGGTCGTCTACGGGCTCACGACCAACATCGAGACGTACAACCCGGTGAAGGTGGCCACCCACGAGTACCGCGACATCGTGCGGGACGTCGCCGGCTCGACCTCGTGGCGGGACCGCCTCGGCTTCGTCCTGCGGGGCCCGGGCTGGGCCCACGAGCGCCACCGCCAGCTGGCGGCCGAGGGCGACGCCATCGTGGACGACCCGGACGAGGCCGTCACCGCCGCCTGACGACCGAAATCCCGTGGATCCGTCACCGCCGGTGGTTCGGATCAACGGAATTTTCAGCGGGGGGCTACCAGGAGATCTCGATCTCGATCTCGTTGCCGTCGTCCCCGACCTCGACCTCGACCGAGAAGGTGACCTCGTTGGGCACCTTGACCGACGTCTTGAGCCCGTCGAGGTCGAAGGCGATCTCGTTGTGGCGGGACAGCTGGTCGGCGATCTCGCGCAGCTTGTCGGCGGCGGCCTCCCGGCCCATGGTCTGCTCGGACTCGTGCTCGATCATGGCGCCAGTCTCGCAGTCAGAGCCCGGCTTCGGTGAGCGCCTGCTCCGTCCGCTCCCGACCGAGCTCGATGAGCTCGGGCGCACGGTGGAACTCGAAGGTGCGGGCGCTGGCCTTGGGGATGGCGACGAGGACGTCGGGCGGGTAGCCGGCGAGCTTGTAGCTGGTGAGGGTCGCCTGCATGACCTCGTAGGCGAGGTTGACGATGTCGAGGCGGCCGACGTCGGCGATGTCGACCCCGGCGGGTGGCGGGCGATCGCTCGGGTCATCCCGGCTCAGCATCGCTCGCACCGCCTCCCAGTCGAAGAAGCGGGCGGCCCGTTGGCGCAGGCCCGGCGCATCGACCGGACCGCCCACCGCGTCGTCCTCGAGCACCGGGGTGGTGATCGGCGCGCTCGGGCGGGTGGGGGAGTGGCGGCGGACCTCGCCGGAGAGGTGCACGGCGATGGTGATGTCGGCGTTGGCCGACAGCGTCGGCAGGATCGGCACCGGGTTCATGAGCGCGCCGTCGACCAGCAGCTGGTCCCCGGAGACCACCGGGGTGAACAGCGACGGGATGGCGATCGACGCGCGGATGGCGTTGCTGAGCGAGCCCTCCTGGAACCACACCTCGCGGTGGGCGAGCAGGTCGGTGGCGACCGCGGTGAACGCGATGGGGAGGTCCTCGATCTGCAGGTCGCCCACCATCTCGCGCACGATGGCGAAGACCTTCTCCCCACGGATGGCCCCGCCGGCCGACAGCGACAGATCGACCAGGCGCAGCACGTCGAGCTGGCGGAGCCCGGTGACCCACGCCGTGTACTCGTCGAGGCAGCCCGCAGCGTGCACCCCTCCCACCAGCGCGCCCATGGACGAACCAGCGATCGACACGATGTCGAAGCCGCGCTCGAGGATGACCTGGAGCGCGCCGATGTGGGCGTACCCGCGCGCACCACCGCTGCCGAGCACCACGGCAGCCGTGGTGCGGCCGGTCTCAGCCGCCATGGTCGGTCAGCTTGGCCTTCACCATCGCGGAGACGCGCTTGCCCTCGGCCCGACCCGCCACGGCGGCCATCGTCGCGTTCATGGCTTGGCCCATCTGCGAGGGCTCGGTGAACCCACCGGCGGCCAGGGCCTCGTCGACGAGGGCCTCGAGCTCGTCGTCACCCAGCTCCTCGGGGAGGTACGCCGACAGGATCGCCCGCTCGTCCAGCTCCCGCTGGGCCTGCTCCTCGCGCCCGGCAGCCTGGAAGGCCTCGGCGGCCTCGTCCCGTCGCTTCACCTGCGTGCGCAGGACCTTGGCGACGTCGTCGTCGCTGAGCTCCCGGGCCTGCTTGCCGGAGACCGCCTCCTCGCGGACGGCGGAGATGGCCATGCGCAGCGTGGCCACCCGCACCTCGTCGCGCGCCTTCATCGCGTCGGTCAGGTCCTGCTGCATGCGCTGGGCGAGATCGCTCATCGGGTTCCTCCGGGTCGGGTGCCCCGAGCCTGCCCCACGTGGCACCGATCCGCCATGGCTCCGACAGCAGCGGCGGACGGGAGCTGCCGTACGATCGCCCGGGACGACGATCGGCGGAGACCCGTGGCCCTCGAAGCATCCCCAGATCCAGACCGGCGTGCACCGCCCCTGGTGGCGCTCCGCCAGCCGGTCGAGCCGGCCCGTCTGCGCGCCACGATCGCGGGCCGACCCGTCTTCGAGGAGGCGTCGGTGGTCGTGCTCACCGATCGGTCGCTCCTCGTCGAGGTGCGCGACGCGGTGACCGCCCTGGCCTTCAGCGTCGCCCCCGAGGTCATCGCCATCGTGGACTTCGGCGGGGGCACCATCACCTGGGCGACCGAGCCGAGCCGCCGCGAGGGCGACGCGACCGGCTCGCGACAGCTGGAGCTGGTGCTGCGCGAGCGGCGCTGAGCCTGTCGCTCCCGGGGGTCGGTCACGACGGTCCTAGAGTCCGGCCATGGCAGCCGCCTCCTCCTCCGATCCGAGCAGCTACGACGAGCTCGGCCTGTTCCACGAGAACGCCGAAGAAGCCGGCCTGGACTGGCACGGCCCGCCGACCGTGCGCCGGGTCGAGACCGACCTCGGCGGCGGACGCATGCTCAGCGGCCTGCGCTGGGGCTCCGATGCGCCCCAGGTCGTGCTCCTCCACGGCGGCGGCCAGAACGCCCACACGTGGGACACCGTGGCCCTCGCCCTCGGCCGGCCGCTGCTCGCACTGGATCTCCCCGGTCACGGGCACAGCGGCGACGTGGACCCGACCCGACCGGTGGGGCCGCGGTCCTTCGCCGAGGACGTCGCGGTCGCCGTCCGCGAGCACGCACCGAACGCAGCCGCGGTCGTGGGCATGTCGCTCGGGGGCCTGACCGCGCTCGAGGTCACCGTGGTGGCCCCAGAGCTCGTCCGCCGCCTCGTGATGGTCGACGTCACCCCCGGCGCCGACCGGGAGAAGGCCTCCGACGTGGTCGCCTTCCTCGCCGGACCCGAGTCCTTCGAGAGCTTCGACGAGATCCTCGAGCGGACCGTCGCCTTCAACCCCACCCGCAGCGAGTCGTCACTGCGGCGGGGCATCCTGCACAACGCCGTCCAGCGCGACGACGGCCGATGGGTGTGGCGGCACCAGCGCACCCAGCTGGTCGAGGGTCAGCGCGCCGATCTCGACTTCGCCGCGATGTGGGACGACCTGGCCGCCGTCGACGTGCCCCTGCTGCTGCTGATCGGCGACCGCTCCCCGGTGGTGGACGAGACCGACCGAGCGCTGTTCGCCGAGCGCCAGCCCGATGCCGACATCGTCACCGTCGCCGACGCCGGCCACTCCATCCAGGGCGACCAGCCCCTGGTGCTGGCCGAGCACCTGGACCGGTTCCTCGACCGCTGAACGGCCGGTTGCCGCGCTGCCGCGGCACGGGTGGCCCATCATGGGCTGGTGCGTCGCGCCCTCGCCGCCGCCCTTCTCGGCATCAGCCTGTGGATCGGGTCCCTCGCCTGGTCCGGCTTCCTGCTGACGCGCACCGTCCTCGACCCGGATCGCTCCGAGCGCGTCGCCGAGGCGCTCTACGAGGACGAGGCGGTCCGGGCCCGCCTGGCGGCCAACGTCGCCGACGGCGTGCAGGCCTCGCTGCCCGAGGGGTTCCCGGTCGATGACGCCACCGTCGAGGCCGGCGCCGCCCAGGCGCTCGAGTCTCCGGCGGTCGAGGCCGTCTTCGTCGATGCGTTCGTCCGCACGCACCAAGCGATGCTCGGCGAGGGCGACGTGCCGCGCACGGTCGACCCCGGTGCGTTCGGCAGCGCCGGCCGCGATGCGCTCGTCGCCGCCCGACCGGAGCTGGACGGCGTGCTCCCGGCCGCCCCCCAGGTCGCGGTCTCGCTGCCGACCGAGCGGGTGCCGAACCTCGGCCCGGTTCGCAGGGGCCTGCTGACCGCGGTGCCGATCCTGGCCGGCGTGGCCGCGGTCGGCGCGCTCCTCGCCCTGGTCATCACCTCGAACCGGCCGGCGGTGATCCGGCGCGCCGGGATCTGGGCCGTCATGCTGTCCGCCCTCGTGCTCGCGGTCGCGTACGGCATCCCGGCGCTCGCCGGGCGCGTGGCGCCCGATCAGTCCGAGGTCATCGCCGCCCTGGTCGGGGCGATGGTGGCCGAGACCCGGTTGCCCGCCATCGCCCTGGGCGCCCTCGGTGCGGCCGGCATCGTGCTCTCCCTGTTCTGGCGGGCCGCGCCTGCGCTGCTGGCCGAACCCGCGCCCCCGCAGCGTCGCCCCCGTCGCGAACCCCGCCTCGTCGGCGGACCACCGCCCCGCCGGGACATCTCCCGGCCGGCGTCCCGCCCGGCGCCAGCCGTGCCGCCCCGCCGGCCGGATGCATCGCCGACCACCGTCCAGCCCCGTCCCCAGGGTCGGCGCCACCCGGAGCTCGACGCGGATCCGACGCAGGTCGGTGCGTCGCCGTCGCGTCCAGGACCGGGGGACGGGGGCAACGCCGACCTGACCACGCAGCAGGACGTGCCGTCGCCGCCGGCGGGCCCGACCCGGTGGGTCGCCGGGGTCGGCTGGGTGGTGGAGTCCGCCGAGCACATCCCGCCGGAGGCCCGGTGGGTGCCCGGCGTCGGCTACGTGATCGAGGAGGGCTGAGGCTCGCTGGCCGACTCGTGGACGTGCTGGCCGGCCTCGCCGCGCGCCACGTTGAGGAACCGCTCGATGCCGGCGACCGCGGCGTCGGTGCGGTTCCCGGAGAACACGTCGAACGCGTGCTGCGCCCCCGGGTACTCGACGTAGACGACGGGCTGCTTCGACTCGGCTCGCAGCATGTCGACCATGGACCGGGCCTGGGCGACCGGCACGAGGCTGTCGTTGGTCCCGTGCAGCAGCATCATCGGCACGGCGTGGTCGCCGACGTGGGTCATGGGCGAGGCCTGCTCGTACACGTCCCGAGCGGACTGGAAGGGCTGCTTGACCACCCGGTCGACCAGCAGCTTGGTGAGGTCGTCGCGGCCGGTGCCGTCGCGGTTGAGCCAGTCGTAGACGCCGTAGAACGGGACCGCGGCCTGCACTGCGGTGTCGGCGTCCTCGAAGCCGGGCTGGAACTGCGGGTCGTTCGGGGTGAGCGCGGCGAGGGCGCACAGGTGGCCGCCGGCCGAGCCGCCGGTGAGCGCGACCCAGCTCGGGTCGCCGCCGTGGTCGGCGATGTTGTCCTTCACCCACGCCAGGGCCCGCTTGACGTCGACGATGTGGTCGGGCCAGGTCGCTCGGGGGCTGAGCCGGTAGGTGACCGAGACGCAGACCCAACCCCGCTCCACGAGGTGGGCCATCAGCGGGTACGCCTGGCCCTCCTTGTCCCCGAGGACCCAGGCGCCTCCGTGCACCTGCACCACGACCGGTGCGCCGGCGTCGGCGGGCAGGTCGGGTCGCTTCCACACGTCGAGGGTGGTCCGCCGGCCGTACTCGCTGTACTGGATGTGGCCGCTGTCGACGTAGCGCTTGCGCACCGAGCGGGTGGGCAGGGTGGGGAGCTTGGTGCGGGTCGCCTCGACGGGAGATTCCGCCATGCGGCTGCGGTAGTCGTCGCCGAGCTGGTCCCGGAGCGCACGCTCGACGAGCTGCTGGGCGTCGGTCGACTGCTGGTGGACCTTCCACAGGGTCGCCATCGACGCCGCCGTGAGGGCGAGCCCGGCCTTCCCGGCCAGCGTCCGGTGCGATCCCCGGGCGATCGCCCAGGCCATCGACGCCGCGTGGAGTGCCATGTGCGGCCGGGGCAGCTCCGAGCCCGGGAGCCCCCAGGCGAAGGAGGGGAGGCTGAGGGGGCCCGACCGGGAGATCGGGTTGCGGGCGTTGGCGGCGTGCAGCGCCCGCATCGAGCTCGAGAGCAGGTACTTCGTGCCTCGTTCCATCCGGTCACCCTCGCACCCGATGCGGCGGGGCCGCCACCCCGTCGCGGGCGACGTCAGCGGGCGGCTCGGCTCGGGGCCACCCGCGGCGGTTCGTCCGGCATCTTGGGGTAGACGGGCGGCCACGGCGCATCGTGCAACCCGGCCTGGCGGTCGGCTGCGGAGCGGGCGAGCAGGGGCTCGAGCGACTGGGTGACGTCGTCGATGCCATCCCACGGGTCGCCGTTCTCCTCCACCCTCGGCGGGACGGTCTCCATCGTCAGCACGTCGGGGTGGATCTGGTCGAGCTCGTCCCAGCGGAAGGGCGTGCTCACCTGCGCGCCGGGCCGGGCCCGGACCGACCAGGCGCCGAACACCGTCTTGTGCGGCGCGTTCTGGTTGAAGTCGACGAAGACGCGGCTGCCGCGCTCCTCCTTCCACCACCCCGCGGTGATCAGCTCCGGTCGCCGGCGCTCCAGCTCCCGGGCCACCGCCACGGCGCCGAGGCGGACGTCGTAGGAGTCCCAGCCCGGGCCGATCGGGACGTGCACGTGGATGCCCCGGTTGCCGGTGGTCTTGGGGAACGACGCGAGGCCGTCCTCGTCGAGCAGCCGGCGCAGCTCCTGGGCCGCCTCGCGCAGCATCGGGAAGTCCACGCCGGGGGAGGGGTCGAGGTCGATGCGGAGCTCGTCGGTGGTCCCCGGGTCGTCGGCCCGGCACGGCCACGGGTGGAAGCCGAGGCAGCCCATGTTCACCGCCCAGGCGACGTGGGCCATGTCCTCCAGCACCATCGCGTTCGACGTGGTGCCGTTGGGGGTGCTCATGGTCGTCGTGCGCAGCCACCCTGGCGCGCCCTTCGGCACCCGCTTCTGGAAGAAGGACTTGGCACCCACGCCGTCGGGGAACCGCTGCAGCAGGGTCGGCCGCCCGCCCACGGCCCGCAGGAAGGGTTCCTCCACGGCCAGGTAGTACTCGACCAGGTCGAGCTTGGTCTCGCCGCGCTCCGGGAAGAAGGCCTTGTCGGGGCTGGTGATGCGCACCGTGCGGCCGCTGATCTCGAGCTCGACGGCGTCGGAGGTCGCCATCGGCGGGACGGTAGCGGCCTACGGTGCGAGAGGTGACCGAGGTGCAGGTGCTGGGGAACCCCGCAGCGCGGGGCGGGACGGGAGACGTCGAGCGCGTCGTCGACGAGATCCGCGCCGGTGGGCGGCGAGCAGCCCTCCTCCGGGCGGACTCGGCCGAGGCCTCGGCGGCCGCCGCCCGCGGCGCGGTGGCGGACGGCCACGATCGCCTGGTCGTCGTCGGCGGCGACGGCCTCGTGCGCATCGCCGTGGACGCCGTCGCCGAGTCGGGGATCGGGCTCGGCATCGTCCCCCAGGGCACCGGGAACGACTTCGCCCGTGCGCTCGGCCTGCTCGACGGGAAGCTCGACGAACACGTGCGCCGGGCACTCGCCGCCCCGGTGCCGGTCGACGCCATGCGGACGAACCACGGCTGGGTGGCGAGCGTGGCCACCTTCGGCTTCAGCGGCGACGTGACCGATCGGGCCAACGGCCTGCGCTGGCCACGCGGACAGCAGCGCTACACGGTGGCCACGGTGCTCCAGATGCCACGGCTCCGCACGATCCGCGCCCGCATCACGGTCGACGGCACGACCCACGACGCCGACACCACGATGCTCTCGATCGGGAACACGGCCTACTTCGGCGGCGGCATGCGCATCTGCCCCGACGCCCAGCCCGCCGACGGCCTCCTCCACGCGGTCGTGATCGGCGACGTCGGCCGGGGCACGTTCCTGCGCGTCTTCCCGCGAGTCTTCCGGGGCGGCCACGTGAAGCACCCAGACGTCGCGACCTACCGCGGTCGCACCGTGGTGGTCGAGGCCGCCGATGCCGACGCCCCGGCGGTGGAGATGTGGGCCGACGGCGACCTGCTCGGCCCGCTCCCCGTCACCTGCGAGGTCGTGCCCGGCGCGCTCCGGATCGCCGGTGCCCGGGTCTGACCCACGCCCCAGCGTTCTGGCAGCGGCTGCGGAACGCGTTCCGCGGCTGCTGCCAGTTCTCAGAGGCTGCGGCCCACGACCCAGCCGAGGGCGCTGGCTCCCAGGCCGCCGGCGAGGGAGAGGGTGACGTACGCCGCCGCCCGGGCGGGTTCGTCGGTGCGCAGGAGCGTGAAGGTCTCGTAGCCGAAGGTCGAGAACGTCGTGAACGCGCCGAGCAGGCCGACGGCCACCGCCGTGGTCGTGGTGGGCGACCAGCGGGTCGCTCCGGGGCCGGCGAGCACGGCGGCCAGCGCGAAGCAGCCGACGACGTTGACCGCCAGCGTCGCCCACGGGAACGACCGCAGCCCGATGGCGACCCCGATGCGCCAGCGGAGCAGCGCGCCGAGCGCACCGGCGACGGCGACGGCGAGCGCGGTCAACCGACGAGCGAGAGGCCGCCGTCGACCAGGAAGACGTGGCCCGTCGTGTAGCGGTTCCGGATGAGGGCCAGCGTCGCCTCGGCGCAGTCGTCGGGCGTGGCGCTGCGGGGCACCGGCGCCATGGCCGACACCGCCTCGTGCATCGGGCCCCAGTCGGCCGTCCACGGCGTGTCGACCAGGCCCGGCGCCACGGCGTTGAACCGGACCGGGCCGTGGGACTTCGCCAGCAGCAGCGTCATGTGGTTCAGCGCCGCCTTCGTCATGGCGTAGGCGATGGAGGACCCGACCGGGCGCACGCCGGCGAGCGAGGTGATGGACACGACGTTGCCGTCGTCGCTCGCCTTGAGGTGGGGCATGGCCGCCTTGGTCAGCCACCACGTGCCGAACACGTTGACGTCGAACGTGCGCCGGAACACCTCGTCGGTGAGGGCGTCGAGGTCGTCGTGGGGGACCACGGTGGTCCAGCCGGCGTTGTTGATCAGGTAGTCGAGCTTGCCGAACCGCTCCACGGTGGCGTCGACGAGCGCCCGGCACTGGTCGCCGTCGCTGATGTCGGCTTGCACGTAGATCGACTCCGTGGGGAGCGACTCGGCCACGGCCGTGCCGGCCTCGACCGATGACGCCGAGTTCACCACGACGTTCGCACCGCCGGCTGCGAGCCGGCGGGCGATCTCCTCGCCGATGCCGCTCGAGGAACCGGTGACGATGGCGACGCGGCCGGCGAACTCGTCGGAGGTGGTGCTGGGCTGCTCGGTCATGGGCTGCTCGGTCATGGAGGGTGCCTACCACCGACGGGCTCGCGGTGCGGCTCCGATGCGGCGCTCGTAGGGTGCGAGCCATGGACATGGAATATCGCCGCCTCGGACGTTCTGGACTCAAGGTCAGCGTGCTGTCCTTCGGCAGCTGGGTGACCTTCGGTCCCCAGCTCGACTCGGGACTGGCCGCCGACTGCATGGGCGCCGCCTTCGACGCCGGGGTCAACTTCTTCGACAACGCCGAGGCCTACGCCGGCGGCGAGTCCGAGCGCCTGATGGGTGAGGCCATCCGCAAGAACGGCTGGAAGCGCCACGAGTACGTGGTGTCCTCCAAGTTCTACTGGGGCATCCACGACAGCCCGAACAGCCGCCTCACGCTCAACCGCAAGTACCTGCTGGAGGCCATCCCCGCGTCGCTGGAGCGCATCGGCCTCGATGCCTACGACCTGGTCTTCTGCCACCGGGCCGACCCGGACACGCCCATCGAGGAGACGGTCTGGGCCATGTCCGACGCCATCGACCGCGGCTGGGCCTACTACTGGGGCACCTCGGAGTGGACGGCCGACGAGATCCGGGCCGCCTACGAGATCGCCCAGCGCCACCACCTGCACGCGCCGGTGATGGAGCAGCCGCAGTACAACCTGCTCGCCCGCCGCAAGGTCGAGAAGGAGTACGCCCGCCTGTACGAGGACATCGGCCTCGGCCTCACCATCTGGTCGCCCCTCGCGTCGGGCCTGCTCACGGGCAAGTACGTCGACGGCATCCCCGAGGGCTCCCGCGCCGCGCTCGAGGGCTACGAGTGGATCAAGGACCGCGTCACCGACGAGGAGGTCAACGCCAAGGTGCGCGAGTTCATGGGCATCGCCGACGAGCTCGACGCCACCCCGGCCCAGCTCGCCCTGGCCTGGTGCGCGAAGAACCCCAACGTGTCCACGGTCATCACCGGCGCCAGCCGGGTCGAGCAGGTCACCGAGAACATGAAGGCGATCGAGGTGCTGGGCCGCCTCGACGACGCCACCACGGAGCGGATCGCCTCGATCTTCTGACCGACGTGGGCGTCGACGTCGAGTTCCTGGAGTTCGATCCCGACGCGCCCGGTGAGGTGCTGTCCGCCATGGCCGACCTCGCCGGGGGCGCCGGGTGGGTCACCCTCGACCCCGCCATCGACGATCGGTTCCCGGCTCCGGAGCAGAACCTGTTCGGCAAGATCGTGTCCGGGCGCGGCCCCGCCGTGCCCCGTGCCACCTGGGTCCCGGCCGATGTCGAGCGGCGCCGGCCCGAGCCGATGTCGATCGGCATCCTCCACGGGACGGGTGCCGACGCCATGGGCCACCTGGCCGAGAAGGACATCACCCTCCCGGACCGCTGGCGTGTGGTGGCCGACCACTCCAAGCGGGGCCTCGTCGTGTGGGTGCCCATCGACATCCCCCTCGACCAGGTCCTCGCGTGGACCCTGATCGCGTCGCGGGCGCTGACCCGCATCCCTCTCACCGGACGTTGGCGGGCGGCGGTGCACCGGCGGTAAGACTCGCCGGGTGGGTGACGACACCGAACAGGCGACCTTCGACCAGATGATGGCCCTGGAGCCCCACGGCGCCGACACCTACGTGGGCGTCGGGCCCCGCTACCCGTGGGGCGGGTTGTACGGCGGCCAGATCGTGGCCCAGGCGCTCCGGGCGGCGGGCCTCACGGTCGAGCCCGAGTACCTGCCCCACTCGCTGCACGCGTACTTCATCCGGCCCGGCGACCACACCGAGCCGATCCGCTTCGAGGTCGACCGCATCCGCAACGGGCGCTCGTTCGTCACCCGGCGCGTCGTGGCGCGCCAGTCCATCGGGGCGATCTTCAACCTGGCCGCCTCGTTCCACGTCGTCGAGGACGAAGCCGACGTGCAGGCCGTCTCCCTCTCGCCTGACGCCGGGTCGCCGGATGACCACCTCTCCGACGGGTGGAGCCACGTGTTCGACCGCCGTCCCGTGGGCGACATGCGCCGCTCCGACGCGGGCCTGTCGCGGGCCTGGCTGCGCATGGTGGAGCCCGTCGCCGACGACCCCCTGCTGCGGGCGTGCGCCATCTCCTACGTGTCTGACGACCTCCCCACCGATGGCGCCATCGCCCTGCACCCCGATCGCACGCTGGTCCGAGACGAAGGCGACTGGGAGCGCACGTTCATGAACGCCAGCCTCGACCACGCCATCTGGTTCCACCGGACCCTCGACCCGGCCGAGTGGCACCTGCACGAGCTGCGCGGCCACAACCTCACCGGCGCGCGCGGGCTGGCCATCGGCGAGGTCTTCTCCCAAGCCGGCGTGCACGCCGCGACGGTCGTGCAGGAGGTCCTGCTCCGCCGGGTGCGCCACTGAACCCAGCGTTCGCTGGTCCGGATGTGACCGGATGTGGTCGGTTCCACACCAACGAACAGATGGGTCAGCCGGGGGCGGGCTGGGCGCCGCGGACCAGGCGACCGGGCAGCTCGCCGGTGGCCTCGCCGTCGGCGTAGGTCTCCACGCCGGCGACCACGGTGTGGCGGTAGCCGGTGGCCCGCTGGAGCACCCGGCGACCGCCGGCGGGCAGGTCGTGGTGCATCTCGGGGCGGGAGACGGCGAGGCGGTCGAAGTCGATCACGTTGAGGTCGGCCCGCATGCCGGGGGCGAGCACGCCCCGGTCGAGCAGGCCGACCGTGCGGGCGGTCTCGAGGGTGTGCTGGCGCACCAGCCACTCGATGTCGAACAGGTCGCCGCGCTGGCGGTCCCGTCCCCAGTGGGTGAGCAGGAAGGTGGGGAACGACCCGTCGCAGATGGTGCCGACGTGGGCGCCGCCGTCGGACAGGCCGGGGACGGTGCGGGGGTGGGCCAGCATCTCCCGGGTGGTGTCCAGGTTTCCCTCGGCGTAGTTGAGGAACGGCACGTAGAACATGGCCGAGCCGCCGTCGCCGAGCATGAAGTCGTAGGCCCACTCGGCCGGGTCGACGCCGGCACGCTGGGCCTGGCCGGTGATCGCGTCGGCGAGGTCGGGCTCGTACTCGGGCGGGTCGTCCAGCGGGAACATGCGGTCGAAGGCGCCGATGAGGCCGCCGCCGAGCTTGCCCTTGGCCTTGCCCGTCTCGTGGGCCTCGAGCACGCGACGCCGGAACTCCGGGTCGGACATGGTGGCGACCTGCTCGGCCAGCGGGCGGTCGGCGACCTCGCGCCACACCGGGTTGGCCAGGAACGGGTTGAGGGTGCAGTCGAGGCCGAGCAGCAGGCCGACGGCGCGGGGCGCGACCTGGGCCCGCATGTCGAAGCCGTCGTCGACGGCGGCGTCGAGGCGCTTCAGCAGCTCGCGGAACTGGTCGGGGGCGAGGGGCGACTGGGCCAGCGAGAACGAGAGGGGCCGGCCCGAGGCTCGCATCATCTCGACGAGGGTGCCGAACTCGTGGTCGAGGTCGAGGAAGTCGCCGACCATCTGGAGCACGCCGGTGCCGGTGGCGCCGACGGCCTCGGCGATGCCGACCAGTTCGTCGCGCGCTGCGGTGAGCGTCGGCGTGTAGGCGCCCGTGCTGGTCTTGTGGTTCCGGGTGCGCGACGTGGTGAACCCGAGCGCGCCGGCCTGGATGGCGTCGGCCACGATCCGGCCCATCTCGGCGATCTCCTCCGGGGTCGCGGCCTCCTCGTGGTCGGCGCCGCGCTCGCCCATGGCGTGCAGGCGCACGGCGGCGTGGGGCACCTGGGCGGCGACGTCGAGGTCGTGCGGGCGGCGGTCGACGGCGTCGAGGAAGCCGGCGAAGTCGGTCCAACCCCACTGGAGCCCCTCGGCCAGCGCGGCGCCGGGGATGTCCTCGACGCCCTCCATCAGCTGGATGAGCCGCTCGTGGTCCTGGTCGTGGACGGGGGCGAACCCGACACCGCAGTTGCCCATCACCACGGTGGTGACGCCGTGCCAGGACGAGGGCTGCAGCCGCTCGTCCCAGGTGGCCTGGCCGTCGTAGTGGCAGTGGACGTCGACGAAGCCGGGTGTGACCAGGGCGCCGTCGGCGTCGATCTCCCGGGCGCCGCGCCCGGAGACCGAGCCCACCTCGGTGACGGTGCCGTCGCTGATGGCGACGTCGGCGGTGCGGCGGGGGGCGCCGGTGCCGTCGACCACCGTGCCGCCGCGGATGACGAGATCGTGTTCGGCCATGGGTGCAGTGTGTCAGGAGTCTCACGTCTCGGCTCCGACGGGAGCGGCTGGCACACTCCCCGGCGATGACCTCGTCGACCCCCAAGCCGTCGTTCGCCGTGGTGCAGCCGTGCCCCTGCGGGTCGGGCGAGCGCGACGCCCGCTGCTGCCTTCCCATCCTCCGCGGGGAGCCGGCGACGACCGCCGAGGCGCTCATGCGCTCCCGCTACACGGCCTACGTGCGCCACGACGAGCGGCACCTGCTGGCGTCCTGGCACCCCTCGACCCGGCCCGATGCGGTCGAGATGGGCGCCGAGCGCTGGCTCGGCCTCGACGTGGTGGACGTGGTGGCTGGCGGCCCCGACGACGACGAGGGCGTCGTGGCGTTCGAGGCCCGGGTGGACGAGCTCGGCCAGGTGGCGACGGTCCGGGAGCGGAGCCGGTTCACCCGGCACCGCGGCCGCTGGGTCTACGTGGACGCCGAACCCGGTTCGGCGCCCGGTCGCCACCAGGCGTCGTAGACGGTCTGGCCCTCGCCGGGTCGCTCGAAGAGGCTGCCGCTCGGCGTGCGGAGCAGCGCCTGCAGCGGCACGTCCTCCTGGCGGAGGAAGCCGCGATCGACCAGCACGCCGTCGCGGACCAGGTCGATGACGGCCACGACCGAGGCGGCGGTGGTCCACGCGATCGCTCGGGCGGTGGTGCCGGCGACCTCGCGTGGGAGCAGCGCCCGCGCGTACTCGATGCGGCGCAGCTCACCGTCGGCGGTGCCCTCCGAGGACACGTGGATGTACACCACGTCCTCGTCCACCGGGGGCTTGGCGTGGGTGAGGATCTCCCCGGCCAGCTCCCGGCGGTCGCGCAGCAGCAGCTCGTGGAAGAAGAAGTTCATCAGGTCCATGTGGCCCGGGTACCGCATGGTCTTGTAGTCGAGGTTCTCGACCCGACCGAGGTAGGTGTCGCACATCGTCCCGAGCCCGCCGGAGGTGGTGAACGCCTCGAGCTTGGTGCCGGCGACGTAGACGGCCTCCTTCCACTCCATCGGCGAGACCCACTTGCGCACCCCGTCCTCGATGACCTCGCAGTCGTTGAGGTACTCGTTCACCACACCCTCGGGGGACCAGTTGAAGGCGTAGCCGAGGAGGCCGGTGGGGTGCTGGGGGAGGGCGCCGACCCGCATGCGGATCGCCCGGCAGTGGTCGAAGGACTCGACCTGGGAGGCGGCCACGATGCCCACGAAGCCGGGGGCGAGCCCGCACTGGGGGGCCATGAGCCCGGTGGCGGTCTCGGCCATGGCCCGGATGGCCTCGGTGGTGGCGGTGTCCTCGGTGAGGTCGAAGTAGTGCATGCCGAGCCGGTGGGCGACCTCGGCCACCAAGCGGTTGCAGTGGTACGGCAGGCAGGAGAGCACGGCGTCGGACCCGGCCAGGGCCCGGCCGAGCTCGTCGGCGTCGGACACGTCGGTGCCGAGGACGGGGAACGGCAGCTCCTCGCTCGGCTGGCGCAGGTCGTGGCCGCTCACGTCGTAGCCGAGCTGGTCGAGCAGGCGCGCCGCCAGCAGGCCGACCTTGCCGAGGCCGAGCACGGCGACGGACTGCAGCGGCATCAAGGTGCCTCCCCATCGATGGGCACGGTGGTGCCGCCTTCGACGTCGAAGACGATGCCCTGGGCGAGCGGGAGCTCCCGGGACCAGTTGACGGTGGCGGTCTGGCGGCGCATGTAGCCCTTCCAGGCGTCGGAGCCGGACTCCCGTCCGCCGCCGGTGTCCTTCTCGCCACCGAACGCCCCACCGATCTCGGCGCCGGACGGGCCGATGTTCACGTTGGCGATGCCGCAGTCGGAGCCGGTGGCCGACAGGAACCGCTCGGTCTCGCGCACGTCGGTGGAGAAGATGCACGACGACAGGCCCTGGGGGACGTCGTTGTGCATGGCGATGGCGTCGTCGAGGTCTCGGTACCGCAGCACGTAGAGGATCGGGGCGAACGTCTCGGTGCGGACGAGGTCGGTCTGGGCCGGCATGTGCACGATGGCGGGGCGGACGTAGAAGCCCTCGGCGTCGTCTGCCGCTGGGACCGCGTCGGTGATGCGCTCGCCGCCGACCACGGTGCCGCCCTGCTCGCGTGCCTGGTCCAGGGCGGCCTGCATGGCGTCGAACGCGGCGCCGTCGATGAGGGGACCGACGAGGGTGCCGTCGGCGAGGGGATCGCCCACCGGCAGTCCGGCGTAGGTGCGCTCGAGGGCGGGGAGCAGCCGGTCGGCGACGTCGTCGTGCACGATGAGCCGGCGCAGGCTGGTGCAGCGCTGGCCGCACGTGCCCACCGCGGAGAAGACCACCGCTCGCAGGGCCAGGTCCACGTCGGCGGAGGGCGCCACGATCATGGCGTTGTTGCCGCCGAGCTCGAGGATGCTGCGCCCGAGGCGGGCGGCCACGGCCTGGCTGACGGCCCGGCCCATGCGGGTGGAGCCGGTGGCGGACACGATCGCCACGTCGGGGTGCTCGGCGAGGGCCCGACCGACCTCGGCGTCGCCGACCACCACCTGGACGAGGTCGTCAGGTGCGTCACCGAATCGCTCGGCCGCGCGCTGGAAGATGCCGAGGGTGGCGAGCGCGGTGAGCGGCGCCTTCTCCGACGGCTTCCAGATCACCGGGTCGCCGCACGCCAGCGCGAGGGCGGTGTTCCACGCCCACACGGCCACGGGGAAGTTGAAAGCGGTGATCACCGCGCAGGGGCCCATCGGGTGCCAGGTCTCCCGCATGGCATGACCCGGCCGCTCGGAGGCGATGGTGAGGCCGTGGAGCTGGCGGGACAGGCCGACGGCGAAGTCGCAGATGTCGATCATCTCCTGGACCTCGCCGAGGCCTTCCTGGCGGATCTTCCCGCACTCCAGCGAGACGAGGGCGCCGAGGTCGTCCTTGGCGGCCCGCAGCTCCTCGCCGAGCAACCGGACCAGCTCGCCGCGACGGGGCGCAGGCACGTCGCGCCACGTGCGGAAGGCATCGGACGCCCGCTGCACCGCGCCGTCGACGTCGGAGGCATCGACCGTGGCGATCGACGCCAGCAGGCTCCCGTCGATCGGGGTGCGGACGTCGAGGTCGCCGCCGGTGAGCACGTCGTCGGCGAGCCCGGCGGCCGAGAGGATTCCGGAGGCCTGCTCCATCAGTCCACCAGCGCCTGGTAGATGGTGGACTGCAGCTCCCGCCGGATCGGGTACGTCGACGACGGCAGCAGCTGGGTGAGGAACACGAAGCTCAGCTCCTCGACCGGGTCGATGCGGAAGGCCGTGGAGGCGGCGCCGCCCCAGCCGTAGTCGCCCGGCGAGCCGATGGCCCGGTTCTCCTGCGGCGAGACGGACACGCTGAACCCGAGGCCGAAGCCCATCCCCTCCATGGCCGACTCCGCGAAGCCGACCTGGCCCATGTCGTTGAGGTCCCGGCCGTCGGGGAGGTGGTTGCTGGCCATGTACCGCACGGTGCGGGGCGACAGCAGCCGCACGCCGTCCAGCTCGCCGCCACGCTCCAGCATCCGGACGAAGCGGTGGTAGTCGGCCATGGTCGAGACCAGGCCGCCGCCGCCGGAGAGCATCGGCGGGCGCCGGTGGTAGAGGGACTTGTCCCACGGGTCCATCACGCTCGTGGTGCCCCCGAAGAACAGGTGGTTCGTGGTGAAGCGGGCGCAGCGGTCCTCGCCCTCGACCCAGAACGAGGTGTCGGGCATCTTCAGCGGCTCGAAGATCTCCCGCTCGAAGAACTCGTCGAGGGCCATGCCGCTGACGACCTCGACGATGGCGCCGCAGACGTCGGTGGACATCGAGTAGCACCAGCTGGTGCCGGGATCGAACTGCAGCGGCAGGCTGCCGAGCAGCTCCATCTCCTCGCTGAGGCTGCGGGTCGACGGGCTGAAGTCGCCGAGGCCGTGCGTGCGGTAGATGGCGTCGACGGCGTGCTGGTTCTGGAAGCCGTAGGTGAGGCCCGACATGTGGGTGAGCACGTCGTGGACCGTGATCTCCCGGGCTGCCTCGCGGGTCTCGTAGCGCTGCTGGTTGCCGCTGGTGAACACCCGGGGATCGGCGAAGGCGGGCAGGTACTTCGAGACCGGGTCCTCGAGCAGGATCCTGCCCTGCTCGTAGAGCATCATCAGCGCCACGCTCGTGACCGGCTTGGTCATCGAGTACACGCGGACGATGCAGTCGTCCCGGATCGGCCGGTCGCTGTCCCGGTCGGCGTAGCCGTACAGGTCGTGGTGGACGATCTCGCCCCGCCGGCTGACGAGCAGCTGGACGAACGGGAACCGCCCGTCGTCGACGTAGGCGTGGGTGAGCTCGTCGATGCGGGCGAGCCGGCCGGGGTCGACGCCGACCTCGGAGGGATCGATGGTGGGTTCGAGCGCCATGGGGCGGGACCCTACGCGGGCTTCCTGCACCGGCGTCGGTGATCTTGACCGTCCGCGTGGCCACCGGCTCAGATGCCAGCGACACGAGTTCGCGATGCCGCACAGGGGGAACCGATGAGCACGACCGACGAAGCCCGCGTGACCGAGGCGGTCGAGCAGCTGCTCGCCGAGCACGACCCGAAGCAGGTCGACAAGGTCACCTTCCGGGGTGCCGTCTACGACGCCGGTCTGGCCTGGATCCACTTCCCCGAGGGCTGGGGCGGCATGGGCCTGGCGCCGACGCACCAGCGCATCGTCGAGAAGGCGCTGCGCGAGGCCGGCGGGCCGAGCATGGACCAGACCCAGTTCTTCGGGCTCGCCCTCGCCGGCCCCACCGTCGTCAGCCACGGCAGCGAGGACCTCAAGTCCCGCACCCTGCGCCGGATGTACACGGGCGAGGACGCCTGGTGCCAGCTGTTCTCCGAGCCCGGCGCCGGCTCCGACCTGGCCGGCCTGTCGTGCAAGGCCGTGCGCGACGGCGACGAGTGGGTCGTGTCGGGCCAGAAGGTGTGGAACACCATGGCCCACCTGGCCAACAAGGGCATGCTCGTCGCTCGCACCGACCCCGACCAGCCCAAGCACAAGGGTCTCACCTACTTCATGGTCGACATGACCGCCCCCGGCGTCGACGTGCGCCCGCTGCGCCAGATCACCGGTGAGGCCGAGTTCAACGAGGTGTACCTCGACGAGGTCCGCATCCCCGACGCCGACCGCATCGGCGACATCGGCGACGGCTGGCGGGTCTCGATGACCACGCTGATGAACGAGCGCACATCCATCGGCGGGGGTGGTGGCGGCGGTCCCCGCCCGGCCGGCTCCGGCCCCATCGCCGAGGCCGTGCGGATCTGGAACGACCTGCCCGACTGGGCTCGCACCGACGCCCACCGTGACCGGCTCATGCAGCTGTGGGTGCAGGCCGAGGCGCTGCGCCTCACCAACATCCGGGCCGGCCAGGCCCGCAAGGCCGGCAACCCCGGCCCGGAGTCGTCGATCTCCAAGCTCATGCTCGCCCTCGTGAACAAGGACATCTACGCGTACTGCGTGGACCTGCTCGGCGCGCAGGGCCTCGTCGACTACGACTTCGAGATGCGCCGAGCCGACGCCATCGGGCTCGAGGGCCCTCCCGGTTCGGCTCGCAAGATGTTCCTGCGGTCCCGGGCCAACTCCATCGAGGGCGGCACGTCGGAGATCATGAAGAACATCCTCGGCGAGCGGGTGCTCGGCCTGCCCGGCGAACCGCGCGTCGACAAGGACCTGCCCTGGAAGGAGGTCCCCCGGTAGCCCACCGGCGGACCTTCTACCGCCCGGTCCTCCTCGGTTAGGGACCGGCCATGCGACGCCTGATGCTCTCCTTCGCCGCGCTCGCGCTCGTCGCCGGTGCCTGCGGTGACGACGACGACACGCCCCCCGCCGCCTCCGGCGACCCATCCACGGTCTCCTCCGAGACGACCAGCACCACGTCGAGCACGACCTCGACCACCTCCACGACCGCCCCGCCGACCACCGCCGGCGACGGGGCCGACCAGGCGCAGCTCGACCAGTCGTGCGAGTCGCTGGACGGCTTCACGATCTCGTTCCCCGGCGACTGGGAGGCCGTCAGCGACTGCGGCCAGTTCGGGCCTGCACCGCTGGACGAGCCCGCGCCCGCGACCGACGAGCGGACGGGCGTGGTGAGCGCGTTCGTCGACCCGGTTCCCTTCGAGCAGGTCGTCGAGCCTGCGCCGGGCGACGGGGCGCGCGAGGAGACCACGATCGACGGGCTCCCGGCCGTGCGGGTCGAGGGGCAGCAGGAGGCCGAGGGGCTGTACCCCGAGGGGACGGCCTACGTCCGCTGGATGGTCGACCTGTCGGAGGTGCGCGGCGACGCGACGCTCTTCCTCGACGCCTACGACCTCGGCTACGACATCGGCTACGACGAGGCCGTCGAGGTGCTGGACGACATGGCCGAAACGGTCGACGTCACCGACCGCTGAGGCTCGCTCACGATCGGTTCTGGGCCGCGGGGCACGCACGCAGTGGCGGTTGACGCGGCCCGGTTCGGTTCGGTGGTCAGCGCCCGGTGAACTCGGGCGGCCGCTTCTCGAGGAAGGCGGCGACGCCCTCCTTGTGGTCCTCGGTGCGGAACAGGTCGGCGAGGGTGGAGGAGACCCAACGGCCGAGCTCGGTCCAGTCCGGATCGAGCGCCTTGCGCAGCCCGTGCTTGATGGACTGGACGGCGAGTGGGGGCCGGGACGCGATCTCCTCGGCCAGGCGCAGCGCCACGGGGAGCAGGTCCTCGTGGGGGACCAGCGAGGAGACCAGGCCGATGCGCTCGGCGCGCTCCGCGTCGATGACGGCGCCGGTGTAGAGCAGCAGGGCCGCGTTCTCCCGCCCGACCAGCTGCGCGAGGCGACCGATGCCGGCGACGTCGGACACCAGGCCCCGGAGCACGAACAGCTCACCGAACTTGGCCCGGTCCGAGGCGATGCGGATGTCGGCCATGAGCGCGAGCTCCATGCCCCAGCCCACCGCAGCACCGTTGACGGCTGCGATGACCGGCACGTCGGTGTGCAGGAGCGCGTCGGCAGCCGGGGTGAGCCGAGGGGAGCGGGACAGGTTCGACGACGTGGCCTCCCCGGCGCCCACCATCACCTGCTTGACGTCATCGCCCGAGCAGAAGGCGGGGTCGGCGCCGGTGATCACCAGGCAGCGAGCTGAGGTCTCCCGGACAGCGGTCTCCAGGGCGTCGTACAGCTCGAAGGTCAGGGCGTTGCGAGCATCGGGACGGTCGAGGGTCAGCACCTCGACGTCGCCGTGGCGGTCGATGCGAAGTCCGGCGTCGCTCATGGTCGGAACCTAGACGGGTGGGTACGGGCCAAGGGTGAGCGACTGGGTCACCACCTTCATCGAGACGATCGGCTACCCGGGCATCTACCTGCTGATGATCGTGGAGATCTTCTTCCCCGTGGTGCAGTCCGAGATCGTCATGACCTTCAGCGGGTTCACGGCATCCCGAGGCGACTTGAACATCTGGATGGCGGGCGCAGCCGGGATCGCCGGCAGCCAGACCGGGTCGCTCGCCCTCTTCGCGCTCGCCCGTCGGTTCTCCGAGGACCAGGTCGACGACTTCCTGGCGACCTACGGGCGGTGGCTCGGGTTCACCCACGACAACCTCGAGCGGGGCCAGGACTTCTTCCGCCGCCACGACCAGTGGGGGGTGGTCATCGGTCGCCTGCTCCCCGGGCTGCGCGCCTTCATCGCGATCCCCGCCGGCATCCAGGACATGGGCTGGGGCCGGTTCTTCGTGCTCAACCTGATCGGCACGGCGTTCTGGGTGAGCGTGCTGACCTGGCTCGGTTCGATCCTCGGCGACAACTACGACGCCGTCGACCAGTACAGCTCGTACTTCACCAACGCGATGCTGCTCGCCGTCGGTGCCTTCATCCTCTACCGCCTGTACCGGGTCGTCCGACGCCACGTCTCCGACGAGCCCGCCGCTTCTTGACCGATCGGTCAACTATGGTCCGTCGCCATGGCGGACCCGTCCCTGGAGTTCCCGAACTACTCCGAACAGACCGCCGAGGGCATGCTCGGCACCAACCCCATGCTCGAGGCGGGGCTCATGGGGTTCCTCGGCATCCGCCACTCGGGGTGCGGTGCGGGATGGATCGAGGCCGAGCTCGACGTGCGGGCCGACCTGCTCACGCCGTTCGGCACCGCCCACGGCGGCGTGGTGTCCGCGCTGGCGGACCACGTGCTCGGCTCGGTGATGTACCCGGTCATGGCGTCGGGTCAGTGGGCGGCCACCACCGAGTTCAAGCTCAACCTCCTGCGTCCGGTGCGCGACGGCGTGCTCCGGGCCCGGGCCGACATCATCTCGATGAGCCGCCGCACGGCCGTCGTTCGCATCGACGTCACCAACGACACCCCCGAGGGTGGCGCCCGCCTCGCAGCCGCAGCGCAGGGCACCGTCTCGATCCAGGACCCCCGATAGGGGAGAGGAGCACCCATGGAGCTGCACGTGATGGCCGGCGGACGCCGGCTGGACAAGGTCCAGGAGTTCGCCCGAGCGGTCGACGGGGCCGGCCTCGACGGCATCGTCTACGTCGAGTCGGGCCGCACCGCGTACCTGTCGGTCGCCGCAGCCGCGCTGGCCGCCCCTCGGCTGTCGCTCTCGACCGGGATCGCCGTGGCGTTCCCCCGCAGCCCGACCGTGACGGCGACCAACGCCTGGGAGCTGCAGGACATCACCGACGGGAAGTTCCGCCTCGGGCTCGGCACGCAGGTGCGGGCCCACATCGAGCGCCGCTACGGCGTGGACTTCGACCCGCCCGGCCCCCGCATGCGCGAGTACGTGCAGGCGGTGAAGGCGCTGTTCTCCTCGTTCCGGGGCCACGGCCTCGAGTTCGACGGCGAGTACCACGAGCTCTCGCTCATGCCCCAGATGTGGTCGCCCGGTCCGATCGACCACCCCGACCCCCCGGTCGACATCGCCGCGGTGGGCCCGTGGATGGTCCAGATGGCCGGTGCGGTGGCCGACGGCGTGCACGTGCACCCCTTCCACTCCCGCACCTACCTCGACGACAACCTGCTTCCCGGCCTCCGCGAGGGCGCCGACGACGCCGGCCGCACCTTCGACGACCTGACGCTGTCGGTGCCGGTGTTCACCGTCGTCGGCGACACCGAGGAGGAGCGGGCCCGCTGGCGCGAGCGCGCCAAGTTCCAGATCGCGTTCTACGGGTCGACGAAGAACTACGCCTTCATGTTCGACATGCTCGGCTTCGAGGGCACGTCCTCGGCGATCAACGACAAGCTCAAGGCCGGCGACATGGCCGGCATGGCCGCCCTCATCACCGATGACATGCTCGCCCACTTCGCCGTCGAGGCCGCATGGGACGACCTGGCCGACGTGCTGCGCACGAAGTACGACGGCATCGCCGACCGGCTGATCCTGTACTTCGCCGAGGAGATGCACCAGGGCGACCCGAGGTCGCTGGCCCGCATGGGTGAGGTCGCCGCCGCCCTGCACTGATCCGGGATTGCCCCTGAGCGGCCCCGGCCTGTGAGCATTGGGGGGTGAGCCCTGAAGACCCCGTCACCTCCTTCGCCGACCTCGGCCTGCGCGAGGAGCTCGTCGCCCGCCTCGTCGAGCTCGACTACGAAGAGCCCACCCCGATCCAGCGCGAGGCGATCCCTGTGCTCATCGAGGGCTCGGACCTGCTCGGCCAGGCCGCGACCGGCACGGGGAAGACGGCCGCCTTCGCGCTGCCGCTGCTCCACCGGCTCGGTGACGTGCCGGCGACCCGTCCCACCGCGCTGATCCTCGTGCCGACCCGCGAGCTGGCCATGCAGGTGCAGCAGGCGGTGTCCAACTACGGGCGCAGCCTCGGCGTGCGCGTCGTGGCCGTCTTCGGCGGCCAGCCGATCCAGCGCCAGCTCAAGTCGATCGAGCGGGGCGCGCACATCGTGGTCGCCACCCCCGGCCGGGCCATCGACCTCATCAACCGCCGGTCACTGAAGCTCGACGCCATCACCACCGTGGTGCTCGACGAAGCCGACGAGATGCTCGACATGGGCTTCACCGACGACATCGAGACGATCCTCGAGCACACCCCGAGCGAGCGCCAGACCGTGCTGTTCTCGGCCACGCTGCCCCGTCGCATCACCGCGATCGCCGAGCGCCACCAGCGGGATCCGAAGCGCATCACGATCAAGGCCGGCGACGTCGGCACCGACTCCGACCTGGTCCGCCAGACCGCCTACGTCGTCGACCGCCACCACAAGGCGGCCGCCCTCGGGCGCATCCTCGACGTGGAGGCGGCCACCTCGGCCATCGTGTTCTGCCGGACCCGGGCCGAGGTCGACGAGCTCACCGTCACCATGAACAGCCGGAACCACCGGGCCGAGGCCCTGCACGGCGGCATGGACCAGGAGCAGCGGGACCGGGTCATGGGTCGCCTGCGCGACGGCACGGCCGAGCTGCTGATCGCCACCGACGTGGCCGCCCGCGGCCTCGACGTGGACACCCTGACCCACGTCGTGAACTACGACGTACCCGCCGCGCCCGAGGCGTACGTGCACCGGATCGGGCGGGTCGGTCGCGCCGGGCGGACCGGCACTGCCATCACGCTCGTCGAGCCACGCCAGCGTCGCCTGCTCGAGAACATCGAGCGGCTGACCAAGCAGCGCCTGGAGGTGGCCCGGATCCCCAGCGTCGACGACCTCCGCGCCACCCAGATCGAGCGGACCGCCGAGGCGCTGGAGGCCGTGCTCGTCGCCGGCGACATCGACGAGTTCGGCGAGGTGCTCGAGGCGCTCGACGAGTTCGACGACCGCAGCATCGCCCTCGCCGCCATCAAGCTCCTCCGCGAAGCCGAGGGGTCGGTCGACGAGACCGAGATCCCCAGCGCGTCGATGAAGGGGCCCAAGGGCGGCAAGGGCGGCAAGGACAAGGGCAGCTGGGACAAGGGCGCCAAGGGCAAGCCCGCCGGTCGCAGCGACCGGGGCCGGCGCACCCCCGACGGCCCGACCGGCTCGGTGTACGTGAACCTCGGCTCCAAGGCCGGCGTGCGCCCTGCCGACCTGGTGGGGGCCATCGCCAACGAGGCGGGCATCCCCGGCCGCGAGGTGGGGCCGATCCGCATCGGCGACACCTACGCCGTCGTCGGCGTCCCCGAGGGCGCGGTGGAGGACGTCATCAAGGCGCTCAACAAGGGTTCGGTGCGGGGCAAGCCGGTGAAGGCCCGCCGCTTCGTCGAGTAGCGCCGAGCACCGCTCAGGTGGCGGTGCAGGCCATCAGCGCGAGCCCGGTCCGGCCCTCCGCCAGGTTCTGCAGGTAGCGAGGTCCCTTGGTCTGCAGGTCGTCGATGAACATCGCGGTGGACAGCGGCGTGTCGGGTGACGGCGCCGCCAGCATCTGGCGCATCATCGGCAGCATGACCGGCGTCGGGTCCTCGTCGACGTCGATGGTGAAGCCGCTGCCACGCAGCAGCGTGCGGAGCTCGTCGGCGGTGACGAGGTGGCTCTGGTGCGGTTCGGTCGCCCACGGGACGGGCAGGAGCAGCGAGCCACCGTCGCCGGCGACGACGTCGAAGAGGGCGAGGCGGCCGCCGGGCTCCAGGACACGACGGAGCTCGCGGTAGAGGCCGGCCCGGTCGGCGATGTTCATCGCCACGTGCTGGGTGAGGACGTGGTCGACGGACGCGTCCGGCAGGTCGATCCGGGTGATGTCGCCGACACGCAGGTCGACGAGGTTCTCCAGGCCGGTCCGGCGGTTCAGCAGGCGCCCGACCTCGACGAACTCCTCCGTGAGGTCGATCCCGATGACCCGGCACCCGTACCGGTCGGCCAGCAGCCGGGCCGGTCCGCCCAGCCCCGCACCTGCGTCGAGCACGAGGTCGTCGGCTGTCGGTGCCAGCAGCGCGGCCATGCGCTCGGTGGCCAGCAGGCCGCCGGTGTGGAAGTGGTCGAACCCGGCGAGCTGCTCGAGGGAGACCGCCCCGCCGTCGGGGGCGATGCGATCGAGCCCCGCCTGGACCTTGGCGAGGGCGCCCGAGCGCCCGTAGTGCTCCGCGACCGTCGCCATGCGCGGGATCATCGCACGCCGTGGGTCCGGCGTCGATGGCCGGGCCTCGTCGACCAGCCGGCCCGTCACTGCCAGGCGAACACCGGCTGCTCGTAGCCGTCGACCCGCTCGTGGACCCCTTCGATCGCCACCCGTCGGAACTGCAGGAGCACCGCGCCGGTGGGGGCGTGGATGAGGTCGCCCCCGATGGGCACCTGGACCACCGGGCGCTCCGATTCGGGGATGGTGACGAACCGGGGCGAGTCCGGACGGCACAGCTCGCGGAACGCGATCCGGTGGACGGAGGCGACCTCGTCGGGCTGCGGCTCCATCGCCGGGTCGGCGCCACCCCAGAGCACGACCGGCGTGATGACGTAGCCCGACCGGGTCGGGTAGTCGTCGAGGACGCCCAGCACCGCGGAGTCGGACAGGTCGAGGGCGAGCTCCTCCTGCAGCTCCCGACGGGCGGCGTCGATCGGTGTCTCGCCGGCGTCGAGGCGGCCGCCGGGGAGTGCCCACTGCCCGGCGTGGGCCCGCATCCGGCTGGCTCGTCGGGTGAGCAGCACCGCCGGCCCGCCGGCGGTGCCGGCCACGCTGCCGGTGAGCGCCATGTCCTCGGCCCCGGGGATGTCGGCGAGCAGCGTTGCGTCGATGCGCTCGTCGTCGACCCCGTGGAGGTCGGCGTCGCTGTCCACCACGACCACTGCCACGGCGGCGTGACGCCGCTCGCCGAGGTCGAAGCCGAGGCGGTCGTGCCGTCCCAGGTTGGTGCTGAGGTGGGCGCGGAGCGCGTCCCCGAAGTCGAGATCCACGGTGCGCACCGTATGGCCGGGGCTCAGCGGCTGCGCAGCACCAGCGGCAGCACCGGGCCGCTGCCGGCCTCCCGCAGCAGGTGGGCCGCCACCGTCAATGTCCAGCGGGAATCGCACTCGTCGTCCACCAGCAGCACCGGACCGTCGAGCAGGCCGCCCTCGGGCAGCTGGTCGGGGTCCACGGTGAAGCGCCCCCACACGTTGGCGACCTGGTGGGCGGAGTTGGCCTGGTCGGCCTGGAAGCCGCCGTCCTCGATGCGGACCAGGGCCGGGTGGACGGGCAGCTTGCCGAGCTGGCCGAGGCCCGAGCACAGCCGGTCGATGAGGCCCTGGCGCCGACGGGACGGCACCGGGCAGATCCAGCCCGGTCGCTGCTCCCAGTCCCAGCGCTTCAGCACGCCGGCGACGGCCCGGACCATGTCCTCGTGGAGCAGGCGATCCCCGGTGAGGACCTCGTCGATCATCGGCCCCCAGCCGCCGTCGCCCACCCGGCACAGCGCCCGACCCCACCGGGCCTGGGCGTCGGGCTTGATGCGGCCCTTGGGCTCGTCGAGCCCGGTCGGCCACTGGCGGCGGGGCTCGATGCCGACGTCGCCGGCACGCAGGTGCCGCCCGGCCTCGGCGACCAGCTCCGGGTCGAGGTCGGTGGTGCGGACGGTGCCGAGGCAGCGGTCGCAGCGGCCGCAGTCCTCGGCCTCGGCGTCGTCGAGCGCTTCGCGCAGGAACCGCAGCCGGCAGCCGGGACGGTCGGCGAAGGCCAGCATCTGCTCGGACTCCTCCCGCCGGAGCCGGCGGAGCCGCTCGGCCTTGTCGCGGTCGTAGGTCCAGCCCTCGTCGGCGAGCAGGTAGCCGCCCTTCACCGCCCGTATCGCGCCGTCGACCTCGAGGATCTTGAGCAGCGTTTGCAGCCGGCTGCGTCCGAGGTTCACGACGGACTCGAGCGTGGGCACCGATGTGGGTCGGGACGACGAGAGCTGCAGGAGCACCTCGTCGCAGGTGGACTCCGGCGGCAGGCTCACCTGCTCGAACCAACGCCACACGGCGGCGTCCTCGGTCGGGCGGGGGAGGGCGACGACCTCGGCTCGCTGGAGGGCACGGCCGGCGCGGCCGATCTGCTGGTAGTAGGCCACCGGCGTCGGTGGTAGGCCGAGGTGGACGCAGAACGCCAGGTCGCCCTTGTCGAAGCCCATGCCGAGCGCAGACGTCGCGACCAGTGCCTTCAGCTCGTTGGCCCGGAGCTGCTCCTCCAGCACGAGGCGCTGCTCGGGTTCGGTGCCGCCGGTGTAGGCCTCGCACGCGTGGCCCCGCAGCCGCAGCCACTCGGCGGTCTGGCCGGCCTGCTCCTGGGTGAGGCAGTAGACGATGCCGGAACCGGGCAGCTCGTCAAGGTGCTCGGACACCCAGGCCAGGCGGTGGGCGTCGTCGGGCAGGTCGACCACCGAGAGGTGCAGGGCTTCGCGATCCAGCGTGGTGCGCAGCACGAGCGCGTCCGACCCGAGCTGGGAGGCGACGTCGTCGGTGACCCGCTGGTTGGCGGTGGCGGTGGTGGCCAGCACCGGCGTCCACGACGGGAGCTCGTCGAGCAGGTGGCGCAGGCGCAGGTAGTCGGGGCGGAAGTCGTGGCCCCAGTCCGAGATGCAGTGGGCCTCGTCGCACACGAGCGCCATCGGCTGCTCGAGCAGCAGGTGGAAGACCCGCTCTCGGAAGCCCTGGTTGGCCAGCCGCTCCGGGGAGATCAGCAGGAGGTCCACGGCGTCCGACGTGATGGCAGCCTCGATGCGGTCCCACTCGTCGGTGTTGGACGAGTTGATCGTCTCGGCGACGAGGCCGAGCCGCTGGGCGGCAGCGACCTGGTCTCGCATGAGGGCGAGCAGCGGCGACACCACGACGGTGGGCCCCCACCCGCGGTCGCGCAGCATGCGGGTGGCGGAGAAGTACACGGCCGACTTGCCGAACCCGGTGCGGGCCACCAGCAGCGTGCGCCGGCCGTCGGCCACCACGGCCTGCACGGCGGCGACCTGCTCGGGCCGGGGCACGGCGTCGGGTCCGGCGAGGGCGCGGACGTGCTCGGTCAGCTCGGCCTCGACCTCGGCGGTCGTGGGGCGTGGGGGAGCGGTGAGGGCCACGGAGGCGAACCTAACGACGCCCACCGACAGCAACGCGATGAGACCTGAGCAGATCGTCAGGTGGGGACCCAGATCAGCGCCAGCTGGCGGACGTCGATGTCGTTCTTCTCCAGCCCGACCTCGACCTCCTCGACCTGATCGGCGACGTCGGCCCACCCAGCCTCGATCTCGGCGAGCTCGTCGACCAGCTCGGCCTCCAGGTCGGCCAGCTCCACCGTCTTGGCCTCGACGCCGGCGAGGGCGGTCTCGAGGCGCTGCCCGGCCGCCGAGGTCTGCTTCCGGCGGGACGAGACGCCCTTCACCTTGGACACGATCGAGCGGGCCGAGCGACGCCCGCCGAGGAAGGAGCCGAGCAGGTCGCCGGCGGCGGAGATCAGCTCGTGCTGCTTGGCGTCGCCGGCGCGGGCCTCGAGCTCGGCGACCCGGGTCTGCTCCCGGTCGATGGCCTTGCGGATGGTGCCCATGCGTCGCTCGAGCTTGGCCCGGACCTTCGCGGCGTCGGCCTCGGCGGCCTCCTCGCCCGCGGCCCGGCAGCGGACGGCGAAGTCCTCCGCCGACTCGCCGGGCCGGGACCACAGCTTCAGCTCGGCGTTGCGCAGCACGGTGACCGTGCGCTCGGCGTGGAGGTGGTCGACCACCGCCTTCCGGGCATCCCGGAACCAGGTCGACGTGCCGATCGGCGCCGCCGGCAGCTCGTAGACGGCCGGCGTGGGGGCGGTCTCGCGCAGGTCCCGGTCGTCGTAGTCGACGGTGACGAGCTCGGCGGGGTCCAGGTGCTCGCCGAGCCCGACGAGGACGCACTCGAACTCCTCGGTGTGGCGCAGGTCGGCCTTGGTCTCGTCGAACAGCAGGTTGATCCGGACGGCCAGCCCGGCACGGTGGCGGGGGGAGGTCGGATCGCCGCCGACCTCCGGGAGCCACGGCGCGGCGGGGTCGACCCAACGGACGGGCACGCCGTCGGCGACCGCCGGCGGCACCGGGGTCTCGTCCTCGCCGACCTCCACCGCCCGCTGCTCGACGGGCGTGGCGCTGGCCGTGGACGTGGTCGTCGCCGCCGACGCCGGTGCGGTGGCGGCCTGGCCCGGGAGGGCGCCGACCTGGTCCTTGGTGAGCGGCCCGGCCAGGTAGTCGAGGGCCCAACGGGTGGTGAAGACCGAGGGGGCCGACGCCTTGGTCGAGTGGAGGACGAACTCCCGTTTGCCGAGCCCGGCGATCGTGGCCCGCAGCTGCTCGACGTCGACGGACCCGGATGCCGCCTGCAGGCCGTCGCGCAGGCGGTCCACGTCGCGCTCGGTCTGGAGCCGGCCGATCATCCAGGTACCGGCGTTCGAGATGGCCTTGTAGTCGAGGTCGACCGGGTTCTGGGTGGAGAGCACCATGCCGACACCGAACGCCCGGGCCTGCTTGAGGATGGTGAGGATGGGCTTCTTCGCCGGCGGGGCGGCCGACGGTGGCACGTAGCCGAAGACCTCGTCCATGTAGACGAGGGCCCGGAGGTCCGGCGTGCCCGACTGGCCGCGCATCCAGGTGACGAGCTTGGACAGGACCAGCGTGACGACGAACTGGCGCTCCTCCTCGGACAGGTGCGCGAGGTAGATGACCGAGCACGCGGCCCGGCCGTCCTCGGTCGACAGCATCGAGCCGATGTCGATGGGCACACCCTGGGACCAGGCAGCGAAGGACGGGGACGCGAGCAACCCGTTGAGCTGCATGGCGAGCGCCGTGCGGTCGTCGGGCGGGTAGAAGGAGTCGAGGTCGAGCACGCCGAGCTTGCGGATGGGCGGGTCCTGCACCTGGTGGACCAGCTGGCCGAGGTCGAGGTCCTCCCCGGTCGACCACGCCCGCTGCACCAGGTTCGAGAGCAGGATGTGCTCCCGGGACGAGAGCGGGTCGGCGTCGATGCCCACCATCGACAGCAAGCCGCTGACCAGGCCGTCGATCTCGTCGGCCCGGGCTTCCTCGTCTGCTCCCGGGGGCGCGGACAGGGACCCGACCAGGTCCATTGCGACCCCGGCCGTCGATCCCGGCGTGTAGACGGTGACGTCGCTGCGCCCCTCGAGCTCGGCGACGTGGGTGCCGTCGAGGCCCCAGCCCGCCAGGCCCTCCCGCCACGTCGTCGCCGTCGCCGCGGCATCCGCGCCGGGCGCGACCCATGGCGCGAACTCCTCGGTGGACAGGCCGGGGAAGCGCAGGGCGAGGTTGGTCATGTCGCCCTTGGGATCGAGGACGAGGGTGGGGATGCCGGCCCGCAGCGCCTCCTCGAGCAGCACCACGCCGAGCCCGGTCTTGCCCGAGCCGGTCATGCCGACGATCACGCCGTGGGTCGTCAGGTCCGATGCGTCGATGGACAGGGGCGTGCCGGTGCGCTCGTGCTCGGCGGGGTCGATCGTCTCGCCCAGGGTCAGCTCGGCCTCCATGGCGGGAACCTACCGGTGGCCGGAGATGGGTGTGTCGCTGTCAGGGCCCGTCGCTACGGTGCGCGCCGTGACCCTCTTCCAGGTGACCCCCGAAGAGATCCGGATCGCGTGCGAGGTCGAGACCGCCGAAGAGGCCGGCCTCGTGTGCCGCAACGTCTACACGTGGACCGAGAACGACCTCCTCGCCCGGGTGGCCGACTGGCTCGCCACCGTGCCGCTCCGGATCCTGATCATCTTCGTGATCGCGTGGGTCGTGAACCGCCTGGTGCGCAAGTCCATCGGCTCCTTCGTGGCGAACATGACCGACGAGGAAGGCCAAGAGGCTCGCAGCCGGCTGCGCAAGTACACGCCGAGGCCGCTGCAGTCCACCATCGCCGTGCAACCGCTGCGGGCCGCCTCCCGGGCCCAGACCATCGGCCTGGTCCTGAAGAGCACGGCGAGCATCGTCATCTACTCGATCGCCGTCATCACCGCCCTGGCCGAGGTCGGCATCAACCTGGCGCCGCTCATCGCCGGCGCCGGCATCGTGGGCGTCGCCCTCGGCTTCGGTGCCCAGTCACTGGTGAAGGACTTCCTCTCCGGCCTGTTCATGCTGGCCGAGGACCAGTACGGCGTGGGCGACGTCATCGACGTGGGCGAGGCCATCGGCACCGTCGAGGTCGTGAACCTGCGCACCACCAAGCTGCGAGGGGTCGACGGCACGGTCTGGCACGTGCCGAACGGCGAGATCCGTCGGGTCGGCAACATGTCCCAGCAGTGGGCGCGTGCCCTGCTCGACGTGGAGGTCGCCTACTCCACGGACCTCGGCAAGGCCGAGCAGGTCGTGAAGGAGGTCGCCGACGAGCTGTGGCGCGAGGACACCTGGCGCGTCGACATCCTCGAGGAGCCCGAGATCTGGGGCATCCAGACCCTCGGTGCCAGCGGCATCGCCATCCGCCTGGTCGTCAAGACCCAGCCCGGTCGCCAGTGGGCGGTGAGCCGCGAGCTGAACCGCCGCATCAAGGACCGCTTCGACGAGGAGGGCATCGAGATCCCCTTCCCCCAGCAGGTCATGTGGGTGCGGCGCGAAGCGGGTTCCTCCACCGACAGCGACGGCGGCCCCCTCGAGGACGGCTCGGAGGGCGCCGGCGACGAGGCCGGCGCCCCGAGCGCTTGACCAGCAGGCCCGTCCGGGCCCGCGCGCTGGAGGCCACCGCCAGCCTGAACCCCGGGGCGTTCTCGGTGGCCGACTGGGGCCTGTTCGTCAGCATCGCCCTGATCTGGGGTTCGTCGTTCATGTTCATCGCCATCGCGCTGGACTCGGTCGAGCCCGGGCTCATCACCTGGGGTCGTGTGGCGTTGGGTGCCGCCGTGCTCAACGTGGTGCCCAAGGCCCGCACCCGGCTCGACCCCGAGGACCGCTTCCGCATGGTGCTGCTGTCGCTGCTGTGGGTCGGCATCCCCTTCACGCTGTTCCCGTTGGCCGAGCAGCACATCTCCTCCGCGGTCACCGGCATGCTCAACGGCTCCATGCCGATCTTCGCCGCCCTGGTCGCCGGCGTGCTCCTGCGCACGCAGCCCGGTCCGACGCAGGCCGCCGGCCTCGTCGTCGGCCTCGCCGGCACGATGGCGGTGTCGTTGGACCAGCTCGGGGAGGGGGACAACGCGTGGATCGGTGTGCTCATGGCCCTCGGCGCCACCGTCTGCTACGGCTTCGCCATCAACATCGCCGCCCCGCTCCAGCGCCGCTACGGATCGCTGGCCGTGATGGCCCGGATGCTCGCCTTGGCCACGCTGTGGACCGCGCCGTTCGGCCTGTGGTCGATCCCGGGGTCGTCGTTCGAGCTCGGCCCGGCGCTGTCAGTGGCCTTCATCGGTGCCGTCGGCACGGGCATCGCCTTCGTGATCATGGCCACGCTCGTCGGATCGGTGGGCTCGACGCGGGCGTCGATGGCCACGTACCTGATCCCGGTCGTGGCCATGGTCCTCGGGGTGCTGGTGCGCGACGACCGCGTCGGCATCATCGCCGTCGTCGGCGTGGTGCTCGTGGTCGTCGGCGCCTACTTCGCGTCCCGGCCGGAGCGTGCGGCGCCCCCGGCCCCCATCGCCATCCGCGAGCCCACCTGATCCACCCTCGGGGGGGAACTGGCAGTGCCGGTGTAGCGCCTGGTCAGGCTCGGAGCGACACGAGGTACTGGCCGCCGCCCTCGTCCACCTCGGTGGTGGCGCCCAGGTTCGGTGCCAGGCGTCCGATCCGGTCGGCCAGCCACTCGGCGGCGGCGTCAGCATCCTCGGCGGTGGGACAGCGGGCCATGACCTCCCGGCCACCCTTGCGCTCCAGGCGCTCGACCGCGGTGAGGATGACGGCCGGATCCACGACGAAGAGGTGCTCGGGCCACGGCACCACCGGGTCCTTGGCGCCCTTGCCGGTGTTGCAGCCCCGGTGGGCCAGGCGCTCCTGACCGCCGACGCCCTTCTTCTTCGCCTTCGCCTTGGTCGTGCGCAGGTCGATGCTCGGGCCCCGGGCGTCGTTCACCGACATGTCGGGGTCCACCGGCTCGTCGCAGAGCCAGCACCGCCACCCGTCCTGCTCGGCGACCTCGTCGAGGCGGCTCATGGGAACGGGACGGGGGAGGGGGCCACGGCCGCACCGTAAGGCACCGGCCGATCCCGGTCCCGGCCAGGAGCGCCGGTCACGAGCGGCGAACGTGGACGCTGGCGTTGTGGCGCATGAGCGCGGCGGCGTACTCGGGGTGGGCGCGGGTGACCGTGACCCAGCGGCCGGAGCCGTCCAGCTCCAGGTCGATCCAGCGGAACGGCGCCGCGATGCTCGCCCCGAGCCACACCACCACGCCCACGCCGACGAGCGCGCTGACCGCCACGATCGCCGGGGTTCCGATGCCGCCGCCGTCCCAGACGACCGCCCCGATCCAGGCCACCATGGCGAGACCCGCGGCGATGATGGCTCGCTGCGACGTCGCCACCGCGGCGTTGTAGCGGTCGAGCGCCTCGGCGGAGATGGGCAGCACGCCGGACACCCGGTTCGGTCGACGGGCCATCGCCGCCAGCACCACCAGCGCGATCCAGCCGACCGGGCCGAACAGCACCAGGATCATCCACCACCCCTGGAACCCGCCCTCGCTCGATGACACCCGCACCCAGTGGTCGGTCGGCTCGCCGGTGATGGCGCACACGGCCGGCCCGGCACCGACCGCCAGGTCGTCCACGTGGATCAGCGCCGAGGTGTGCGAACGATGCCGGCCCCGGAGGAGGGAGAGGCCGGCCACGACCGCGACCGCGACGAGCGCCAGCACCATCACCACCATGGCCATGACCGTACCGCTGCCATCCGTGCCGTACCCGGGAGTCGCCGGGGGCGGGCGCCGATACCGTCGGCCCATGGCCTCCGAATCCCGCACCGAGACCGACTCCATGGGTGGCATCGACGTCGCCGCCGACCGCTACTGGGGTGCCCAGACCCAGCGCAGCATCGGCAACTTCCCGATCGGCCGTGACCGCTTCGTGTGGGGCCGACCGATCATCGAGGCGTTCGGCCTGGTGAAGTGGGCTGGCGCTCGGGCCAACACCCAGCTGGGTGAGCTCGACGAGGAGATCTCCGAGCTGGTCCAGCGGGCCGCCGACGAGGTCATCGCCGGCGACCTCGACGACCACTTCCCCCTCGTCGTGTGGCAGACAGGCTCGGGCACGCAGTCGAACATGAACGCCAACGAGGTCATCTCCAATCGGGCCATCGAGATGGCCGGCGGGGAGATCGGGTCGAAGGCGCCCGTGCACCCGAACGACCACGTCAACCGGGGCCAGTCGAGCAACGACACCTTCCCGACGGCCATGCACATCGCGATCGTGCTCGAGCTGCACCGCCAGCTCTACCCCGGGGTGCTGGCCTTGCGGGACACGTTGCGGGACAAGGCGGTGGAGTTCGCCGACGTGGTCAAGGTCGGGCGCACGCACCTGCAGGACGCCACCCCCATCACGATGGGTCAGGAGATCGGCGGCTGGGTCCACCAGATCGACTGGGCCCTCGAGCAGGTGCGGCGCAGCGAGGAGGGCCTGCTCGAGCTGGCCATCGGTGGCACGGCCGTGGGCACCGGGCTCAACGCCCACCCCCGCTTCGGCGCGGTCGCCGCTGCTGAGCTGGCCGAGCGCACCGGGCACGAGTTCCGGGTGGCCGGCAACCGCTTCGCCGCGCTCTCCGCCCACGATGCGCTGGTCGCCACCAGCGGCGCGCTGCGCACCCTCGCCGGCGCGCTGATGAAGATCGCCAACGACATCCGCTGGGAGGCATCCGGCCCCCGCAACGGCATCGGCGAGCTGCGCATCCCGGCGAACGAACCGGGCTCGAGCATCATGCCCGGCAAGGTGAACCCGACCCAGTCCGAGGCGCTCACGATGGTCGCCGTCCAGGTCTTCGGCAACGACGCCGCCGTCGCCTTCGGCGGGTCGCAGGGCAACTTCCAGCTCAACGTGTTCAAGCCGGTGATGGCTCACAACGTGCTCGAGAGCATCGCCCTGCTCGGCGACGCCAGCGCCTCCTTCGAGGAGCACTGCGCGCGCGGGCTCGAGCCCGACCACGACCGGATCCGGCACAACCTCGAGCAGAACCTCATGGTCGTCACCGCGCTCAACCCACACATCGGCTACGACAAGGGCGCAGAGATCGCCAAGAAGGCCCACGCCGAGGGCACCACGCTGCGGGACGCCGCCATCGCCTCCGGCCACCTCACCGCCGAGCAGTTCGACGAGTGGGTCGACCCGATGTCGATGACCCGCGCCGACTGATCAGCGCAGAGCTACAGCAGCTCGTACTCCGGGGCGTCCTTCTTGGCCGCCTCGGGGGGCAGTCCGCACTGCAGGACCGGGTAGCGGCGCCGGATGCCGACCCGTGCCGTGCGCTCGCCGGCACCGGTGGCCCCGTCCCAGCGGAGCGTGACGGTGGCGGACGTGCCGTCCGGTGCGACGTCCACGTCGGCCTCGAGGTGGTCGACGTCGAAGGCAGCCCAGCCGAGCTCTGACAGGCCCACGGCTTCGACGACCTGGGCCCAGGGGGAGAGCCCGACGTGGCCGCGGTAGTGGTCCCGGGCGTCGATGGGATGGAGGGTCCGGTCGACGATCCCGGTGAGCGCCTCGACGTCGAGGAAGGCCCAGACCCGGCCGTCGGGCATCGAGAGGGCGGTCGGGGCGAAGCGGTGGCCGCCGAGGTGGCTGGTCCGGCGGATGCGGACCCCGGGCAGCGCGGCCCGGGCCTCGACCGCCAGGCGGGTCCCGGATCCACCGCAGCACCGGTCGCGAGCCCCGTGTCCGCACACGAGGATCTCGTCGGGAGCGTCCTCGCCGGGCACGTCGGGGTCACCGCCGGCGGCGATGGCCGCCAGGGCGTCGGGCACGTCGGTCGCAGGGATCAGCCAGTCCGTGCCGGTGAAGCGAGCGCCATCCGCGGTCCAGCGGGTGACGAGCACCGTGCCGTCGGGGCGGGCGACATCGGGCACGATCGTCTGGATGCGGGTGCCAGCGGGCGCGTCGAGGGCCGCGATCCACGGGTGATCGGCGACGTCGGGCGGCCACGGCAGGGGAACCTCGACGGTGATCAGGCAGTCGAGCTCCACGGCGGAGCCGATCGGGTCGACGCCTTGGTCCAGGGTCCACGGCGCGCAACGCAGCTCGAGGGGTCCGTCGACGGAGGGGGTCACCTCTGCAGTATGCCGAGGACGGACGCGCCCGCCGCGGGCCCAGGGCGCACCCGACCGGGGGCGGGCAGTCCGGTCGGATGCGCCCTCGACCCGCGGCCGAGGTAGGTGCGCTGGATCAGGCGGCGCGCCGACGTCCGCCACGGACGCTGCGCACGATGAGGAGGAGGACGATGGACCCGATGATCGATCCGAAGATGCCGCCCATCTGGACGGCACCGTCGTCGAGGTCCGCGCCGAAGATCAGGTAGCCGAGGAAGCCGCCGACGAAGGAACCGGCGACGCCGAGCGCCCAGGTGCCGACGATGCCCATCGGGTCGGGGCCGGGGACGAGCAGGCGGGCGATGGCTCCGAAGATGATCCCGAAGAAGAAGAGCACGAGCAGGAACCAGAGCATGGCGGTCCCTTCCCCTCGCCGGGCGCGGCCAGACCCGGACGAGACCGGTGTCACCGCAACGTCAGCACTGCCAGTTCGAGAGGGGTCAGGTGGCGAAGCGGGCGACGATCTCGAGGACGTCGTCGCCGTAGCTGTCGAGCTTGGAGGGGCCGACGCCCTTGATGCGGCTGAGGGCCCGGAGGTCGGCCGGGCGGGCCTTGGCGATGTCCTTCAACGGGGCGTCGCCGAAGATGATGAAGGCGGGTCCGCCCTGTCGCTTGGCCACCTCGCTGCGCCAGCGACGCAGCTCCTCGAAGAGGACCAGGTCCTCGCCCTCGAGGTCCGGCTCGGCGGCCTTGGTCGACTTCGTCGCCTTCCCGGTGCCGGCCAGGCGTCCGCCCGTGCCCGCCCCGGCCCGGGCCGTTCGCCGGGGGGCCTGCTTGGTGGCGGTGCCGTCGAGCTCGGCGAGGAACGGGCTGGGGCGGTCGTCGTCGGCGAGCACGGTGACCGCCTCGATGCCACGGGTGATGGCGACGTGGAAGACGCGGCGCTCCTCCTCGACGTCCTCGGCGAGCCGGTGGGGGAAGATGCCGGCGTCGGCGCCGAACACGACGACGTGGGGCCACTCCCGGCCCTTCACCCGGTGGACGGTGGACAGGGTGACGCCGGCCGCGGCCTCGGCGGTGGGGTCGCCGGCGGCGGCGCGAGGACCGTCGAGGGCCCGCCGCAACCAGGCCTCGAACTGGTCGGGGTCGGGCTGCAGATCGGCCACCTGCAGGAGCGCGTCGAGGTCGTCGAGGTGGGAGGACCCCTCGGCGCCCGGTCGGCCGTCGAGCAGCTCCATCGCCCCGCCGAGCCCGATGTCGTCGCGGATGGCCTGGAGGATCTCCCGGGTGGTGGCCCCCCGGGCGAGATCGCCGAGGCGGTCGATGTCGGCCGCGAGGTCCAGGAGCTTGTCGGCGACCCGGGCGTCGTCGATGCGCTCGGCGGCCTTGGCGACCTCGTGGCCCGAGCGGCAGCGACCGAGCCACTTGTCGATCCAGTTGGGGAAGCCGCGGCTGGGCCGGCGGCGGATCTCGGTGAGGTCGGCCGAGGCGATCGACCCGGGATCGGTCGCCACCCGCAGCCAGGCGAGGGCGGCCCGCAGCCCGACCCGCTGGAGCACGTCGCGTCGCAGCACGGACGCGATGGGGATGCCGGCGCCGTGCAGGGCAACGTGGGGTGCCAGCAGGAGGGAGTTCGTGCGCGTCAGCACGGCGACCTGACCCGGGTCGCCGGCGGCCTCCACGGCGGCACGGACGACCTCGACGACCCGGTTCGCTCCGTCCTGGGGCGGGTGGAGGGTGACGGTGAGGGCCTCGCCCGGACCGGCCGGACGGGCTGCAGTGATCGTCTTGGCGACCCGCTCGTCGTTGTAGCCGAGCAGGTGGCGGGCGGCGTCGACCACCGCAGGTGGGCAGCGGTAGTTGACCTCGAGCGCGTGCTCGTGGGCGCCGGGGAACAGCTCGGCGAACCGGAGCAGGAACTGCGGGCTCGCACCAGCATGGCCGTAGATCACCTGGTCGTCGTCGCCCACGCCGAAGACGTCGTAGGTGGGGGCGGCCAGCAGCCGCAGGAGCAGCACGTGGGCCGGGGTCAGGTCCTGGAACTCGTCGACCAGCAGGTGCCGGTGGCGGTTCTGCTCCCGCCGGCGGAACTCGCCGTCGGACAGCAGCAGCTCCACGGCGTGGATGATCTGCTCGTCGAAGTCGAGCACCGAGTCCCGGCGCAGCCCCTCCCGGTAGGGGCCGACGGCGGCGGCGAGGCCGGGCGCATCGGCCTCGAGCTCCACCTCGTCGGGGTCGCGCAGGCCGAGGCGGATGACCGAGAGCCCCTCGAGGTACGGCGCCATCGGGTCGGTGTTGAGGCGGTGCTGGAGCTTGGGGAGGTGGGGTTCGAGGCGACGGCGCACCTCGCGCTCGTCCAGCATCTGGGGGCGGCGGCCGGCGTGGCGGCCGATGAGCTCGTAGCCCAGCGCGTTCAGCGTCTGGATGCGGGCGCCGAGGCCGGCGGTGCGCCCTGCCATCTCCTCCTGGGCCTTGCGGTTGTAGGCGACGGCGAGGAGCAGGTCGCGCTCGTGGCCGCGGTCGGCGAGCAGGTGCCGCAGCCGCTCGGTGAGGACCCGGGTCTTGCCCGAGCCGGCGGGGGCGATGATGCGGGCCGGCCCGCCGCGGTGGGCGACCGCCGCCAGCTGGTCGGGTGCCAGCTCGGCGCTGGGCGCGACCCACGCCGGCACGGGGCGGAGGTGGCCGGCGTCGACGGACTCGGCCCGGACGAGCAGGGCGGGTGCGAGGGTGGCGGGATCGACGTCGTCCGGCGGACCGCCGTCGATCCACACGACCGTGCCGTCGGCCAGCACGACGTCGCCCTCGACGGGGTCGTGCCCGTCGGGCAGCTCGTCGGCGGCGGTGCCCTCGATGCGGGCGGCCTTGCGGCCCCACCACCACACGACCTCGTCGCCCCGGGCGTCGTAGCTGTTGTGCCAGACGAGGAAGTGGAGGCGGTCGAGCCACGGCTCGAAGGTGGGGGACAGCTCCCACGGGACGTCGGTGTGGGAGACCGGACGGCGGAACCGGACCGGGTCCACCCGCAGGTCGACCACGACCCGCTCCCGGCCCGCCCAGGCGGCGTGGAGGCGCTCGACGACGGCAGCGGGCCGGGCCAGCGCCTCCTCGTCGACGATGACGACGGGCACCCCGGCCCACGACGCCGGAGGTTCTGCGCCGTCGGCCACCACGACGCCGCGGGCGAGCTGATCGGGTCCGGCGTGCATCGGAACGATGGTAGGGATGGCCACTGACGGCCACGTTACGGCGTCCGTCCGCTGGGTGAACAGAAGTTCGATTCTCTAGTTGTTGCTAGATGAATGGGACCTTGGTCCCCGTGCTGGGGGTACTTGTCCTCGCCGCTGCCGCCCCTCCCAGGCCCCAGCATGTTCCCAACACCCCTTTCCCGAGGAGCTCGAGATGAGCATCGAACTGCAAGAACAAGGACACGAGAAGACCGCCAAGCGTGACGGATGGCTGGTGCTGGTGGCGACGTTCAGCGCCCTGGCCATGATCGTCATGCTCTTCGCCGCCGGCGTCGCCGTGCGCGGCGGCGACGACGGCGGTGGCGGAGGTGCCCCGGTTGCGACCGAGGCCGTCGACGTCAGCCTCGGCGACCTGTTCGTCGAGCCGTCGAGCCTGACCATGCCGGCCGGCGCCACCCTGACGCTCAACGTCACCAACGACGGCGCCATGCCCCACGACCTCAAGGTCGGCGGCACGGACGGCACGGCGATGCTCGATCCCGGCCAGTCCGAGACGATCACCATCGGCCCGTTCGACGCCTCCACCGAGGCCTGGTGCACCGTGCCCGGGCACCGTGAGGCCGGCATGAACATGATGATCACCGTCGAGGGCGAGGCCGGTGGTGACGCCGACGTGGCTGCCGGCGACAGCCACGGCGCCAGCGTCGAGGGTGCGGCCCTCGGCGGCGCCCAGATCGACTTCAACGCCGCCCCCGAGGGCGACTGGCAGCCCTTCGATCCCACGCTGGAGCCCGCGCCCGGCGGCACCGAGCACGAGATCAACTGGTCGATGACCGAGGAGGTCATGGAGATCGCCCCCGGCGTCACCCAGGAGGTCTGGACCTTCGACGGCCAGGTGCCCGGCCCGACCCTGCGGGGCAAGGTCGGCGACATCTTCACCGTCACCATCACCAACGACGGCGAGATGGGCCACTCCCTCGACTTCCACGCCAGCAAGGTCGCCTGGAACGACGAGATGCGCACCATCCAGCCCGGCGAGTCGCTCGTCTACCAGTTCGAGGCCAAGCACGCCGGTGCGTGGATGTACCACTGCGGCACCGCCCCGACGCTGCACCACATCGGCAACGGCATGCACGGCGCCGTCGTGATCGACCCGCCGGACCTGGCCCCGGTCGACCACGAGTACATCTTCGTCCAGCACGAGTACTACACGGGCGAAGAGGGCGAGCCCGGCGACCTGGGCAAGATGCAGCGCGACGAGTGGGACGCCGTGGTCTTCAACGGCTACGTCAACCAGTACGTCCACGCTCCCATCGACGGCATCGAGGTCGGCGAGCGGGTGCGGGCCTGGATCGTCGACAACGGCCCCTCGGAGAACAGCTCCTGGCACATCGTCGGGACGATCTTCGACACCGTCTACAAGGAGGGCGCCTACAACCTCCGGCCCGGTGACGGCGGCCAGGGCGGCTCCCAGGCGCTGGACCTGCAACCGGCCCAGGGTGGCTTCGTCGAGTTCACCTTCGACGAGGACGGCGCCTACCCGTTCGTGACCCACAAGTTCTCGAACGCCGGCAAGGGCGCCATGGGCATCTTCGCCGTCGGCGACGTCGACCTCGAGGGCCTGGGCGGGCACTGAACCTCGGGAGGGTGCTGCGGCCCCGGCACCGCTTCGGCGGTGACCGGGGCCGTCGCGCGCCCGCCTACAGGTCGGTGAACTCGATCCGCAGCGCGTCGGTCGGCGGGTCGGAGATCTCCGGGTAGCCGCCGGCCTCGGGGTAGCCCGCCGCGGTGATCGACCCGCCCAGCGTGACCTCGATGTAGTCGGCGAGGGCCTGCTGGTAGGTGACGCCCACCGAGGTGAACTCGTCGAGGCCGAGGGTGCTGAACGGGTAGCCGTCACCGTCCTGCGCGGGCAGGAAGTTGATGGTCACCAGGCTGAAGCCGTCGGCGAGCGGGGCGCCGTCGGCCGTGCGGATGTTCGACACCCGGCTCCCGATCGCGGCGTCCCGGTCCACCTCCACCCGCAGGTTGCCGAGCTGGGCGAACTGCCCGGCTGCTGTGTCCGTCGCGGCGTACCCGTGCTCCAGCAACGTGTCCAGCTGGGCCACGGTGACGTCTTCGATCACCACGACGAAGTTCGAGAACGGCGCGATGTCGAAGGTGTCGAGGAGGGTGATGTCCCCGGCGCCGATGATCGAGTCGTTCCGGATCCCGCCGCCGTTGGTGAAGGCGACCATCGTGGCGGTCTCGTCCAGACCGAAGCTGGCCGCCTCGGCCTGGGCCGTGGCGATGAAGGAGTCCGTCAGCAGGTCGCCGACGTTGGTCTCCTGGGTGCGGATGTGGACCCGGGCGCCGTCGAGGGCGACGGCGCTGGTGCCGATGATCGTCGTGGCCAGGTCCTCCAGGTAGTTGGCCACCGGCTCGACCACGTGCTCGAGGATGAAGGCGTCCCGGGCCACGGCGTCGGGCATGCTGTCGCCGGCGACCCGCACCATGCGGGAGAGCCGCTCGTCGACGCCGAGCAGGTCACCCGAAGCATCGAAGCGGGTCACGAGGCGGCCCACGTACTTGTAGTTGCCGGACGTGGTGACGACCGGGACGTCCGAGCCGGGGGCGTAGGTCGGGTAGCTGGTGGCCACCGCCGTCTCGTCGCCGGGCACCAGCAGCTCGCCGGGGGTGGCCAGCACCTCGTCGCCGCCGCCGGCGACCACGATGTCGACGTCGTCGAGCAGCGGCACCAGCTCGGTGTCGTTCTGCAGGTCCTGGAGGTGGCTGATCACGACGATGATGTCGGCGCCGTCGTCGGCGATGAGGGCGTCGGCCTCGTCGTTGATGATGTCGGCGACCGCGGGCACGTCGGTCGTGCCGTCGGCGGCGACGCCGCTGATCACGATGTCCGGTCCCGGTGAGCTGATCTGGCGCAGGTTCGGCGGGGTGATGCCGATCACACCGATCGTGTGGCCGCCGAGCTCGACGGTGGTCGACGGTGCGACCTTGCCGGCATCGACCTGGGCCTGGATGTCGGGCTGGGCCGAGAAGTCGAGGTTGGCTGACAGGAACACGGCGTCGTCGGTGTCCTCGAGGCCCTCGATGAGGTCGGCGGTGACCTCGGGACCGAAGTCGAAGTCGTGGTTGCCGAGGTCGATGGCGTCGTAGTTCAGGTAGTCCAGGAGGATGGAGTCGTAGAACGGGACGCCGTGGTCCTGGCTGGCGTTGAACTCGGGACCGGCGAGGAAGTTGTCGCCGGAGGTCACCCGCAGCACGGCGCTGTCGGCGCAGTCGTCGCGGTCCAGCTGGCCACGCGCGACCTCGGTGAGGAACCGGGTGGCGAACCGGTCGGCTCCACCGAAGGACTCGAGGCCTGATCCGGCGTCGAGCACCTGGGACTCACCGTCGTTGTTGTGCAGGACGGTGAGGCACAGGTCGGCAGCGGGCAGCGCCGGGTCGGCCACCAGGGCCTCGACTGCGTCGAGGCCGGCCGGGGTGATGGCGGCGGTGCCGCCGACGACCACGACGTCGGTGAGCAGGTCCCAGCTGGCCGGGATGCGGGCGGCGCTGGCCGCGCCGGACACATCCGGCGGCACCAGCAGGGCGGGCGCCGCGGCATCGGCGGCGGCCGGACCCATGGCCAGGGCGTCGGGGAACCGTGCACCGGTGGCGAGCCACTTGGCGGTCGGGTCCATGCCCCGGGTGACGGACTCGTCGTAGACGGCGCCGCTGGTGGCGTAGCGGTCGGCGCCGGCGAGGCGACGCACGCTCGGGCCGTCCTCGCCGTCCTCACCCGTCAGCTGGGCCTCCACCTCCGTGGAGATCGCCGCCGTACCACCGACGAGCACGAGCTCGTCCGGATCGAGGATGGTGAGCGCGCCCTCGATCGCGGCGGGGACCTCGTCGGTGGCGACCGGGATGATCGGTGCACCGAGGAACGTGGCGTAGGCGCCGACGCTCACCGCGTCGGGCCAGGCCCGCCGGGGGTCGGTGTCGTAGCCCTCGACCACGAAGATGGTCCCGCCGGTGTCGCCCTGGACGACCACGCCGGCGACGGCGGATGCCGTGTCGAAGCGCGTGGCGCCGTCGTAGCGCACGACGTCGAGGCCGGCGCCGGTGAGGGTGGCCTCGGCGGCGGCGGAGATGGCCGCGGTGCCGCCGAGGAGGTGCACGGTGCCGGCACCGAGGCGCTCGATCTCGGCGAGCACGCTCGCCGGGACGTCGGCCGTGGGGGTCAGGAGCACCGGCGCGTCGAGCAGGCCGGCCAGCGGCGCGCCGCTGAGCGCGTCGGCGGGGTCGTCGCTGCGGGCGAGCACGACCGACCCGGCGGCGTCGAAGGCGTGCATCGACACCTGGACCGCGGTGGCGATCCGGTCGGCACCGCCGACGCGGGTGACGTCCACGGGCAACGGCAACGTCGCGGCGGGCAGGGCCGGATCGTCGGGCACGTCGAGGACGTGTTCGGCGGAGGCCGGGATGGGGAGGAGGAAGGTGGCGGCGGCGACAGCCGCCAGCGCACCTCCCAGTCGGGTTCGTGCCGTGCGTGTCATGGCTGCTCCTCGAGCGCTCGGTCCCCCGACGGTCGCCGCGGGTCCCGGTGGGATCATCGCCCATCGGATCACGTCGTGGTGACGAGAACGTTGCGGCGACGCCGACTCCGGATGGCCGTGCGGCGTCGATCCGGGCCGTCGGGTGCAGGGCGCGGTCAGAGGTGCGCGATGCGTGGGGTGCGCACGCCGGGGCCGAAGCGCTGGACGCGGTGCCCGCTCAGGCGGATGAGCCGCTCGACCCTCCCACGCTGGCCGACCCAGCGATCGACCAGCGCCAGCATCTCCTGGTCCGATCCGCGAGCCCGTCCGGTGAAGAACGAGCACACCGCGTGGCTGATCCAGTAGTCGCCGACGACGATGGCGTCCGGGTCGCCGAGCGCGACCCGGGCCACCCCGTTCACCGTCCAGGGGCCGAGGCCGGGGACCGCTCGCATCCGGCCGTAGGCCTGGGGGAGGGGGAGGTCGACGACCTCGGCGAGGCGTCGGGCTTCGCGGCACACCGCCACCACCGTCCGGGCGCGGCCCCGCTCGACGCCCCGCTCGTGGAACCACCAGGTCGGCATCTCGGCGAGCCGCTCCGGGTCGGGCGGGAGGAGGAGGTCCAGCGGTCCGGGGGCAGGGCCGCCGAGCTCGCGGCACATGGCGTTCCACGAGCGGGCCGCCTCGGTGGCCAGCACCCGCTGCCCGAGCCCCCGGGCCAGCAGCCCGTCGACGACGAGACCCGTGGGGGCGTGGCGCATCCCCGGTCGGCGGCGGTTGGTCTCGTCCAGGACGGGATGGCCGAAGTGCAGCTCGCGGGGGTCGTCGTGGCGGGCGGCCAGCCGATCGAGCCGCGCGACCATCCACTCGGCACCCGGGCCCCAGGCGTCGAGCTCGAGGCGCTCGTCAACGGTCCGGGCGCGGACGGCCACCGGCCCCTCGGGGGTCCGGCCGGCCAGGTCCACCCGGGTGCGGTCACCACGCCAGGTCGGGTCGGAGGCGGTGCCGAGGCAGGGCATCGACAGCCCGACGTCGTAGGGGCCGTCGAGCCCGACGGTGCCGTGGGCGTCGGGGCTCATGCAGACGCGACGGTAGCGGGGCGCGTTAGAACGTCTGCCATGGCCGACGAAGCGACCGCATCCGCCACCACCCACGTCGACGCGACAGCCGAGGAGGTGTTCGACTTCGTCCGTCGACCCGCCAACCACGCCGAGATCAGCGGCGACGGCAGCGTCAAGGGCACCCGGCACGGGGCCGAGGTGCTCGCCGCCGAGGGCGACACGTTCGGCATGTCGATGAAGATGTACGGCCTGCCGTACCGGATCACCAACACGGTGGTGGAGTACGAGGAGGGGCGGCGCATCGCCTGGTGCCACCCGGGCAAGCACCGCTGGCGCTGGGAGGTCGAGCCGGTAGCCACCGGCGGCTGCACCGTCACCGAGACCTTCGACATGTCCACGTCACCGCTCAAGCCGGTGCTGAAGCTCATGGGCTTCCCGGCCAAGCACCAGCCCAACGTCGAGCGCAGCGTCGTCAACGTGGCCAAGCACTTCGAGACCTGACCCAACCCGTTCTGGCAGCCGTCACGGAACGCGTTCCGCAGCTGCTGCCAGAAGCTCAGGTGTCGGCGAGGGTGGTGTCGACGGTGAGGGACGCGCCCTCGGCGGTCTGCAGCTGCTGGACCTTGCCGGCGTCGGCGACGTCGGCCCGGACCCGCTCGAACGCGGCGAGGCGCTCGGGGGTGTCGGTGACGGTGGCCGTGGTGATCTCGGTGCGCATGGAGACCTTGGCGTCGGACTTGGCCTTGCGCAGCAGCGACAGCACCTCGCCGGCGACGGTGAGGGCCAGGGCGGCGTCGGGGTCGGCGCCGCCGGCGGCCGCCCGCAGGTCGTCGGCCACGGGCCAGGGCGAGCGGTGGATCGAGCCGTCCCGCCACCAGGACCAGACCTCTTCGGTCGTGTAGGCGAGGAACGGGGCGAACAGCTTCAGCAGCGTCTCGAGCGCGAGGCGCAGGGCGACCTTGGCCGAGTCGGCCGCGGCGTCCGAACCGTCCGCAGGGCCGTAGGCCCGGCCCTTGACCAGCTCGAGGTAGTCGTCGGTGAAGGTCCAGAAGTAGGTCTCGGTCCGCTCGAGGGCCCGGGCGTAGTCGTAGTCGTCGAACACCCGGGTGGCCTCGTCGACCAGGTCGGCCAGGCCGAGCAGCATGGCCCGGTCGAGCGGCTCGGTGACGGTGGCTCCGGGCGATGCCTCACCCTGCAGCAGGGCGAACTTGGAGGCGTTCAGCAACTTGATGGCCAGCCGGCGGCCGATCTTCATCTGCCCCTGGTCGTTGGCGACGTCGCGGCCCGGCCCGCCGCCGCAGGCCCAGTAGCGCACGGCGTCGGCGCCGAACATCTCGAGCAGCTGGAACGGGCCGACCTCGGCGTTGTCCTTGGACTTCGACAGCTTCTTGCGGTCGGGATCGACCACGAAGCCGGAGATGGCGGCGTGGCGGAACGGCAGGTCGTCGAACAGCTCGTGGGCCTTGACGACGGTGGAGAACAGCCAGGTGCGGATGATGTCGTGGGCCTGGGGTCGCAGGTCCATGGGGTACACCCGCTCGAACAGGTCGGGGTCCTCCTCCCACTTCGACGCGATCTGGGGCGACATCGACGACGTGTTCCACGTGTCCATGACGTCGGGGTCGGCCGCGAAGCCACCGGGCTGGTTGCGCTGGGCCTCGTCGTAGCCGGGCGGGACCATGGTGGTGGGATCGACCGGGAGCATGTCCTCGGTGGCGACGATGGGGGAGAGGTAGTCGACCAGGCCCTCGTCGTCGATCGGGTACCAGATCGGGAACGGCACGCCGAAGAAGCGCTGGCGGGTGATGTTCCAGTCGCCCTGCAGGCCCTTGGCCCAGTCCTCGAAGCGCACCCGCATGTACTCCGGGTGGAAGGCGAGGCCCTTGGCCCGGTCGATGATCTCCTCGGCCGGTGGGTAGCGGATGAACCACTGGTTGGAGGTGACGATCTCGAGGGGCTTCTTGCCGTTCTCCCAGAACTTCACCGGGTGGGTGATGGGTCGGGGCTCGCCCTCCATCGCACCTGACTCCGACAGCAGCGCGACGATGTTCTTCTGGGCGGTGAAGACCGTCTTGCCGGCCACCTCGGCGTAGGCCTCGTTGGCGGCGACCGGATCGGTGGAGACCCAGACGTCGTCCTCGTGCTCGGGCGAGCCGGACCACGTCAGGTCGCGCTCGAAGCGCCCGTCGTGGCGGATGACGGCGCGGATGGGCAGCCCGAGCTCGCGCCACCAGATCACGTCGGTGGTGTCACCGAAGGTGCAGATCATGGCGATGCCCGTGCCCTTGTCGGGCTGGGCGAGCTCGTGGGCCAGGATCGGGACCTCGACGCCGAAGAGCGGCGTGACCGCCGTGCGCCCGAACAGCGGCTGGTACCGCTCATCGTCGGGGTGGGCGACCATGGCGACGCACGCCGGCAGCAGCTCGGGGCGGGTCGTGTCGATCCAGACGACGTCGCCGTGGGGGCCACCGCCACCCGGCAGGCCGAACGCGAGCTTGTGGTAGGCGCCGGGGACCTCGCGGTCCTCCAGCTCGGCCTGGGCGACCGCGGTCTGCATGTCGACGTCCCACAGCGTCGGCGCACCCGAGCGGTAGGCGACGTCCTCGTCGAACAGGCGGAGGAACGCCTTCTGGGAGATGCGGCTCGCGACCGGGCCGATCGTGGTGTAGGTCTGCTCCCAGTCGACGGACAGGCCGACCGTGGCCCACAGCCGGTGGTACTCGTCCTCCATCTCCTGGACGACCTGCTCGCACAGCTCGACGAAGTTCGGGCGCGAGATGCGCACCGGGTCCTTCGGGAGCTTGCCCTTGGCGTCGGGCTGGGGCGGGGTGAAGTCGGGGTCGTAGGGCAGGGTCGGGTCGCAGAGCGTCGCGGTGAGCATCTGCACCCGGCGCTCCACGTTCAGGCCGTTGTCGTCCCAGCCCATGGGGTAGAAGACCTCACGCCCCCGCATGCGCTGGTACCGGGCCAGCGTGTCGGTGTGGGTGTAGGACATCACGTGGCCGATGTGCAGCGAACCGGACACGGTCGGGGGCGGGGTGTCGATGGAGTACACCTCGTCGCGGGTCTTGGACCGGTCGAAGCGGTAGGTGCCCTGCTCGTCCCAGATCGCCTGCCACTTGGCCTCGAGCCCGTCGATGGTCGGCTTGTCGGGGATGCTGCTCACGGGCGCCGAGGGTACCGGCGGCCTCTCGATCCTCCCGAAACACAAACCTCAGCTCGCGGACCACTCCAGCGGGTGCACGAGCCACTCCCCGCTCAGGCCCTTGAGGGGGACGTGGCGTCCCGCCCCGAAGCACAGGTCCCCGCCGGCGTCGGCCAGCTGCTTGGTGAGCGCAGAGGCGAGGACCTCGTCGGGTCCGGCCAGGTCGCTGATGCGGGATGCGAGCACGACGTTGCGGCCGTGGAGGTCGCCGTCGTCGGCGACGACCTCGCCGGAGTGCACGCCGATCCGGACGTGGAGCGGGTGCTCCGGGTGGGACCGGCGGTGGTCCTCCAGGGCCCGCTGGATCCCGATGGCGGCGAGCAGGGCGCGCCGGGCCGAACGGAACGCCACCATGAACCCGTCGCCCTGGTTCTTGACCTCGTCGCCTCCGTGGCGGCTGATCTCGTCCCGGACCAGGGTGTTGTGCTCGCGCAGCAGCTCGGACCAGCGCTGGTCGCCGAGGCGCTCGGCGAGGACCGTCGACCCGACGATGTCGGTGAACAGGAGCGTGAAGGTGTCGCCGGCCGCGACGGGTTGCTCCAGGCGCGGTGTGGGGGTGCGGTCGGCCTGCCGAGCGGCCTTCTCACGCGCCTTGCGGTGGCGCACCTCGACCGCACCCCACATGCCGTGGCCGACGACCCGCAGCATGGGCCGCTGGTCGCGGTGGGGTCCGGTGCGGTTCTCGAGCGCTCCCATCAGCACGAAGCCCTCCACCTGCACCGGGACCCCTTCCGGCACCAGGATCTCGACGGCACCCATCAGCGCGAAGGCACGGATGGTGGTGACCTCGGTGGTCAGCGCGGCGTCGTACAGGTCGAGCTCGACGCCGCCCATCACCGCCACCGCGGACAGCTCGGCGCCGACCGTCCAGCGCCCCTTGCGCTCGGCGCCACCCATCACCGCGACGACCCGTTGGGATCGGGGTGGTGCGGCCGGCGCTGCCGCGAGGCCGGTCGAAGCGGGAGCAGGCCGGTCGGGCCTCCCGAGATCAGCCACCACCGCCCGCAGGTCGGCGACCGTGGTGGCGGCGTAGGTCGCACCGGCCCGATCGGCGAACTCGTCCAGCGTCACCCGGCCGTCGCCGACCGCGTCGCGCAGCGCGGCGATGGTCGCCTCACGCTCCGCGTCGCCGACTCGCAGCGCACCGTCATCTCCCTGCTGCACCTCGTCGTCCACCGGTCCCCCCGAACATCGTGGTCGAACGGCCCATCGGCCGTGCGTGCAGTCTGGCCCAACCGGGCGCGGGCCGCTTCTCCCTGGGTCGGGCGACGGGGCGTCGGTACCCTCGGCCCCGTGCTGCACCTGTTCGACACCGCACGCGGGGCCGTCGTCCCGTTCGAGCCCTCCACGCCGGGGAAGGTCTCGATCTACGCGTGCGGGCCGACGGTGTACGGGCCGCCGCACCTCGGCCACGGCCGCAACCAGGTCTCCTACGACCTGCTGCGCCGCTACCTGGCGTGGTCCGGCTTCGAGGTCACCTTCGTGTCGAACATCACCGACATCGACGACAAGATCATCGAGCGCGCCCGGAACGAGGAGCGACCCTGGCAGGACATCACCCGGCGCTGCGAGGACGTCTGGTTCCAGGGCATGGACCGCCTCGGCATCCTGCGCCCCGACCACACCCCGCACGCCACCGGCTACGTCGACGAGATGGTCGCGCTGATCCAGCGCTTGGTCGATCGCGACGTCGCCTACGCCACCTCCGACGGCGTGTACCTCGACGTGTCCCAGGTCGAGGGCTACGGTCTGCTCGCCCACGGCGAGCTCGACCAGCTGCGCAGCGGCGCCCGCATCGAGGCCAACGAGGAGAAGCGCTCGCCCCTCGACTTCGCGCTCTGGAAGCTGGCCAAGCCCGGTGAGCCGTCCTGGCCCGCACCCTTCGGCGACGGCCGGCCCGGCTGGCACACCGAGTGCGTGGTGATGAGCCTGGACCTCCTCGGCGAGGGCTTCGACATCCACGCCGGCGGCAACGACCTGCAGTTCCCGCACCACGAGAACGAGCGCGCCCAGGCCGTGGCCGAGGGCAAGCGCTTCGCCAACCTGTGGTTCCACCACGGGATGGTCGAGATCGACGGCGAGAAGATGTCCAAGTCACTGGGCAACGTCTCCAACCTGCTCGACCTCATGGACGCCTACGACCCCCGGGCCTTCCGCCTGCTGGTCCTGCGCGCCCACTACCGCTCGCCCATCGACGTGAGCGACGATTCGATGCGCGATGCGGAGGCGGCGATCGCCCGCCTCGACGGGTTCGCCCGTCGCTTCGCCGGCCGCGTGGACGGCGTCGACGCCGACCCGGCGAGCATCGAGCGCTTCCGCACGGCCATGGACGACGACCTCAAGACGCCGACCGCCGTCGCCACCCTCTTCGACGCCGTGAACCGGGCCAACAAGGACGACGACCTCGAGGCGGCTGCGGCGGCGTTCGAGATCGCCGGTGTGCTCGGCCTCGAGCTGCGGGGGGAGGCGGCGTCGGTGCCCGACGAGGTCCTGGCCCGTGCCCGGGATCGCGACGAGGCCCGAGCGGCCAAGGACTGGGCCGCGGCCGATCAGATCCGGGACGAGCTCACGGCCGCCGGATGGGTCGTGGAGGACACCGCCGACGGCACCACGGTGCGGCCCGGCTGACGCGCCGCCGGGCCGGCGGGCTCAGCGGCCGAGGCCGCCGAGCGCCTGGCCGACACCGGAGGTGACCGGCTCGGTCGCCTCCAGCACGGGCTCAGCCGCTTCGAGCACGGGCGCGACGGCTTCGGTGACGGGCTCGACGACGGTGTTGACCGTCTCCTCGATCGGCTCCACGACCGGCGAGAGCTCCTCGGGCTCGTCGATCGTGATCGGATCTTCGTCGGGCTCGGGGGTGAGGTCGGCGGTGACCGGGCCGACGGTGACGCTCGTGTCCTCACCGACGTTGACGTCGATCGGTGCGTCGTCGAGCGGTGCGGTCGACGGCGTCTCGGCCGCCGGGGTCGTGGGTGCCGTCGACCCCGAGGTGGGAGCGGGGGCGGCGAGCTCGCCGCCGCCCGTCGTGGCGCCCGAACCGGAGCCGAGCGCGCCAGCGCGGGCGACGGGCGAGAGCGAACGGCGTGCCGTGGTCGTGACCGGATCCGGCGTGGTGATCGGCAGCGTCAGCGCCGACAGGTCGATGGGGCGGGGGGCGTCGATGTCGGCGACGAGGGGGGCGAGCGGAGAGGCCACGGGGTCCTCGCCGCCACCGGCACCGAACAGGGTGGCGCCGAGCACGCCGACGGCAGCGGCGAAGGCGCTGGCGCCGGCGAGGATCTTCTCGGTGCGGGGGGACAGCCCGGTGGAGGAGGTGGTGGCGAGCGCTGCGGTGAACGCCGCACGGGAGCGCGCGTCCAGGTCGGCGGGGGCGTCGGCGGCGAGCGCAGCCAGGGCGGTGGGGATCGCGGCGATGCCGACCCGGCGGGCGGTGCAGGCCTCGCAGCCGGCGAGGTGCCGCTCGAGGGTCGCCTGGTCGGATCCGTTGAGCGTGCCGTCCGCGAGGGCGCCGAGTCGGGCGATGGCGCGGGTGCACCCGCGATCGGTGGAGGCGGCGGCCTGGCCCTTCAGGTAGCGCTCCCGCAGGCCGCGGCGGGCCCGGACGGCGAGCTGGTCGACGGCCTCGGGGGTCAGCTCCACGATGGTCGCGACCGCCTCGGCGTCGAGGCCCTCGGCGTCGCGGAGCCACAGGACGCTGCGCCAGCGCTCGGGCAGCGCGGCGAACGCGGAGACGAGGAACGGGTCGGCGTCGTCGGCGGCCACGGGGGCGGCGACGGCGTCCTGACCACGACGCAGGTCCAGGGCGGCGTTGCGGCTGGCGGTGGCGAGGGCGACGCCGTGGCCGCTGGCCTGGAAGCGCCCGGCCCGGACGGCGGTGAAGGTGGCACCTGTGCCCTCGGCGACGGCGGTGGCCGCGTCCTCGGGGCGGCCGGTGACGGCGAGGGCGAGGCGGTAGGCGAGCGGCGCGTGCCGGCGGTGCAGCTCCTCGAAGGCGGGCTGGTCGCCGCGCCCGGCTGCTGCGACGAGGTCCTGGTCGTTCGTCGTGGTGGTGTCCGTGGTCCGCATGCTGTCGCCCCCGAGGTCGGAAGTGGTCCGGGTCGAGGCTTCGCCCCCTCAGCCCACGTGTCCTTCCCATCTTCTCCTTTCGTCATCCAAAAGCAGCGTGGAACCACCTGAATCCGGACAGATCGGTAGGGTTCATCGCCCGCGTCATCGTCGATCCGCACGCACCGGCTGGCCGTCGAGGGTTACTCGTCGGTAACTTCGTGGGAGGTGGCGCTGCGCCCGCGGTGCCCGAGACGATCCGCCCCCGCCCCGGAGGAACCCCGATGGCCGAGTTCTCGCTCCAGCTCAACGACGACCAGATCCAGATCAGGGACTGGATCCACGAGTTCGCCAAGGACGTCCTGCGTCCGGCGGGCCAGGAGTGGGACGACAAGGAGGAGTTCCCCTGGCCGATCGTGCAGGAGGCGGCCAAGATCGGGCTGTACGGCTTCGACTTCTTCGCCAACATGTCGATGGCCGACCCCACCGGGCTCACCATGCCCATCGCCCTCGAAGAGCTGTTCTGGGGCGACGCCGGCATCGCGCTGTCGATCTTCGGCTCCGGCCTCGCCGCCGCCGGCATCGCCGGCAACGGTACGCCCGAGCAGGTGATGGAGTGGGTGCCGCAGTGCTTCGGTGACGAGAACGACATCAAGATCGCTGCGTACTGCGTCTCCGAGCCCGACGCCGGCTCCGACGTCAGCTCGCTGCGCACCCGCGCCGAGTACGACGAAGCCAAGGACGAGTGGGTCCTCAACGGCACCAAGGCCTGGGCGACCAACGGCGGCATCGCCCACCTCCACGTGGTCACCGCCACGGTCGATCCCTCGCTCGGCTCCCGCGGCCAGGCCAGCTTCGTCATCCCGGAGGGCACCGCCGGCATCGAGCAGGGCCAGAAGTACAAGAAGCACGGCATCAAGGCCAGCCACACCGCCGAGGTCGTCCTCACCGACTGCCGCATCCCGGGTTCCATGCTGCTCGGCGGCAAGGAGAAGCTCGACGCCAAGCTGGCCAAGGCCCGCGAGGGCACGGCGACCGGCGCGAAGCAGCCGGCCATGGCCACCTTCGAGGCCACCCGCCCGGCGGTGGCCTCCATGGCCGTCGGCATCGCCCGGGCCGCGTACGAGATCGCGCTCGAGTACGCCCACGAGCGCAAGGCGTTCGGCGTGCCGATCTTCGAGAACCAGGCGATCGCCTTCATGCTCGCCGACATGAAGACCGAGATCGACGCCTCCCGCCTCCTCGTGTGGCGGGCCGCGTGGCTGTCCCGCAACGGCGATGGCTACAAGTACGCCGAGGGCAGCCAGTCCAAGCTCAAGGCCGGCCGCACCGCCACGTGGGTCACCGAACGGGCCATCCAGATCTTGGGCGGCTACGGCTACACCCGCGAGTACGACGTCGAGCGCATGCACCGCGACGCCAAGATCATGGACATCTTCGAGGGCACCGAGCAGATCCAGCAGGGCATCGTCGCCCGGGCGATCTCCGAGGGTCGCATCGACCCGCTGCGCCAGAACCGCTAGGACGCCGCTCCTGCAGGCCTGGTCTGCATCCTAGCGACAGCGTCCTGTCACCGAGGGCTCCGACTGAATCCTGTCGGAGCCCTCGGAGCGTCCTGAGTCAGCGAGCACTACGCGCACTTTGGCGCCCGTTGCAATGCAACTTCTTGCAATGTCGAGTTGCATCTTGAAGTGCTGGTCTCCGGCTTCGATGGTGCGTGACCTACACCGAGATTGCGCCCTGTTGCATTCAGTTGCAACAGGGTCGAGGGTCATCGGCGAGTGGTGCGAGCTGGGTAGGGGCGCAAGAACTAGAGGTACGAGGATTGCGCCGGGCCGACGGTGCTCAGACGTTTCGCGTGTACCGGCAGGTTGGATACTCGGTGCAGCCCATGAAGGGACCGAACTTGCCTTTTCGCCTCCGAAGCGTTCCTCGTCCGCACCTGGGACACGCTGGCGTAGTCGCTTCTGCGGATCGACGGGGCGGGGCTGCTGTGGTCGCCCCACCGATCGGGTCGTTGGTTGTGTAGGTGCATGCCGGGAACGAACTGCAACCGAAGAACCGGCCGTGACCGCCGGTGCGTGCGACCAAGGCTCCGCCATTGCATTGCGGACAAGGCCGCACGCGTTGTGTCGAAGGCACGTGCGTGCCGTGTCCGTCGACCTCCACGACCAGCCGACCGTCACCCGATGAACCCTCGTCCAGCAGTTCGGTCACGAACGGAGATGGGCGTGACGGGGACGCGACGAGGTGGACGCCACGACGAGCGCGCGTCAGTGCCACGTACAGGAGCCGTCGTTCTTCGGCGTGCTCGAAGGTGTCCGGCTCGCCCATCACCAAGTCGAGGACGGGATCGTCTGCGATGGTCGAGGGGAAGCCGTAAGTGCCTGACTTCATGCCTGGAATGACGACGTAGTCCGCTTCGGAGCCCTTCGCCGAGTGGACAGTGAGGAAGTCCACGCGGAGGTTCTCCGGGATCTCCGACGGCAAAGCGTCTCGGCGCTCGAAGTTGTAGCGACCGAGGACGTACACGCTGGCACCGTCGGTCCCCGCCTCTTCGGACCACCTTCGTAGTCGTGCAGCGACGGCGTCGGCGGGTACGTCGGTGTGAGTGACCTCGACCGGTGAGCCTCGGTCGGCCTGGTTCAGGGCACGCATGCTCTTGTCGAACTGGCGACGGTTCTTGGACACGAACTGGGTGGCGACATCACAGATCGTCTGGGTGCATCGAAACGTAGTCGTGAGCGCCAGCTGTGGGCCTGGACCGAACCGCTGGTGGAAGTCCGTCATGACCGACAGGTCCGCTCCGGCGAAGCGGTTGATGGCCTGCCAGTCGTCGCCGACCGCCATAAGGAAGCGGCCGGGCGGGGCGACGAGCTCCTGCACCAGCTGACTGCGAGCTTGGGACGAGTCCTGGAACTCGTCGACCAGCACGAGGTCGTAGCCGGGGTCGAACCCGTCGGCAACCGAGTCAGCGGCACTCCCGAGCATGTCGTCGAAGTCGACGAACCCGCCCTTGCGGAGTTCTTCGTTCCAGGCGTCGAAGATCGGCCAGAACAGGTCGAGGAACGTCATGGTCCGGGCGCCGGACAGCTCGCTACGGGACGTCTTGAGCAGGTCTCGCAGGTCGCCATCCGTGGATCGCGACGACTTGACGTGGCTCAGGAACGTCCGGACGAGCTTGACCAGCTGATCGTGTGAGACCGGCTCGCGCCGCATCGGACGGTCTGGGTTCCAGTCCAGATTGATGCCGCGGCTGGTCAGCGCTTCCTCCAACCCGATGAACCCGCCTTCTCCGAGGACGATCTCAGCGAACGTTGTCTCGATGAGGTCGGTGCCGTGCTGCTCGTGCAGTGTGCGCTTCCAGCGCATCCCGTCCTCGTAGCCCTGAAACTCCGCAGGCGGCTTGCCGTTGCGCCCGAGCGCCCAGTGCTCGTGCCAGGCGTCGATGTCTGGGTAGTAGAAGTCCGGTGTGTACTGGCGGTGTGTGGCGTCGGCGACGTCGACGGCGTACGGGTGCTCGTAGCGGTAGTCGACGCCGTTCAGGAACAGCCAGTCGGCGATCATCCTCTCGCCCTCGCTGCGGACGATCTTCCCGTCGAGGGTCTCGAACCCCGACTGACGTGTCTCTCGGTTGTAGGCATCTGCAGGTCCGCCCGCCGGGTCGAGGGAGACGGCGGCGTACACGATCCGGTAGAGGTCCCACTTGTACCGGAACGCGACGTTGGAGTCGCGTAGACGGTCGACGATCTCGCTGAGCTTCTGCAGCTCGCGGCCGTCCGCAACCCATGGTGCGAGCGACGGCTTGCGGCCGGTCGCGGCGCCGATGACGGACAGACCGAACGAGTGGAACGTCGATGCCCGAACGCCGGTTGCGTCCAGACCCGCCGCCGCGAAACGCGCCTCGATCCGCTCCTGCAGTTCGTCCGCCGCCTTCTTGTTGAAGGCGAGTAGCAGGATCCGCTCCGGACGCACGAACCCTCGAGCGACGGCGTAAGCGGCTCGGGCGACCATTACGGATGTCTTGCCTGACCCGGCGGCGGCGAGCACCTGGACGCGGTTGTCGAAGGTGACCACAGCCCGAGCCTGTTCGTCGGTCAGCGGCTGAGATTCAATGGACGCGAAGAAGTCCCGCTGCGCCGACAGCTCGCGTCTGAGGACCTTCTCGTTGGTCGCATTCACGAGCGCGGCCATGTCGTCGGCGCTGAAGTCCAGCGCCTCGGTCTCGTGGGTCGAGAGCGTTGCCAGCGCGTTCGACTTACGGAGGCGTGTCGGGAAGTCGGATCGACGGTCGGCGAGGAAGGCGTCGCGGACGTCCCACGGCACCCACCGCCCGGCGGCGAGTCCGCCTTCGCACGCTGCCTGGAGGTCGTCGAAGCGACCTACCCATGCCCGCAACTCCGAGTCGACGGCGACCCTCGCGATCGAAGCACGGACATGTTGGGCCACCGCTCTCGGCATGCCCCGGATGCGCTCGGGCTTTTGCCCGGCCCGGCACAACCGACGGCCGAACACTCCCCACCGCAACGACGTCGAATCGGCCTCGCCGGCGTCGACCTCGAAGGAGATTCGCGGCCCAGCGACGCGCACGCCGGAGGCGTCGACGTCGATCGACCAGCCGTCCACAACCCGCCCCGCCATATGCCCAGTCTTGTCCTAGAGCCCGCCGGCAGCAGCCTCGTACGCCCGGCTACGCACCAGATGCGTCGTAGTCGACGGCCAGCTCGCTGTCGTAGAGCTCCAGCGGCGCCTTGTCGGTGGACCGGATGCCGGCACGCACGGCGGCGTCTTGTAGGTCGAGCACACGCATCTGGTTGCGGCTTTTGGCGAGGGCCTCGATGCGGTGGAACTTCGATCCGTACTGCTCTGCGAACTTGGCGAGCGCTTGGAGCTTGATCAGCGAGTCTTCGAGGTGGTGGCCGTGCGGGTCGACGATCGACACGACGATGTCGTCGCCGACCTCGTTGAAGAAGATGAAGTCGGGGTGCATGGACCGCCAGTTGCCGACCGGGTCCCGGTAGCTGACCCCTAGTGAGTCGACCGCCGCCCGCGGCGGGTTGCGGTACCACCCCCGGCATGAGGCGCGGGCAAGCTCGGCGTTGACGACTTCGTACTCCCATTCGTTCAACGAGCTCAGGGGGAACTCGCCGTCTTCGTCGGACATCAGGTGGCGTGTTGCGACGGGGGCGACGGCGGTCTGGCCGTCGTCGAGAATGACGGCAAAGTCCTCCATGCGCGTGCGCGGTCGCTTCAGTTCGCCCTTCGTCGGTTCCGTCGCCTCGGCCCGGATTTCCTCGAACTCCTGCTGACGCTCGTCGGGCAGTTCCTTGATCGCCACCCGGTGCTCAGCGAACCACTTCTCAGCGAGCTCGTCCGCCTCGCGGTCGACGGCCTCGCGCACCTTCTTCATGATGGCGAGGGCGGACACCTTCACGAACGCCTCGCGCAGTCCATCGTCATCGTCGTCCTCGGTCGCCAGGTGGTTCACGAGCGCCCTCGACAGACCCTCGACTTTCAGTCACCATCGGAGGGTGCAGCCGCCTCCGTCACTACGCCAGGATGGGCGCGCTCGATGCAGGTAGCTGACAATCGTGCGGATGTGTATCCCGAGAAGCGGTGTCGCCTGCACGTCGGGCCCGTAGTGCTTTCTGAGCTCTTGCCGACAGCCCGTGAGAGCCGTTTCGGTGTCGGTCGTGAACTGCGGTCGGTGTCCCAGCTCGTCTTCGCATCGCGCCTTGATGGCGGCAACGGCGATGTTGAACGTGTTGGGCGAGATGTAGCCGAACTCTTCTCGCCACTCCGCGGCGGCCTGCGAATCCTCGGGCCCGTAGGTCAGCTCGTATAACCACATCAGCAGCAGCGCCTCGCCGCGGCTGTCCGTGGGGTCGAGCGCCATCTCGACCGTGGCCGCCGGGAGCGCCCGGCCCCGGACGCGGCGTGCCGGGTCGGTCAACCACCTGCCGAAGAGCTTCCACCATCGGTCATACGAATCTCGCGTTCCATCGGTGTGCCGCTTCTTCTTGTTCTCGGAGTGCGTTCGGTTGTTCGCCCGAAGCTGCTCCACACCAGCGGGCGTCGCGGTGGCGGCGGTTAGCCACCCGTCCATGGTCGTGTGTGGTTCGACGGCGTGGCCAGCCACCGCAACCAGTGCGTTCCCTGCGCTCGGGCGCGTCACCATGTTCTCCTTCAGTCGGGCACGGTCAAAGTCCTCGGTGCCCGTCGCAGACGCCCCGGCAGTCGCCGCGATGTCGGGTTCGTGGGCCTTCCGAACCTGCAAAGTCCGGTAACAACCCACCCTCGGGAAACAACGTTACGAAGAGTGGGTTGTTACAACTGTCCCGTCGCTCTGCTCGAACGCAAGCAGGTCGGGTCAGGCAGATGCGGGCCCGGGCTCGCACTGGATACGAGCGTTGGCCTCCACCGGGGCCCGAAGTGTCGTCACCCATAGCCCCAAGGGATCAGCTGTGATAGCGGCATCGCTGACCACCTTGCTGATGCGTTCTGTTCGGCGCTCTGAGCTCCGGAGGGTCACCGCGAAGATGACTTGGTGCAGGTCGCCGACGGGATCGCACTCGAGGTAGGAGCAGCTGCCGTCGTCGTGGATCTCCATCTCGCCGTCCTCAAGGCATCCAGCGGAATGGACGTGTGTCTGGAGAACGCGGAGGTTGACGGTCGTCGTCTGGGCTAGCGAGACGGTGACTGCACTTACGACATCCTCGGGTACGAGTGCTTGGCGTTCGAAGGTGATGATGGCGGTGAAGGTATGCACCAGCTTCACCGTCCTGCGTCGACGAGAAGAGGCAACCCAAGGTGCATTGAGTCGTGCGCAAGGAGCCCGACCGGACGGCCGGAGGCCGGCTCCACAAACAGGGCTCAAGACGGCTGTGCCTAGAGCGCTGAAGCGCCGAGTTGCGTGGCTGTCATCGACCGCAGTCTCGTAGCGGCAGATAGACCAGGTAGGTGCTGACGCAGCGGTTGTGGTGTCCCGGTCGCGAGGTCGCGCGCGCCGGCGTAGACCCGTCCTTGCGCCCGAGCAGGGCACGGCAGAGCGCGACGCCGAGACCTCGGTTGGCGCCGGGAAGTTCATGCCACACCGGACCATGTCGTGGAGCAGGTGCGGGTTCGAGCCTGACGGCAACGACGCGGCTGCACAGCTGGCGTACTGGAACCTGCGGTCTTCCCCCGGAATCCGTCCGTTAGAGATGCCGGGAGGGATCGACGCTCGTGCTGCTGGTCACCCGGTACGGCGCCCGGTCGACCACCGCCCGGCGAGTGTGCGAGGCGCACAGCGAAGCGCAGATCCCGCCGGCACGAGGCGGGCCGTCGCGATCGACAGGAGCCAACGCTTGGAACCGCCAGGGGCGCCGCGCGCGTGAAAACAGAGCACCACTGAGCGAAAAGCGAGCGTGGTCGCCGGCGTGCCCTTCCCTCCGAACGGCCAAGATTCGGGTAGGGGGCGGAGAATGCCCTTGACGACGGCAGGTCGGCCCTTCACAATGCGATTTCGTGGAACGAAACCAAGACTCCACTTTTGACGCATCGGCGGGGGTCGGAGGGATTGGGGAGTCCGATCCCGTGATCATCACCGAGCAGGCGATCGACTGCCTTCGGGCGCGCGTCGGCGAGCCACAGGCCGGGCCAATGCGGGGGGTTCGGCTCGCTTCGACTGATTCTCTCGCCGGCTACTCACGCGGCATCGGTGACCTGAACCTTCTCTATCGCGATGAGGGCTACGCGCAATCCTCGAGGTGGAGGGGCCTGATCGGCCACCCGACGTTCCTTCGCTACGTGGGCGACGGGGAGGGTCATCTTGCGGTATCGGAGGGTGATGTCTCGGATCCGTTGGCCGGCGCAGCTGGGGCGTACGCCGGGATAGCGATGACCTTCTTCCGTCCGGTGCGTCCCGGTGAGCGCTTTCGGGTACGAGGAGGATTGGCCAATCTCGAAGTTCGTGAGCGGGAGGATGGCCGTCGGTCGGTCCACGAGACGAATGACACGGTGATATGGACGTCTGAGGGGCGTCTGGTGGGCGTCATCAGTGAACGTCGAATCCGTTCGGAGCGTCGTGCCAGCCCGACTCTTGACCGGTTCGCTTCTCTCGACCTCTCGCACGTGTATGAGCCCGATGAGTTGGCGGAGATAGACGCTGAGTACCTGCAGGAGCACGTCCAGGGCTCGAGACCGCGCTGGTACGAAGACGTCACCGTGGGCGACGAGGCGCCGCCCCTCATCAAGGGGCCTTGGACAACCTCGACCTACTTGACGTTCGTCGGCGGCGCGGGCCTGCACGCAAGCCGCTTTCACTACTCCCACTCCGAGGCGGTCAGGATTCGCAGGACCAATCCCGCAGCGTTCCCCCGCGACGAGTTGGGCATTCCGGTGACGGAAGCTGCCATTCATCATGATGCGTTTGCCGCCAGGCGCGTCGGACTTCCCGCGCCAGTCGAGAGCGGACCCGAGCGGATCGCTGCGATGAGTCACGCAGTCACGAACTGGATGGGTGACGATGCGTTCCTCTATCGGTTCGCAGTATCGCTGCGCGGCTTCGTATTCCACGGCGATCTGTACCGGATCGCGTGCAGCGTCGCCGACAAGCGACTCACTGAACGTGGCTGCGAAGTGGATCTAAGGCTCCAAGCGACGAACCAGCGGCACGAGAGCGTCGCAGCTGGCTCCGCCACCGTTCTGGTTCCTTCCCGGTCAGACGGTCTGCCCGAAGTTCCAGTCGAACACTCTCAGCCGGTCTCGATCTTCGACGATCGAACGACCTGAACCGGACCAGGTCTCGTTGTCGGAACGAGCCTCCGGGAACCTTTGCATCTGCCAATCAGAAGAATCACACAACTAGGCCTGGATCTTGGGCACAGGAGGCATCACCCATGAAACTCCGCGCGCTACTCGTCTGCATGCTGCTCTTAGCGGCATGCGGTAACGACGACTCACCTAACGAGCAGGCCGAGGCCGCCACGCCCGCGGCGGCGAGTGGAAGCGGGGGTGAGGTCGACGGATCGAGCACGGACGCAAACGATGTGAGGCGCGGAGGGGAACTCACCTACGCGCTGGTCTCGTTCCCTGAGCCGATCGATCCGCTGAGCATCACTACCCGCTCCGCCAAGGATGTCGGTCGCACGATCTTCGACACGCTGGTGACAGTCGATGAGTCTGCAGAGATCGTTCCTCTGCTCGCTGAGTCCTTCGAGACCCCCGACGGCGGAGCCACTTGGGTACTGGATCTGCGGGAAGGAGTGCTGTTCCACGATGGCACCACCTTTGACGCAGCCAGTGTGGTCGCACACACCGAGCGCCTCATGGACCCCGAGAACAACTGTCGCTGCATTGCCAGTGTTTCCAGCATCACGAGTGTGGAAGCAACGGACGACTTCCAAGTGACCTACACGCTGGAGGCGCCAAGCGCCTCCTTCCCGGCAACCCTTGCGGGACCCGTAGGCATGATCGGTGCTGCAGGTACGTCGCCCGACCTCCCCATCGGAACGGGGCCCTTCACGTTCGTCGAGTCCATTCAGGACGATTCGATCCGGGTTGAGCGCAACCCTGACTATTGGCAAGACGGCCTGCCGTACCTCGATGAGGTGACCTTTCGAGCCATCCCCGATTCAGCGACTCGCTATGCGGCGATCCAGTCGGGTGAGGTCGACATGTACTGGGAGAACAGCTACCAGCGTTGGCAGGAGATCCGAGGAAACGATGATCTCCAACTCATTGAGTTCGGCGGGTTCGGCTCCTACTACATCACTTTCAACATGGGACGACCTCCGTTTGACCAAATCGAGGCACGTCGTGCCGTTGCAATGGCCCTTGACCTCGAAACCTTGCACGAAACCTTGCACGCGGGACAAATCCAGCCTGCAACCAGCATCTTCCCTCGCAATACCTGGGCATACCCGGGAGAAATCGACAGCTATCCCACGTACGACCTCGAGGGCGCGCGTGGCTTGGTCGAAGATCTGGGGGGCATCAGTTTCACGCTGCTGACACCTGAACTCGTCTACGAACAGGCGGTGGCTGTACAGGCGATGCTTATGGAGGCCGGCATGGACGTCGATGTACAGCGAAGCGAAAACATTGCCGCCATCGAACAGGTCACTGCAGGGGATTACGACGCAGCTCAGTTCTCCTTCACTGGTGATATTGAACCGCTAGTTTTTGCTTCGAGATACGGTACAGGTAACCCTCGGAATACTGCACAGATGAGTGATCCTCGGATGGACGAACTGTTGGAAGCTGCGGACACCACGATCGGTAATGATGACCGAGCAGGAATCTTCGCCGAAATCGCCGAGGTTGCCGCCGAGATCATGCCCTATGCGCTGCTGGCAAACCATAACGACGCATGGGTGGCCCGCGCAGACATCCTCGGTATCCCTTCGACGCCGGATGGAGTTGTGAAGCTCACCTCCGCCTCGCGTTCGAGTTGACGAACTTCCCGTCCGACAGCTGCCAGGGCACACCGAACAGGAGGATTGTCAGATGACTGTCAAGGAAGCGGTTGCGCCGCTCAACTACCGGCTTTTCGATGCCGACAACCACTATTACGAACCCCGCGACTGCTTTACGAGGCACATCGAGGCCAGCTTTCGGGACGCCGCTATCCGGCCCGAGCTACTAGAGACTGGTGAGGAGGTGCTCTATTTCGGCGACCGGCGTTTGATATTCCCGACGGTGAAGTTTGATAAGTGTGAGCCTCCGGGAGCCTTGAAAGACATTCTGCGCAGCACGAAGTATGGATCATTTGAAGAGGCGCGATCCTCAGAGAATATGCACCCTGCGTTTCAGGATCGCGGCGAGCGACTGAAGCTGATGGACGAGCAGGGGGTGGAAACGACACTCCTGCTTCCAACGGTCGGAGTCGCATGGGAACAGGAAACGCTGCATAATGTTCCCGCCCATTACGCCAACCTGCGGTCATTCAACCGTTGGGTTGAGGAAGACTGGGGATTCGGGGACGACGGTCGAATCCTTGGTGTCCCGCTGATCTCCTTGGTCGACCTTGACGAGGCCGTTGCCGAGACGGACCGGCTTCTTGAAAGGGGAGCGCGGGTTATCCACATCCGTCCAGCTCCGATCGGTGGACGATCGATTGCCGATAGGTACTTCGATCCGTTCTGGTCTCGGATTGCGGAGGCGGGAATCCCCATCGCCTTCCATCTCGCCGATTCGGGCTACACCGATGTGTCGGCGATGTGGGGAGAAGAGCCTCGACCCAATGCTCGATCCGTCTCCGCGCTCCAGTGGGGCTTCTTCTTCGGGGATCGTCCCATTATGGAGACGCTTGCTTCGCTGATATATCAGAACCTGTTCGGACGCTATCCGGAGCTGAAGGTGATGAGCATCGAGAATGGTTCGGCATGGGTTCCATACTTCCTTAAGCAGTTAGACAAGGGCGCGAAGATGGGCCGGTACGGGGCCTGGCCGAATGGTAAGCCAGCCGATCGGCCCTCCAACTACTTTCGCCAACATGTGAAGCTCACGCCGTATCACGAGGATGACTGTGTTGGCTTGGTGCAGATACTTGGGCCTGAAATGGTGCTTCTCGGGTCGGACTACCCCCATCCGGAGGGAACCAAGTCTCCCGCCGAGTTCGCGCATTCCCTTGCGGGTCTAGGTGAACAAGAGGTTCGGCTAATCATGCGAGATAACCTCCGTGAGTTGTTGGATCCATGAAGATTGATGTGCGCCTCGATCGGCCGCTGACAGACACCGTTGCCGAGGCCATTGCCGCTGAGTCAGCAGGGTTCGATGCCCTTTGGTTTGCGGAGGCAGGAACGGACCCGTTCGTGCCGAACGCAGTCGCAGCGCCGGTCACCTCGACGCTCGGCCTGGGTACAGCTATCGCGGTCGCGTTTGGACGTAGCCCACTGACCGTCGCCCAGATTGCCTGGGACCTTAACGCCCTCTCTCGCGGGCGGTTCATGCTCGGGTTGGGATCACAGGTGAAGGCGCACATCGAGCGCCGCTACTCGATGCCTTGGTCTCGTCCGGCGGCCCGAATGAGGGAATACCTACTCGCCGTAGATGCGATCTGGAGTACGTGGGAAACCGGTGCTCCGCTCGACTTCAATGGCGACTTTTATTCGCACACACTAATGACGCCGACGTTTTCCCCGTCCGTACGTGAGTGGGGTCGGCCTGAGGTGCACTTGGCTGCGGTTGGCCCCCTGATGACGGAAGTCGCCGGCGAGGTCGCCGACGGAGTGCGTGTCCACTCCTTCACGACGGCTCGGTACCTCAGCGAACGCACCATTCCTAGCCTTCAGCGAGGGCTGTCCCGGGCGGGGCGCCAGCGATCTGATGTGGTGGTCTCGTTGCCCCTTCTCGTCGGGGTCGTATCCGATGAGAGCGACCTCACCCGTATCGCGGAGGAGAACCGGCGTCGCGTGTCCTTCTACGGATCAACACCGGCGTACCGGGAGGTTCTCGAGCTCCACGGGTGGGGAGAACTGCAGACGGAACTGCATGCGCTCTCGCTGCAGCAGCGATGGGACGACATGGCCGCCTGTGTTGACGACGAGGTCCTCAACACCTTCGCAGTGATTGGCGAGCCCTCCAGTGTCGCTGAGGAGATCCAGAGGCGATACGCCGGCCTCGTCGATCGCGTCTGTCTGTATTTCGCCCAGGGACTGCAGGAAGGGCCCGCCGCCGCCGATCTGCTCGACGCTCTGAGCAAATATCGCGACGCATATACCACTGTGGGTGGACGCCAAGAGTCATTGGAGAGGAAGTAGGAGTGGTCACTTCATCATCAGGGGCTGGGATCCCCAAAGCGCCCGTCATCGACTTCTGGACGAATGTGCGGTCCGTGAGAGCAGCAGAGGCGTGGCGCAGCCACGGTGCGTTGAAAAGGGTGGCCGGTTACTTCGGGGCTCAAGAGGCAATGGAGGAGCGGAGCGTAGATGCTGTAGTCGCCGAGATGGATGAATGCGGTGTTGATATGTCAGTCGTGACCGGTATGGTCGGCGTTGACCCGGTTTACCCCAGCTACAACTATACGATCGATGAGGTTTTGGGTTGGTGCACTGAACATCCAACTCGCCTTCGAGCGGCAATGAACATCGACGGAATGGGGAGCATTTCTGCAGTATGTCGTAAGCTCGAGGAAGTCGCGTCACATCCTGGCCTTGGGGTCGTTCGCGTGATCCCAATCAGCGTCAACCTCGCGGTGAATGCTGCTGCCCTGTACCCAGTCTATGAGCGATGTGAAGCGCTCGGGGTGCCGGTGTCGGTGAACGTGGGGGTCCCAGGGCCACCGATGCGTGTCAAGTACCAGGACCCCATGCTCCTGGATGACGTCCTAATCGACTTCCCGGAACTCACCGTTGTCGCTGCACACATGGGTCATCCCTGGGAATCGCTGCTGATCCGGTTCATGCGCAAGTACGAGCGTTTGCACCTGGCGAACTCGGCTTGGCTCGCTGACTACCTCGCGCCGGAGGTGCTGCGCTTCATGGACTCGTCCACAGGAAGGGATCGTCTCATCTTCGCAAGCGATGCGCCACTATTGCCGCTGCGGAGGGCACTGGACGCCGCACGTGGCTTGGATCTGTCTCCCGAGGCGATGCGTGGGTTTCTCGGCGGCAACGCAGCACGTGTCATGGGGTTGATCTCCGGATAGTGAGCACGCGTGCTGTTGATCTCGCCCCCGATCCCCCGGGCGTTCGCCGACGTTTGACGCAGTAACCGGGGAGTCAGATCCCGTACGTGAGAAGCGCCTCATCGAGCGAGTCGGTCACGATCTCGGCGCACACGTCGATGAGCTGGCGTAGGTCGCCCTCAGTCCGTGGCGCTCGGCTTCGCGGATAACCGACTGCGAAGGCGCCGAGGCAGACACCCTTGACCATGAGTGGAAGTGCGAAGTCCCAGGCATCGGGTGAGGATTCCTGATCGCTCACGGCGGGGGCGCCGCTGCGGATCTCCATGAGCTCACTTTCGAGGTCCGCGAGGGTTCGGACCCGCCCACCAGCGCATTCGAACGTCCCGTTGTCGACCGCGAGTCGATCGAGCAGCTCCCTTGTGGGCCCATGAGCGAGCAGGGTCTTTCCTGCAGCAGTCAGGTGCAGCGGCGAACGGGAACCACGTGGGCACACCCAGCGAACGGGCGCGCGGGACTCTGCCGTTTCAAGGCATAGCAACTCACCATCCCGGCGGACGAAGAAGGACACGGTCTCGTTGGTTCGATCCCGCAAGCGGAGCACGGCGCTCCTCACCATCCACCGCAGCGGACCGTCAGGGTCTGCTTCGTATGCGATGCGCAACGCCGCCGGTCCCAGGACATATCTGCCGTCTGCGAGTCGGACCGCGAAGGCGTCAGCCTCCAGCGTTCGCATCAGTCTCAAGGCCGTCGGCACAGGAATCCCCGTCCGCTCGGAGGCCTCGGTCAGCGTCAAACCGTCCGAACGAAGCGCAGTGAGAAGGCTTAGCGCTCTGGAGACCGAGCGAACGGGTGTAGCCGGAGAGCTTGAGTCTGACACTGACTTACCGATCATCTTGTGGGCGACTGCCCGACGACACCATTCGCCCTCCGTGTTGGCAGAGGTGTCATCTCGACGGGCGCACTGGCGGAGAGAGGGTAGTGGCAAGCGACCTGATGGCCCGGCGAGATGGTTTGGAGTGGTGGTACATCCAGCGAGCAGCGCTCATCTGCGCGGTCGCATCGAGTTCGGAAGCGACACCCGCTGGGAGGGTCGGTAGGTGAGGGAAGCTCCCCCCGCAGGTTCACTCGACGCAGCCGATCAGGGTGGCGCGGATCTGGCTTCGGAATCGCGGAGAGCAGCGCCTTCGTGTACGGATGCCGAGGTGAGCGGTAGAGGCTTTCCGCTGGGCCGATCTCACAGAGCTTCCCCAGATACATTACTCCGATCCTGTCGCTAACCAGCTTGACCACCGCCAGGTCATGGGCGATGAAAATCGAGGTGAGCTCAAGGTCGGCTCGCAACCTGGCAATGAGGTTGAGGATCTGAGCCTGGATGGATACGTCGAGCGCAGACACTGCCTCGTCGAAACAGATGAGGTCGGGATCAAGCGCGAGCGCCCGGGCGATGGCGACCCGTTGACACTGACCACCCGACAACGATCCTGGCCGTGACGTCAAGTACCCCTCGTCGAGGCCGACGAGATCCATGAGCTCGTGTACGCGATCGTTTCGGCTTGATGATGTGCCGACTCGATGAACTTGGAGCGGCTCGGCGATGCAATCGCGAACTGTCCACCGCGGATTCATGGACGCATGCGGATCCTGGAAGACGAGCTGCATCCGGCGCCGCAAGCGTCGCAGTTGCCTCGGTGGGGTAGTTGTCAGTTCGATGCCCCCGAAGGTCACCGTCCCCGCTGTGGGTGGTGGGGCTTGAAGGATCGTGCGAACGGTGGTCGACTTTCCGCAGCCAGACTCCCCGACCAGTCCAAGCGTCTCGCCCCGATGCAGCACGAAGGAAACGTCCGACACTGCCTGGACCTCCGCTCCGGTTGGAAGCCGAAAGGTCTGGGTGAGACCTGTGGTCTCGAGGAGTGGGGTCGGCGGAGTATCCGGTGGTGAAGCCGCCGCGCCAGGCGAGATGGTCATTTGACGGACTTCTCCTCTTGGTCGTCCCAGCAGTCCCACCAGTGGCTCCCTACCTGTCGTCGCGGCGGTGCAGTGGTCCCACAGATTTCGACTGCGAGATGGCATCGCTCTCGGAAAGCGCACCCAGGCGGCGGATTGGAGGGGTCCACGGGCCGCCCCTCCACGGACTTCAGTAGGGAGCCAGGCGGCATATCGACGCGAGGGATGGAGTCGAACAGAGCACGCGTGTAGGGCATGCGCATGTCCTCGAAGAGGTCGGCAGTAGTTGCGTGCTCCACCCCTCGGCCGGCGTACATGACCATGATCCGGTTCGTGTGCCAGGCAGCGACACCTAGGTCGTGAGTGACCAGGATCATTCCCATGCCGCGTTCCTCCTGAAGGTCGCCGAGCAAGTCGAGGATTTCGGCTTGAACAGTCACGTCGAGCGATGTGGTCGGCTCGTCGGCGATAAGGATGCTGGGGTTTGCGGCGAGTGCCATGGCGATCACGATGCGCTGTCGCATGCCTCCGGAGAGCTGGTGGGGGTAAAGCCTGATGCGTTTGTTGGCATCAGGGATGCGTACTGCGTCAAGCAGGCCGACGACGCGGGTGCTGAGTTCCTTGCGTCCGAGGCTCGGTTCATGCGCCCGAATCGCCTCGGCGACTTGGTCACCTACACGCATGATGGGGTTCAGTGCACGCATCGGATCCTGATAAATCATCGCGATCTCGCCGCCTCGAAGGCGACGCATGACCCTCTCCGGGGCATCGAGCAGGTCGTGTTGGCCATAGCGCAACGTCCGAGCCTTTACCCGTGCAGTTGTAGCCGGAAGGAGTCCCATGATCGCGCGGGAGGTGACGGACTTTCCCGAACCCGACTCTCCTACGATCCCCAGACTCTCCCCGGAGCCCAATGAGAAGGATGCTCCTCGGACGGCGTGCAATCGGCCTCGCGGAAGCTCGAAGTCGACGTGGAGGTCGTCAACCTCGAGGATGTCGGTCACGGAAGAAGGCGACAGTGAGGAGTGCATCTACCGCCCCAGACCTGCGGCGGGCGCGCCGGACCGGAGGGAGTCGGCGAGCAGATTGAGGCTCAGAATGACCATGAAGAGAAACGCCCCAGGGACGAGAGCGACATGAGGTGCTCCTTGGAGGTGTGGGCGTCCTTCCGCGATCATCGACCCCCAACTTGGCGTCGGCGGCTGGACTCCAAGCCCGAGGAAGCTGAGTGATGCTTCGACGATGATGGCCATGCCGATGGCGAGCAAGGCGTATGTCAGTAGAGGGCTGACGGTGTTCGGTGCGATATGCCGCCACAAGATGTGCCGATGTGGCGCTCCGAGGAGCGCTGAGCTGCTCACGAAGTCTCGCTGCGTGATGGACATGGTGGTAGCTCGAGCGAGTCTGGCGTAGTGGGGCAAGGTCGAGAACGAGATTGCCACGACGACATTTCGCAGGCTCGGACCGAGGAACGCAGCAATGGCAAGAGCAAGAATAAGCGTGGGAAACGCAAGAACCATGTCCATGACCCGCATGATCCCGGCGTCGATACGGCCCTTCCAGTACCCAGCGGTGATCCCGAGCGTCCCTCCGATGAGCAAGCACAGCGCAACCGAAGCCACGCCTACGAAGATCGAGATGCGGGCGCCTTCGAGCGTGCGCGCAAGCATGTCGCGCCCGTATCCGTCTGTGCCTAGGAGGTGACCTGGGCTGAGAGGCCCGGCTCTAGCGTTGCGGAGATCCTGGGATCCGCTGTCCGGAGCGAAAAGAGGACCAACCATTGCGGCAGCGGTGAGAACGGCTAGAACTACCACCGGAATGCGGGCACCGACAAGCCTGCGAGCACGAGAGCGAATCGAAGGAACTGTCGAGTCAAGCACGGCGCTGTCCTCCCAGCTCGATTCGTGGATCGAGGGCGGTATAGAGAACGTCGACGATGAGGTTGAGCACGACGTAGGCGGTAGCGGCCAAGAGGACCACGCCTTGGACCACCATGAGGTCCCGTTGGGCGATCCCTTCGATCATCAGGCGGCCGATTCCAGGTATCGCAAAGATCGTTTCGGTAATGACTGCGCCACCGAGCAGCACTCCCATGTTGACGCCCACGACGGTGACGAGCGAGAGAAGCGAGCCGCGTAGTACGTGGCGAACCAAGATCCGCCGGTTCGTAAGCCCCTTGCCGTATGCCGTCGTCACGTAGTCCTGCTCGAGCGTGTCGACCATGTCGCTGCGCAGTACTCGTGTGTAGATACCGAACTGGGAGAGCGCGAGGGTGACGGTGGGCAACGCAATGGAGCGGAGGTTCTCCACAACGCCGTTGCTCAGGCGACTGAACCCCGTTGCAGGGAGCCACCCGAGGTGCACGGCGAAGATCAAGATCAACACGTATGCAGCCAGAAAGTTCGGCACCGAAATCGTGGCGAACGCGGATGTGTTGATCGTCCGCTCGAGCCAACTTCGTGGCTTCCACACGCAGGCGATCGCCGCGGGCACGCTGATCAGCAGCGCAAGGATCTGGGCGAAGACCACGATCTGCAGAGACACCGGAACGCGGTCGAGGATGGTCTCGAGCACCGGTTGGTCTGTCCGGAACGAGGTCCCGAGATCGCCCGTGACTGCACCGGAAACCCAGTCGAAGTAGCGCACATGGAGCGCTCGGTCGAGACCGTGCTGGGATCGAAACGCCTCGAGGGCCTCTGGCGGAGCGTTGTCGCCTAGAACCGCGAGACCGGGATCGCCCGGCAGCAGGTTCAGTATCAAGAACGTGAGAAGACTCACGCCGCCCAACACGACCACAAGCTGCACGACGCGTTGCATCAGTGCACGGATGGTGGGTGAGGACCTGAGACGGGTCGCTAGTGCGAGAACGTCCACGCCCTGTCCCCTAATCGCGTTCATACGGTCCCCCCGGGCCAATAACTGGAACGCCAACTTCGTAGAGTGAAAGCGATCCTGCCAGTCCGGACCCTGCCCCGTCAAGCCATCGCGAGAGTTCTCGCTGGGAGTGGTTGACACCGCCGCCCTCCGGATTCATACTCGCTTCCACGGTACGAACATGTACTTCCAAAACGGTTCGATCTCGGGGGAGGTCGCACCAAGGCGCAAGCGCTCACCGCCGAACGGGCGAACTCTCTGCTGAGCAGGTTGCGTGCGCCTCACGAAGCATTCGAGCAGGAGGAACCATGGCGAGCGAGGCAGGGACCGAAGCCGAGGTGGATGCGGTAGTCGTTGGTGCCGGCTTCGCCGGCCTATACATGCTGCACAAACTGCGGGATGACCTCGGATTGAAAACCCGAGTGCTCGAAGCGGCCAGCGGTGTGGGGGGCACGTGGCACTGGAACCGGTTCCCAGGGGCGCGCTGCGACAGCGACGCGTACGTCTACTGCTACTCGTTCGACGAAGAACTCCTTCAAGAATGGGACTGGAGCGGAAAGTACCCCACCCAGCCAGAAATCTTGAGCTATCTGGAGCACGTGGCAGAGCGGTACGACCTGAACAAAGACATCACGTTCAACACGTTCGTGGATGCAGCACACTTCAACTCTGCGGACCGCGTCTGGGAGATCCAGACGCGAGACGGGGAAATCGTGCGGGCTCGGTACTTCATCACGGCCATCGGTCATTTGACGATCGCTCGCTATGTCCCAGATCTGCCCGGACTCAGGTCCTTCGACGGCGAGTGGTTCCACACGTCGGCTTGGCCAGAGGGTGTCGACCTGAAGGGCAAGCGGGTGGGAATCATAGGAACCGGCTCAACAGGCGTTCAGGCCATACCTGTCATCGCCGAGGAAGCCGAGCACCTCGTTGTCTTTCAGCGGACACCTCAGTACGTGGTCCCGGCCTGTCACGAAACGGTCGACGAAGCATTCCTTGCAGAGGTAAAGGCCAACTACCCCGAAATCTGGGAACGATCCAAGTGGTCCGCGGGAGGGTTCCCTTGGCAGCACAATGGCCTATCGGCGCTTGACGTCGATGACCGCGAGCGCTGGCAAGTCTACGAGCGTCTCTGGGCGGAAGGGGGTCAGAAGTTTGCCATCGGATCCTACAAAGACATCCTGATGGATCGTCGTGCAAACGACACCGTTTCGGAGTTCATCCGGGCAAAGGTTCGAGAGCTCGTTCAGGATGAAGACCTGCTATGGAAGCTGCTTCCCGCCGATCACCCGTACATGGCGCGACGTCCCATCATCGGAACGCACTACTACGAGACGTTCTCTCGAACAAACGTAACCCTCGCCGATGTCAAGCACTATCCGATCATCGAAGTGACACCAGACGGGATTGAGACCGAAGAAGGGCACTTCGCCCTTGACGTCATCGTTTTCGCAACCGGCTTCGATGCTCTCACCGGACCCTTCTTCAACATTGACATTCGCGGAGAGGGCGGTCTCTCGCTACAAGAGGCATGGCGGGACGGGCCGAGCGGCTACTTGGGTCTACTCACCAGCGGCTTCCCGAATATGTTTATGATCACCGGTCCCACCAGCGCTCAAGGCAACGCTCCCGTCGCTATCGAGCACCACGTCGAGTGGATCGCTGACTGCATCGACTACATGCGTCAAGAGGGCGTCGAGCTGATCCAGCCATATGAGGATCTGGAGTCGGAGTGGGTGCAGGGGATCCGCCGGCGTGCAGACCGCTCGCTGAAGACTCTTTCGGACTCCTGGCAGAACGGTTCGAACATCCCGGGCAAGCCGCACATGGTTCTTTCGGCGCCTGGACACTTCGGTATGTATCGCAAGACTACCGACGAGGAGGCTGCTCAGGGTTATCCGCATTTTATGAAGACAAAGGCGATTGTGGACTCCAGGCTGCAGTCCTCGGTCTCGACCCGCTCGGCCCAGTAGGAGCTCTGATGTTGGATCAATCCTCCCGCCGACTTATCACGTCGCTCGCCGATCATCTCGATGGTTCGAACCGGCTGGCCGATCGACAGCTGCTCATCGAGCGGAACGGTCCAGCCCCGAGAATGAGTCGAGCTGAAGATGTCGCAATCCCGAGGGTCTTCTCTGAAGCCGATGGTCAGGCCCGGCTCCTCGTGCCGATCCCTCGGCCACGTGGTTCGATCGTGTATGTGCCCGGCCTTGGACCGAGTTGGGTGACTGGCGGACCTAGGGAACACGACACGATCTGTCGCAAGATTGCCGAACGCAGCGGTTGCGCCGTGCTGGTCGTCGATTGGAAACGACCCCCCAAGGGGACGCACCAAGAGGCTCAGGCGAACGTGGCCGACGCGCTCGCCTGGATGTCCGCCCAGATGCCAACGGCGAGTTCTCCCAATCGTGGACTGATCATCATGGGAGATGGGTTGGGGGCAGGTGTTGCCACTGCCGTCGCCTCAGGCGCTGGGCCGGTACACGGCACGGACGTCGCGCTGCAGGTGCTGATCTGCCCTGCCGTGGAAGCTGTCGTCCCCACGCCTGATGCCGATGCCGATGATCCATTACTGGATGCCAGTCAACTCGAACTGATCCTGGCGGCCTACCGGCGTGGTGCATCTGCGGACCGACCTGAGGTCTCCCCCCTGCGAGCGAAGACGCTGGCGGGTGCACCGCCGGCGGTGGTCGTCACTGCAGGCGCTGACCCGCTGCGCCCGCAGGGCGAGGCCTATGCGGCCCGGTTGGCGCAAGCCGGCGCGTTGGTGAGCCACCGCACGTATCCGGGTCAGCTCCACGGGTTCTTCAACATGCTGGAGCTCCTCCTCGGCGAAAGAGCGCTTCAAGATGCGCTCAATGCCATCAACCTCTACATCGTTCGTGGCACGGAGGGACTGCGCCGCCAGACGGCGAGGGCTGAGACGGAGGTGCTGGCTATCCAATGACCATGCAGGTAGGCGACAAGGGCCACGATGATTCGAGGAGGAAAAGCGTGATGGAGGCCAACGGCCCACTTTCGGGACTTCGTGTTCTCGATCTCACCCACGCAGTAGCAGGACCATATGGCACGATGCTACTTGCCGATATGGGGGCGGATGTCATCAAGGTCGAGAAGCCCCTAGGCGGAGACCTGGTGCGCAACCTTGGGTCACCGTTGGAAGGCACGCCCGACAAGGACTACTTTTTCTCGGTCAACCGAAATAAGCAGAGTGTCGCTATCGACATGAAGGAGCAGCGGGGCCGTGATTTAGTACTTGAACTCGGATCGCATGCGGACGTCGTCGTGCAGAACTTGCGTCCAGGCGCGGCGGAGCGCCTTGGCCTTGGCTTCGAAGACCTCCAGGCGGTGCGGCCGGACGTCATCTATTGCGGTGTTACCGGGTTCGGACCAACCGGTCCTTGGGCATCACGGTCGGCCAATGACACCATCATCCAAAGTACGTCTGGGCTCATGAGTATGACGGGCGAACCGAACGGTGCCCCAGTCAGAATCGGGCCGCCGATCATCGACCTCGCTACCGGGATCTACCTCTACGGCGCCGTGGTGACCGCGCTCCTGCAGCGGGAGCAACATCCCGAGGGGCAGCACATCAGCATCAGCATGCTTGATGTCGCGTTCTCGATGATGGCGAACTACATCCCTGCGGCGGCAACAAGAGGCGAGGAAATCCCGAGAATGGGCCGAGGGCATGCCCAGATCGCTCCCTACGACGCGTTCACCTGCGGCGATGGACGCGCCCTGATCGTCGGAGCATTCAATGAGAACTCCTGGCGTGGTTTGTGTGAGGTGATCGACCAGCAGGAATGGCTGGACGATCCTCGCTACAAAACGAATGCGGACCGTTTGGAGCACCGTGGGGAGCTGACGGCTGACCTTGAGGCGATCTTTGGTACCGCTCCTTTGGACGAATGGGCCGACAAACTCGAAGCCGCCGGCGTTATCGCCAACCCAGTTTACCCGCTCCATGAGGTGATTCAATCTGAGCAAGCCAAGGCGAATGGCAATCCGGTGGCCATCGAACTGGATGACGGTCGGGTCGCTCACACGGCCAAAGATCCGATGACCTCCACGAGCTGGCCATTGCAGCCAACTCGGCGCCCACCAGGGCTGGGTCAGCACACGGACGGCGTGCTCTCTGGCTTGTTGGGGCTCGATGAATCCCGTCTTTCAGCGCTTGAGGCGCAAGGGGTCATCCGTCGGGTCTGAGCACGACGACCGGTGGTCAATGACCGAGACCGGCCAGACAAGCGGTATGCGAACAGAGGGAACGCGATGCAGGTGAATGAAACCGAAGACCAGAGCGGTGCTGTGACCGTCATCGTTGACGGCCCCGTGGCGATCGTTGAAGTCAGCAGGACCGAGCGGCGCAACGCAGTCGATCAAGGCACGGCAACGTCCCTTCACGGCGCGTTCTCTCGATTCGATCAGGACGAGGACCTCTCGGTCGCCGTGCTCACCGGGGACGGAGGCACCTTCTGTGCCGGTGCCGATCTCAAAGCGATCGGCCGGGGCAACGGCAACCGAGTCTCGAGTGACATGGCCAAGCCAGGTCCTCTGGGATGCACGAGGATGATGCTGTCTAAGCCGGTGATCGCCGCCGTCGAGGGCTTCGCAGTGGCGGGCGGCCTTGAGTTGGCCCTTTGGTGCGACTTGCGGGTGGCTGCACGGGACGCTTCGTTTGGAGTCTTCTGCCGTCGGTGGGGTGTCCCGCTCGTCGATGGCGGGACGGTTCGTCTGCCAAGGCTGATTGGGCAGAGCCGAGCGCTGGACATGATTCTCACCGGTCGACCGATCAGCGGCGAGGAAGCCTTCTCCTGGGGTCTTGCCAATCGGTTGTGCGAACCCGGTTCAGCCTTGAAGGAGGCCGTAGCCCTTGCCCAGGAGCTGGCTGCACTGCCGCAAATGTGTCTTCGCTCTGACCGCTTGTCGACGTATGAGCAATGGTCGCTGTCGAACGATGACGCACTTAAGAATGAGGTCGAGCGAGGCCTACTGCCGATCCGGGCTGGGGAGACCCGTGGGGGTGCTCAGCGGTTCGCCAACGGAGCTGGCCGCCACGGAACGAGTGCGATCGATGCCGCCCCCTAGCCTCACGATCTCCGATCAAGGTGGCGTTCGGCATCTGGTGCTGTGCCGGCCGGAGCAAATGAACACCATCACCGCCGACCTACGCAACGAGCTCGACGAGTCTCTCGACAAGGCCGACTCGGACAAGAAGGTGAAAGTCGTACTGCTGCGCGCCGAGGGCCGAGCGTTCTGCGCTGGCTTTGGGCTCGATTGGTCGACGGAGAGGCAGGCAACCCGCGACGGCACGCGCGGGCGAGTCTGGGACAGCGTGGCCGACATCCAGATGATCAGCCGATTCGGAAACACGTTCGCAAAGCTTCACAACATCTCCAAGCCGACGATCGCAGCGGTGCAAGGTTGGTGTGTCGCCGGTGGTACCGACTTAGTTCTCAACGCTGACATCGTCATCGCTAGCGAGTCGGCGGTATTCGGTTACCCGCCCGCCCGCGTGTGGGGCGTACCGGAAGCGCCCTGGGTCTGGGTTGCACGACTTGGTCTCGAGCAGGCACGACGGTTTCTGTACACCGGTGACGAGATCAGCGGTCGGCGTGCCGCGGACATCGGCATGATCCTGGAGTGCACCTCTGATGACGACCTGCTCCAGCGCGCAAGCGACCTGGCCGAGCGTATGGCTCGTCTGCCGCTGAACCAGCTGCAGATGATGAAGTGGCTGCTGAACGACGTGGCTCGGGAGCAGTACGCGCCGGAGTCCAGCCGCATGCTCGGGTATCTGTTTGACGGCGTCGCACGTCACACCCAAGAGGGGCTCGACTTCGTCGATCGTGCGGAGCAGACGGGTTGGAAGCAGGCAACTGCCGAGCGAGATGCTCCCTTTGGCGACTACGGCCAAAGGGCTCGGCACGGAGTTGGGAACGACTGATGGCATGGGATTTTCGAACCGAACTCGAGTTCCAGGAGAAGCTCGACTGGGTCGAGAGCTTCTGCAAGGAGAAGGTCGAGCCGCTCGACTACGTCTTCCCCTACGCGGTCCGCTCGCCGGACCCGGTGGTGAAGGCCTACGTCCGAGAGCTCCAGCAGGAGGTCAAGGACGAGGGCCTGTGGGCGATCTTCCTGGACGAGGAGCTGGGTGGTCCTGGCTTCGGGCAGCTGAAGCTCGGCCTCCTGAACGAGGTCATCGGCCGCTACTCCGGCGCCCCGCAGATGTTCGGGGCGGCTGCGCCTGACACGGGCAACATGGAGATGCTCGCCGCCTACGGCACCGAGGAGCAGAAGAAGCGCTGGCTCGAGCCGCTGCTCAACCAGGAGATGTTCTCCGCCTACTCGATGACCGAGCCCCAGGGCGGCTCCGATCCGAACCTGTTCCGGACCACAGCGGTCCGCGACGGGGACGAGTGGGTCATCAACGGTGAGAAGTGGTTCACCTCCGCGGGCCGGGTCGCCGACATCCTCTTCGTGATGTGCACCAACGGCATGTTCGTGGTGCCCCGCGAGACCCCGGGCGTGGAGATCCAGCCCCAGCCGCGCAACCACAACCACATCATCTACAACGACGTGCGCGTGCCGGACGACCACCTCCTCGGCCCCGAGGACGGCGCCAAGGTCCTGGCCCAGCGGCGCCTCGGCGGCGGGCGCATCCACCACGCGATGCGCACCATCGCCCAGTGCACGCTGGCCTTCGACATGATGTGCGAGCGGGCCCTGTCCCGTGAGTCGCACGGCAAGATCATCGGCGAGCACCAGATGGTGCAGGAGAAGATCGCCGAGTCCTACGCCAAGCTGAAGATGCTGCGGCTCTACGTGCTCGAGACGGCCTGGAAGATGGACCAGACGTCCAGCGCCGAGTGCCGCACCGACATCGCCGCGGTGAAGTTCACGATGGCGCGGGTGCTGCGGGAGATCTCCTTCGACGCCCTGCACATCCACGGCTCGCTCGGCACCACCGACCTGACGCCGCTGCAGGCCATGTACGCCGGCGCCCCCACGATGGGCCTGGCCGACGGCGCCGACGAGGTGCACAAGTCCACGGTCGCCCGCCGGGTGCTCAAGGACTACCGCCCGCATGAGGGCTACTTCCCCCGGGAGTTCATCCCGTACAAGAAGGAAGAGGCGTGGGAGAAGATCCAGCCCGTGCTCGACGCCCGCCCCGAGCTGCGCGAGTCGGCGGAGACCTACAAGAAGTACCTCGCCAACCGCCGCTGAGCGGAGAGGCACTGAGAGGTGACGTCGGATCACGCTGCCTACGAACTCCAAGGCTCCCAGCTGAGTCATTCGCCATCGGAGAACAATCCTTGCCCCTCGCACGGGAAGCGATGGGCTGCGATCGGGCCGGTCGACCGGGCACCCCCTTCCCCCGGGTGTCCGGCGGCCGAGCCCTCCTAGCCCTCGATCGCGGGACGGTGGCCGCCTAGATTGCTCGGCCGCCAGCCGTGCAGTCGTCATCGAACTCGAACGACCTAGGCCCGAAGCCCGCCGCCGTCTCCCACGATCGCCAACCGGCTCCGTGCGACCCCGTCTGAGGTGCCAGTCCCCGGTGACGGACCCGAACGCCCCATCAGTCAGCGTCTCGGGTGGTCCCGACCCATCACGCTCCGCGCTGGCCAGGAACGCGACCTGCCCGCCACGGCTGCGCATCGAGCACCCGACCGCCGTCGAGCAGCCGCCTGCCAGGCGTCATCACTTCACGCTCTCATCGGTGTCGGTAGTTCATGGCCTGTGCGGAGTCGCAAGATCAGCAGATCCGCGAAGCGCGCATATCCACCCACACGCTCCCTTCGCGCCCTGCTGAGCGATAGACGGTGTGAACATTGCTGCTCCTCAGCTCGGCAGCTACTGCCGAGCTCGTCGGCGCTCGATCAGCGCTCGGGCGCTGTCTTCTCGAGTGTTCACGTAGTAGTCCTGCGTGGTGGAGAGGCGCTCGTGTCCGAGCCAGGCGGATACGTCAGGAAGCGGCGCCGCCTCTCCACCGGCGTCAAGTGGATCGAGCATGGTGACTGCGTACCAGTGACGCAACCAGTGACCGGTCCATGCGCCCGTCTGCGGGTCCCACTGTCCGAGGCCATCCCGTGCTCGTTCCGTCGCCTTGCTCGACGCATCGACCCAGCGGCGCTGCTCGCTCGTTGGCGGGAACACCCACTGCTGGTCGCCGGTCACGGCGTGTTGTTCTCGTAGCGCAGTGACGGCGCAGGTGAGTAGGGGGGCGGTGCGGGCCTTGTCCGGGATCTCGCTCGCGCCCTTCACGGGGGCGAGCGCAGGCCACGGCTGGTAGCGGTTCGCCTGGTGAGGGATCCAAATCGTCTCTGCGTCGAGGTCTACTTGATCCCAGCGTGCGCCGAGGAGCTCGGCGTGTCGGCACCCGGTGCCGGCCTGTGCCCACACGAATCGCTCAAGCCAGACGCCCTCTCGGGCTGCGCACGCCTCTGCGAGCATTTCCACGTCAGCGAGGCGTGGGCAGAGGCGTCGGTACGCGCCGTTCTTTGGAGCTTGCTTCCGGGCCCGCTTCAGCGTTGGCCGCCGCGCCGAGGCCGTCCCCCAAGGGTCGGTGTCCGCAGGCCAGTAGCCGTTCTCCTGCCCGAAGCTCGTGACGTTGTTCAGAAGACGCTGCGCCGCGTCGAGCCGTCGCGGTCCGTGATTGGTCGTCACCTTCGCCGTCCACTCCCGCCACACCTGCGGCGTCGCCTTGTAACACGGCATACGAGCCAGGTACGCGACTAGCAGCGTGTCCGCCTCCGAGCGGTACTGCCGCAGTGTCCCCTCCGGCCCGTCGAGGCTGTCGAGCCACGCTTCGGTCACGTCACGGATCGTCTGGTGTCCGAGCTCGGCTCCGGCCTGCGACGACGCAGCGAGCGCTGCAGCCTCGGCGCGCTTGTCGCCAGCGACCCGTTCAGCTTCGGAGCGGGTCTTGCATCTGACGACGGCTCGCTTGCCGTCAGGCTTCCTGAACCAGACCTCGTGACGGGCGTTGATCGACACGCCGTACGGGTCTCGCTGCGAGCGGGGCTTGCCGGCCATCTACGCCGCCCACTGATCGATGCCGGTCCCGTCGTCCTCGACGGACGGGCGAGGGGCCCGAGGCTGGCGGTTCAGCCAGTCCTCGAGCTCCGCTCGGTGCCAACGGTGGGAGCGGGCGCCGAGCATGATCGGCTGCGGAAACGTCGGATCGTCACGGCGCACGTCGCGTAGGTGCTTGGCGGTCCAGCGCAGGTAGGCGCATACGTCGGTGGTGGTCCACAGCCGCTCGATCGGTGTGTCGGTCACATGCGCGGGGGAGAGGGTGGTGGCGGTCATGTGGCCGGACTGTGCGCGGCGTCTCCTACCTGGCAGCCACCGCACCGAAGCGCACCGGAACGAAGTTCGTGTTGCAATAAGATGCAATGACTACCCTCCAAGATTGCATTGATGCGCTGGTCACAACACTGTAGTTGCATGCTGGCAAGATCATGGACATCTTCGAGGGCACCGAGCAGATCCAGCAGGGCATCGTCGCCCGGGCGATCTCCGAGGGTCGCATCGACCCGCTGCGCCAGAACCGCTAGCCGGTACGCCCCGCAGGCCCAGCCGGCGGTGGTCGGCGGCCGCCGTGGCGCAGGACCTTCGGCCCTTCCCTGATCCGGCGAGCGGCGGTCTGATGGGACCTCACAGGACCGATCCGAGGAGGATCATGCGCGCCACCGACGGCGAGCGGACCATCGTCCGACGAGCGCCGAGGTCGGCCATCGAGGCCGGCCCGGTCCCGGCGACCGCGAGCTGACCGGTGCGGGCGTGGGCGGTCCGCTCGCCCGGACCGATCGCCGGGGGTCCGCTGACGTCGGTCTCCCGACCGGAGCCGCTCGCCGGGCCCGGCGAGGTGGTGGTCGAGGTCACGGCCTGCGGGGTCTGTCGCACGGACCTCCACCTCGCCGAGGGCGACCTCCGCCCCATGGCGCCCGGCGTGACACCCGGGCACGAGGTGGTCGGACGGGTGGTGCAGCGCGGCGCTGGCGCCGAGCGGTTCGAGCCGGGGGACCGGATCGGCATCCCGTGGCTCCGCCACACGTGCGGCAGCTGTCGACCCTGCCGGCGCGGGGCCGAGAACCTCTGCCTGCACCCGCGGTTCACCGGCTGGCACGACCACGGCGGGTTCGCCGAGCGCGCCCTGGTCGACGAGGCATACGCCTACGCGCTTCCTGAACAGTTCAGCGACGAGGAGGCTGCTCCGCTCCTGTGCGCGGGGATCGTGGGGTACCGCGCCCTCGTGCGTGCCCACGTCCCCCCGGGCGGACGCCTCGGGATCTACGGCTTCGGGGCCTCGGCCCACCTGGCGGCCCAGGTCGCCATCGCCGCCGGTGTGGAGGTCCACGTGTGCACGCGGTCCTTGGCCGCCCGGTCCCTGGCCCACGAGCTCGGCGCCACCTGGGTGGGTGGAGCTGCTGACCGCCCTCCGGTGCCGCTCGACGGGGCGGTCCTGTACGCGCCGGCCGGTGAGCTGGTGCCGGTGGCGCTCGAGGCCCTGGATCGGGGTGGGCGCCTGTCGATCGCCGGGATCCACCTCAGCGACATCCCGGTGCTCCGCTACCAGGACCACCTCTTCCAGGAGCGGGAGCTGGTGAGCGTCACCGCGAACACCCGCGCCGACGGCGAGGAGTTCCTGGCCATCGCATCGCGCATCGGCATCCAGGTCGAGACCACGCCGTACGGCTTCGACGATGTCGACCGTGCCCTCCTCGACCTCGCCGAGGACCGAGTCCGGGGCGCCGCCGTCATGGTGGTGTGAGGAGGGGCCGGTCGAGGACCTTCGGCTCTTCCCGGGGCTGCGATCCGGCCCGACACTGGCATCAGTGCGAAGGAGGTCGACATGACCACGGCCATCTCCTGGTTCGACGAGCTGTCACGGACCGACACCGCGACGGCGGGTGGGAAGGGGGCGAACCTCGGTGAGCTCGCGCGCGCCGGCCTCCCGGTGCCCGACGGCTTCGTCGTCAACGCCCAGGGCTACCTGGCTGCGATGGATGAGGGTGGGGTGCGGAGCGAGCTCCAGGCCGCCTTCGCGGCAGCCTGCGACGAGGCCTCGACGCCGACCGCCCTGGCCGACGCCGCCGAGCGGCTGCAGTCGCTGGTGCGCAAGGCCGGCGTCCCGGACGGGCTGCGCTCCGTGATCCTGGAGGCGTACCACCGCCTGGGCGACCGGATCCCGGTCGCCGTCCGGTCGTCCGCGACGGCCGAGGACACGAGTGGGACGTCGTTCGCGGGCATGCACGAGACCTTCACCGACGTGGTGGGCGACGATGCGGTCCTCGCCCGGCTCGTCGACTGCTGGGTGTCGCTGTTCGGTCAGCGCGCCATCTCGTACCGGGCGAGCCAGCACATGACCGAGGAGCCGGTCATCGCCGTCGTCGTGCAGCGCCTCGTCGCGGCAGACCGGGCGGGCGTGCTCTTCACGGCGGATCCCTCCACCGGCGACCGCAGCCGCCTCGTGATCGAGGGCGCGTTCGGTCTGGGCGAGGTCGTCGTGTCGGGGGCGGTGGAGCCGGACACCTACGTGGTCGGCAAGGACGGTCCCCGCATCCAGCAGGCGAGGATCGGCCACAAGACGCACCGCCTCGTCGCCGAGGCGGACGGATCCGTCACCCGGGTCGACCTCGATGGCGCGGAGGCCGACGCTCGGGTTCTGGTCGATGACGAGGTCCTCGAGCTCGCCCGACTCGGGCTGCAGGTCGAAGCGCACTACGGGGGAGAGCCCCAGGACGTGGAGTGGGCGATCGCCGCCGGGCGCCTCTACCTCCTCCAGGCCCGTCCCATCACCACGCTGGTCGCACCCGGCGCTGCATCGCTGCCGGAAGCCGATGCGGCTGATGTCGCCGTGCCGCTGGTCCGCGGGTTGTCCGCCTCGCCCGGGGTGGTGGCCGGGTCGGTGCGGGTGCTGGCCTCGCCCGCGGAGGGGCACCTCCTCCAGCTGGGGGAGGTGCTGGTGGCCCCCATGACGAACCCCGACTGGGTCCCGACGATCCGACGTGCGGCAGCCGTCGTCACCGACGGCGGCGGCATGACGTGCCACGCCGCCATCGTCTCCCGCGAGCTCGGCGTGCCCTGCGTGGTCGGTGCCCGGAACGCCACCACCCGGTTGCGGGACGGCGATGTCGTGACGGTGGACGGCGGTGCCGGGGAGGTCTACGAAGGCGATCGGGTCGGGGCTCGGACGGTGCCCGCCACAGCGTCGGCGCCGTCGGTGGTGCCGTCCGGCGAGGCGCTGGCGACGCGCATCTACGTGAACCTGGCCATCGCAGACCACGCCGAGGCCGTCGCAGCCCAGCCCGTGGACGGGGTCGGGCTGCTGCGGGCGGAGTTCATGATCACGGATGCCCTCGGCGGGGTCCACCCGCGAGCGCTGCTTGAGCGCGGCGGTCGCGCGGAGTTCCTCGACCGGATGGCGGGGTCGCTGCTGCGCATCACGCGGGCGTTCGCCCCACGGCCGGTGATCTACCGGACCATCGACTTCCGCTCGAACGAGTTCCGAGGGCTGGAAGGTGGGGCTGCGTTCGAGCCGGTGGAGGAGAACCCGATGATCGGCTACCGGGGCTGCTTCCGCTACGTGCGCGAGCCCGACCTGTTCGCGCTGGAGCTCGAGCTGCTCGGCCGGGTGCGAGAGGAGACACCCAACCTCCACCTCATGATCCCCTTCGTCCGCACCACCTGGGAGCTCGAGGCCGCCTTGGAGGCGATCGACGCGAGCGTGCTCGGTCGCCAGCGGGGGCTCCACCGTTGGGTCATGGCGGAGGTCCCCTCGGTCGCCTACCGGATCCCGGAGTACGCGGCCATGGGCATCGACGGGGTGTCGATCGGCTCGAACGACCTCACGCAGCTCATGCTCGGCGTCGATCGCGACTCGACGGTCTGCGCAGAGCTGTTCGACGAGTCCGATGCGGCGGTCCTCGACGCGATCGGCCGCATCATCGGTGCGTGCCAGGCCGCCGGCATCACCTCGTCGCTGTGCGGCCAGGCACCGTCCAACAAGCCGGACTTCGCCGAGTACCTGGTTCGCCTCGGCATCGACTCCATCTCGGTCATCCCCGACGCGGTCGATGCGGCGCGTCGCGTCGTCGCCTCAGCGGAGCGACGCCTCCTGCTCGATGCGGCGCGCCGTGACGCTCGGAGCGCAGGGCTGCCATGACCCCCGCCCGGCCACCAACGCAGGCCGGGGGCGCCGAGCCGTACGCGATGGCGGTCGAGACTCACACCGGAGCGGTGCTGCTCGTCGGCGATCTCGCCTACAAGGTGAAGAAGCCGGTGTCCGTCGGGTTCCTGGACTGGACCAGCCGGGCCGACCGGCTGCGCGCGATCGAGGACGAGCTGTCGCTGAACCGGCGCCTCGCTCCCGATGTGTACCTCGGCACCGGTCTGCTCCCCGTCCCGGGCGGCGACGGCGAGCCCGTTCTCGTGATGCGTCGCCTGCCGGCCGACCGACGCCTCTCGACGCTGGTGGCGCAGGGTCGAGACGTCGACGACGCCCTCCGAGCGCTGGCGCACCAGCTCGCGGCGTTCCACCTGCGCGGCGCGACCACGTCGGCCGCTGCGGCGGCAGCCGGACCTGCGGAGACGCTCCGACGCTGGGAGGTCAACCACGAGCGCATGCGGCCGGCGTTCGGGGAGTGGATCGACGGTGAGGCGGCCGAGCTCCTACTGGAGCGAGCCAGCGCGTACCTCCGCGGGCGGGCCACGCTCCTGGAGGAGCGCGTGTCCCGTGGCTGGGCGCGCGACGGCCACGGGGATCTCCTGGCCGAGGACGTCTTCTGCCTCGACGACGGACCGCGGGTGCTGGACTGCCTCGACTTCGACGAGCGGCTCCGGGTCGGTGACGTGCTCGCCGACATGGCGTTCCTGGCCATGGACCTCGAGCGCCTCGGCCGGGCGGACCTCGGTTGGCGCTTGCTCGAGCTGCACCGGGAGATGACCGGCGACAGCTGGCCCCCGTCGCTCGCGCACCACCACGTGGCCTACCGCGCCCAGGTCCGCACGTTGGTGTCCTGCGTGCGCGCCGGGCAGGGGGACGCCGCGGCGGGTGCACAGGCTGCGCAGCTGCTCGACATCGCAACCCGTCACGCCGCTGCAGCCCGGGTCCGGATGGTGCTCGTGGGGGGCTCACCGGCGACGGGCAAGTCGACGATCGCGGCCGGACTGGGCGATCGCCTGGATGCGACGGTGCTGCGCTCCGACGAGATCCGCAAGGAGCTGGCCGGGCGATCGGTTCCTGACGACTGCGCTGCCGAGCTGCGGTCGGGCATCTACAGCGAGGCGTGGACCGACCGCACGTACGACGAGCTCCTCCGCCGAGCCGGCCGTCTGGTGGCCCGCGGTGAGTGCGTGGTGCTCGATGCGACCTGGGCCGAGCGGAAGCGTCGCCGTGCGGCTCGCGCCGTCGCCGAAGCCACGAGCACCGACCTCGTCGAGCTGCGCTGCGTCGTCGACGCCGAGACGGCCCGCCAGCGCGCAGCCGCGCGCGCCCGGACGGGAGCCGACGTCTCGGACGCGGACGCGTCGATCGCCTCGGCCCTTGCCGCTTCCTTCGAGCCATGGGATGGGGCTGCGGCCATCAGCACGGCGTCGTCACCGGCGGCGTCGCTGGACACCGCGCTCGCTGCCGTCGAACGTGGGTAGCGGACCGCCGCGATCGGGTCCTCGGAGCTCGGGGCCGTTGGCCTCTATCGGCAGGGGGATGGGGAGGGGCAGCGTCAGGGCATGGCCGAGATCCGTGGGTCGAAGTGAAATCTGTGGAAGCACCCTCGGCGCTGTGCCGTGCGGTGTTCGACAGCTACCCGAACGGAGCGATCGCGCTCTACGACGCCGAGCTCCGATTCGTGTACGTCGGTGGCGCCGTGCTCCCTCTGGTGGGGCTGACTGCGGGCGGCATGCTCGGGTCGACGGTGGCCGAGCTCTTCCCGGAGCCGATCGTGGAGGCGGTGACGCCGATCTACCGGGATGCGCTGGCCGGACGAGCTGCATCGGTCGACATCACCCTCGAGGGCCGACGGCTCGTGGTGAGGACTGCGCCGATCAGTGCGCCGGCGGAGACCCCGTTGGGGTTGGTGACGGTCGAGGACGTGACGTCCTACTGCGAGACCGAGAAGCAGCTGTCCTTGGCGATGGAGACCTTCCGAACTGCGTTCGACGCCGCGCCGATCGGCATGGCGCTGGTCGGGCTCGATGGTCGGTTCCTGCAGGTCAACGCTGCGTTGTGCGTCCTCCTCGGCTACCAGGCAGCCGAGCTCGTCGAGCTCACGTTCCAGGACATCACCCATCCCGGCGACCTGCACCTCGACGTCGCGCAGGCCGAGCAGCTCGTGGCCGGCGACATCGACCAGTACCAGATGGAGAAGCGCTACTACGACCGCCGAGGTCACGTGGTCTGGGTGCAGCTGTCCGGTTCCATCGTGCGCTCGGCGCGTGGTGAACCCGTGCACTTCATCGCGCAGATCGAGGACATCAGTGACCGAAAGCGCCGCGAAGAGGAGCTCACCCGGATGGCGCGCCGAGACCCGTTGACGGGTCTGTTGAACCGCGGCGTCTTCGACGCCGACCTGGAGGCGTACCGCCGCTCGGCGGCGCGCTACGGCGACACCACCGGGCTGGTGCTCATCGACCTCGACGAGTTCAAGGCGGTCAACGATCGCGGTGGCCACGAGGTGGGAGATCGGGTCCTGATCGAGGTCGCGCGAGCGATACGGAGCCGGGTGCGCCTCTCGGATCACTCCTATCGGGTCGGCGGCGACGAGTTCGCGGTCCTCGTCCCGCACGGCACCGAAGCGACCATGGCCCCGTTGGCCGAGTCGCTCCGCGCCGCGATCGAGCAGATCGTCGTCGTGGAGGCCGAGGCCAGCTACACGGTCGGAGCGAGCGTCGGGGTCTCGACCATCGAGGCCGGAACGGCGAGCAGCGCCACGGGCGATGCCGACGCTGCGCTCTACCGGGACAAGGCAGCACGACGTGGTGACCTCCGGTGAGGACGATCCCTGATCCTCCGCGTGGTCGGCCGGCCGGTCCGGTGCTCGCTCCGGATCAGCGCTTCGGCGGCCGTTGGCCGTGGCTGTGGGCGATCGTCTCCGCCGCGCTCCTGCTCTCCTGGCTCTTCGCCCAGCCGTCGACGACGGAGGACGACGAGGTCGGCTACGCCGAGTTCCGGGAGCTCGTCATCTCCGGTGACGTCGAGGAGGTCGAGATCGACCAGGGCAGCGGGAAGGTCGAGGGAACCCTCGCTTCGGGCGAGTCGTTCACCGCGCAGGGGCCGCCGGGGGGCGTCCCGGATGCCGACACGGCACTGCTCGACGAACACGAGGTCGAGCGCAACTACGTGGCCGAGAGCTCCAACCCGCTCGGCAGCATCCTGTTGTACCTGCTGCCGTTCGTGCTGATCATCGGGGTGCTGGTGTGGCTCTCGCGTCGGGCGACGAACCAGCTCACCGGTGCCTCCGCGTTCACGCGCAGCCGGGCTCGCGTCCACCGCAGTGAACGGACCGACACCACGTTCGCGGACGTCGCGGGGTACGAGACGGTGAAGGACGAGATCAGCGAGGTCGTCGACTTCCTGCGCGATCCGTCGAAGTTCAAGCAGATCGGGGCCCGCATCCCCAAGGGGATCCTGCTGGTCGGCCCGCCTGGCACCGGCAAGACCCTGTTCGCCCGGGCGGTGGCCGGCGAAGCGGGCGTGCCGTTCATCTCGATCACGGGGTCGGAGTTCCTGGAGATGTTCGTGGGTGTGGGCGCCGCTCGTGTCCGTGACCTGTTCGCCACGGCGCGCAAGGAGACGCCGTCGATCCTGTTCGTCGACGAGATCGATGCCATCGGCCGCAAGCGCGGCACCGGGCTCGGCGGCGGACACGACGAGCGGGAGCAGACGCTCAACCAGCTCCTCGCGGAGATGGACGGGTTCGAGACGACCGAAGGCATCGTCCTGCTCGCCGCGACCAACCGACCGGACATCCTCGACGCGGCACTGCTGCGGGCTGGCCGGTTCGACCGCCAGGTCGTCATCCCCCTGCCGACCGCGGGGGAGCGACTGGCGATCCTGGAGGTCCACGCCCGCGGGAAGAAGCTCGCCGGCGACGTCGACCTGGACCTCGTCGCCCGGGGCACACCCGGCATGAGCGGCGCCGATCTGGCCAACCTGCTCAACGAGGCGGCACTGATCGCGGTGCGCCGCGGCGCTGACGAGATCGCCGCCGGTGACCTCGACGCCGCTCGTGACCGGGTCCTGCTCGGGGTGCCCCGCGGTGCGCTCGTCCTCACGCCGGAGGAGAAGCGGACGGTCGCCTACCACGAAGCCGGCCACGCGGTCCTGGCGTCGGTGCTGCCCAACTCGGACCCGGTGCACAAGGTGACGATCCTGCCGGCGGGGATCGCGCTCGGCGCAACCCAACAGGTGCCGGTGACGGAACGCCAGCTGCGACGGCGCGGCGAGCTCGACGACATCCTCGCCGTCCGCCTCGGCGGTCGGGCCGCCGAGGAGCTCGTGTTCGGTGAGGTGACCACCGGCGCGGCCGACGACCTGACGTCAGCGACCCAGCTCGCCCGCAGCATGGTGCGCGAATGGGGCATGTCCGAGCGCCTGGGCGAGATGGCTTGGGGTTCGGCGGGCCCGGTCTTCCTGGGCGAGGACCTGGTCCACACCCGCGACTACTCCGACGAGACGGCACGTGTCATCGACGAGGAGGTCGAGCGCATCCTCGAGGAACAGGCGCAGCGTGCCCGCACCGAGCTGCAACAGTCGATGGACGCACTCCACGCTGTCGCCGCTGAGCTGCTCGAGCGCGAAACACTCGAAGCCGACGACATCGCCCGCATCCTCCATCCGCCCGGCCCCGTCGCAGCCGCGGGATGACCTACGTCCCGACGGCCAGCGATGCGTGACCGCGTTGCGGCGGCGTCGGTGCAGGGCCTGGTACGAGACGGGCCTCGGCGGTCGCGGTCGACATGCAACGCACGGTGATCGCCTTCGCGCCGACGGGCAGGCGCCTGGCTGGCGTTGATCGATGATGGCGCGTCCGGGCCCCGCAGCGCGACGACCGGGACCTTCGGCTCTGGACGGTCGTCGGGGACCGGTCATCCGATGATCTGGTGAGCCCAGAGGTCCCACACATCGGGTTGATCGTCCCCCCGGGGGCCCACAACTCGGCAACCCCGCTCGACCACAACCCACCACAGACCAGACCACCAAGGAGAGCGACATGACACTCATGCGACGCACGCGAACCGAACCGGAGCTGCCGGCCTGGTTCAGCACCCGACGCCTGTTCGACTGGCCCGAGTCCTGGACCGAGCTCATGGGAACCGAACCCGAGCTCAAGGTCGAGGAGTTCCGGGAGGATGGGCGGCTCGTCGTCCGCGCCGAGATGCCCGGCATCGACCCTGACGAGGACGTCGAGATCACCGTGTCCGACGACATCTTGAACCTGCGGGCCGAACGGCGATCCGAGACCAAGACGGAGGACAAGGCGGGGTACCGCTCCGAGTTCCACTACGGATCCTTCTCCCGCTCACTGCGGCTGCCTGCCGGCGCAACCGAAGCCGACATCAAGGCCACCTACACCGACGGCATCCTCGAGGTCCGCATCCCCATCGACACCGCGACCGCTGAGGCCAAGAGGATCCCCGTCTCCCACGGCTGATCCCATGAACCCGTGGGGACTCGGGCGGTCCGTCCGGTCACCACGGGTTCGTCGGCGTCGATCGGGACTCACGCCTCTGGTGGCGACCGCGATGTGGCCTCACGATCGACAGGTGCGCAGAGGAGCCGCCATCGTCGCCGTGACCACCGGTGGAGCCGCCTTGGTCCTGTGGGGCTGGCAGGCGTTCGGTCCTCGCTCGGCGGTCTTCGCCTTCCTCGTCGTGTGGGTGCCGATGACGTGGCTCGGGACGGTGAGCCGGGTGGCTCAGCCGCGGCTTCCCGCCTCGTACCACCAGCTGCGCGGGTTCGAACGGGACGGGCGCATCTACGAGCGCGTCGGGGTCCGGGCGGCGAAGCGACTGCTCCGTCGAGGGCCCTTCGCGTTCTTCAACCCCCACCTCCACCTGCCGGCGGAGCGGACGCCCGAGCACCTGGCCCGGCTGGAGCAGCGCATGGATGGTGCCGAGGCGAGCCACGCCGTCTTGTTCGTCGCGACGCTCGGCGTGGTGGTGCACGCTGCGGCGCGCGGATGGTGGACGGCGGCCGCGCTGACCCTGGTCTTCGATGTGGTGATGAACGGCTACCCCGTGATGCTCCAGCGCTACAACCGTGCGCTGCTGCGCCGGCGCTACCCGACGACGTCGACCGGAGCGGTCGACCGATCCGAGACCGACACCCTGACCCGATGAGGGAGAACCAGATGAAGCGCGCGTCACCGATCCTGTCGTTCCTGGGCGCGGCGGGCACCGTCACGGGCAGTCGCTTCCTGGTCGAGCACGCAGGCACGAGCGTGCTGGTCGACTGCGGGCTGTTCCAGGGCCGGAAGGAGCTCCGACTCCGGAACTGGGCCCCGTTCCCGGCCGACCCGGACTCGATCGACGCGGTGGTGCTGACGCATGCCCACATCGACCACTGCGGGTACCTCCCTGCCCTCGTGCGCGACGGGTTCCGCGGGCCGGTGCTGTGCTCGCCGGCGACGGCGGAGCTCGTCCCGATCATGCTGCGGGACTCGGCGCGCCTGCAGGAGGAGGAGGCGTCCTACGCGCAGCGCAAGGGGTACTCCAAGCACCACCCCCCTCGTCCGCTGTACACGGGGGAGGACGCGGAGGCGGCGATCGAGCTGCTCCGGTCGGTGGACTTCGGTGCCGAGCACCCGGTCGCCGACGGGTTCCGGACCTGGCTGCGACCAGCCGGGCACATCCTCGGGTCCGCGACGGTCGAGCTGGCGGTGGGTGATCGACGGGTGCTGTTCACCGGCGACCTCGGTCGCCCGAACCACCCGATCCTGCGCCCACCGCCCCCGATGCCGGCCGTGGACGTCCTCGTGACGGAGTCGACCTACGGGGGGCGCACCCACGACGACATGGACGAGGGCATCGAGCAGCTCGCCGACCTCATCCGACGCACCGCCGCGCGCGGCGGCTCCATCGTGATCCCGGCGTTCGCCGTGGACCGGACCGAGGTCGTGCTGCTGGCGCTCGGCCGCCTGGTCCGGGAGGGACGCATCCCCCGGCTGCCGATCTACGCCGACAGCCCGATGGCGCTCGCCGTGCTGGACGTCTACCGCCGGGCCATGGTGGCGGGAAGTGACGAGATCCGCGCCGGGTTCGGAGACGACGACCCCTTCGCTGCCGCAGGGGAGCTGCAGGAGGTACCGGACACCGACGCATCCAAGGCCCTCCACGACGTGCCGTACCCCTCGATCATCATCTCGGCGTCCGGCATGGCCTCCGGGGGACGTGTCCTGCACCACCTGGCGAACCGCCTCCCGGACCCACGGAACGCCGTGGTCCTCGCCGGGTTCCAGGCGCCGGGGACGCGTGGCGAGCGGCTGTCGTCGGGCGCCGACACGGTGAAGATGTTCGGGCGCTACGTGCCGGTCCGCGCCGAGGTCCTGACGCTGCGCTGCTTCTCGGTCCACGCCGACGAGCCGGAGCTGCTGGCGTGGCTGTCGACCGCCCCCCGGTCGCCCGATGTCGCCTACGTCGTGCACGGCGAGGCCGAGGCCAGCGCGGCGATGCACGATGCGATCACCCAGGCGCAGGGATGGACCGTGGTCGTGCCCACCCACCGGGAGCGCGTCCGGATCGACTGACCCTGGCCGCCCTCGGAGGTGGGAACCGGAGGCTCAGCCGTCGTCGGCCCGGCTCGGATCCGGGACCACCACGACGGGTCGCTCGGCGTGGCGGCTCACCTGGTGGCTGACGGAACCGAGGAGCAGACCGGCGAAGCCGCCACGACCCCGGGAGCCGACCACGACGAGGTCGGCGCCGGCGGCCGCGTCGGTGAGGACGACGACGGGGGATCCCTGGACGACCGTGCGCACCACGTCGGCCGGTGCGAGCCCGGCGGCCACGAGCATCTGGTCCACCAGATCGGTCGCGCTGCCCTGGGCGGCGTCGTAGGCATCACCGACGAAGGTGAACTCGGCGGCGTAGGGAACGTCCCAGGAGTGGACGACCTCGAGCGTCGCGCCGCGCCGCCGGGCCTCCTCCAGCGCCCACTCGAGCGCGAGCGCCGACGGCTCCGACCCGTCGACCCCGACGACGACGCGGCCCTGATCGGCATCGTCCGGCGTGCCGTGGACGACCATGACCGGGCAAGAGGCGTGCTCCAGGCACCGCTGGCTGACAGACCCGAGCACCAGCCCGCGGAAGCTTCCGAGCCCGCGGGCGCCCACCACGAGCAGGTCGGCGTCCTTCGACGCATCGAGGAGCGCGGTGGCAGGGAGGTCGCAGACGACCTCGCGGCGCACGCCGTCGGCGTCGTCGCCGAGCGCCCGCTGCACGAGCACGTCGAGCGCCCGCTGGGCCTCCGCCTCCCCGTAGTGGGGATCGAAGGTGGTCTCGCCGTCGACGTGGTGCTGGTCGAGGAAGTTCCACGCCAGCAGCGCGGTGACCGTGGCGTCTCGGATGCGGGCCTCGTGCTGAGCCCAGCGGAGGGCGTCCGCGCTCCACTCAGAGCCGTCGACCCCGACGATGATGCGTTCCATGGTGTGATCTCCTCGTCGTCCTGGCCCGAGTGTGCGGGCGGGACCGGCCCGGGGCAAGGGGCGAACGTCCCCGTCCAAGCGGGATCGGACCCTCCCGGACCGCTTGTGCCTGGAGCCTCTGGTGCCCGAGGGCACCTCGGGCGCGCGATGGGTCCATGGAACCGCACTCCGACACGCCATCCCGGCCCCCGGGCGAACCCACGAACGATCGCTCCCGCACACCCTGGATCCTGGGCGCGCTGGCGGTCGTCGTCGCGCTCGTGATCGTCCTCGTCGTGGTGGCCTCCGACGATGACGACGACGACGTGGCGACCGACGACACCACCACCAGCGTCGTCGACTCCACGACCACCACCGAGGCCGAGGAGACCACGACGACGGCTGCGGAGACCACGACGACGGCGTCGACCACCACGGCCCCCGGCGCGGTCACGGATGCCGAAGCGGTGACGGTGGCCTGGCCGGATCCGCTCGCGGGAGCGGGCTTCGACGATCCGGTCGAGGTCGCGGCTGAGTTCGCGACCGAGGTGCTCGGCTTCGAGGACCCGCTCGTCGGCGATCTGCAGGAGGGGGACTCCCGATCCGGTGAGGTCGAGATCCGGGCCGCGGCGGACGGGCCGGTGACGACCGTCGGGGTGCGCCAGATGAGCGACGATCGCTTCTACGTGCTGTTCGCCGCGACGTCGGAGGTCGAGCTCCTGCTGCCCACCGCAGGCAGCGCGATCGACACGCCGCTCGAGGTCGAGGGCTGGGGCCGGGGGTTCGAGGGCCAGATCGGCATCCGCGTCCACGACCGCACGGACGGTGCGGTGCTCGGTGAGGGCTTCGTCACCGGCGGTGGCGTCGGCGAGCTCGAGACCTTCTCCGGCGAGATCGAGTGGGACAACCCCGGAGGCGGATGGGGCGTGGTGGTCGCAGCCGTCGACGGCGGTGCCGACGGGTCCACGTGGGCGGCGACCGCGCTCCCGGTCGGGTTCATCGGCGGCGACTGAGCGCCCCCTGGTCCACCCCTCAGGCGGGGGCGTGGACCGCGTCGCGTCCGGCCGACTTGGCGGCGTAGAGCGCCTCGTCGGCCCGACGCAGCAGGGAGGTCGCTGCCTCCCCGGTGCCGATGGCCACACCGACGCTGAGCGTGACGTCGACCGGACCGGCCACCGTCACGATCGGTGATCCCGACACGTCGGCTCGCAACCGCTCGGCGACGGCGGCCGCGGTGCCCAGGTCCGTGTCGGCCAGCACGGCGACGAACTCGTCGCCCCCGAGCCGGGCGACGGTGTCGCCGACCCGGCAGTGTGCGACCAGCCGGCGACCGATGGCGCGCAGCACCTCGTCACCCGCTGCGTGGCCGAGCGTGTCGTTGATCTGCTTGAAGCGGTCGATGTCCACCGCGATGAGCGCGATCGACATCTCGCCCTCGCAGGCACGCGGCAGGTCGCGGTCGAAGGCCCGGCGGTTGCCGAGGCCGGTCAGCCCGTCGAGGTAGGCCAGCTCGGACAGCGCGTCGTTCGCCGCGACCAGCTCGCGCCGAGCGGCGTCGTTGGCCAGCTGGAGCGCCACCATCTCGGCCAGCGCCTCCATGACGGCGTGCGCGTCGTCGCTCAGCTCCACCGGCCGCGAGTCGGCGCCGCACACCGTGCCGAAGACCTCGCCGGCCGGGCCGCGAACCGGCACCGTGACGTAGGTGCTCAGACCGAGGTCGCGCGCCGCTGCGCTCTCCGGATAGGTGGCCGCCACGTCGGTCGTGCAGGCCGGACCGCCCTCGAGTGCCCGCCGGCACAGCGTGTCGGACCACTCGACCTGCAGCCCCTCGGGGATGTCGAGGGTCCCGACGTTGCGGGCGTAGAGCACCTGCTGCAGGTCGCCCTCCCAGTCGATGGAGGTCAGGTACGTGCTCTCCAGCCCGGTGATCCGGCCGAGCAGGTCCAGCAGGCGGCGCGCCAGCTCCTCGAGCTCGCCGGAGGCACTGGCGATGGACCGGTCAGGGACGGCGCGCGCGTCGGATGTCACACCAGAGCATCGGTGCCGCCCGGTGCGGACTTGAGGTGGTTTGCGTCACCGTCGACGGAGGTCACCTCGACGAGGAGGCCAGGTGGCCTCGGGCCCGGCGCACGACCCGGTGGACGCGGTGGACGAGGCCGACCGGCTCCAGGAACATCAGCGGGCAGGCCCCGGGTACGACCTCGAGGCCGAGCTCCTCGGCGACCGCGATGGCCTCGGGGCTGGCGGCGCCGGGGCCACCGACGCCCTTGAACAGCCAGATGCGCGGGATGCCCCGCGCTGCGACCTGACGCACGACGTCGACCGACGCCGGGGCCGGCACCATGACGATGGCGCCGTCGAGCTGGCCGGGGACGTCCAGGAGGCTGGGGTGGCAGGCGTCGCCGGCGACCGTGCCAGCCCCGGGGTGGACGGCCACCACCTCGACGCCCTGCGCACGCAGCGCCTCGTAGATCGTGCGACCGAAGCTGTCGCGGGCGTCGGAGGCCCCGACGACCGCGAGACGGCCGGATCGCAGGAACGCCGTCGCTGCGTCGGCGTCGACGGGGACAGGGGTCACGTGGGCGGGCACGGCGTGCTCCTTCCATCGTTCGGTTGCGTAGGTCGAACGTAGGACGAGTCACCCGATCCGGGACAGAGGCGAAGGTCCCGCCACACTGGACCCATGCCATCGGTCGACGTGAACGGGATCACCCTCGAGTACGAGCGGAGCGGCGCCGGCGAACCGCTGCTGCTGATCATGGGCCTCGGCGCCCAGCTCACCGCGTGGCCGGCGGAGATGGTGCAGCTGCTCGAGGATGCCGGCTTCGACGTGATCCGCTTCGACAACCGCGACATCGGGCTCAGCTCCGAGTGCGACTGGGAACCGCCGTCACCGGTGCGCGCCTTCATCGGTCGCCTGCTGCGCCGGCCGGTGCCCACCGGCTACGTGGTCGACGACATGGCCGACGACGCGGCGGGCCTGCTCGACGCGCTGGGCATCGACCGCGCCCACGTCGTCGGTGCCTCGATGGGCGGGATGATCGCCCAGGCCCTCGCCATCGCCCATCCCCGACGGGTTGCCAGCCTCACGTCGATCATGTCGAACCCCGGCGACGGCAGCGGCGGCGCGACCGCCAAGGTGCTGCTCGCGTTCGCCCGCCGGGACGACCCGACCCCGGAGAACGCGGTCGACCAGGCCGTGGCCACCTTCCAGCGCATCAGCGGCCCCCACTTCCGGGCGGAGGAGTACCGGCCCCTGGCCGAGGCCGCTGTTGCCCGCAGCTTCCGCCCGCACGGCGTCGCCCGCCAGACCGCGGCCGTCATGGCCAGCGCCGACCGCACCGAGGGCCTGTCCCGGCTGGCCGTCCCGGCGCTCGTCGTGCACGGGTTGATCGACCCGCTGGTGAAGCCCAGCGGTGGCATCGCCACCGCCCAGGCCATCCCCGGCTCCCGCCTGCTCATGTTCAACGACATGGCCCACGATCTGCCGGCGCCGCGCCTGGGCGAGATCGTCGATGCGATCGCCCGGGTGGCCGCCGGCGACCACCCGAGCTGACGAGGAGCGGCTTCGGGGTAAGTGGCGGACATGGCGCCCGATCCGTCCTCCACCGCTCCGTCGGTACCCAACTGGCTCCGCACGATCGGCGGAACGATGTGGTACCTCGTCGGCGCGGGGCTCGTGGTGTGGGGTCTCGCCGAGCTGGCACAGAAGCTGACGGTCGCGCTGCTGCCGGTCCTCGTCGCGCTGCTCGCCACCGGCGTGCTGCACCCGGTGGTGGCGCGCGTCGACCGGCGGGGGTGGCCGAGCTGGGTCGCGCCGCTGCTGGCGGTGCTGGCCATGGTGATCCTCGTGGTCGGCATGGTGGGCGGGGTCGGCGTCCGCCTGAACGACCAGCTGCCGGTGCTGCAGCAGGACCTGCGCTCGGCGGCGCAGGACATCGAGGACCGGTTCGGTCTGGAGCTGCCGGCCATGGGCGGCTCCGGTGAGGGTTCGGGGTCTGGGTCATCGAGCATCGTCCCCGACGCGACGGAGCTGTTGCGGCTCGGCAGTGAGGTGCTGTTCGGCCTCTTCCTGAGCCTCGCCCTCACCTTCCTGTTCCTCAAGGACGGGGCCTCGATTTGGGAGTGGTTCGTGACCAAGCTGCGCGGCCGGGCCAGGGACGACGTCGACGCGGCAGCGCGTGCCGCGTGGGGCACGGTCGGCGCCTACGTCCGGGGTCTGACCGTGGTCGCGGCGTTCGATGCCGTGGGGATCGCCGTCGGCCTGGTGCTGCTCGGCGTGCCGCTCGTCATCACCCTTGCCGTCCTGCAGTTCGTGGCGTCCTACATCCCGACCATCGGGGCCTTCGTGGCCGGGGCCGTCGCCGTCGCCGTCGCCTACAGCTCCGGTGGGTTCGCCACCGCTGCGCTGACGGTCGCACTGGTCGTCGTCGTGCAGCAGATCGGCAACAATGTGATCGAGCCGTGGATCATGGGTCGCACCATCCCGCTCCACCCTGCAGTCGTGCTGATCGCCGTCACCGCCGGGGCGGCCCTGTGGGGCATCGCCGGCGCCCTGCTCTTCGTGCCCCTCGCCGCCGCCCTCTCGGCTGCCGGGCACGCGCTCTGGGTCCGGCGCACCGGAGCCGACCCGGCCACCGGCTGACTGCTAGCCATGCCGGGAGCAACCACCAGCGACGCGAGAGCAGGGCCACGACCTGGTCGTCGGTGACCCCGAACCCGGGCTCGTCGACGACCTCGAGGCAGCGGGGCCACGGTGGCCGTCGTCGAGGGTGTGGCCGACCTCACCGACCCGGCCGCCTCGTCCCGGCTGGTCGATGCCGCGCTGGACCGCTTCGGGCGCATCGATGCGGCTGCCGCCTTCAGCGGGCGGGTCGTCACGGGCCGGTTCCTCGAGTCCTCGGTGGAGGACCTGAGCGCCGTCGTCGCCGGCTGCCTCGAGGCGCCGTACCACTTCCTGCGCGCGGTGGTCGCGCCGATGGTCGAGCAGGGCAGCGGGCAGGTCCTGCTGCTCACGAGCGCGGCCGGGAACCGGGTCACGTCCGGGGCGCCGCTCTACTCGGCGGTCCGGGCCGGCGCCACGCACCTCGTCCGCAACGTGGCGGCCGAGGTGGCCCGTCACGGGGTCCAGGTCAACGCCCTCGGCACCAACACCACCCTCGAGCACGCCGAAGCCCGTCGTTCGCGGCGCTAGTGCTCGGGCTCCGGCTCGGTGCCCTCGTCGTTGCCGTCGTCGTCCAGCGTCGCCCGGACGTCGATGCGCATCTCGGCCGTGCCCGGGTTGGCCTCCACCGCGCGGCCCAGCAGGTGGCCGCCGAGGGGGTTGGTGAGGGCGATGAGGAAGATGGCCAGCGCGATGCGCAGCCCGTCGTCCAGGGGGAGCTGCAGCGCCGCGCCGAGCACGACCAGCATCATCCCGAGGGTGGTGGCCTTGGTGGCGGCATGGACCCGGGCGAGCGAGTCGCCCAACCGGGCGACGCCCAGCCCGGCGAGGAGGAACCACAGGGCCCCGGCCAGCATGATCACGTCGGCGACGACGTCCACGGTCAACCTCCCCGGCGTTCGATGAATCGGGCCACGATGCCGGTGCCGACGAAGGCGATGATGGCGAGCAGGATGGCGGCGTCGGCGAACCGGGCGTCGTCGTAGCGGACGGCGTCCGCGGCGATCGCGCCGATGGCGATGATGACGAGGCCGTCGACCGCGACGACCCGGTCGACGATGGAGGGGCCCCGCACGGCGCGGTACGCGAAGAGCGCGGCGGCGCAGGAGAGCAGCACGAACGTGGCGACGATCACGTGAGCTCGGCTCCTCGCTCGTCGGGAGTTGCCACCGGGACGAGGGCGGCGCTGACCAACCGGTGCAGCTCGAGGATCTCGTCGCGGGCGGCGTCCACGTCGCGCAGGTGCAGCACGTGCACCAGCAACGTGGACGTCTCCGGTCGGAGCTCGAGGGTCATGGTGCCCGGCGTCAGGGTGATGCTGTTGGCGATGACGGTGAGCACCAGCTCGGAGCAGGTGGGCAGGCGGACCTCGAGCAGGCCGGGCGTGGTGTAGTCGGTCGGGGTGAGGACCTCGAAGCCGAGCGCGATGTTGGACTTCACGAGGGCGACGGCCATGTGCCCGAAGAACCGCAGCAGGGGGAGCAGGTGCACCCGGTGGTGGCGCCGGTGGACGTCGGACCGTCGCACCGCCCAGGTGAGGGCGACCGCGAGGACGATGCCGGTGACGACGGTGCCCGGCGTGGTGCTGCGCCACAGGATCATCCAGAGGGCGGTCAGCCAGATGGTGGGGCCGATGAAGCTCATGGGGCGCTGCTCCCGGCCAGTGGCAGCAGGGTCTCTGCGGCCCGCTCGGCGTAGGCGTAGATCGGTCCGGCGCCGAGGGCGATGCCGATGCTGACCGCCACCAGCACGCCGGTGGCGACCACCATCGCGGTCGGCAGCGGGCGGGTTGCCTCGGCGTTGGCGGTCGGCTCGCCCATGAACGCGCCGGCCCAGATCTTGTTCATCGACAGCAGCGTCATGATGCTCACCGCCAAGCTCACACCCACGAGCACCCAGCTCCGGGAGTCGACGCCGGCATCGACGAGGGCGAACTTGCCCACGAAGCCCGACAGCGGCGGGACGCCTGCCAGGCTCAGCGCCGGCAGCAGGAAGAGCATGCCGAGCAGCGGACGGGTGCGCAGCATGCCGTCGACCCGGTCGAGGTGGCCGGTGCCCGAGGCCCGCTCGACCAGCCCGCCGGTGAGGAACAGCGTGGTCTTCACGACGATGTACTGCGCGATGTAGAGGATCGCCGCGGCCAGGCCGGCGACGGTGAGCAGCCCGAGGCCGAAGACCATGTAGCCGATCTGGCTGACCGCGTGGAACGACAGGATCCGCTTGATCTCCTGCTGGGAGATCGCGCCGAAGACGCCGATCACCATGGTGAGCGCGGCGACCACGAGCAGCACGGTGCCCACGACCGTGTCGTCGGGCCCGATCGTGGTCTGGATGCGGATCATGGCGTACACGCCGACCTTGGTGAGCAGGCCCGCGAACACGGCCGTGATCGCGGTCGGGGCGTTGGGGTAGCTGTCGGGAAGCCAGAAGAACAGGGGGAAGATGGCGGCCTTGATGCCGAACACGCCGAGGAAGAGCAGGAGGAAGACGCGGCGCAGCGCGGGGTCGAGGGCCTCCATCGCCGCCGGCAGGTCGGCCAGGTTCACCGTGCCGGTGGCCCGGTAGAGCAGCCCGAGCGACATGAGGAACGTGATGGAGGCGAGCAGGCTGATGACCACGTAGGTCGTCCCGGCCCGGACCTGGGCGAGGCGTCCGCCGAGGGTGAGCAGCACGTAGCTGGAGACCAGGAGGACCTCGAACGCGACGAACAGGTTGAACAGGTCGCCGGTGAGGAACGCCATGCAGACGCCTGCGACCAGCGTGAGGTACACGGGGTGGAACCCGACGTGGCGGCTCTCCTCGTCGCCCTGGCCGATGGCGTAGACGAGCACGGCCAGGAACATGCCGATCGCGACCAGCAGCATGATGGCGGAGAGGCGATCGGCGACGAAGGTGATGCCCAGGGGCGCGACCCAGCCGCCGGCCTGGGTGGTCATGACGTCGTTGCGGTCGGTCTCGATGAGGAGGCGGACGGCGAGGCCGAGCAGCGCGGTCAGCGTCCCCAGCCCGATGATGCGCTGCGCCGCGCGGGACCGCCCGACCAGCACGGACGCAGCAGCGGCCAGCAGCGGCAGCACCGCGGGGAGGGCGATCCAGGGGGTCATCGGTCCTGTGCCTCGATCGTCGGCTGGTCGGCACCGGAGCGCTCGATGTCGGCGTCGGGCTCCTCGCGGACGCGCACGTCCTCGGGGTCGTCCTGCACCGTGTCGTCCTGGGTGAGCACCCAGCTCCGGTAGGCGAGGGCGAGGAGGAAGCACGTGACGCCGAAGGTGATGACGATGGCGGTGAGCGCGAAGGCCTGGGGGAGCGGGTCGAGGAACGCCGAGGGCTCGTCGCGGCCGTCGAGGAACGCCGGCCGCCCGGGGTCGCCCGCGGCGACGAGGAGCACGACGTTGGCGCCGTGGCTGAGCAGGGCGAGCCCGATGAGCATGCGGGTGAGCTCGCGCTGGAGCACCAGGTAGGTGCCGGTGGCGAACAGGGCCCCGGCCAGGGCGGCGAAGACGGTGGTCACGACCCGACCTCCGGGTGCTGGCCGCTGCCGGGCCCCTGGCGGACCTCGCCCCGGTACTCGGGGGGCTCCTCGTCGCCGAAGGCCTCGAACACCATGAAGATCGTGCCGATCACCACGGCCGCCACGCCGATGTCGAACACCAGGGCGCTGCTGATCTTGGCCTCACCGAGCAGCGGCAGGTCGACGTAGAACTTCCAGTTGTCCATGACCGGGTTGCCGAGCAGGATCGGCACCGTCGCCACGGAGGCGGCGACGGCCAGCCCACCGCCGAGGATCGTCCAGGGCCGCACGGGCACGACCGAGCGCACGTCCTCCATGCCGCCGGCCACGAAGATCAGCGCGATGGTGGCGCCTGCGACGAGGCCACCGACGAAGCCGCCGCCGGGCCGGTCGTGGCCGGAGAGCAGCAGGTGCAGGGCGAACAGCAGCGCGGACGGCAGGATCAGCCGGGCGGTGACGTCGACGATCACGGACCGCTTCACGTGCGGGCGTCCTTGTCCATCGTGGTCGGGTCGAGCGGGTCGACCTCCGGGAGCGGCGGGACGCCGGTGCGCGGTGGTCGCCGACCGACGCGGGCCAGGGTGGTGACGCCCACGGCGGCGACGAGGAGCACGGCGATCTCGCCCAGCGTGTCGAGGCCGCGGAAGTCCACGAGGATGACGTTGACGATGTTGCGGCCCTCGGCCTCGGGCAGCGCCTGGGCCACGGCGAGGTCCGACGCCGGCGTGGTCGGGTCGGTGCCGCTGACGGCCAGCACGAGCACGAAGGCCCCCACCCCGACGACCGCGGCGGCGCCCATGCGGCGGATCTGGCCGGCGCGGTCGTCGCTGCGGCTGAAGCGGGCCGGCAGCTGGCGGAGCACGAGGACGAAGGCGACGATCGTGAGCGTCTCGATGGCGAACTGGGTGAGCGCGAGGTCGGGCGCACCCTGGGCGACGAACAGGCCGGCCATCCCGTAGCCCACGCCGCCGAGGACCACGACCGCCCCGAGGCGCCGGGGTACGAAGATGGTGGCGAGCGCGGCGCCGGCGATGAACCCGGCGAGCGCCAGCTGCACGGGCACGTCCAGCGGATCGGCCAGGTCGGGCAGCGACGTGGTGGTCAGGGCGACCAGGGCCGGCCCACCGACCACGACCATCAAGATGATGGCGATGTAGCGGGGGAGCGAGCCGGTCTGGATCCGGGTGGTGGTGACGCGGGCCAGGGTGAAGAGGCCCTCGAGCCCGATCTGGAAGGCGCGGTAGCCGTCGATCGGCGGGGCAGCCCGGCCGGTGAGGCGGACGAAGGGGTCGGTGAGGCGCCACAGCAGGACGCCGGCCGCGATGGTGAGCACCGACAGGACGAGGGCGGTGTTCACGCCGTGCCACAGGGCCAGCTCGGATGCCACCTCGGCGCCGAGCAGGTCGCCGGAGGCGACGTCCACCAGGTCGCCGATGATCGGCGCGGGCACGAGGCCGATGCCGATGGTGAGGGCGGTGAGCACGTACACCGGCGCACCGAAGGTCCAGGACGGCGACTTCACGTCGGCGTCGTTCCGGTCGCTCCGCCGCCAGAAGACGGAGGCGAAGCGGAGGCTGTAGGCCATCGTCAGGATCGAGCCGGTGACGATGCCGACGATCCCGACCAGGCCGACGGTGCCGCCCTCGTAGATGAAGGCGGCGTAGGCCTCCTCCTTGGCGATGAAGCCGGCCATCAGCGGGACGCCGGCCATCGACGCCGCGGTCAGCACGGCGCACACCCGCACCGGGCCCCACCCGGTGCCGAGGCGCAGCTCGGCCAGCTCGTGGCGGTCGCGGGTGTGGGCCTGGTGGTCGACGATGCCCACGACCAGGAACAGCGTGGCCTTGAACAGGGCGTGGGCGACCAGGAGCGTGACGCCGGCGATGGTGGCGTACTCGAACCCGGCGCCCGTGAGCACGAACAGGAACCCGAGCTGGCTCACGGTGCCGAAGGCGAGCAGCAGCTTGAGGTCGTCCTGGCGGATGGCGCGCAGGCCGCCGGCGACCATCGTGAGCAGACCGATCGTGAGGACCACGGGCTGCCATGCGTCGAGGTGGACGAATGCGGGGGCCAGGCGGAGGGCGAGGTAGATGCCCGCCTTCACCATGGTGGCCGAGTGCAGGTAGGCGCTCACCGGCGTGGGGGCGACCATCGCCCCCGGGAGCCAGGCGTGGAACGGGTACTGCGCCGACTTGGTCACGATGCCGAGCACCACGAGCCCGAGGCCGACGCCGGCTGCCGTTCCCCCGGGCGGGTCGGCGAGCAGCTCGACGACCGACCAGGTGCCGGCCTCCCGGGCCAGGATGACCAGGCCACCGAGCAGGGCGAGCCCGCCCGAGCCGGTGAGCACGAGAGCGTGGGTGGCCGCGGCCCGGGCCGCGGCGTCGGTGTGGCGCTGGCCGATGAGCAGCCACGACAGGATCGACGTGAGCTCCCAGAACAGGTAGAGGATCACCACGTGCTCGGCGGTGACGAGGCCGAGCATGGCGCCGGCGAACAGCACGAGCAGGCCGGCCGTGCGGGCCGCGGTGGCGTTGGGGGCGAAGTACGAGCCCGAGTATGCGGCGATGGCGAGACCGATGCCCGAGACCAGCAGGATCATGACGAGCCCCAGCCCGTCGACGAACAGGTCGACGGACAGGTCCAGGCCGGGCACCCACGTGAAGGTGGCCGTCCACGGCTCCCCGTCGAGCACGTCGGGGGCGATGGTCATGGCGAAGGCCAGGCTGGCCAGCGACGGGACGGCCGCGAGGGGCGCGGCCCATCTGCGCAGCACCGGTGCTGCGAGGAGGATCCCGATTCCGATGGCGAGGTGGAGGGAGAGCGTCGCGATCAACGCAGCGCATCTCCGGGGATGGTCACGGTCATGGGGAGGCGGCGTGGCTGGGGGACGCCGGCCCCGACGGTGGCACATCCACCATGCCGCGCACCACACACCCCCATCCAGGTCCGGGGTAGCGAGCGGGCCGGGGCCAGTTAGCCTTCGCGCCCGATGCCGACCGACCCGTCGACCACCGCCGTCGGGTACCCGACCTCCGCGAGGCCCCGAGCATGAACCTCAACCCGCCCGGCGAGCACGAGCTGCTGATCTTCTGGGTCGGCCTCGTCGTCGTGGTCGCCCTGGCCCGGGGGCTTGGTCTCCTCGCTCGCAAGGTCGGCCAGCCCGCGGTCATCGGCGAGCTCGCGGCGGGCATCGTCCTCGGGCCATCCGTGCTCGGCCGCCTCGCACCGGACGCGTTCGAGTGGCTCTTCCCGGCCGACGACGTCCAGACCGCCATGCTCTTCACCGTCGCGTGGCTCGGCGTGGTGATGCTGCTCGTGGTCACCGGCTACGAGACCGACCTGGCCCTCATCCGACGGCTCGGCCGCGCAGCGGGCATCGTGTCCACCGGCAGCCTCGTCGTCCCCATGGTCTTCGGGCTCGGCGTCGGCCTCGTGATGCCGTCGCTCTTCCTGGGCGAGTCCGGTGACCGCACGGTCTTCGCACTGTTCCTGGCCGCCGCGCTGTCGATCTCCTCGCTGCCGGTGATCGCCAAGATCCTCAGCGAGATGGGCTTCATGCGCCGCGACTTCGGCCAGCTCACGCTGGCCGCCGGCATGGCCAACGACGTCGTCGGCTGGGTGCTGCTCGGCATCGTCGCCGGCCTGGCCCAGGCGGGCTCGATCGAGATCGGCGCCATCCTCACCACGCTCGCCGGCCTGGCGCTGTTCTTCGGCCTCGCCTTCACGATCGGCCAGCGGGCGCTCGACTGGGGCCTCAAGCTGCTGCTGGTCGCCCGGGCCCCGGTGCATGCCGCCACCGGCCTCGTGATCCTCTTCGCCCTCGCCGCCGGCGCCATCACCCAGTGGCTCGGCGTGGAGGCCGTGCTCGGCGCCTTCGTCGCCGGCGTGCTCCTCGGCCGCAGTCGCCTGCGCAACCACAAGACGATCGAGCCCATCGAGTCGCTCACCACGACCTTCCTCGCCCCCGTGTTCTTCGCCACCGCCGGCCTGCGCGTCGACCTCGGCCTGCTCGGCGACCCGGAGGTGCTGCTCTGGGCCGGCATCGTCCTCGCCGCCGCCAGCTTGGCCAAGTTCGCGGGTTCGATCGTCGCCGCCAAGATCGCCGGCCTGCCCAACCGGGAGGGCGCCGCCCTCGGCATCGGCCTCAACGCCCGCGGCGCCCTCGAGATCGTCATCGCCACCGTCGGCCTGTCCCTGGGGGTGCTGAACCAGGCGTCCTACACGGTCATCGTGCTCATGGCGCTGGCGACCTCCATGGCAGCGCCGCCCCTGCTGCGCCGGGTGCTCTCCGGTTGGGCTGGCACGGACGAGGAGCAGGAGCGCCTCCTGCGCGAGGAGACGCTCGCCGCCAACATCATCGTGCGCAACGAGCCGGTGCTGATCCCCACGCGGGGTGGCATGAACTCGATCATGGCGGCCCAGCTGGTCGACCTCGCCTGGCCCAAGGAGGTCGGGGTCACCCTCGCCACCGTCGACGCCACCGGCGACGCGCCGAACCTGCGGGTGCTCGAGGACGTGCTGCACCTGCGCAGCGTGGAGCGACGCCTCCTCGGCGACGACGACGTCGTCGACGCGCTCGTCGAGGAGCTCCGGCTCGGGTACGGCACCGCCGTCATCGGCACGTCGTCCCCCGACGGCGACCGCGTGCTCTCCCCCATCGCGGAGGAGCTCGCCCTGCGCAGCCCGGTGCCCGTCACCGTCGTCCGGCGCGGCCTCGACGTCACCAGCCGCCTGCCACCGGCCTACGGACGCGTCCTCATCCCGGTCACCGGGACGCCGTCGTCGATCGCGGCGCAGGAGGTGGGCCTGGCCATCAGCGGGGCGATCGGCACCGAGGCGATCCTCACCCACGTCGTGCACCACGACGGCGGCGAGGAGCCCGACGAGGGCAACGTCCGTCGGACCCGCCGGTGGGGCGGTCCCGACGTGCTCCACCGGGGCGGGGACACCACGCGCATCGCCGGTCAGCAGATGCTCGACGACGCCGCCGCACGGGCCGCCACCGTGGGCGCCCGCGCCATCACCGCGATCACCGACGCCGAATCCACCGCTGCCGGCATCCTCCAGCTGGTCGAGCTGCACGAGACCGACCTGGTCATCGTGGGTGCCACCCGTCGCGACGTCGACGGTCGCCTCTTCCTCGGCCACACCGTGGAGCGCCTGCTGCGCCGCTGCGGTGCCACGATCGTGGTCGTCGTGTCGCCGTCGGACCGCAGCAACCCGCCCGACGCCTGACGACCTGGCAGCCGCTGCGGAACGGCGCAGGGTGCTCTCGAGCGGTCAGTCCTTGGTGGCGGAGTACTCCGTCAGCCGGGCCATGACCGCCTCGCCGGCCTTGTCCACGCTCCCGGCGTCGAACGGTGGCTGCGGGTCGTACTCGATCATCAGCTGCATCGCCCGCGCTGCGTCGGCGTCCACCAGCAGCTCGGCGAGGCGGAGCGCCATGTCGATGCCGGCGGACACCCCGGCGGCGGTGATGATGCGCCGATCGAGGTGCTCGACCACGCGCTGGCCGGCTGGCTCGGCGCCGGTCTTGCGCAGGATGTCGTAGGCGCTCCAGTGCGTGGTGGCGGTGAGGCCGTCGAGCAGGCCGGCGGCGCCGAGCACCAGCGAACCGGTGCACACCGAGGTGGTGAAGCGGCTGGTCTCGTGGGCGGTGCGCAGCCAGTCGTGGATGGCGGATCCCTCGGCCATCAGCGCCCGGGTGCCCACGCCGCCCGGCACGACCACGACGTCGGGGTCCGGCACGTCGTCGAAGGTGGCATCGACGCGGAGGCCGAGGAAGCCGTTCTCGCTGCGCACCTCGCCGGTCTGCTCGCCCACGAAGGTCACGGTGGCATCCGGCAGGCGCTGGAGCACCTCGTAGGGGCCGATGGCGTCGAGCGCGGTGAGGCGGGGGAACAGGGCGATGGCGATCTGCACGACCGGATCCTGCCCCGCCACCCCAGGGAAAATCTCGTGGATACGCCCCACCGGTGGTGACCGATCCACGAGATTTCCGATCGGGGGTAGGTTCCGACCCATGGCTGAGATGGTTGAGTTCGCGAGCAACGGCAACGACGCACGGGGCTACCTGGTCCTGCCCGAATCGGGCACCGGCCCGGGCGTGATCGTGGTCCAGGAGTGGTGGGGCCTCGATTCGGGCACCAAGGAGATGGCTGATCGCCTGGCGGCGGCCGGCTTCGTCGCGCTGGCGCCCGACCTGTACCACGGCGAGCTGGCCGCCCACGACGAGATGGACAAGGCCGGCGAGCTCATGCAGAGCCTGCCCATCGACCGGGCCGCCCGGGACATGAGCGGCGCTGTCGACTTCCTCGCCGACCACCAGGCCACCACCGGCGACGGCATCGGCGTGGTCGGGTTCTGCATGGGCGGCATGCTCACGTTCGTGCTCGCCGCCGAGCGCCCGGACAAGGTGAAGGCGGCCGTGCCCTTCTACGGCTTCCCGCCCATCGAGGACGGCCCCGCCGACCTGTCGAAGATCGAGGCGTCGATCCAGGGCCACATGGCCGAGCACGACGACTTCTTCCCGCCGGACCAGGCCGCTGCGCTCGAGGCCCACCTGCTGAGCCTCGGCAAGGACGTCGAGATCACCGTCCACGAGGGCACCGGCCACGCATTCATGGCGCCGCACAACGCGCTCGGCACCCAGCAGCCCGAGAAGGTCGCCGAGATCTGGCCCAAGGTCACCAAGTTCCTCCACGACAAGCTGGGGTAGTTCTGGCAGCGAGCACGGAACGACATGTCCGCTGCCGGTCCCGTCCGGAGCTGGGGTCGTGTTCCGTGGCTGCTGCCAGAACGCTTCAGATGGACCGCACTGGTGCCGATGCAGGACGGGTGAGCACGTCGCTGCACCCCGTCTGGCTGTCGCACCACTCCGAGCACGAGGCCGACCGCTGCGTGCGCGTCGGGCGGGCGCACGTGTGCCGCCGGTGCTCGGCGATGCTCGTGGGCTTCGTCCCGGCCGTGGCGTTGCTGGTGTCGCCCTGGCGCGACTCCCTGCAGGCCGGCGACTTCGGCCTGGTGCTCGCGCTGACGATCGCAGCCGGCCTCGAGTTCGCCCAGGTCGCCCGGGGGCAGATGACCTACAGCCCCCGGCGGGTGCTCCTGCTGAGCCCGTTCGCCGGCATGGTCCTGGCCTGGCTCGGCGTGACCGGGGTGCGTGACGGCCTCGGCCCGGTCCACTTCGTCCTCACCGGCGTCGCCGGGGCCCTGCTCGCGCTGCTCCTCGTCCGGTCCCGCACCCAGCACGGAGCGCTCGCGCAGCAGCCGTAGGCTCGGCCGCCATGGTCGACCCCGCGCCCACCGGCACCGTCCTCGTCACGGGGGGAGCCGGCTACATCGGCTCCCACACCTGCGTGCAGCTGCTCGAGGCCGGGTCGCGGGTGGTCGTGGTCGACAACCTCGACAACGCCTCACCCGTCGCCATCGACCGGGTGCGCGAGCTCGCCGGCCTCGCCGACGACGATCCTCGCCTCACGTTCCACGTGCTCGACCTGCGCGACGGCGCCGCGATCGAGGCGCTCCTGCGGGACGACCCGGTGGACTCCGTGATCCACTTCGCCGGGCGCAAGGCGGTGGGGGAGTCCGTCGAGCAGCCCATCGCGTACTACGACCACAACCTGGTCGGCACCACGAACCTGGTGAAGGCGATGGAGGCCGCCGGGGTGCGCGACCTGGTCTTCTCGTCCAGCTGCACCGTCTACGGCGTGCCCGACGAGGTGCCCATCACCGAGGCCGCCCCGGTCGGCGCCATCAACCCCTACGGCCGCACGAAGCTGTTCATCGAGGAGCTCCTGCGCGACGTCGCCGCCGCGGGTGCGCTCGAGGGTCGCTCGCCCTGGCGCATCGCGCTGCTGCGTTACTTCAACCCGGTCGGTGCCCACGCCAGCGGCCGCATCGGGGAGGACCCGGCCGGCCTCCCCAACAACCTGATGCCGTTCATCATGCAGGTCGCGGTGGGACGCCACGACCGGCTGCGGGTGTTCGGCGACGACTACGACACCCCCGACGGCACCTGCATCCGCGACTACATCCACGTGGTCGACCTGGCCGACGCCCACCTCGCCGCCCTGCGGGCCCTACCTCGCGTCGAGGGCTGCCGGGCCGTGAACGTCGGCACCGGCACGGGCTCGTCGGTCCTCGAGGTGCTGTCGGCCGCCGAACGGGCCGTCGGGCACGAGATCCCCCACGAGGTGGTGGGGCGACGGACCGGCGACGCCCCCTGCGTGTTCGCCGACACGGCGCTGGCCACGGAGCTGCTCGGGTGGTCGTCCTCGCGCACGCTCGACGACATGTGCGCCGACCACTGGCGCTGGCAGCGGGAGAACCCCGAGGGCTTCGGGACGGGACGGTCTCCAGGAGCCGAGCCGCCAGGCGAGGGGACCCATGAGCACGGTTCGTTTTCGGCGGCGGAGCCGCCATCCGATGCCCGGAGTGGCGTGAGCTCTCCGGAACGCTCGTGATGAGGGGCAGCGGCGACGGCTTCGTCCGCTGCGGCGACGGCCACGTCCGCTGGGGCCGGTACGGAGCGGCGGGCGTGCTGTTCGTGCACCGCGAGGCCGACGGCGTCCACGTGTTGCTGCAGAAGCGCTCGCAGTGGGCCCACGAGGGCGGGACCTGGTCGGTGTCCGGCGGGGCACTCGACGAGGGGGAGACCCCGGCCGAGGCGGCCCTGCGGGAGGCCAGCGAGGAAGTCGGGGAGATCCCGGCGCATCGCTTCGTCGGCGAGTACGTCTTCGCCCCGGCCGACGACTGGTCCTACACCACGGTGGTGGTCGAGGTGGACGGCCGCTTCGGCTTCAGCGCCAACTTCGAGACCGACGCCGTGGGCTGGTTCCGCCTCGACGAGGTCGACGGGCTCCCGGTGCACGCCGGGTTCGCTGCGGCCTGGCCGGCGCTGCGCCGCATCGTCGAGGGGGGTTGAGGCGCGGGGTTCTGCGCGCGACGGTCGCGTGGAAGGAACCCGGGTGCGCCTCCGGCGCGACCCATCCCTGACGCACCACCACGAGGAGAACGAACCATCGCACGTCGCACGCCCTTCGCCCGCCGCCCCGAGAGCAAGCACCGCACCAACGACGCCATCCGCGCCGAACGGGTCCGCTTGATCGACGAGACCGGGGAGCAGGTGGGCGAGATGCCGCTGCCCGCCGCGCTCGAGGCCTCCCGTCGAGCCGGGCTGGACCTGGTCGAGGTCGCCCCCGAGGCCCGTCCGCCGGTGGTCCGGATCATGGACCACGGCAAGTACGAGTACGAGCAGTCGGTGAAGGCCCGGTCGAAGAAGAAGCGCAGCGGCGGCGGCGTCAAGGAGATGAAGTACCGCCCCAACATCGGCGACCACGACTTCGCCACCAAGACCCGCAAGGTGGCCGACTTCCTCACCAAGGGCAACAAGGTGAAGCTCACCGTGTGGCTCCGGGGTCGTGAGCGCTCGATGCCCGGCCTCGCCGAGGACGTGGTCGAACGGGTCGTGACCGAGGTCGACGACATGGTCGAGGACGACGTGAACGTGGAAGCGCCCGTGCGCGGCGACGGCCCGCAGCGATCGGCCGTCATCGCCACGTCCCCCGGCGACTGAGTCGGGCTCAGCCCAGGGTGCCGCGGACGTCCTCGGCGCCCAGCCGCCTGGCATCCGCGGTGTGGTCGTCGACGGCCTGCTGGCTCTGCCGCTCGGCCTCGACGCGCTTGTCGTAGCTGTCGATCTCGCGGGCCACGGTTGCCTCGTCCCAGCCGAGCACATCGGCCATGATCCCGGCGACCACGCGCGCCGCGCTGACGCCCCGGTCGGGCGATTCGATGGACAGGCGGGTGCGACGGGTCAGCACGTCGTCGAGGTGCAGCGCGCCCTCGTGGTCCACGGCGAAGCGCGCTTCGGCCGCGAGGTAGTCGTCGGTGCCGGGCAGGCACTCGGCCATGGCCGGGTCGGTGCGGAGCAGCTCGAGCAGCACCGGGAGCTCGGAGCCGTAGCGCCCGAGCAGGCGATCGATCCGTTCGACGGGGAGCCCTGACTCCGCCGCGAGCTGCTCCCGGCGGTTGCGCATCGCCTCGTACCCGGTGGCGCCCACCAGCGGCACCGACTCCGTGCACGAGGCCGGGGCGTCGACCCCCATGGCGGCCACCGCGGCATCGACGGCGTCGGCCGCCATCACCCGGTAGGTCGTGTACTTGCCACCGGCCACGGACAGCAGCCCCGGGGCGACGGTGGTGACGGCGTGCTCCCGGCTGAGCTTGGACGTGCTGTCCGACTCCCCGTGCAGCAGCGGACGCAGGCCGGCGTACACGCCGACGATGTCGGCGTGCGTGAGGGCTGGGCGCAGCCACCGGTTGACCTGCCCGAGCAGGTAGTCCAGGTCCGCCGCGCTGGCCGCCGGCCGGGCCAGGTCGAGGTTCCAGTCGGTGTCGGTGGTGCCGACCAGCCAGAAGTCCCCCCACGGGATCACGAACAGCACCGACGTGGGGGTGCGGCAGATCAGCCCGGCGCCGGCGTCGATGCGGTCGCGGGGCACGACGAGGTGCACGCCCTTCGATGCCCGCACCCGCAGGGTGGCGCCACCGGCCATGTCCTGGATCTCATCGGTCCACACGCCGGTGGCGTTGACCGTCTGGCGGCCGCGGATGTCGAGCTCGTCGTTCGTCTCGACGTCGCGCGCCCGGACGCCGGTGACGCGCCCGCCCTCGCGCAGGAGGTCGACCACCTGCACCGACGCGGCCACCGCGGCGCCGTGGTGGTGGGCGGTTCGCACCAGGCTCATGGTGTGCCGGGCGTCGTCGACCTGGGCGTCGGAGTAGGTGATGGCGCCGGTGAGCACGTCGTCGCGCAGCGACGGGACCAGTCGCCGGGCCGCCCGCTTCGACAGGTGCCGGTGGCGGGGGAGCGGGTTGGACCCGAACGCGGCGAGCGCGTCGTACAGGGCGATGCCGGCACCGACGTAGGCCCGCTCCCAGACCCGGTGGGTGAGCGGGTACAGGAACGTCACGGGTCGGGCCAGGTGCGGGCACAGCCGGTTGAGCATGAGGTTCCGCTCGTGGAGCGCCTCGGTCACCAGGCCGAGCTCGAGCTGCTCGAGGTAGCGGAGGCCGCCGTGGAAGAGCTTGGACGACCGGCTCGACGTGCCCGCGGCGAAGTCGCGCTGCTCGACGAGGGCGACCGACAGGCCCCGGGTCGCGGCATCGAGCGCCACGCCCGCACCCGTGACGCCGCCGCCGATCACGACGATGTCGAAGATCTCGTCGCGCATGCGGGCGAGGTCCTGCTCCCGCTGGCGGGCATCCATCGGCGGCACCGTGTCGACTCCGTCCACCGGGTCTTCCTACCAGCCGATCCCCGGAACCGGGATGCGACACCCGCCACCGAGGCGTGCACCGCGGCCCGGAAGCGGGGGGGTCAGCCGGGCTCGACGACCTCGAGCCGGCGGGGTCGACCGGGCCTCGCCTCGTCGATGCTGACGGCGAACGCCGACCCGAGGGCCTCGACCAGCTCGTCGGGCGTGTGCGGGTCGGCGCCGGAGGCCAGCAGCTCCCGGGCGACGAGACCCCGCGAGTGCTTGGCCATGTGGCTCACCGCCGTGCGCCCGCCGGGGCTGTCCCGCACGACGTGGACGGCCGCCGTCCGCTCGGCGAGGGCCCCGGTCGGCTTCCAGGCCGCGGCGTAGGTGGACGAGCGCAGGTCCACCACCACGCCCCGCCCCGCAGCTCCCGGGAGCACCTCGCCCAGCGGCTCCCGCCACGCCCGGGCCAGGGGACCCACCCCGGGGAGGTCGACGCCCATCGACAGCCGGTACGACGGGACCCGGTCGTTCGGGTGGAGGGCGCCGAACAGGGCGGAGACGACGACCAGGCGGCGGGTGGCGCGCCGCTTGGCGGCCGGATCGAGCGTCCCCAGGTCCAGGGCGTCGTAGAGCACGCCGGTGTAGAGGTCGGCGACCCGCAGCGTCGGGGCCGTCCACAGCTCGGTGTTGGCCGCGACCCGGTCGGCGGCGCCCTTCGGCGCGCCGAGCACGGCCAGGGCGTCGGCCTGTCCTGAGGCGGCGACCAGGGCGTCGAGCACCCGCCGTCGGGTGCCGGTGAGCCCGGGGAAGGAGAGCCGGTCGAGGTCCAGCGGTGCGCCCCGGGAGCCGACGGCCTTGCCCTCGGAGGGCGGCAGGAGGATGAGCACTACAGGACGGCGATCGGGTTGACGGGCGACGTCGTGCCTCCGACGACGATGAGCGGGGCCACGGTGAGCAGGAACGCCCATCGCCCCTCCTCGGTGCAGGCGGCGGCGAGGTCTTCGAGGTCGAGGTTGTCGAGCAGGTGCAGTCCCATCGCCACGATGCCGACGGTGTGGACCGGCAACCGGGTCGGGACGCCGTCGGTGGGCTCGACGTGGGACGGGTGGACGTCGCTGACCCCGTCGGAGCCCAGCATCGCCACCTCGCGCTCGTGCAGCCACGGCAGGCACGATGCGTGGAGCCCGGCGAGCTGCTGGCGCGGGTCCCAGGGGCCGTGCTCGCGGTGCCAGGTCCAGCGGCCCGTGCGCACGAGCAGGATGTCGCCGGTGCCGACGGTGAGCCCGGCTCGGGCCTCCGCGGCCTCCAGGTCCTCCACCGTGATCGCGGTGCCCGGCTCGAGGGCCTCGACCCCCCGGACCGGCGGGATGTCGAGGAGCACGCCCCGACCGACGACGCCGTCGCGCAGGTGGTGCACGCCGAGCTGCTCGGCCCCGTGGGCCGTGACGACCTCGGTGGGGTGGCCGTTGTAGGTCCGGCCGTCCCAGAAGATGTGGCAGAGCGCGTCGAGGTGGCTGGTGGCGTACCCGTGGGACGCGACGCCGATCCAGTCGGCGCCGTAGCCCTCGGTGTGGGTGCCGATCATGTGGTGCTCGGCGGGCGACGGGTTCTCCGGTGCCGGGAGGGTCGGCAGGGGCCGGGCGCAGGACACGGTACGACCCCGCCGCACGGTGGCCGCTGCGGCGGCGCGGTGCTCGGTGCGGATGTGGTTCAGCGCCCCCAGCTGGTCCTCCGCGCCCCACCGGTCCCAGTTCGACAGGCGGGTCCGCAGCACGTCGACGTCCGCGGTGGTCATGGGTGGCACCGTCATGGCCGGGCATCCTCGCCGAGCGCGTGCTGCCGGATCCAGGCGTGCATCGCGATGCCCGAGGCGACACCGGCGTTGATCGACCGGGTGGAGCCGAACATGGCGATGGAGCACACCAGGTCGAGGCGCTCGCGGGCCGCGTCCGACAGGCCCGGGCCCTCCTGGCCGAAGAGCAGCACGCACCGCCGGGGGAGCGCCACCTGCTCGAGCGGCACGCTGCCGGGCAGGTTGTCGATGCCCACGACGGGCAGGTCGCGCCCGGCGGCCCACTCGCCGAGGGCGTCCACGTCGGGGTGGTGCTGGACGTGCTGGTAGCGGTCGGTGACCATCGCGCCCCGTCGGTTCCACCGGCGCCGCCCGACGATGTGCACGGCCTCGGCGAGGAACGCGTTGGCGTTGCGGACGACGGTGCCGATGTTCAGGTCGTGCTGGAGGTTCTCCACTGCCACGTGGAACGGGTGCCGCCGCTGGTCGAGGTCGGCGACGATGGCCTCGAGGCGCCAGTACCGGTAGCGGTCGACCACGTTGCGCCGGTCGCCGGCGGCCAGCAGCTCGGGGTCGAGGCGGGGGTCGTCGGGCCAGGGCTCGGGGTGGGGACCGACGCCGACGTCGTCCGGCCCGCCCGGATCGCCCGGGTCGCTCACCGGGGCTCGCTGCGGATCCCCCGCAGACCGCGCCAGGCCAGGTCGGCGACGCGATCGGTGATCTCGTCCGCGTCCAGATCGAGTTCGTCGCCCAGCCAGTGGCGCGTGGCGCCCTCGGCGAGGCCGACGATGCCGTGGGCGAGCAGGACCCGCTCGTGCTCGGCGAGGCCGTCGACCGTGATGAGGTCGGCGATCACCTCGGCGATGCTGCGCTCGAGGCGGGCCGCCTCCTGGGCGAACTCGGCATCCCGTCGGGTGCCGCCTCCGAACATCAGCTGGTACTCGTCGGGGGAGTCGACCACGAACCGGAAGTAGGCCCGCAGGCCTCGCACGACCTGCTCGCGGGGCCCGGCGGCCGCGCTCGTCGCCTCGTCGATCGCCGCCATCAGGCGGAGGCTGACGAGCTCCAGCAGCTCCAGGTACAGGGCGCGCTTGGACGTGAAGTGCTGGTACAGCACGGGCTTGGTCACGCCCGCGGCCTCGGCCACGTCGTTCATCGAGGTCTGGTGGAAGCCGCGTGCGGCGAACACGTGGAGGGCCACCTCCAGGAGCTGTTCCCGCCGGCGGGCCGCGGGGAGCCGGGACGACATGGGACGTGGCTACCACCGCCGCCGCCGCCGAGGCACATCCCACGTCGCAGCGGTCCCGGGAATTCCTCGACGCTGGGGGAAGGAGTGCGGGGCGGGCCGGGCGAACCCTCGGTCGTGCCCAGCCGCAACCGCGCTCCCGCTGCCACGACGCGGCGCCCGGCCCAGCCGATCCGTCCCCTGCCGGCGACCCGGCTCGCCGCCGACCTGCTCGCGGTGAAGGCCCGTCGGCGCCGCTTCCAGCAGATCCTGCCGCCACGCGCCGGCGAGCGCGGCTGGTAGCGGCGGCCCTCGCCTACTCGGGCCGCCCCAGCGTGGTGCGGCCCTGCTCGCGATCTTCCCGCTCGGCCGCCTTCACCGCGTACCCGAACACGATCGCCGGCGCGAGCACGATCGACCCGATGACGATCGCGGCCACGATCCCCGGTGTCACGACCCCGCCGAAGCCCATGACGAGGCCGACGGCGAAGAGCACGATGGCCAGGCCGAACAGGCCGTAGCCGAGGCGCTGGCCGGTGCGGACGAGCCCGGCGATGCGTCGCCGGCGCTCGAGCACGGGGTCGCTCCGGTCGGGGCGAGCGGGATCGGGCACGGCAGGAATGGTCCCACACCGCGCTGATCGCGACCGAGGCCGGCACAGGGGTTACCGGCGGTCAGATTTCTGCACCGATGGACAGGAGTCAGTGCCACCCGTCACGAAGAACGTTCCGGAACACAACAACCGTTCGCAGGACGGGCCACGGGGGTCGGATCCTGCGCAGACGAACACGGGGTGGTTCGTGCAGATGCAGCTGAACGCGTTCAAGCGGACGCTGGCGATGGGAGCCGTCTGGACGGTCGCCATGGGCGGCCTTCTGGCCACGTCGCCCGCCGCCTCCGGCCAGGAGGGCGTCGAGCCCGGCCTCGGCAACGCCTATGCCCAGGGGATCAAGGTCGATCCCCGCAGCGGACGCCTGAGCTTCGGGATCACCTACGGCATGTCCCTCGCCGGGCACCAGAACACCGTCGCCATCGCCGAGGCCCGGTCCGCCGACCTCGGTGTCATCGGCGTCACCCTGGGCGGCGAGGGCTGCGACGGCGGCGACCCGACGCTGCCGAAGGAGGACCAGCCCCAGCCCCTCGTCGCCCGCTCCACGGAGGAGGGCGCCGGCCAGGAGCAGGTCGAGTCCGAGAACGGCGTGGAGAAGCGGGTGATCGCCACCGCCGAGCCGCTCGCTCGCTCCGTGGCCACCACCGCCGCCGCCGGCGAGGCCGCCGTGCTGCAGATCGGGGCCAGCCAGAGCAGCACCGAGTCCGGCATCATCGACGGCAAGCGCATCGCCCGGGCCGTCACCGAGATCGGCCGCGTCAGCCTCGGCGGCGGCCAGGTCGTGCTCAAGGGCCTGAAGTGGGAGGCCGCCTACCAGACGGCACCCGCCGAGGAGTCCACCGGGTCCTTCACCATCGAGGGCATCGAGGTCGCCGGCCAGGCGCTGCCGATCCCCGAGGAGAACCCGCTCGCCCCCCTCGCCGAGGCCAACGCCGTGCTCGAGCCCCTCGGCTTCCGCATCACGCCGCCCACGGTGCGCACCGAGTCCGGCATCCAGTTCGTCGACGCCATGCGCATCAGCATCATCCCGAGCACGACGCGCGAGTCGGTGCTCGGCCCGGTCTTCAACGCCATCCAGCCGGTGCGCGAGAGCCTCTTCGACGCCATCATCGAGGCCGACTGCAGCAACGCCGCCTACCTGACGATCCTCGACCTCGTCCTCGGCTCCGTGAGCGGCGCCGGGTCGCTCAGCCTCGAGCTGGGCGGCGTCACCGCCACCTCCGACGACATCGAGTTCACCTCGTTCCTCGGCTCCCTCGGTGCGCCGCCGTCCCTGCCCCCGCTCAGCTCCGGGGGCGGCTCCTCGCCGTCGCTGTCGTCGAGCGGAGCCAGCTCGCCCTCGCTGTCCGGTGGGTCGTCGGCCCCCGCCGGCGCCGCGGCCACGACGCCTCCGACCACCGTGGCCGCCACCACGGGCGCGGTCGCCGGCGACGAGCAGGCCATCGCCGACATCGAACCGCTCTCCGGCAGCCGAGGTGGTGCCCTCGCGGGCGTCGGCCTCGGCGGTCTCGCACTCCTCGCTGCACTCGCCGCCGCCGATCGCTCCCAGATGCGTCGTGCGCAGCGTTCCACCCTCATGGAGGTCAGCTGATGTCCGCGCCCACCCCGCAACCCACGCCACAGGGGTCCTTCCCCGTCAACCGTCGCATCCTGCGGGGCTACGGCCCGCTGGCGGTCTTCGCCGCCATGCTCGTCCTGATGGCCATGGTGGTGCCCACCACGGTCCCGAACCAGCAGGTCTCGAGCGGCGGCAGCGGCGCTCCCGCCGCCGGCCAGGGGTTCGGCGCCCAGAGCAACGACGGCGCCACGACGGGGTCCACCGCCCCCGGCACGCCGAGCACCACGCCGGGCACCCAGGGTGGCGCCGACCCGGCTGCCGCCGGTGGTGGCGGCGGGGGTGACGCCGGCGGCGTCGCCAGCGACGGCGCGGGCAGCGGCATCGCCCCCATCGAGGGGGTCCAGGCCTGCCCCGACCGCCAGGAGCAGATCCCCGGCGACCCCTACAGCCCGCCCTGCGTGGCCTGGGCCGGGGGCAACAACGGCGGGGGCACCACCAAGGGCGTCACCGGGGACACCATCCTCGTGTCCTACCGGGTGCTCGGCGGCGAGAAGGGCTTCCAGCAGACGCTGGCCGAGCTCGCCGGCGCCAGCCTGTCCGACACCCCGGAGACGATCCAGAACACCATCACGGCCTTCGCCGAGTACTTCAACCAGCGCTTCGAGTTCTACGGCCGCGAGATCAAGGTCCAGTTCTACGACGGGCAGGGCTCCAACACGAACGAGCTGCTCGGCAAGGGCCGCGACCGGGCCGAGGCTGACGCCACCAAGGTGGCCGAGGAGATCGGATCTTTCGCCGACCTGTCCGCCACGTCGGAGCCCTACGCCGGTGCCCTCGCCTCCCGAGGCGTGATCGGGTTCGGCACCCCCTATCTGTCCCGTGAGTGGCACGAGCAGCGGGCGCCCTTCGCCTGGTCCCTCGCCACCGACGGCACCCGGGTGTCCGAGCTGGCCGCCGAGTACGCCAACAAGCGCCTCCACGGCAAGCCAGCGGCCTTCGCCGCCGGCAACCTGCAGGGTCAGCCCCGCAAGTTCGCCACCATCGCGCCGGAGAACTCCTGGTACCAGGAGTCGGTGAACAACTCCCGCCGCATCACCGAGGAGGCCGGCAACGACCCGGGCCTCAACGTGAAGTACCAGCTCGACCTGTCCACCATGTCGAGCCAGGCCAACAACATCATCCCCAAGCTGAAGAACGAGGGCGTCACCACCGTGGTCTGCGGCTGCGACCCGGTGCTGCCGGTGTTCCTGTCCGGCGTGGCCAACCGGGAGCAGTACTACCCCGAGTTCATCATCGCCGGCACCGCCCTCACCGACACCGACATCGTCGGCCAGCTGTGGGAGCCCGCCTTCGCCCGCCAGGCCTTCGGCGTGTCCTCGCTCACCGACTTCGTGCCGCCGACCCAGACCATCGCCTACGAGGCGTTCAAGACGGTGCGACCCAACGAGGAGCCGGCGTTCTCGGTCGACCTCATCTACTACCAGATGTACATGCTGGCCATCGGCGTCCAGGGCGCCGGCCCGAACCTGACGCCCCAGTCGTTCTCCGACGGCATGTTCAACTACCCGGCCCGCCGGGGCCCGGTGGGTCTCTGGAAGTTCGGACCGGGTGACCGCACCGCCGCCAACGATGTGCGGGAGATCTACTTCGACACCAACGCGATCTCCCCGTACAACGGCAAGCAGGGCGCCTACATCGGCACGAGTGGGGAGCGCTGGGAGACCGGCCAGATCCCCGGCGGCGACCCCGCCATCCCGGCGAGGAACGGCTGATGACCGCCGTCCTCGACCGGGTGCCCGGCGCCGGTGGGCTGGGTGGGCTGAGCAAGAAGGCCAAGGCGACGCTCGCCGTCGCCGGCCTCGTCCTCGGCTACGCCCTGCTCTACGTCCTCCCCGGCACGGGCGACCTCCTCCGGGACAAGGCCCCCTACGGCGTGCTGTTCATCGGCACGGTGCAGGGCACCACCACCGCCCTGCTCGCCATGGGCCTGATCCTCATCTACCGCACCAACCGCTTCGTGAACTTCTCCTACGCGGCGATGGGTGCGCTGCCCGGGGCGTTCGCCCTCGGCCTGCACCTCGAGCAGGGCCTGCCGTTCTTCGCCGCCCTGGCCCTCGCTGTGGTCATCGGTGTCGGCGTCGGGTTCGTCACCGAGCTGCTGATCCGTCGGTTCAAGGGGGCGAGCCGCCTCATCCTCACGGTGGCCTCCATCGGCCTGGCCCAGATCTTCGGCGTCCTGAGCCTGCTGGCCAACAAGGCCATCGGGTTCATCTCCCTCGCCGGCGGGTTCACCATCCCCCTCGACGTCCGCTTCACCCTCGACGTCAAGACCATGACCGGCGACGAGATCCTCATCATCGCCGTGGTGCCCGCGGTGATCGCCGGGCTCGCCTGGTTCCTGCTCAAGACCGACGCCGGCGTCGCCATCCGTGCCGCCGCCGAGAACGAGGACCGGGCCCTGCTGCTCGGCATCCCCGTCTACAAGCTGGGCCGCATCGTGTGGATGATCGCCGGCGGCCTCGCTGCGCTCACCTACGTGCTGCAGGCCCCCTCCTCGGGCGTGTCCCCCTCGGTGGTCTCCGCCGGCCCGGCCGTGCTGCTGCCCGCCCTCGCCGCGGCCGTCGTGGCCCGCCTCGAGTCGCTGCCGATGGCCTTCGCCGCCGGCATCGGCCTCGGCATCCTCGACCAGCTCGTGCGCTGGAACGGCACCGGCAGCCCGTCGATCACCACCATGTTCTTCCTCGCCGTCATCCTGATCGCCCTGCTGCTGCAGCGGGCCTCGCTGTCCCGGGCGATGAACTCCGAGAGCGCGGCCTTCAGCTCCGAGGGCGTGATCAAGCCGGTGCCGCTGGAGCTGCGCCACCTGCCCGAGATCCGCATCGCCAAGGTGGTCATGACCCTCGGCGTGCTCGCCCTGCTGGTGTTCGTGCCGCTGTCGTGGGGTCCGTCCAACCAGCTGCTCGCCGCGATCGCGATGGTCTGGTCGATGGTCGCCGTGTCCCTCGTCATCCTCACCGGGTGGGGCGGCCACATCAGCCTCGGCCAGTTCGCCATCGCCGGCATGGGCGGCCTGCTCGCCGGCAACGTCCTGCAGCGCGGCGACATCGACTACTTCGTCGTGCTCACCGGCGCCGGCCTCGTCGGTGCCCTCACCGCCCTGGTGGTCGGTCTCCCCGCCCTGCGCATCCGCGGGCTGTTCCTCGCCGTGAGCACGCTGGCCTTCGCGGTCGCTCTCAACAGCTACGTGCTGAACCGGGACAACTTCTCCTCGATCATCCCGGGCGACGTCACCCGCCCGGTGCTCTGGGAGCGCTGGGACCTGGAGCGGGGCTACCCGATGTACGCGCTCTGCCTCGCCCTCCTGCTCCTGTCGGTGCTGGCCGCCCGCAGCGTCCGTGGCACCCGGGCCGGCCGGGTCATCATCGCCACCCGCGACAACGAGCGGGCGGCGGATTCGGCATCGGTGCCCACCACCCGGATCAAGCTGGCCGCCTTCCTCGTCGCCGGCACCATCGCCGGGATCGCCGGCGCCCTGCACGTCACCATCCTCCACGGGCTGAACCAGGGCACCTACAGCCCGGAGATGAGCCTCGAGGTGTTCTCCACCGCTGTGATCGGCGGGCTCAGCTCGGTGTCCGGGGCCATCGGCGGCGTCCTGCTGTTCCAGTGGCTCGGCTCGATCACCGCCCTGGGCGAGATCCGCCAGCTGATCTCCGGCGCAGGCCTGCTCATCGTCCTGCTGGTCTTCCCCGGCGGCCTCGCCCAGCTGGCTGCCAACGTCCGGGACCGCTTCCTGCGCCGCATCGCCGAGCGGCACGACATCCTCGTGCCGTCCCTCGTGGCCGACAAGCGGGTCGACGAGGAGGACGAGGGCGAGGACGAGAACCTCCTGCGAGGTGCCCTCGGCGGCGAGGACGACGAACCCACCACCACCGCACACGACGAGCTCGTGGGGAGCGCCCGATGACCTCCACCGACGGACGAAGCACCACCGCACCACGCCGCCGGGCCCCGCTGCGGGCCGAGGCCGACGGCGTGCCCGACCTGGGGGCCGACCAGACGCTGGTCCTGGACGCCCCGTCGGGCAACGGCCACCACGGCACCCCCTCGACGGTGGCGACCAACGGCCGGGCGACCGAGCCGGCAGCCGACACCGAGACGATCCTGCGGTGCTCGGGCATCGACGTGAGCTACGGGCCGGTCCAGATCCTGTTCGGCGTCGACCTGGAGGTGAAGCGGGGCGAGGTCGTGGCACTGCTCGGCACCAACGGCGCCGGCAAGTCCACCCTCCTCAAGGCCATCTGCGGCCTCAAGGCCCCCAAGGCCGGCACCGTCGAGCTCATGGGCGAGGACATCACCGGCCTGTCGGCCGACCTCGTCGCCGGCAAGGGTGCCGCGCTCATGCCCGGCGGCAAGGGCATCTTCCCGACCCTCACCGTGGCCGAGAACCTGCGTCTCGCCTCGTGGCTGATCCGCGACGACCCCCAGCGGGTGAAGGAGACCAAGGCCGAGGTCCTGGACCTGTTCCCGATCCTGTCCGAGCGGTCCGGTCAGCTCGCCGGCGACCTGTCCGGCGGCGAGCAGCAGATGCTCGCCCTCGGAGGGGCGCTCATGACCAGCCCCGAGCTGCTCATGATCGACGAGCTCTCCCTCGGCCTCGCGCCCACGATCGTGGCCCGGCTGCTCGAGGTGGTCGACGAGATCCACCGCCGGGGCACCACCATCATCGTGGTGGAGCAGTCGGTCAACGTGGCGCTCAACCTGGCCGAACGGGCCGTGTTCATGGAGAAGGGCGAGTTCCGCTTCACCGGCCCGACCCGCGAGCTGCTCGACCGCCCCGACATCCTGCGCTCGGTGTTCATCGCCGGCTCCAACGCCGACGAGGCCGACGACGCCGCGCCGAAGGCGGAGCCGAAGCGAGCATCCACCATCGCCGAGGACGCCCGAGCCGTGCTGCAGTGCCGCGGCGTCATCAAGCGCTTCGGCGGCATCACCGCCGTGGACAGCGTCGACCTCGACCTGCGCGACGGCGAGATCATCGGCCTCATCGGTCACAACGGGGCCGGCAAGACCACGCTGATGGACTGCATCTCGGGGTTCCTCAAGATCGAGGCCGGCCGGATCGGCATCCAGGGCCTCGACGTCACCGAGTGGCAGCCCCACGAGCGGGCCCGGGCCGGCCTCGGCCGCTCCTTCCAGGACGCCCGGCTGTACCCGTCGCTCACCGTGGCCGAGACGATCGCCGTCGCCCGGGAGCGCCACCTCGCCAACCACGACATCATGGCCTCCACGCTCGGCCTGCCCGCCTCCTACGAGGTCGAGATGGACATCGCCCTCAAGGTGGAGGAGCTCATCGACCTCATGGGCCTCGGCGCCTACCGGGAGAAGCTCACCGGCGAGCTGTCCACCGGGTCGCGGCGCATCGTCGACCTGGCCTGCATCCTCGCCCAGGGCCCGTCGGTGCTCATGCTCGACGAGCCCTCCGGCGGCGTGGCGCAGAAGGAGACCGAGGCCCTCGGCCCGCTGCTCCTCCGGGTCCGGGAGCGCACCGGCTGCTCGATCCTGGTGATCGAGCACGACATGCCGCTGCTGTCCAGCATCTGCGACCAGCTCATCGCCCTCGAGACCGGCGCCGTCATCGCCACCGGCACGCCCGACGAGGTGCTCTCGCACCCCGCCGTGGTCGAGTCCTACCTGGGCACCGACGAGTCCGCCATCAACCGCTCCGGCGCGGCCTGACCTCTCTAGGGTCGGTCGGGTGGACCCGACCTTCCGCACCCGCCGCCGCACCCTCGCCATCGACGCGCCCGCGGCGATGGGCATCGTCAACGCCAGCCCGGAGTCCTTCTCCGGCGACGGCGGCACCTCGCTCGACGAGCAGGTCGCCCAGGTGCGCACCCAGTTCGACGCCGGGGCGCTCATCGTCGACCTCGGCGGGCAGTCGGCCAACACCAAGACGCCCGAGCTGGTCGTGGAGGAGGAGACGGCCCGCCTGGTGCCCCTGATCGAGGCCGTGCGAGCCGCGGGCATCGACGGGCTCCTGTCGATCGACACCTACAAGCCGGCCGTGGCCGACGCCTGCCTGCGGGCCGGGGCCGACGTGATCAACGACGTCTCCGCCCTGCACCACCCCGAGCTGGCCGACGTCGTCGCCGAGTGGGGCGCCGGCTTCGTGCTGATGCACACGGTCGGGCCGCCGAAGGTCAAGATCCTCGAGGGCGACCTGTACGGCGACGTCGTGGAGGACGTCCTCGACTTCGGTCACCGCACCATCGACCGCCTCGAGGCGGCCGGTGTGTCACGTGAGCAGGTGCTCTTCGACCCGGGTGTCGACTTCGCCAAGACGCCGCGCCAGTCCCTCGACCTCGTCCACGGGATCGCCCGCATGGCCGAGCTCGGCCGGCCGCTGCTGCTGGCCCTGTCCCGCAAGGACTTCATCGGCGCCATCACCTCCACGACGCCCCGCCGGCGCGACGCCGGAACCCTGGCGGCCGTCGGCGCGGTGGCGACGGCGGTGCCCGAGACCGTCTTCCGCGTCCACGACGTCCCCGCCACCGTGCAGTTCCTGGCCGTGCAGGGGGCCATCGCCGACCCGGAGCGCCTCCCCGTCGACGCCGTGCTCGCCGACGAGCTGCGCCGCGAGCCCGCCCCGGCGGGCGAGTCGGGCTGAGCCCGGGCGCGGGCGGCGGGCGTAGCGGACCAGATCGGCCGCCACCGCCCCGATGCCGGCCAGCACGATCAGGTCACCGAAGGACATCACCGCGCCCAGCGCCTCGACCGGGATGACGTCGCCGAGCACGGGCAGCCAGTCGCCCGTCGCCTCGAAGCGCCGGCCGGCGCCGAGGTCGACGAGGACGAGCTCGCCCGGCCGGGCCACGCCGGCGCTGACCACCGCGCTGGCCCGGACCGGCATGGCCCCGTTGCCCAGCACGACGGCGGCGTTCGCCGCCAGGCCGATGCCGAGCACACCCATGCCGACGAGGTGCAGGTTGAGCAGGGCGAAGCCGGTGAGCAGGAACAGGGACAGACCGAGCAGGGGACCGGCTACGCTGCTGCCGAGCAGGCCGAGCGAGAGGTGCATCGCGACGGCGACGACGGCGATGCCGGGTGCGACCACCCGCGGGTCGGCCAGGTGGGCGCCGAGCGGACGGCGGAGTGCACCGACGACGACGCCGACCACGGCGGCGAGCAATGCGGTCAGCACGGCCCAAACGGTAACCCTCGGATCAGCCGCCGTCCTGGACCGGCTCGAGCGCGTCGCACGAGGCGAACACGTCGATGACCTGGCCGCGGAGCTCGGGGTCTCCGTCCTCGGCTGCGGCAGCGATGAGGTCGTCGAAGCGCTCCTCACCGACGGTGTCGACGAGCGCCTCGGCGACGCAGTCCGCCTGCCCCGCGGTCAGCGTGCTCGCCTCGGTCCGGAGGTCTTCGGCGAGCTGGTCGACGACCTCGGCCCGGCGCTCCTCGGTGCTGGGTTCGTCGTCACCGCACCCCGCGAGCGCCAGCGCGAGGACGAGCACGAGGAGCCGGTGGCGCACCGGGCGAGGGTAGCCAGGCCACCCGGGGGCACCTGCCAAGATGCGACGATGATCCGGACCGAGCGACACGACGAGGTGCTGGTCTGCACCATCGACCGGCCCGATCGACGCAACGCCGTCGACGCGGAGCACCTGGACGGCCTGCGCGCCGCGTTCGAGGGTGTCGGCGACGCACGGGCGCTGGTCCTCGCCGGCGCCGGATCGGCGTTCTGCGCCGGTGCCGACCTCACCCACGTCGAGGACCGGGAGGCGGCCGCGCTGGTCCGTTCGACGCTGGACGCGCTGAGCGGCCTGCCGATCTGCACCATCGCCGCCGTCCACGGACCGGCGATGGGGGCCGGGATGCAGCTGGCGCTGTCGTGCGACCTCCGGGTCGTGGGGCCGGACGCCCGGTTCGGGATCCCGTCGGCGAAGCTCGGGCTGATGGTCGACCATTGGACCATCGAGAAGCTGGCGCTGCTCGCTGGCCACGGACCCGCCCGGGCCGTGCTGCTGGCCGCGGACACCATCGATGCCGAGGCGGCGCTGCGCACCGGGTTCGCCCAACGGGCCGGCGACACAGCGGCCGCGATCGCCTGGGCCGTCGAGATCGCGGCGCTGGCCCCGCTGTCGGTCGCCGGGCAGAAGCTGGCCCTCGATCGGCTCTCCGGTCGGGAGGTCTCGGACCCCGACGTCGAGGCCGCCTTCGACCGCGTCTGGACCAGCGAGGACCGCCTCGAGGGCATCCGGGCCTTCCAGGACAAGCGCGCTCCGCGGTTCCGCGGCGCGTAGCGGTCAGATCTGGCGGGCCTCGAAGGTCGAGCCGTCGGGCGAGAACACGGCGCACGCCACGGTCCGATCGCCTGCCGCCCAGGACTCCTGGGAGGGCCACAGGGCGATGAGGCCGAACGCGCCGGGGTCCTCCACCACCTGTTCGATCCGCTCGGCGCAGCGCTCGTCGGCGGCCCGCACGACCCGAGCAGGGCCCGGGTACTCGGCCGGGTCGGTCAGCCCGAAGTCGTCGGGCTGGAGCGTGAAGGTCGCGTAGACCTCCAGGCCGTGGGCCCGGTCGCAGGACACCACGTCGGCCGAGGAGATGGTGGCTCGCTCGGCGGCGCCGATGACCACGCCGTTGAGGCAGTCGCCCACGGCCACGGCGGTGGCCGCCACCGGGCCTTCCTGCACCGTCGACGGGGACGGGCTCTCGGGTGCGCCGGCGGCGCCGTCGTCGCCGGCGCACGCCCCGAGGAGCGAGGTCGCGCCGAGCGCGACGGAGCCGAGCGCGACGGCTCCCCGGTTGCGGCCTGGCATGGCTCCGGACCGTACCGGGTCAGTAGTTGGCGGGCAGGAGCTCGGAGAAGGCCCCGAAGAACACGAACAGGCTGACGGCGAACACCGGCGCTCCCAGCACGTAGGCGGGCCACCGGCGCCAGAGGCGGGACAGGGCGTAGAAGGCGAGCCAGATCGCCGCCGTCACCGACCCCCACAGCACGGCGGGTCCGGCGGTGCGCTCGTCCACCCCGTCCAGGCTCTCGAGGTCCACGGGGACGCCCGCCTCCTCGACCTCGTCGTCGTCCACCTCGTCTGCACCCTCATCGATGCTGCCGCCGTCCTCGACGTCCTCGTCGGCGAGCTCCTCGGGGGCCTCCACCTCGGGTCGGGTCGGCGTGGCCGGGGCGGGCTCGTCGACCAGCAGGGCGGAGACGATGATGCGCTGCCGCGCCGAGTACTTGGGGTGGCACGACGTCAGCGTCAGGCGGTCGTCGCCCTGGTCGTCGATGACCTCCACCTGGCTGGGGAGCACGATCTCGGTGCCGGAGACCTCGTAGCGGAACTCGCCCTGGAGGGTGGTGACGATGATCTCGTCGCCCGGGACGAGCTCGTCGACCCGGTGGAACGGCTGGCCGTAGGTGGTGCGGTGCCCGGCGATGGCCGAGTTGCCCGGCTGGCCCGGCATCGGCGTCTGCGGGTAGTGGCCCGGCCCCTTCTTCAGGTCGTCGCGGCTCACGCCTTCGACCACGATCTCGTCCACCCCGATCTTGGGGATGACCATCCGTGCGACCGCCTCGCCGTCGGCGGGCGGCGGCAGGGGTGCGGTGGTGGTGGTCGTCGTCGTGGTCGCCGGCTCGTCCTCGGGCTCGGTCGTCGTGGTGGTCGACGACGTGGTGGTCGTCGTCTCGAGGAGCGCGGCGAAGTCGTCGGACAGGTCGTCCTGGGCCTGGGCGTGGGCGAGGCCGGTGCCCCACAGCTGGTAGGCGACGAAGAGGAGCACGATGGCCCCCGACCAGATCAGGGTCCGGCCGACGCCGCTGAGCACCTTGGCGAGCCGCATCGCGCCGAGCGTAGGGGAGCCGGCTGGCTGTGCCTTGGTCGGCTTCTCGGCTCGTCGGTACCGTTGGGCGGTGGCCGATGCACGCCCCCCTGCGGTCGGCTCGGCGGTGCGCATGCGCGACGCCGTCGTCCTGCTCGACCGCTTCCCCGCCCTCGCCGGGGTGGATCTGGACGTGGCGCGGGGCGAGATCGTGCTGCTGCGGGGCCCGAACGGCGCCGGCAAGACCACCTTGCTGCGCACCTGCGCCGGTCTGGCCCGGGTCGTGCAGGGCACGGTGGAGGTCCTCGGGGAGGACCTGGTGGCGACGCCGCGATCGGTCCGTCGGCGCGTCGGCATGCTCAGCCACCAGGACGGCCTGTACGCCGACCTGACGGTCGAGGACAACGTGCGGTTCTGGGCCCGGGCCGCCGGCGCCGACCTCGACGACGCCCGATCCGCCCTCGCCCGCTGCGACCTCGACGGCCGCCTCGCCACCGTGCCCGCCGCTCGCCTGTCCGCCGGGCAGAAGCGCCGCACCGCCCTCGCCGCACTGCTCGCCCGCCGCCCCGAGCTGTGGCTGCTCGACGAGCCCCACGCCGGCCTGGACCGGGCCGGGCGCGACCTGGTCGACCGCCTCGTCCGCGACGCCGCCGCGGCCGGCGCCACCGTGCTGTTCGCCAGCCACGAGCTCGACCGGGCCGAGGGCCTGGCCACCCGTGCCGTCACCATCGCCGGCGGCCAGATCCGCGACGACAGCGCCACCCCGGCCGGACCGATCGGGGCCGAGCGTGCTGGCTGACGCCCGCCTCGTCGCCGGCAAGGACCTCCGCATCGAGTGGCGGTCCCGGGTCGGGATCGGCCAGATGGTGCCCTTCGCCGTCCTGGTGCTCGTGCTGTTCGCGTTCGCCCTCGACCCCGACCGGGGCATCCTCACCCGCGCCACCGCCGGCCTCTACTGGGTCGCCACCCTCTTCGCCGGCCTGCTCGCGGTCCAGCGGGCGTTCGCCCTCGAAGCGGCGCCGGGTGTCCGCGAGGCGATGCGGCTCTCCGGCCTCGACCCGGCCGCCTGGTTCCTGGGCAAGGCGGCAGCCATCGCCGTCCAGCTGCTGCTGCTCGAGGCGGTGCTCGGCGTCGGCGTCGTGGTGCTCTACTCGGCCGACCTGCAGGGGCCGCTGCTCCTGCTCGCGACCTGCCTGGCCGCGACCGTGGGGATCGCCGCGGCCGGTACCCTCTACGGCGTACTTGCTGCGGGACTGGCCGTGCGTGACACGCTGGTACCGCTCCTCCTGCTCCCGGTCCTCGCACCGGTCCTGCTCGGGGCCACCCGGGCGTCGGAATCGGCGCTCGGCAACGGCGTCGGTGACGGCTGGTCGTGGTGCGGGCTGCTGGCGGTGTTCGCCGTGCTCTACACGATGCTCGGCATGACGTTCTTCGGCACGCTCCTGGAGGAGACGTGACAACCACCCCCACCGAGGCCTCGCCGGCGGCTGCGCCCGCCACGAGCACGGCTTCGCCGCTCACCCGTGTGCTCGGCGCACTGTCCGCCGTCGGCGTCGTGCTCGTCGGCTGGCTCGGGCTGGTCGCCTCCCCACCCGACGTCGTGCAGCAGGACTCCGTGCGCCTCATCTACGTGCACGTGCCCGCGGTCACGTGGATGTACGTCGCGGTGTTCCTGTGCGCCTTCGCCTCGTTCATGTGGCTCCGCAAGCGCACCGACGGCTGGGACGTGCTCGCTGCCTCCGCCGCCGAGATCGCCACCATCCTCACCGGTCTCGGCCTGGTCACCGGCGCGGTGTGGGGCCGCCCGACGTGGGGCGTGTACTGGGTGTGGGACGCCCGACTCACCTCCACCGCCATCCTCTTCGTCCTCCTGCTCGGCTACCAGGCGCTGCGCCGCTACCCGGCCGAGCCCCAGGCCCGCTCCCGCATGGCTGCCGTGCTCGGGCTGCTGCTCGTGCCGAACGCGGCCATCGTCCACTACTCGGTCGACTGGTGGCGGGGCCTGCACCAGGACGCCACCGTCTCCAAGATCGACGTCTCCATCGAGGGCCTGATGCTGTTCACGCTGGCGGTGAGCTTCATCGTCATGGGCGTCGTGTGCGCCTGGCTGCTCGTCCACCGCTTCCGGGTCGGTTGGCTCGAGCGCCGGGCCGAGCGCCACCACCTCGACGCCGCCCTGGCCGACCGCCGGGCCGATGCCGACCCCTCCGCCGGGGTCGCCGTGGGGGGTCCGCGCTGATGCTCACCTCGACCGTCCTCGCCATGACCCATGCCGGCTACGTCGCCGCCGGCTGGATCGCCACCGTCGGGCTGCTCGGGGGGTACGCGGCCGCCACCATCCGCAAGGGCCGCCGGCTCTCGCAGGTCGTCCCTCCCGAGGAGCGCCGCTGGACATGACCCCGCCCACCACCCCCGATCCCCACGCGCCGTTCGAGGACACCGACGACGTCGACGGCATCGACCTCACACCCCGGCAGGCCCCGCCCGTCGGCGGCGGTTCGGCCGACCGGGGCAAGCGCGTCGCCGTCCTCGGCACCCTGGGCGTGCTCGTGGTCGCCCTGGTGTTCATGGCCTACCAGGGCCTCAACAACGCCACGGTCTTCTTCCGCAACGTGGACGAGGCCGTGGAGCAGCGCGACGAGCTGGGCGACAAGCGCTTCCGCCTCCAGGGCTCCGTCGTCGACGGCTCGCTGGAGTCCGACGGCACCTCGGTCCGCTTCGCCGTCGAGTACGGCGGGGTCCGCGCCGACGTCGTGCACCTCGGCGACCCGCCCGAGCTGTTCCAGCCCGACATCCCCGTCGTGCTCGAGGGTGCGTGGAGCGACGAGGGCGACTGGTTCGCCAGCGATCGCATCCTCGTGAAGCACACCGAGGACTACGAGGCCGAGAACCCCGACCGCACCGACGACTACGTGGGTGAAGGGACCTCGCTCGAGTGAACGCCGCACTCGGTACCGCCGGGGTCACCCTCGGCCTCATCGCATGCGTGGCGGGTGCCGTCACCATGGTCGTGGGGCTCCGGGGCGAGCGCGCCGCGCTCATCCGCACCGGTCGCACGTACGCCTTCCTCGCCCTCGCCGGTGCGATCCTCGCCACCATCGCCATGGAGCGGGCGCTCATCACCCGCGACTTCTCCCTCGAGTTCGTGGCGAACAACGGCTCGAGCCGGACCCCGGCCCTGTTCAACGTCGCCACCATGTGGGCCGCCCTCGAGGGGTCGATCCTGCTGTGGGCGCTGGTGCTGGCCGGCTACACGGCACTGATCGCCCACAAGTTCCGGGCCCGCCTCAGCGATCCGCTCGTCGGCTGGGCGCTGCTCACCATGCTGGTCGTGGGGATCTTCTTCTTCGGGCTGATGCTCGGCCCGGCCAACCCCTTCACCACGGTGAGCCCGGTTCCCCTCGACGGGCCCGGCCCGAATCCGCTGCTGCAGAACCACATCCTCATGGCGTTCCACCCGCCGATGCTCTACCTCGGCTACGTGGGCTTCACCGTGCCGTTCGCGTTCGCCATCGCTGCGCTCGTCACCGGCCGGGTGGGAGAGGGCTGGCTGCTCGCGACCCGTCGCTGGACGCTCTTCGCCTGGGGGTTCCTCACCGTCGGCATCATGCTCGGCGCCTGGTGGTCCTACGAGGTGCTGGGGTGGGGTGGCTACTGGGCGTGGGACCCGGTGGAGAACGCCTCGCTGCTGCCGTGGCTCACCGGCACCGCCTACCTGCACTCGGTGATGGTCCAGGAGCGCCGCGGCATGCTGCGGGTCTGGAACATCTCGCTGCTGTGCGCCACGTTCGCGCTCACCATCCTCGGCACGTTCCTCACCCGCTCGGGCGTCATCGACTCGGTCCACGCCTTCTCCGAGTCCGACATCGGCGGCTGGCTGCTCGGCTTCTTCGGCCTGATCGTCGTCGTCTCCGTCGGCCTGGTGGGCTGGCGGGGCGATCGCCTCCGGGCTCCCGGCAGCATGGACTCCCCGATCTCGCGCGAGGGCTCCTTCCTCGCGAACAACGTGCTGTTCGCTGCGTTCACCTTCGTGGTGCTCCTCGGCACGGTCTTCCCGCTCGTCGTCGAGGCCATCAACGGCGAGCAGCTGTCGGTCGGCGTGCCGTACTTCAACCGGATGACCATGCCGCTCGGCATGCTCATCCTGTTCCTCATGGCGATCGCCCCGGTCCTGCCGTGGCGCAAGGCCTCCCAGGAGCTGCTGCGGGTCCGGCTGTTCTGGCCGGCCGTGGCCGCCACCGTCACCGTCGTCGCCACCGTGGTCGCCGGCGCCCGGGGCGTCGCCCCCGTCCTGGCCTTCGGGCTCGGGGCCTTCGCCGGCGGCGCGGCCATCCGCCAGGTCGTCCTCGCCTCCCGCCGCCAGGGCTGGCGCGGCGTGGTCGGTCGCACCAACGGTGGCATGATCGTGCACCTCGGCGTCGTGATGATCGCCGTGGGCCTCGCTGCCTCCCAGTCGTACTCCTCCGAGGTCGAGCTGCGGATGGAGGAGGGCCAGGTCGCCACCGTCGACGGCCACACCCTCGTGTTCGAAGGCATCGAGACCCGCGAGGACCCGGAGAAGACCACCATCGCGGCCCAGGTGCGGGTGGACGGCCAGGTGTACGCCCCGGCCATCAACGAGTACGTCTTCGGCGGCCAGACGATCGGCACGCCGTCGGTGTCCACGGGGCTGCGCCAGGACGTGTTCCTCGCCCTGCTCGACGTGCCGGAGGAGCCCGGCGACCCGGCGGTCATCCGCGTCGTCATCCAGCCGCTCGTGACCTGGCTGTGGATCGGTGGTGGCGTGATGGGCCTCGGCACCGCGCTCGCGGCCTTCCCCGGGAAGCGCCGCCGCCCGACGCAGCCCACGTCGGAGCCCGCCGATGTGCCGGATCCCGACCCGGAGCCCGAGATGGTCGGGGCATCCGCATGAGCGAGCGTCGCCGCATCGGTCCCTGGATCGCCGGCGCGGTCCTCGTCGTCCTCGCCGCCTTCATCGGGGTCCTCGCTACGGGCGGGGACGACGACGGGGTCCGCTCCCGGCTCATCGGCCGCCCGGCTCCCGGCATCGCCGGCGACACCATCGACGGCGCGAGCTACGACCTGGCCCAGTACCGGGGCGAGTTCGTCGTGGTCAACTTCTTCGCCACGTGGTGCGTGCCCTGCATCCGCGAGCACCCCGAGCTGGTCGAGTTCGAGGAGCGTCACCGGGAGACCGGTGATGCCTCGGTGGTGTCGGTGGTCTTCGACAGCCGACCCCAGCAGGTCCGGGAGTTCTTCGCCGAGTACGGCGGCGACTGGCCCGTGGTCCTCGACCCCGACGGGCGCACCGCGCTCGAGTACGGCGTCACCGGCGTGCCCGAGTCCTACCTGCTCGCCCCGGACGGCACGGTGCTGATCAAGATCGAGGGCGGGGTGACGGCATCGGCGCTCGACGACCTGCTCGAGCAGGTGCAGGTGTCCGACGTCGACGGCGAGCACCTCGGTGACGACGACGAGGCGGACGCGTCGTGAAGGACCTGAGCCGGGCCCGCTGGCCCTGGATCCTCCTGCTGTCCCTGCTCGCCGGCGCGCTGGTCGTGGCCGCCCTCGGCGACAGCGGGCCCCGCACGACGGCCGAACGGGCCCGGGCCGTGTCGGAGTCGATCGCGTGCCCCACCTGCCAGGGCCAGTCCGTCGCCGACTCCGCGGCACCGTCGGCACGCGCCATCCGCACCGAGGTCGCCCGCCGCATCGAGGCCGGGGAGACCGACCAGCAGATCCGCGACCACATCGCCGGCATCTACGGCGACGACGCCCTGCTGACCCCGCCCCGAGACGGCGTCGCCGGCCTCATCTGGTTCCTCCCCGTCGCCGGCCTCGTCGCGGCAGTCGGCGGGCTGGTCGTGCTGTTCCGCCGCTGGCGGGTGCCCGACGACGTCGAGGTGTCCGACGAGGACCGCGTCCTGGTCGAGCAGGCCAGACGCTCCCCACGGTCGTGAGCCTGGATGCAGACGAGCGGGCGGCGCTGGAGGAGGAGCGGGACTTCCTCCTCGCCTCGCTCGACGACCTCGAGCGCGAGCGGGCCGCCGGCGACGTCGACGACCACGACTACCGCACGCTCAAGGCGGACTACACCGCCCGGGCCGCCGCCGTCCTGCGATCGCTCGACCGCACGGTCGACGCCGGCGCAGCAACGCCCGCCCCCCGGTCCGGGCGCGTGCGGGCCTCGTCCCGCGGTCGCCGCATCGCCACCATCGCCGGCATCGCCCTGGTCGCGGTCCTGGCCGGCGTGCTCGTCGCCCAGTCGTCGGGTCGGCGAGGTTCGGGCAGCCTCACCGGGCTGGACGTCACCGCTGCCTCCAGCCGGATCTCGGACTGCCAGGAGCTGGAGCAGGCGGGTGACGCCGACGGCGCCCTCGGCTGCTACGACGATGTGCTCGACGCGGTGCCGGCCAACGTGGAGGCGCTGACCTTCCGGGGCTGGCTCCAGGTGCGACAGTTCGACGCCGAGGACGGGCTGGCCGACCTCGATGCCGCCATCCAGCTGGCGCCGGAGGCCACCGCTCCGTACATCTTCCGGGCCAGCGGCCGGGCTCGCAGCGGCGACGCCCCCGGCGCGGTCGCCGACCTGGCCGCCTTCTACGCCAACGATCCCGCGGACGACGAGGCGGAGCTCGCGGCGCAGTTCTCCGAGACGATCGTCAGCGCCGCGCTCGACGCCTGCATCGACGGCGACGTCGAGGGCACGCTGCCGGTCGCCGACGTGCTCCAGTGCTACACCGACGTCCTCGAGGTCGACGAGGGCAACGCCCCGGCCAGCATCTACCTGGGCTGGCTCATCGCCCGCAGCGGCGTCGACGACGACATGGCCCTGCAGCGCCTGGACGACGGCCTGGCCGCCGACCCGTCGATCTCCGCCGGCTACGTGTTCCGAGCCGCCCTGCGCGCCCACCTCGGTGACATCGAGGGCGCCCGCGCTGACCTCGAGACCTTCGCCGGCACCGACGCACCCCCCGCGCAGCAGGCCGCAGCCGAACAGGTGCGCGCCGCCATCGACGCCGGCGAGGACCCGCTGCCGGCGCGCCCGGGCCAGTAGCGGCGGCGATCAGGCTCGATCCGGCGGCGGCAGGTAGCGCCCGGCGCCCCAGCTCCCGGCATCGCGCCGGACGATCCACATCGAGGCCTTCTGCCAGACCAGGTTGCGCTCCGGATCCATGCCGGACTGGACGAGCATGTCGAGCAGCATCGGGATCACGTCGCCGTGGCTGCACACCACCACGTCGGAGCCGTCGTCGGCGGCGCCCGTGAGCTCGTCCAACAGCGACGCGACCTCGCTCGACCCCGCGCCCTCGAAGAGCCGGTCGTCGACCGAGACGTCGCACCCCGCCTGGTTGGCGACGGGCTGCACGGTCTGGGCGCAGCGGACCGCCGGCGAGGTCAGGATGCGGAGGGCCGCCGCACGGTCGCGATCCTGGTCGATCGTCGTGGCGATCCCCTTGGCCTGGAGCTCACCGCGGTCCGAGAGCGGTCGGGTCCGGTCGTCGCCGGTCCATTCCGATCGGCGGCCGGCATGGGCGTGGCGGACCACGTAGAGCGTCACGGCTGCGCACGCTATTGCCTCGCCACGGGCACGGCTACCGTCGCCCGCCGTGGGGTTCTTCGACCGCAACCGCAAGCAGCTCGCCGCCCGGGGCATCGACCCGGATCGGCTCCCGCCCGGCCAGTACTCCACCGACCGCTTCCCGGTGCTGCACGTCGGTGACGTGCCCCGCTACGCCGAGGACCTCTCCGACTGGGACCTGCGCCTCACCGGCCTGGTGAGGAACCCCACGACGCTCTCCTTCGACGAGCTCCGGGCGCTGCCGACCGTGGAGGAGACCTTCGACATCCACTGCGTGACGAAGTGGTCCAAGTTCGACACCCGCTGGACCGGGGTGCGCCTCACCACCCTGATGGAGCTGGCCGGCGTGCAGCCCGAGGCCACGCACCTGATCGAGCACGCCGAGTTCGGCTACACCACCAACCTGCCCCTCGCCGACCTCCGGCGCGACGACGTCCTCGTCGCCTGGGCCTTCGACGGAGAGCCGCTCGAACCCGAGCACGGCCACCCCGTGCGCCTGGTCCTGCCCCACCGCTACTTCTGGAAGTCGGCGAAGTGGCTCCGGGTGCTGGAGTTCGCTGCCGAGGACCGCCCCGGGTTCTGGGAGCGCAACGGCTACCACAACGACGGCGACCCGTTCCTCGAGCAGCGCCACTGGGGCGACTGAGCCGTACTGCCGCCCTGCGGCCGCTGTCAGACCCCGTCCGTAGCGTTCGCGGTGGGTCGGAGCGCCGTCCTCGCTCCCGTCGTGCGGCAGGTTCTCCCTGCCCGACCGTGGGAGACGCCGTGTCCCATCCACCCGATCGCTTCCGCTTCCGGGCGTCGGAGCCGCCTCGACCGCCCCGCCGCCCACCTGGCGGCCTGCGGGCCGAGCGGCACCGCCCCATGGCGCGTCGGCGGCTGCTCTCCGAGGCCCGAGAGCTCCACGCCGATCAGATGGTGCGGGTCCGTGCGATCGACGAGGTCATCGAGAGCCTCGTCGACGAGCGTCTGGCCTGCCTCGACGTCCTGGTCGACTGCCGCGACCAGCTCCGACCCCGGTGGGGCAGGCGCCACTCCCGCCGGCGGTCCAGCGTCGACGAGGCCCCGTTCCCCGAAGCGACGAACGAGGCCCGGCCGGTCGAGGGCGTGGGGCTCCGCTCGGTCGCGCTCACGATCCTGCGCCGCCACGGACCGCAGCGCCTGCGGGACCTCCACGGCCTCATCCACCTGTACGGCTACCGCATCGAGAGCGTGCGGCCGGTGCAGCGCCTCGGCGATGCCATGGCCTACGAGCTGCGACAGGGTCGCGTCGTCCGGCTGGAGCGGGGCGTCTACGAGGCCGTCGAGCCGCACCCCGGCCCCACCCGCTACGTGCCGCCCACCGTTGCGCTCGACGACATCCTCCCGTGGGATCGACCGATCACCGATCCAGGGCCACCCCACATCGACCCCGACGTCGCCACCGACCCCGAGCTCTGGTCCAGTGCCGCCTGGCCCACCGAGGGGGACGTCCCGGCCGAGCCCGGTGACGAGCCGGTATCCGGTCCCGAGCCGGTACCCGGCCCCGAGCCGATGCACGAGGGCGCCGCCGACCGCGAGGCCGCCGGCCGTCAGCGGGAGCCCGACCCCGCACCCGAGTGCCCCACGGCGCCTGACCCTGCCGCACCGACATCTGAGCCCTTGGGCGGCGATTCGTCGACGAATCGCCGCCCAAGGCTGCCGGAGCAGTCGCGGCCGTGGGCGCCACCGCCGTGAGCGAGCGGTCAGCGGCGGAGGGCGCGCAGGTCGGCGATGACCTCGGGCAGGGCCGTCGCAAAGGCCGCCACATCCGCCTTGGTCGTCGACCAGCCCACGGACACCCGGAGCGAACGGTGCGCGTCCACGCCCATCGCCTCGAGCACCGGGGACGGCTCGAGCCCCTCCGACGCGCACGCGCTCCCGGAGTGGGCCCGGACGTGGCGGCGGTCGAGGCCGAGCAGCACGGCCTGGGGTTCGATGTCGGCGATGCCGGCGCAGACGAGGTGGGGGAGCCGCTCGGTGCGGTGCCCGAACAGCTCGACGCCGTCCACCGCCTGCAGGGCGGCTCGGAGACCGTCGGCCAGCTGCGCCTGCTGGTGCGCCTCGGCGTCGACGTCCATCGCGCCGACGGCGGCGGCGAGCCCGACTGCGCCGACCACGTCCTCGAGCCCCGCCCGCCTCGCGCGTTCTTGCTCACCGCCGACGATCAGCGGTCGGATCCGCAGGCCGCGCCGCACGAGCAGCACCCCGGTCCCAGCCGGTCCACCCAGCTTGTGGCCGCTGATCGAGACCAGGTCGGCGCCGAGGGCAACGAAGTCGAGCGGGACCCGCCCGGCGGCCTGCGCGGCGTCGACGTGGACCAGGACGCCGCGCTCGCGGCACGCACGGACCGCCTCGGCCACGGGTTGGATCGTCCCGACCTCGTGGTTGCCGAGCTGCAGGTGCACGACGGCGGTGTCGTCGCTGACCGCCGCCAGGAGCTCGTCGACGTCGACCCGTCCGGTGCGGTCGCATCCGACCACGACGGCGTCACCGTGCTGGGCCGCGGCGAAGCGCACCGCCGAGTGCTCGACCGCGGACAGCACCTGAGACGGTCCCCGCTCGGCGACGCCCCAGCACACGGCGGCGATCGACTCGGACGCGCCGGACGTGAACACCACCTCGCGGGGGCGAGCGCCGAGGAAGCCGGCGACGACCTCGCGCGCCTGCTCGAGGATCACCCGCGCGGTCATCCCCGGCTCGTGGATGCGCGACGGATCGCCCAGCGGGCTGCCGAGCGCCTCGACCATCGCGGCGCGGGCCTCGGGGCGCAGCGGCGACGTGGAGGCGTGGTCCAGGTAGTGGCCGAGGGCCGGCTGCTCGACGGTCACGGAGGGCCGGCTCAGCGGGAGGTGACGACGGTGACGCAGGTCTCGGAGCCGAGCGCCTGCGTGGTCTCCGTGGCCGGCACGGTGTCGCCGTACAGCGACGAGAGCATCCCCTTGACCAGTCCGCGGTCCACGGCGCAGATCACCGGGTGCTCGATGGCAGCGTCGCCGAAGGGGCAGTGCTGGGCCACGATCCGCAGCTCGTCGCCCTGCTTCTCGGCGTGAGCGGCGAAGCCGTGGGAGGTGAGGGCGTCGGCCACGGCGTGCAGGGCGGACCGGAACGAGCGCTGGACGTGCTCACCCGAGCCCATGGAGGCCGCGAGCGACCGGCCGTACTCCACGCCGACCTCCTCGGCCATGCGGGCGGCGACGTCGCCGGGCAGCAGTGCCAGGGACTTGCCGAGCAGGCTGACCAGCAGGTCGTCGTGGCGGACGGCGAACTCGATCGGGTTCTCGTTCCCGATGGCCTTGTACCGCTTCGAGGGGCGGCCGGCGCCGCTGCCGGCGAGGCGGGCCGTGGACACCTCCACGTAGCCACCACCTGCGAGCTTGTCGAGGTGGTGGCGGGCCACGTTGGAGTGCAGCTCGAAGCGCTCGGCCACATCGGACGCGGTGACGCCGTCGATCTGATCACGGAGCCACAGGTAGATCTCCCGACGGGTCGGGTCCCCGAAGGCCGAGGTGATCGCCGTGACCGCCGACGAGAAGTCGGCTGCGCTCAGCGGGGTGGGTGAGTCCGCATCCACATCGGTATTCTACCTACGCCGATAGGGGAAATCCCTCGGACGAACCCCCAGCCCACCTGGAAGGTGCCCCCGTGCCCACCGAAGCCCAGATCATCGACGCGCTCCGACCGGTGGAGGACCCCGAGCTGCACCGCAGCATCGTGGACCTCGGCATGGTCCGCTTCGTGCGGATCGACGGTCAGTCGGTCAAGGTCGAGATCGCCCTCACCGTGCCCGGCTGCCCGCTCAAGAACGAGATCCAGCGGCGAGTCGGCGAGGCGGTGCACGCGTTCGACGACGTGCAGTCCGTCGAGGTCACCTTCGACGTGATGTCCGACGAGGAGCGCGCCCGCGTGCGCGAGATGATGGTCGGGGACCCCAAGGCCACCGCCGGCAGCCAGGCCGCGCACGGCCACGCCGAGGGCCGGGCCATCCCCTTCTCCGAGCCCGGCTCCAAGACGCGTGTCCTGCTGGTGGCGTCCGGCAAGGGCGGCGTCGGCAAGTCCTCGGTCACGACGAACCTCGCCGTCAGCCTCGCGAAGCGGGGCAAGAAGACCGCCATCGTCGACGCCGACGTGTGGGGCTTCTCGATCCCGCGCATGCTCGGCATCGACCGGCCCCCGGTCGTCATCGACTCGATGCTGATCCCGCCGGAGTCCCATGGCGTGTCCTGCATCTCCATGGGCTTCTTCGCCCAGGAGGACCAGGCCGTCATCTGGCGTGGGCCCATGCTGCACAAGGCGCTCGAGCAGTTCCTCACCGACGTCTACTGGGACGATCCCGACTTCCTCGTCGTCGACCTGCCCCCGGGCACCGGCGACATCTCCATCTCCCTGGCCCAGTTCCTGCCCCGCGCCGAGGTGTACGTCGTGACGACACCCCAGCCGGCCGCCCAGCGGGTGGCCCAGCGGGCCGCGTTCATGGCCGAGAAGGTGAACCTGGAGGTCAAGGGCGTCATCGAGAACATGTCGTGGTTCACCGGTGACGACGGCACCCGCTACGAGATCTTCGGCTCCGGTGGTGGCGACGAGCTGGCCGAGCGCCTCGACAAGCCGCTCCTCGGCAAGGTGCCGCTGGTCCCCGAGCTCCGCGAGGGCTCCGACACCGGGATGCCCATCGTCGTGAGCTCCCCGGAGTCCGAGGCGGCCGGCGCCTTCGACGAGATCGCACGAGCCATCGTGGAGGACCTGGCCCCGACCAAGCGCTTCCACCCGGAGCTGAAGATCACCTGAGGGTCAGCGCACCTCGTGCTCGTCGGCCGGGTGACCGGCCAGCTCGCGGATGGTGCGCACCAGCGGCTCCGCGTCGCCGTTCTTGAGGCGCAGCGGGATCCCGTGGCGGGCCATCTCGGTGCGGGCGAAGTCACCGGCAACGGCCGAGTACGCGACGATCCGCACCTCCGGGCTGCGCGCCTTCAGCTCGTCGATCGCGTCGAACCCGCTCAGCCTCGGCATGAGCAGGTCGAGGACCACGACGTGGGGTTGCAGCGCGACGCACTGCTCGATGGCCTCGATGCCATCAGCGGCCTCGCCCACGACGTTGATGCCCGCCTGGCGCAGCTGCAGCTTGAGGAGCAGGCGGATGTCGACCTCATCGTCGGCGACGACGACATCGATCTGCTCCGGCGGCTCCGCCCGCGGTGCCTGGGTCATCGGGCGCGGGGGAGCGTGAGGCGGGCCACGACCGTGTCGCCGTCCTGGCCGATGGTGAGGTCGCCGCCGTCCATCTGGGCGAGCGCCCGGGCCACGGGGAGGCCGATGCCCAGCCCGGCCGCCCTGGTGACGGCCTGCTCGCCGCGGAAGAACAGCTCGAAGCTCAGCTGCAGGTCGGCCAGCTCGTGGTCGACGGGCGTCTCGACCACGACGGTGACCGACCCCTCGTCGTCCTCGAAGCGCACCGTGGAGGGCGCGTCGCCGTACTGCTCGGCGTTGTCGACCAGGTGGTCGAGGGCATGAGCCACGGCGTCGCGGTGGGCGAGCGCCGAGCCAGCGGGTGCCCCCTCGACGGCGATGGGGGTGTCGGCGGTCGAATCGGCGACCAGGGCGCCGAGGTCGACCGGGGCGGCAGGGTCCGTCGGTCGGGCCGTGTGGATCTCGGCCGCGATCAGCAGGTCGTCGAGGAGCCGCTCGGCCCGGCGGGCGTTGCGGATCAGCGCCGGGATCAGCGTCTCGTGCAGCTCCTCGTCGGGGGCGTCGACCAGCAGCTCGGCCAGACCGCGCACCGTCGTGAGGGGCGTCCGCAGCTCGTGGCCCACGACGTGGATCACCCGGTCGCGGACGAACTCCAGGGCCTCGGGTCCGAGTGCGGTCATGGCGGACGAAGCGTACCCACCGGATAGGTTGGCGTCCCCAAACGCAGTCGACACGAGGTGTGCGAAGTGGACGTCCGGATCGGTGTGACCTACACGGCCAAGGAGATCGACCTCGAGCTGGCGGAGGATGCCGATCCGGCCCAGCTCCAGGCCGACGTTGACGCCGCCATCGCCGGAGACCACCTCGTGCTGTGGCTCACCGATCGCAAGGGACGTCGGGTCGGCGTGCCGACCGAGAAGATCGCCTACGTGGAGATCGGCACCTCCGAGGCGGCCCGCCGCATCGGCTTCGGGGGCTGATCGGCCCGGTCACCCCATGACGCCCCTGCTCGATCGAAGGCTGCTGTTCGTCACCGGCAAGGGCGGGGTGGGCAAGACCACCATCGCCGCCGCGCTGGGCACGCTCGCCGCCGACCACGGCAAGCGCACCCTCGTCTGCGAGGTCGACGCGAAGGGGAACCTGTCGGACTTCTTCGAGGCCGGCCGCACCGGGTTCGACCCGCTGCCGATCTCCGAGAACCTCTCGGCGATGTCGATGAACACCGAGGAGTCGCTCAAGGAGTACCTGAGCCTCCAGCTCAAGATCCCGGTGATCGCTCGGATCGGGCCGCTCGCCCGGACCTTCGACTTCGTGGCCACGGCGGCCCCCGGGGTGAAGGAGATCCTCACGGTCGGCAAGCTGACGTGGGAGGTGCGCGAGCAGCACTACGACCTGGTCGTCGTCGACGCGTCGGCCAGCGGCCACATCGTGGGCCAGCTCGCCGCACCCGATGCCATCAACGAGCTGGTGCAGGTCGGCCTGGTCCGGGACCAGACGGGCTGGATGCTCGACATCCTCGGTGACCCGACCCAGACCGGCGTCGTGATCGTGGCTGCACCGGAGGAGATGCCGGTGCAGGAGACCATCGAGCTCGCCGGCCGGCTGCGGGAGGAGACGGTCGTGGAGCTCGCCGCCGTCGTCGTGAACCGAGTGCTGCCCGAGCTGTTCAACGCCGGCGAGGAGGCGCTGTTCGAGCGGCTCCGCCACGACGACGGCCTCGTCGCCGCGCTGGCTGAGGTCGGCGGCGGGCCGGTGGAGCCGATCCTCGACGCAGCGGAGCTGGCCGTGAGCCTGCGGCGCTCCCGGGCCGGGCACCTGCAGAAGCTGCGCACCGAGCTGGCCGGCACCGAGATGCTGTACGTGCCCTACCTGTTCCAGCGCAGCCACGGGGTCCGGGCCACCAACCGCATCGCCGGGCACCTCGGCGAGGAGCTGGGCTTCTGATGGCCCGCACGACGCGCCGGGCCGCCGGCACCCTCGAGCAGCTGCTCGCCGCCAAGGAGATCGTCATCTGCTGCGGTTCCGGCGGGGTCGGCAAGACCACCACCGCGGCGGCAGCCGGAGCGATGGCCGCGGCCCGGCTCGGCGGCAAGGTCCTCGTCGTCACCGTGGATCCGGCCCGCCGCCTCGCCAACGCGCTCGGCCTCGAGTCCTTCGGCAACGTCGAGACCCGGGTCCCGGACTCGGCCTTCGCCGAGGCGGGCATCGAGTGCCAGGGCGAGCTGTGGGCGGCGATGCTCGACACCAAGCAGTCCTGGGACGACCTCGTGCGCCAGCACGCGCCCGACGCCAAGACCCGCGACGCCATCCTGTCGAACCCGCTGTACACGAACATCACCGGGCGCTTCGTGCAGAGCCACGACTACATCGCCATGGAGCGGCTCTACGAGATCCACGCGTCGGGCCGCTACGACCTGGTGATCGTCGACACCCCGCCCACCCGCAACGCGCTCGACTTCCTCGAGGCCCCCGAGCGCATGGCGGACTTCTTCTCGTCCCGGCTGCTGCGCTGGCTCACCGTGCCCTACCGGTCCCGCCTGGTGAACATGGCGACGAAGCCGTTCTACAAGGTCGCTGACACCATCCTGGGCTCCGCGTTCCTCGAGGACATCGCCGAGTTCTTCCTCCTCTTCCAGACCATGTACGACGGCTTCGTCGAGCGGGCCCGCGCCGTCCAGCGGGTGCTCGAGGACAAGCGCACGACCTTCGTGGTGGTGAGCACGCTCGAGTCGGCCCCGCTGCGGGAGGCCGAGTACTTCATGGCGGCCCTCGAGGAGCGGCGCTTCCACCTCGGCGCCGTGGTGCTCAACAAGGTGCTGCCGTCCTACCTGCTCGACTCGGGCGCGGCCGAAGCGGCCAGCCGCCTCGGTGCCGACCCGCAGGCCGCGGCCGCTGCGCTCGACGATCTGGGCGACCCGGAGGCGGCGGCGCGGGTCGTGGCCGAGATCAGCCAGAGCTTCCTCAACTTCCGGGTCGTCGCCAGCCGCGAGGCCGAGCAGCGCAAGGAGCTCGGACGGACGCCGGACGTGCTGGCCACCGTGCCGTACTTCGACAGCGACATCTTCGACCTCGCCGGGCTCGTCCGCCTCGGCGAGCAGATCTGGCGATGACCGCCCCGAGGCGTCGCTGATGGCCTCCCTCATCGAGCTGGCCCGGACGCTCACGCCCCTGGACACCCCCCAGGCCCAGCAGCTGCAGCGGCTCGCCGCGTCGTGGGGTCTGCTCGCCGACTTCTGCTTCTCGGACCTGCTGCTGTTCGCGCCCGTCGGCGACTTCGACGGGGGCGAGTTCGTGGTGCTGGCCCAGGTGCGGCCGACCACGGGCCAGACCGTCTACCGGGGTGACTGGGTCGGCACCCGCCTCGACGAGGACGAGCGTCCGCTGGTGGCCCGCTCGTACCGCAACGGGGAGATCATCGAAGGCGAGATCCACCTGTCGGTCGTGCGTGAGCGGGTGCGGGTCCTGTGCGTGCCGGTCCGGCGCGAGGGCAAGGTGATCGGCGTCCTCACCCGGGAGGCGGCGCCGTCGATCGGTCGACAGCACGGCGAGCTCGAGCGCACGTACCTGGACATCTTCAACCGCTTCGCCCGCATGATCGCGTCCGGCGACTTCCCCTACGAGGACAAAGACGACACCGCCGAGGCCCCCCGGGTGGGCGACGGCGTGCTGCTCGTCGACCCCGCCGGCCGGGTCGAGTACGCGTCCCCGAACGCGGTGTCGGCGTTCCACCGCGTCGGCGTGCACGCCAACGCCGAGGGCCTGCGCTTCGGGGAGCTCGGCCTCGACGAGAGCGCCGTGCGCATGGCGTTCCACAAGCGCCAGCCCACCGTGGTGGAGGTGGAGCGGGGCAGCGAGATCACGGTCGTGTTCCGGAGCCTGCCGATCACCGATCGGGGCGAGGTGTCCGGTGCCGTCGTGCTCGTCCGCGACATCTCCGAGCTGCGCCGGCGGGACCGGCTCCTGCTGTCCAAGGACGCCACCATCCGGGAGATCCACCACCGGGTGAAGAACAACCTGCAGACCATCTCCTCGCTGCTGCGCCTGCAGGGCCGCCGCCTCGACTCCGCCGAGGCCAAGGCCGCGATCGAGGAGTCCGCCCGGCGCATCCGCTCCATCGCCGTCGTCCACGAGATCCTCTCCCGCGAGGCCGGCGACGACGTCCCGTTCGTGGAGATCGCCCGCGAGCTGTCGCGCATGGTGGACGAGAGCCTGATGAACCCGGACCGGCCCTTCCGAGTGCGGTTCTCGGGGGAGGCGGGGACGATCCCGGCGGCCCCGGCGACGTCGCTGTCGGTGGTGCTCAACGAGCTGCTGCAGAACGCGGTCGACCATGCCTTCCCGGAGGAGGTCGACCTCGCCGAGGAGCCCGGCTACGTCGACGTCCTGCTCGAGCGAGAGGAGGACCAGCTCACGGTGCGGGTCACCGACAACGGCGTCGGCATCCCCGAGGGGTTCGACCTCGACGCGTCCACCGGTCTCGGGCTGTCCATCGTGCGGACCCTGGTGGAGACCGAGCTCGCCGGGGACATCACGATGCGCCGGGTGCACGAGTCCGGCCCCCGCCACGGCACCGAGGTCCAGGTCGTGGTGTCCACCAAGCACTTCTAGTGGCTGCGCGGATGGGCCCGGGCGCGCAACGACCTCCCCGGAGGGAGGTCGTGTCACTGCCGGAACGCCGGCACGGGATCTGCGTGGCTACGCGCTGCGCTGCTGCTTCTCGAGGCGCTGGCGGGCACGACGCATCTGGCGGCGCTCCTCCTCGGAGGTGCCACCCCAGACGCCGCTGTCCTGGTTGGTGGACACGGCGTACTCGAGGCACAGGCCCTGCACGTCACAGGTGCGGCAGACGGCCTTGGCGTTGGCGATCTGCTCGAGGGCGGGGCCCGTGGTGCCGACCGGGAAGAACAGGTCGGGATCGGTGTCGCGGCACTCCGCGAACTGGCGCCACTCGTCTCGTTCGAGCGTCAGGGGGATCGAGCGCGTCGTGGTCAGGGCCACGGGGCCTCCAAGGGTCGAGGGGTCGTGCTGGCAATGCAGAGGACCCGATTTGTGACGGCGTTCACATGCCTCTGCGGACTCGCTGAGGTCTCACAGGGCCGTCGACCAAAGTAACGTCGAAACACGCCCGTCACAAGGGTTTCTTCGGAGGTTTCCCGAGACGTTGTTCACTCCAGGTGAGATGTCCACCCCGCTCGTCTACGGCCACCGCGGTGCGTCCGCCGATGCGCCCGAGAACACCGTCGAGGCCTTCGCCCTCGCCCGGGCCCAGGGCGCGCACGGCGTCGAGCTCGACGTCCGACGCTGCCGGGACGGCGACATGGCCCTCCACCACGACGCCGAGCTGGCCGACGGCCGGCGCATCGTGGAGCTGACCCGGGCCGACCTGCCTGACACCTCCTGCACCCTGGCCGAGGCCCTCGACGTGTGCGAGGGGATGGTGGTCAACATCGAGATCAAGAACGTCTCCATCGACCCCGACCACGACCCCGAGTGCCGGTTGGCCGACACCGTCGTCGCCCTGCTGCACGAGCGCGGCGGACGGGACCGGGTGATCGTGTCGAGCTTCGGCCTGCCCACCATCGACCGGGTCCGGGCCATCGACCCCGACGTGCCCACCGGCTTCCTCACCTTCATCGAGCCCATGGGGCCCCAGGCCATCGAGCTCGCCGCCCGGCACGGGCACCAGGCGATCCACCCGCACGTGGCCACGGTGGACGAGGCCTTCGTGGAGCTCGCCCACCAGCACGGCCTGGCGGTCAACGTCTGGACGGTGGACGACCCCGACCAGATCCGCCAGCTGGCGGCGTGGGGCGTCGACGGCATCGTCACGAACGTGCCGGCGGCGGCGCTCGCCGCGCTCGCCACCTGATCAGATGTCGGCGGGCCCGGCGGGCAGCACCAGGTTCAGCGCGTCGGCCCGGTGCTCGAACCGGAACACGTCGCCGTCGCCGAGGAAGTCGCCGTCCACCTGGTAGGGGAGCGGGCCGTGCCCGGTCACCTCGAGCTCGTCGAGGTCGTGGGCGAGCAGGGCGTAGCGGGACGAACGGATGTGGCGGCCCGAGGCGAGGGCCGACCCGATCAGGCCCAGCACCCGGGCGAACTGCATCGTGCGCACGACGACGACGGACAGCCCGGTGTCGAGCGTGGCCTCGGGGGCGAGGTCGAGGGGCACGTTGCCCAGGTAGGTGTACGGGCTCGTGTTGAGCACGATCGCCATGTAGCCGTCGTCGACCATGCGCCCGTCGGGCAGGTGCACGGCCAGGCGCGGGCGCGAGGTGTCGTAGTGGCGGAACCAGGTGGCGAAGCCGGCGTAGACGAAGAGCGGGTGACCCGCGTAGCGCTTGAGCGAGGACCGGCGCTCCACCTGCTCGACCACGGCGGCGTCGAAGCCGAGGCCGGTGTGGAACAGGAAGCACCGGCCGTTCACCGCGCCGAGGCCCACCCGGCGGATGCATCCCTTGGCCAGCGCGTCGAGCAGCACCCCGGTGGCCTCGACCGGGTCGTTCGGCAGCCCGAGGGTGCGGGCGAACACGTTGGTGGACCCGCCGGGCAGCACGCCGAGGGCGGTGTCGGTGCCGACGAGGCCGTTGGCCGCCTCGTTGAGGGTGCCGTCGCCGCCCATGACCACGACGACGTCGACGCCGTCGTTCGCCGCGCCCCTCGCCAGCCGGGCGGCGTGGCCGCGCCGGCTCGTCTCGACCATCTCGACGTCGTGGTCGGCGGAGAACGCCTTGCGGATCACGACCATCGATCGGGCCGTGACCGACGAGGCGAACGCGTTCACGATGAGCAGGACTCGCACGCCCCTGTCCTAGTGCAATTCGACCAGCGGAGGGGCCTGATGCTTGACTCCGCACATGGCTCTCAACGTGGTCGTCTGCGTGAAGCAGATCCCGGATCCCGCCGATCCCGGCGCTCTGGACGCTGACTTCACTCTCAAGCGCGATGTCAAGCTCATCCTGGACGAGTCCGACTCCTACGGGGTCGAGATGGCGCTCCAGCTGGTCGACACGGCCGGCGGTGGTGAGGTCACCCTGGTCTCCATGGCCCCGAACGGTGAGGTCTCGGGTCTGCGCACGGCGCTGGCCATGGGTGCCGCCAAGGGCGTGCTCGTCTCCGACGACGCCCTCGCCGGGTCCGGCGCCCGTGAGACGGCCAAGACCCTGGCTGCGGCCATCGGCAAGGCCGGCGAGTACGACCTGGTGATCTCCGGCGTCGAGTCCTCCGACGGCTACACCGGCGTGCTCCCCCAGATGCTGGCTGCCCAGCTCGGCCACCCGATGGTGTCCTTCGCCAAGTCGGTCGAGGTCGCGGACGGCAAGGTCAAGGTGTCCCGCCAGACCGAGACCGGCTCCCAGGACGTCGAGGCCCCCACGCCCTGCGTCGTGTCGGTCACCGCCGGCGTCGTCGAGCCCCGCTACCCGTCCTTCAAGGGCATCATGGCGGCCAAGTCCAAGCCGGTCGACACGCTCGCCCTCGGCGACCTCGGCATCGACGGCGGCAACGTCGGTTGGGCCGGCGCCGGGCAGGAGATCACCGCAGTGGAGGACGCCCCCGCTCGCCAGGCCGGCGAGATCGTCGAAGACGACGGTGAGGGCTTCCAGAAGATCGTGGCCAAGCTCGAAGAGCTCAAGGTCATCTGAGCGAACGACCCCAAGAGAGAAGGAAGAACGACATGGCTCTTTCCAAGGTGTGGGTCTTCGCCGAGACCGACGAGAACGGCTCGCTGACGACGCTCAGCAAGGAGCTGCTCACCAAGGCGCGCGACCTGGGCGACACCGTCGAGGCGTTCTACGCCGGTGACGGCAACGACATCGCCGAGTCCGCTGGTGCCTTCGGCGCCACGGCCGTGCACGCCACCGGCCCCATCGAGGGCCAGCTGCTCGGTGCTCCGGTCGGTGCGGCGCTCGCCGCGGCCGCCGAGGGCGTCGACCTGGTGCTCGGTGGCACGTCCTACGACGCCCGTGATGCCTTCGCGGTCGCCTCGGTCAAGCTCGACAAGCCGGTGATCTCCAACACGACCGCCATCGACCTCGACGGCGACGCGGTGGTCACCACCGTGCCGGTGTTCGGCGGCGAGAAGCTGGTGAAGACCAAGTTCACCGCCGGTGGTCCGATGCTGTGCCTGGTGCGCCCCAAGTCCTACGAGGCCAGCGAGTCCGGCGGCGGTGCCGCTTCGGTCAGCTCGGTCGACGTCCCCGGCGATGCCCCCAGCGCCACCGTGCTGGCCACCCACGTCGAGGAGCGCGAGGGTCCCCAGCTGGACTCTGCCCCGATCGTCGTGTCCGGCGGCCGCGGCCTGGGCGACCCGGCCAAGTTCGAGGAGTACATCGAAGCCCTCGGCAAGAAGCTCGGGGCCGCCACCGGCGCCACCCGCGCCATCGTCGACGCCGGCTGGGTGCCCTACAACAAGCAGGTCGGCCAGACCGGCAAGGTCGTCAAGCCCGACGTCTACATCGCCGCCGGCATCTCCGGTGCCACGCAGCACCTGGTCGGCATGAAGGGCTCCAAGAACATCATCGCCATCAACAAGGACCCGGAGGCCCCGATCTTCTCGGTGGCCGACCTCGGCATCGTGGGCGACGTCCACAAGGTGCTCCCGGCCCTCATCGAGGCGCTGAACGCCAAGGGCTGATCACGCCCTGACTCGCCGCCGCTCGGCGGCGATCCAATCGAAACCGTTCAGGACGGCCGTCCCAGCAGGGGCGGCCGTTCGCCGTTTTCCGGTTTCGTCGCGGGTCTCCGCCATCTCGCGGACGTCCCGTACAGCCGGGCGTCCGGTGTGCCGACGACTACGGATAGTGCGATCCCCCCTCCGTTGCGTACTGAACGCGTGTTGCGTTCAGGTGTCCACTCTTCGTGATCAATTGAGCTGGATAGCGACATTTCGGATGCGGGCGTCGCACGCCCTTGCCAGGCACCGTTCTGCTGGATTCTCGGGCCGTTGGGGCCATCGAGGGCTGCGCGCTCTCTGTGGCAGCTCCGACACGTTGACGATTTTGCGTGTTGAGCGGCGACTCCCCGTGGGGATTCATGGTCCCCAGCGGCCGAACTCCTCAGTGCGCTGAGGCAGAACTCGACCACACCACACGACATCGCAACGAGGAACAACGATGCACTCGACCACCCCCATCGAAGCCACCATCGCTCCCGCCGCCGGACAGAGCCTCCACAACCGAGGCCTCACCGGTCGCGGTGTCGGTATCGCTGTCATCGACTCGGGCGTCACCGCTCCGGAGGAGTTCGGCGACCGGCTGGTCGTCGGCCCCGACTTCACCGTCGACGGCGCCACCGACGATCACGGTCGGGACCGCACCGGCCACGGCACGCACCTCGCCGGCCTGGCCGCTGGTGCCCGCACCGGCGTGGCTCCTGGCGCCCACGTGGTCAACCTCAAGGTCGCGGGTGAGGGTGGCGCCACCGACCCGATGGCCGTCATCGCCGCCATCGATTGGGCCGTGGCCAACCGCCGTCAGCTCCAGCTCGGCGTGATCCTGCTCGCCTTCGGTGCCGACCAGTTCGAGTCCGGCCGTGACCCCCTCGCCGAGGCCGTCGCCCGGGCCTGGAAGGCCGGCCTCGTCGTCGTCACCTCCGCAGGCAACGAGGGTGACGCCCCGCTGCCCACCCCCGCCCACATCGCCGAGGTCCTCACCGTCGGCGCTGGCGAGCTGGTGGACGGTTCCTGGCAGCGCTGCGACTTCAGCAACGTCGGCCGTGACGGTCAGCGTGCCGATCTCCTCGTCCCCGGTCGCTCGGTCGTCGGCCCGGTCGTCCACGGTGCGGTCGAGGCCCCCGAGTCCTCCTTCGTCGGCCCCGACCACGTGAAGGGCTCGGGCTCGTCCCAGGCCGCTGGCGTGGCCGCCGGTGCCGCCGCCCTCCTCCTGGAGGCCGACGGCTCGCTGACTCCCGACGAGGTCAAGCAGATCCTGTGCACCTCCGCCGTCCGGGTCGACGACCCCGCCGCCGGCGCTGGCGCCATGGACCTCGAGCTGGCCCTGGCCCTGCTCGCCTCCGGCCTCTTCCGTGACGCAGCACCCCAGTCCCTGACTCCCGCCGGAGCCCGTGCGTGGTCCGGCCTGGAGTGGTCGGGCAGTCACTGGAAGGGCAGCCATTGGAAGGGCCTGGAGTGGTCCGGCCTGGAGTGGTCGGGCAGTCACTGGAAGGGCAGCCATTGGAAGGGCCTGGAGTGGTCCGGCCTGGAGTGGTCGGGTAGCCACTGGAAGGGCAGCCATTGGAAGGGCCTGGAGTGGTCGGGCCTGGAGTGGTCGGGTAGCCACTGGAAGGGCAGCCATTGGAAGGGCCTGGAGTGGTCGGGCCTGGAGTGGTCGGGTAGCCACTGGAAGGGCAGCCATTGGAAGGGCCTGGAGTGGTCGGGCCTGGAGTGGTCGGGTAGCCACTGGAAGGGCAGCCATTGGAAGGGCCTGGAGTGGTCGGGCCTGGAGTGGTCGGGCAGTCACTGGAAGGGCAGCCATTGGAAGGGCCTGGAGTGGTCCGGCCTGGAGTGGTCGGGCAGTCACTGGAAGGGCCTGGAGTGGTCCGGCCTGGAGTGGTCGGGCAGTCACTGGAAGGGCAGCCATTGGAAGGGCCTGGAGTGGTCCGGCCTGGAGTGGTCGGGCAGTCACTGGAAGGGCAGCCATTGGAAGGGCCTCGCCTGGGCCTGACTCTGACCGCTCGGCAGCACGCTGAGGCGTCACCCTTGCGATACTCGTGCTCTGAACGTACTCTTCGTCTCACTTAGCGCGCGCAGTGGGAGAGGTGAGGGCGGTGGACAAGCGGGCGCACCAAGCAACCTGGACGTTCACGCTCGGTCTCACCGCACTCGGGCTTTGTGTGGCGGCCCTGGCCGCTACCCAGGTGACTCAGCGAATCGACCCCCCATTCGGTCTGAACTGGATGGTGCTCACGATCGGCTTTGGGCTGACGGAGCGGTACGCGGTCGACATTGAGGTGCGTCGCGAAGCGCACGCCCTGACATTCTCCGAGCTAGTGCTAACTGTTGGTCTCGTCTTCGCGGATCCGTTGAGTCTGATCATGGGGCGAGTTCTCGGCGGTGTGACCGGGGTGGCGCTGTTTCGGCGTCCCTCGCCAGTCAAGGTGGTCTTCAACTGTGGCCTCTTTGCACTCGAGGCCGGAGTCGCCCTGTCGCTGTACTTCTGGGTTCTTGGTAGCGCCAACCCGATCGATCCTCACGGATGGATTGCAGCTGCGATAGCTGTCTCGGTCTCACACCTGGTGACATGGGCCTGCGTCTCGGTCGTCATGTGGCTCGCAGGCGCGCCGGTAACTCCGCAATCGGCTCTGTCAGTACTGGCCGTGTCAGGACCAGCAGCAATCGCTGAATGCTCCGTTGCCCTCGGTGCCGCAGCCGTCTTGTGGCGGGACGGTCGAGCCTGGATCCTGCTCCTGGGCATTGGAACAGCGTTCGGCTACTTCTTCATCTCGTATCTGCGGATCAAGGAGCGTCATCAGGCGCTGGCGCGTCTCAACACATTCACGAACTCTCTGGAGGAACGCGCCGCTGACGCTGAGATTTGTTCGCACATCGTGGTGGGGCTCGCAGAACTGTTGGGTGCGAGCCGACTCGTTCTGTGTGTCGCTTCTCAGGATGGTCCAGAGATCTTCGAATACTTGGAAGGGGAGGTCGAAAGACGAGTGGGATCGCACTCCGTCCTCGAAACCGAGTTTGAAGCAGCCGGACCACTTGCCCAAGCAGCGCCCCAGGTTGCAGGTCGTAAGGCGGTCAGTTCTCGGCTGAGCCGTCGGTCGCAGCCGCGCATTGCAGTTCGGCTACCTGCGTCCAGTGGCTTTGTGCTTGCGGATGGACGGTTGTCAGACGCTCGCGGTTTCGATGACGAAGATCTTCAGCTCTTGGAGACTGCAGCCGGACACGCTGCCTCTGCGATACACAATGTCGAACTCGTTCGGGAGCTCCGAGAAGAGGCGACCGTCCGCGCCCGCCAGGCGCTCCACGACGACGTCACCGACCTGCCGAACTCCCGTGGTCTGGCCGAGACTCTGCAGCGGCCGCTGTTCTCCGGTTCTCGCCTGGCCGTCCTGACCATCCGCATCGACTCCCTGCGTGAGGTGAACGAGACCCTGGGGCGGGCGATGGGCGACGAGCTGCTGCAGCAGGCGGCGTCGCGGCTGAGCCCGCTGACCGAGGCCGGGTGGTGCGCCAAGACCGCCACCGACGAGTTCACCATCGTCGTCCGGGGCGGCTACGACGAGGCCCAGGGCATGGCCGAGCAGGTCATCCAGGCCTTCGACGCCCCGGTGCAGTGCGCCGATGTGGCGCTCGCCATCACCGCCGGCATCGGCATCGTGCTGGCGCCGGACCACGGCCGAGAGACCGAGATCCTGCTCCGCCGGGCGAGCCTGGCGGCCAGTCGCTCCCGGGTCGAGGGCACCAAGGTCACCACCTGGGCTGCCGACCGCGACCCCTACGACCCGCAGCGCCTGGCGATCGCCGCCGACCTGCGCGACGCCATCCCGGCCGGTGAGCTGCAGGTGCACTTCCAGCCCCAGGTCGACATCGAGAGCGGTCTGGTGACCGGCGCGGAGGCGCTGGTCCGCTGGCGTCACCCGCGGCTGGGCGAGCTGCGCCCCGACCAGTTCATCGCCGCGGCCGAGTACACCGGCGCCATCGACGCCCTCACCGAGCACGTGCTCTCCGTCGCCGCCCACACGTGCGCGGGCTGGCGGGAGCAGGGCTGGGATCTCGACGTCTCGGTCAACCTCTCCGCTCGCAACCTCGCCAACGTCACCTTCGCCGACATGGTCGAGTCGATTCTTGACGAGACCGGCCTGGACCCGGCGGCCCTCACCCTCGAGCTCACCGAGTCGAGCATCATGACCGAGGCCGAAGGGGCGATGAACACCCTCGCCGCCATCCACGACCTCGGCGTCTCGCTCTCGATCGACGACTTCGGCACCGGCTACTCCTCGCTCGCGCACCTCCGGAAGCTGCCGGTGTCGGAGATCAAGATCGACAAGTCCTTCGTCTTCGACCTGACCACCAGCCACAGCGACGAGGCCATCGTCCGCTCGATGGTCGACCTCGGCCACCACCTGGGCCTCACCGTCGTGGTGGAAGGCGTGGAGACCGTCGAGGTCCGACGCCGCCTCGCCGAGATGGGCGCCGACCGGATCCAGGGCTACCTGCTCAGCCGCCCCATGCCGGTGACCGCCTTCGAGCAGTGGATCGCCGATCGCCCGGTCCGGATGGCCGAGCTGTCGACGAGCGAGGCCGAGACCAGCGCTGCCGACCGCATCGCGGACCGCGAGCGCTGATCGCGCGTTCCGCAGTCGCTGCCAGATCCCTCAGACGAGGGGCCAGGGGTAGCGATGGCCGCTCTCGTCCAGCGGGAAGTGGCCGAGTCGCAGGAGCAGGTCGATCCGATCCAGCACGGCTGCCTGCTCGTGCTCCTCGAGCAGTGCCGCCAGCGGCTCCGGCAGGCCGCAGCTGCGGAGGCGGGCGAGGTCCTCGAGCAGGCCGTCGGGCACGGGTTCCCCGGCGAACTCCCAGATCACCGTCCGGAGCTTGAAGTCCTCGTGGAAGCAGAGGCCGTGGTCGATGCCGAACAGCTCGTCGCCGACGGAGACCAGGCAGTGGCCGCTCTTGCGGTCGGTGTTGTTGGCCACGATGTCGAACGCGCACATGGCCTGCATCCGATCGTGGTGCCGGCCGGCCTCGAACAGCGTGAAGTAGTGCTGCTCGAAGTCGGCCTCGACGAAGCGCTGCACCGATCCCTGGCCCAGGGGGCCGTCCCGCAGCACGGTGTGGGGCACCAACCCCCACCCGAGGGCCTCGCTCAGCTCGTGGGCGGCCACCTCGCGCCGGTCCAACCCGCTCGGGAAGTCCCACAGCGGTCGTTCGCCCCGCCGGGGCTTGTAGATCGCCCGCAGCCACTGGTCCCCGAGGGTGACCGTGACCAGGAAGGTGCCGTTCGACGACCAGGGCATCCGGCCCTCGATCTCGATCTCCCCCGCCTCGAGGACGGTGCGCACCGGGTCCTGCATCGCCGATGATCCTGGCGCGTCGGCAGCCGCGAGCGCGAGCGGGCCGTCAATTGGCCCGGGGGCAGGCGTGCCCCTCGGGGTCCATCGGCGCACCGCAGACCCGGCAGGGCGGGCGCCCGCCGGCCAGCAGCTCGCCGGCCCGCTCGATGAAGGCCCGCACCTGCGAGCGGCTGAGGATGACCCGCAGCGTGTCGCCGTCGGGCTCGTCCTCGGCCACCAGCTCCTCGGCGACGATGATGATGCGATCGAGGTCGTTGTCGTAGGCCACGCCGATGTTGCCGACGATCCAGTCGGCTTCGACCGGCTCCTGCAGCTCCGGCGCAGCAGGGACGCCGGCCGGTGCCGGCAGGTCGTGGAGCATGCCGGCGAGGTACTCCGCGAGGGCGCTCACCTGCTGCTTCTCCAGCCGCACGGAGCTGATCGAGCCGTTGTCGCACGCCTGCAGGTAGAAGACCCGCTGGCCGGGCGGTCCGATCGCGCCTGCGGTGAAGGCGGCGGGGTCGAGGTACTCGCTCATGCCGGCCTCCTCATGACGGGACGAGGGAGACGAGGTCGTCGGTGTGGTTGACGGCGAGCACCGTGGGGCCCTCGGCCCCGTACAGGATCGCCGAGACGGCGCACTGGCCGATCACGATTCGCTGGAACAGGTCCAACGGCGTGCCGAGCGCAGAGGCGACCGCGGCCTTGATGGTGTCGGCGTGGGAGACGGCGACGACGATCTCGCCGGGGTGGGCGGCGACAAGCTCGTTGACCGCGTCGACCATGCGGGCCTGCATCTCGCCGAAGGACTCTCCCTTGGGGAACCGGAAGCCCGACGGGTGGCGCTGCACGGTCTTCCACTCGGGCAGCTTGTAGAGGTCGGCCAGCTTGCGGCCCGTCCACTCGCCGAAGTCGCACTCGATGAGCCCCTTGCGGGTGCGGGTGCGCAGGCCGAGTGCCTTGGCGATCGGCGCGGCGGTCTCCTGGGTGCGCTCCATCGGCGAGGCGTAGACGGCAGTGACGCCGATGCCGTCCTTGGAGGCGGTGCGCTTGTCGTGGAGCGACCGGATCCGCTCGGCGACGGCCTCGGCCTGGGCCCGGCCCTCGTCGGCCAGGTGCAGCCCGCTGGCCCGGCCGGGCAGGACGCTGCCGGTGGTGGGGGTGCGCCCGTGGCGGACCAGCAGCACCATCGTCGGCTTGGGTGCGCTGTCGCCCTTCTTCGTCCTCTTGGTCGAGGTCTTGGTCGTGCGCGTGGCAGCCATGCAATGGGCCACGCTATCGGCCATGGATCCGTTCCAGACCCTGGCCGAGGACGTCGCGACCTGCCGCGCCTGCCCCCGCCTGGTGGATTGGCGGGAGCAGGTCGCGACCGAGAAGCGGGCCGCGTTCCGGGACGAGGAGTACTGGGGCCGGCCGGTCCCGGGCTGGGGTGATCCGGCCGCGACGGTGGTGATCGTGGGCCTGGCGCCGGCGGCCCACGGCGCCAACCGCACTGGTCGGATGTTCACCGGCGACCGCTCCGGCGACTTCCTCTACGCCGCGCTCCACCGCACCGGCTTCGCGAACCAGCCCGAGTCGATCCGCCCCGGAGATGGGCTCGAGCTGGACGGCGTCTGGATCACATCACCGGTGAAGTGCGCGCCCCCGGCGAACAAGCCGACCCCGCTCGAGCGCGACACGTGCGCCACGTTCCTCGACCGGGAGCTGACGCTGCTGACCGAGGCCAGGGTCTTCGTGCCGCTCGGCCAGTTCGGCTACCAGGCGACCTGCCGGTTCCTCGGGGTGCGGCCCCGCCCGAAGTTCGGCCACGGCATCGAGGTGGCGGTGCCGGGCGAGGAGCACGACCCGCCGCGCTGGATCGTGCCCAGCTACCACGTGAGCCAGCAGAACACCTTCACCGGCACGCTCACCGAGCCCATGCTCGACGCCGTGCTGCGGCGAGCCCGGGAGCTCGCCGCCGCCTGATCAGGCCTCGCTGGCGAAGGTGACCTCGCGCTTGGCCTTGGGGAAGTCCACGGCGAACTCGGGCCAGCGCTTGCGGGACTTCTCGGCCAGCTTGTGCATCAGCGCGATGGCACCCGGGTCCTCGTCGCCCGGCCGGGCCTCGATCACGCCGGCGGTGATCATGCGGGAGATGACCTCGCGGCCGAGCTCGGTGCGCACGATCGTGAGCGTCCAGTCGTTCTCCTTGCCGATGCCGCCGGTGGAGACGTCGGCGTGCTCGGCGGCGAAGTCCGGGCAGTGGGTGCAGCCCTCGCGGGTCCAGGCGTGGCACTCCTTGAGCGGGATCTCGTGGTAGCCGCCGTCGTCGGTCCACAGCTGGAAGACGCCCTTGATGTTCATCTTCGTGATCCGCTGCTTCGGGATGCCGTACTTGGTCTCGAACAGCTCCTCGAAGATGGCGTCATCGAAGGTCTTGGAGCACAGCAGGCCGAGCACGAACTTGATCGGCTTGGAGATCTTGCCGATCTTGCGGTGCCACATCACCGCTGGGATCGAGGTCATGCAGCTCATGCCGACCAGGGCCAGGTTGGACAGGCCGCGGTCCATGGCCTCGTCGATGGCCAGGGTGTTCGCCGAGTACGTGTAGCGGCTGCCGGCGGCGGCGAGGACCTCGTCCTTGTTGGTGGCCACGCCCGGCTTGGCCTTCCAGTCGCCCTTGTCTCCGTCGAGGAAGCTGACGAGGGCGCCGTCGATGTAGCCCTCCTCGAGCAGCCACAGGAGCATGGCCGAGACCAGCCCGCCGTCCTGGCCCATCTTGTGGACCGTCTCGTCGGAGGCCTTGGTGAGCAGGATGTCCTGGTAGATGCCGGAGAGCTCGTCGTCCTTGCGGTACCGGGCGAAGAGGTGCTCGTCGGCCTCGGGCTCCCAGCTCCGGAAGCGGGGGCAGGCCCGGGTGCACGACGTGCAGCCCTTCTGTCCGTGGATGCAGTCGTCGGGGCCGAGCTCCTCCTCGAGGTGGAACGGCTTGTAGGCGCCCGAGGCGTGCTCGTACCCGATCACGTCATGGGGACACGCCACGACGCAGCCGGCACAGCCCGTGCACAGGCCGGTGTCGATGACCTCTGCCTTGAGCTCGAGCCACTGGTTGGTCCAGCGAGCGGTCTCTCCGGTGACGACGTCGGTCAGAGCCATGGCCGGACTCTAGGTGGAGCGCCCGGGCCGACCGGACTTGACCGCCTCTCGGGAGTGCTCCCACGATTGGCACATGGACCTGACGTATCCCGAAGAGGCCGAGACGTTCCGCGGAGAGATCCGAGCCTGGCTCGAGGCGAACCTCCCCGAGGACTGGGGGGACCGGGAGATGACCGCCGAGGAGAAGGCGACGTTCTCGGAGCAGTGGAACGAGAAGCTCTTCGAGGGTGGGTGGATCTGCGCCTCGTGGCCCAAGGAGTACGGGGGCAAGGGCCTCACCACGATGCAGAGCGTCGTGCTCAACGAGGAGTTCGCCCGGGTCAACGCGCCGATGCGCGGGGACTTCTTCGGCGACACCCTCGTCGGCCCCACCATCCTGCAGTGGGGCACCGAGGAGCAGAAGCAGCACTTCCTGCCCGGCATCCTCCAGGGCAAGACGGCCTGGTGCCAGGGCTTCTCCGAGCCCAACGCCGGCTCCGACCTCGCCAGCCTCAAGTGCAAGGCCGAGCTCGACGGCGACGAGTGGGTCATCAACGGCCAGAAGGTCTGGACCACCCAGGCCCAGCACGCCGACTACTGCTTCCTCCTCGCTCGCACGGATCCCGAGGCCAAGAAGCACGCCGGCATCTCCTACCTGCTCGTGCCCATGGACCAGGAGGGCGTGGAGATCCGCCCGATCGTCCAGCCCGACGGCTCGGCGGAGTTCAACGAGGTCTTCTTCACCGACGCCCGCTGCCCGAAGGACAACGTGGTCGGCGGCGTCAACAACGGCTGGAAGGTGGCGATGACCACCCTCGGCTTCGAGCGCGGCTCGTCGGCCACCACCGGGCACCGGCGCTTCGAGAAGGAGCTGGACCAGATCCTCGACATCGCCCAGGAGAACGGCGCCGTCGACGACCCCATGGTCCGCCAGCGGTTCGTGCACCAGTGGTCCAAGATCCAGATCATGCGGGTCAACGGCCTGCGGACGCTGTCGGCGTCGCTCACCGGCAAGAAGGACCTCGGCGTGGCGGCCCTCGGGGCGACCAACAAGATGTTCTGGTCCGAGACGCACCGGGACACCATGGAGCTCGCCATCGACGTGCTCGGCCTCCACGGCCAGATCCTCACCGGCGACGCCGAGGCGGACTTCGTGCCCGGCATCGGCAAGCGCGACGCCGCCCGGGAGTACCCGGTCTCGCCGCTGCAGGCACAGTTCTTCTTCTCCCGGTCCGAGACGATCTGGGGCGGCACCGCCGAGGTGCAGCGCAACATCGTCGGGGAGCGGGTCCTCGGGCTGCCCAAGGAGCCCAAGCCCGAGAACGAGCTCCCCAACGGCTGAGCGGACGCTGCGGGCGCGACCCGCGCTCCCGACCGGGGCCCTCGCCGTCGGCGGGGGCCTCGTCGCGGCGAGCGCGACCACCTACGCGTTCCTGGCCGTGGCGGCGCGCGCCCTCGGTCCCGAGGCGTACGCGCCCATCTCGGTGCTGTGGTCGGCGGTGTTCCTCGTCACCGCCACGATCTGGATCCCGGTCGAGCAGGAGGTCGCGCGCCTCGTCGGCTCCCGGGCGGCACGAGGCGAGGGGGCGCGGCCGGTCGCCCGGGCCGGGGCGCGCGCTGCGATCGAGATCGGTGCACCCGGCGTGGCGCTCGTCGCCCTGGTCGCCATCGCCGGCGACGGCAGCCTCTTCGACGGGCGGACGGGCGTCGCCGTCGCGCTGGTGGTCGCCGTGGCCGCCTTCGCCCCCAACCACCTGACCCGGGCCGCGCTGGCGGGCAGCGGCTCCTTCGGCCGCTACGGCCTGTGCATCGCACTCGACTCCGCCACCCGCCTCGGGCTCGCCGTCGCGCTCGCCCTCGCCGGCGTCGACGACCCGGTGCCCTACGCGCTGGCCGTGGCGATCGCTCCGCTCGTGCCGGTCGTGGCCTTCCGCCGCCAGTGGCAGGTGGCGGCGGCACCGGGACCGCCCTCACCGCCGCTGCGCCCCCACGTCCTGCCCCTCGTCGGGGGCCAGGCCCTCGCCCAGGTGCTGGTCAACGGCGGCCCGATCGCGGTGGCCCTCCTGGCTGCGCCGGGGGAGGAGGCCGCCGCCGGCCGGTTCCTCGCTGCGCTGCTCATCGCCCGCATCCCGCTGTTCTTCTTCCAGGCCGTCCAGTCGTCGCTCCTCCCCGGGCTGGCCCGGCTCGAGGCGGTGGGCGACCGGGCCGGCTTCATCGACCTGGTGCGCCGGCTCACGGCGCTCGTGGTCGGGCTGGGGGTGCTCGCCGTCGCGGGCTCGTGGGCGCTGGGACCGTGGGCGGTGCGGCTCGGCTTCGGGCCGGCGTTCGCGCTCGGACGTCGTGACCTGGCGCTCCTCGCCGCCGCGGCGGGGGCCGTGATGCTCGCCCACGTGCTCGCCCACGCCGCGATCGCGCTCGCCGGCCACGTCCGGGTCACGGCGGGCTGGGCCGTGGGCGTGGCGGTGGCGGCGGTCGTGCTGGCGGCGGGCGACGACCTGGTCCTCCGGGTCGAGCTCGCGCTGGTCGCGGGGTCGCTCGCTGCGGCGGGCGCGCACGGGACGACGCTGCGTCGACGTCTGGCCGGCTGGTCGGCGACTGGGTGACCGCGGAAGCCCGCCAGTACCGTCGTCAGACGTGTCGGGTAAGCACCTCGTCGCCCCACGGCGGCGCTCCCTCGGCCAGCGCGCCATCATCGCCGCCGGCGCGCTGCTCACCTTCGTGCTGCTCCTGTCGGCTGCCGGTGCGTCGTACCTGAACGTCCGGTTCGGGCAGATCTCCCGCCTCGACGTCGCCATCGACACCGCCGACGCAGGCGAGCCCCGCAACTACCTGCTGGTCGGCTCCGACACGCGCGATGGCCTCGACCCCGACGACCCCGCCGACGCCCAGTTCTTCGACGACGAGGGCACCTTCACCGAGGGCACGGTCCAGCGCACCGACACCATCATGATCCTGCGGGTCGATCCGGAGGCGGGCGACGCCTACCTGCTGTCGCTGCCCCGGGACCTGTGGGTGCCGATCGCCGACACCGGGGAGAACAACCGCATCAACGTGGCGTTCTCCCGGGGCCGCGAGGTGCTCGTGGACACCATCCGGGAGAACTTCGGCATCCCGATCCACCACTACGTCGAGGTCGACCTGGTTGGCTTCCGCGGCCTGGTCGAGGCGATCGGCGGCGTGCCCGTCTACTTCAGCGAGGCGGTGCGCGACGACTTCTCCCAGCTCCGGGTCGACTCGCCGGGCTGCGTGAACCTGGACGGCCAGCAGGCCCTCGCCTTCGCCCGCTCCCGCCACCTCGAGATCCAGGACCCCGACACCGGCCGCTGGCGCACTGACCCGAGCGGCGACCTCGGACGGATCACCCGCCAGCAGGAGTTCATCCGCCGGGCGATCAGCAAGGCCGTGTCCAAGGGCCTCACGAACCCGGTGACGCTGAACGAGCTGGTGGGGGTCGGTGTCGAGTTCGTCGGGCTCGACCCGACCCTGTCGGCCAGCGACATCGTGTCCCTCGGCCGCCGCTTCGCCTCCTTCGATGCCGAGTCGCTCCAGACGTTCAGCGTCCCCGCCGAGCCCTTCCGCACGGCCGGCGGCGCCTCGGTCCTCGACCTGGACGAGCGCGAAGCGGAGCGGATCTTCAACATCTTCCGGGGGCTGGACCCCGGTGAGCTCACGCCCGGCCTGGTCGAGGTGACCGTGCTGAACGGGATCGGTGAGCCCGGCCTCGCCGGCGACGTCACCGCCGCCCTGGACCAGATCGGCTTCACCACCGGAACGCCCGGCGACACCGTCGAGCCCGAGACCAGCACGACCATCTACCACGCCCCGGGCGACGAGGGCGCCGCTGTCCTCCTCGCTCGCCACGTCTCCGGTCCGGTGGCGTTCGGGCTGGACGAGGACCTCGCACCCGGGGAGGTCGTGCTCGTCGCCGGCGAGGACTTCACGACCCTGCACGAGCAGCCCTCGCCCACCGTGCCCGAGCTGCCCTCGACCACCGCCGCCACCGGCGGCGACGGTGGCACCACGTCGTCCACCACCACGACCCAGGTCGGCTACGTCCCCGAGCCCCCACCCGGATCCGGCTGCGCCTGACCGCACGGTCGCGCCCTCGTCGTGGTGCACCTGCACCAGGCCTGCTCATCCACATCGATCGGTCACGGAGGTCTGCCTGCGTCTGCGCTCCCGCGACGCCGGTGCCGATGTCCTCGGCAGCACCCGTCGATGAACAGGACCGACCCATGAGCCTCCCCGACGCCAGCGGGCCCCTCGCCTCGGTGCGCGGCCCGATCGCCGCCGTGGCCGGCGACGGCGCGGCCGCCGACGAATCCGTGCTCGGCACACTCGGGGCCGCCGGCCTCGAGGTGCGCCGCCTCCCGAGCGTCGCCGCCCTGCTGGACCTGGCCCGGGCCGAGCCGGTGGCGATCGCCGCGGTCGATGCCGCCGACGTCGAGGCGGTGGATGCCAGCGGCGGTGGATGGGCCTCGGTGCTGCCGGAGGGCGCCGAGGTCTTCGCCGTGCACGGCGAAGACGACGGGGTGGCCGACCTGTGGCGCAGCTACCGCTGCGGGGCGGTGCCGTGGACGGTCGGGGCGAGCTCGATGCCGGGCCTGGCGCCGACCGGGGGCTTCGGAGGTGAGCTGGCGCTCGACGCCCTCCACGAGGAGCTGCTCGGCCACCACACCGAAGCCTGCCGCCTGGTCGCGTCCATCCGCGATCCGCGGATGGTGGCCGAGATGGTCGAGGTCCTCATCGCCGCCGGTGCGGCCGCGCTCGAGCGGCTTCGCAACCGCTCGCGCTACCCGGTGCCGACCGACCTGCTCGTCCAGCACCTCCCGACCCACGTCGGGACGCTGACGGGCACGGACTTCTCGCGGTGGTGGAGCATGGTCGAGGCCGTCGCGTTCCGGGCGTCCGGCCTGCGGCTGCCCGTCGCGGACGTGGACCTGGCCGAGCGGCCGCACGCCGTGGCGTTCGGGGCCTTCCACGCCACGAGCACCATCGTGCGCTTCACCGCACGACGCCAGTGGCGCCAGCCGGCCGCGCTGCTCGGCGACCTCGCCGAAGCGGAGTGACGGCCGGGCCTACGCCGGCGGGTCGAAGCGGATCAGGCCGCGACGGACGCCGACGTTGACCGCCTCGAGGCGGGACCGGACATCGAGCTTGGTCAGGACGTGGGTGATGTGGTTCCTGACCGTGTTCACCGACAGGATCAACCGGTCGGCGACCTCCGAGGTGCTGAGCCCTTCGGCCAGCAGCTGCAGCACCTCGAGCTCGCGCCGGGACAGGGCGCTGCTGTCGGCGTTGGTGGCCCGGCGGGTGAGGGCGGGCAGGAAGCGGGGAGCGACCACGACCTCACCGGCAGCGACGCGTCGGATCGCGTCGATGAACTCCTCGAAGGGCCCGGCCTTGTCGAGGAACCCGGAGGCCCCCGCCGCCATGGCCTCGAGGAAGCTGTTCTCGTCGGGCCACCCGGTGAAGACCAGGACCCGGGTGTCGGGGGACTCGGCCAGGATCTCACCCAGGTGGGCCGGCACGTCGCCGTCGCCGAGGCGGTAGTCGCTGACGAGGACGTCGGGCTGGGTGCGGCGGACGAGCGCGACGCCCTCGCCCAGGGACGGGGCGCACCCGACGACGCGGAGGTCGGTCATGATCGACAGCGAGCGCTGGATGGCGCCGGCGAGTACCTGCTGGTCCTCGATCAGCGCCACGCTGGTCACGCGCGGGGCCAGGAGCTGCTCGCCGGCGGCTGCCGGGCGTGGAACATGCACGAACTGAGTGTCGGCGGCTTCCGTCGTGCCCACAAGGCGCAGATGAGTCATCTCGGCCAGGGCGGTGCCCCCCGGTCGGTCACGCGTGGCGCGGCGCCGTGATCACGACGCGGGTGCCCCGCCCGGGGTCGCTCTCGATGTGGAGGGTTCCGCCGACCAGCCAGATCCGCTCGTGCATCGCCCGGATGCCGCCGTGGCCGGTGCCGGTGGTGGAGACGTTCGCCGGCAGGCCGACACCGTCGTCGGCGACGACGACGGTCACGAGCCCGTCCGCACGGGTGAGGCGCACCTCGACCGTCGACGCCTCCGCGTGCTGGCGAGCGTTGGCCAGCGCCTCCTGCACGACGCGCTCGATCGTGAGCTGGGCCTCCTCGTTCACGTCGTCGACGCCGTCGTCGGCGTGGAAGGAGCTCTGCCAGGCCGCCATGGTCGAGTTCGTCTCGAGCAGCGACCGCAGGGCGTTCGAGAGCACGGCGTGACCGGTCATGGTGTCGAGATCCAGGATCAGCGCCCGCAGCTCGTCGCGCGCAGCCGACACGTGGTCGGCCAGCACGCCGAGCTCGGCGGCGAGCTCGTCGGGAGCGTCGCTCTGGAGCATCTGGAGGCGCATCCGCAGCGACACCAGGATCTGCTGGGGCCCGTCGTGCAGCCGATTGGACAGCCGGCGGCGGTTGCGCTGCTCGGTGAGCAGCTCCCGGGACAGGATCTCGGCGCGGTCGATGCGGAGCCGCTCGGCCAGCACGACGTGCGCAGCCATGTTGGCGAGGCCCCGCAGCGTGTCGAGCGTGAGGTCGTCCACCGCCTGGCCTCCGTCGGGGACCCCCTCGACGCACAAGCACCCCCACAGCTCGCCGTCGAGGGTCATGGGAGACAGGGCGAGGACGCCGCGCCCCTGCGGCTGGGTGCCGCCGCCGACCACGATCGCCTCCCGCCTCGTCAGGCGTTCGGCGACGCCCGGAGCGTGCAGACGGGCCAGGTCGAAGACCTCGTCGTCGTCGGCGAGGGGCGGCCCGACGTGGTGGTCGATGCGGAAGGCGCCGCGCTCGTCGGTCACGACCACGGCGGTGCGGTGGCCGTCGAGGGCGGCGTGCGCGATGTCGCAGAGCCGGCGCAGCCGGCTCCGAGCCGAGAGGCCGGGGCGAGCCAGCACGTCGCCGGCCGCGACCAACCCTCGCACGTGGCGTGCGTGGCGGTCCCGACCGTCGTCCATCGAGCGGACCGTATCCGGCCCACCCCGTCGGCACCGTGCCGTCCGGTGGGTAGCCTCACGGTCCGGGCCGGGCAGGACAGGGGTCGTGGGAGTGATCGAGGAAACGCGGAGCGCAGCCTGCCGGGTGGTCATCGTCGATGACCACGCCATGGTGCGCGAGTCGATCGCCCTGGCCCTCGGCCGGTCATCCGACATCGACGTCGTGGGGTCGGCCGCGTCGGTGCGGGAGGGGCGCGCCATGGTGCAGGAGCTGCACCCCGACGTCGCCGTGCTCGACTACGCCCTCCCCGACGGCACCGGCATCGAGCTGGCGATCAGCATCCACGAGGGGGACCCGCCCACCCGGACGATCCTGCTCACGGCCAGCGAGGGCGTGCAGTCGGCCGCCGAGGCGGTGGCGGCCGGTTGCTCCGGCTTCGTGCGCAAGTCCGCCGATCTCGACGACCTCGCCGCCGGCGTGCTGCGCGTGCACGGTGGCGAAGCGATCTTCGATGCCCAGACGCTGTCCGCCGCGATCGGCTGGCTCAACCGTCCCACCGGCGCGCCGGTCGGTCTCACCGATCGGGAGCTGGACGTGCTGCGCTGCCTGGCCGAGGGTCGCACGACGATCGACATCAGCGAGCTGCTCTACCTGAGCCACCACACCGTGCGGAACCACGTGCGGAACATCCTCGGCAAGCTCGGTGCCCGCTCCCAGCTGGAGGCCGTCGTGATCGCCGCATCCAAGGGCTTGGTCTCGGTGGGTCGGGACGGCTCCGGCGGCTGAGCCCGCGGGTCACGCGAGGGGGAGACGAGCGTCGACCACCGTCCGGCCCGGACGGGACCGAATGTCGAGCTCGCCGCCGAGCGCGACGACGCGGTCGCGCATGGCCACGATGCCGAGGTGCCCCGGCTGGCGCTGCGTGGCACCGACGTCGAAGCCCCGACCGTCGTCGGCGACGGTCACGTGGGCGCACCCGCTCTGGACGGACCAGGTGACGCTGGCGCGACCGGCACCCGCGTGCTTGCGGATGTTGTGCAGCGCCTCCTGCACGACGCGCAGCAGCGTGGCCCGGACCGGAGGGCGGAGCGCCATGTCGACGTCGACGTCGATCGTCACGTCCACGTCGGGCACGGTCTCGGCGACGAGGATCCCCACCGTCTCGGCCAGGTCGCCCGTCGACGGTTCGGCCTGGATGTCGGTGAGGGTGTCGTGCAGCGAGTCGATGGCCTTGCGGATGGCGGTCAGGGCATCGGTCCACCGTGGCGATGCATCGGCTGCGATCGAGGCAGCCAGCCGCTGCTCGATCTCTGCGAGCCGGTCGATCGGCCCGCTCTCCAGGTGCCGCCCGAGACGCTTGCGCTCGATTTCGGCGGTGTCGAGCAGGCGCTGCAGCAGGTCGCGGCGGGCCACCTCGGTGAGTCGCAGTCGGCGCAGGGCCTCGAGCTGGTCGGTGCGGTCCTGCACGGCACCGACCAGACGGACCGCCGTGCCGTCCTCGTCTCGGATGACCTCGGCCACGATGTGGATCTGGCGTTGGCCGCCGTTCGGGAGGACCACCCGCAGGTCGATCGCATACGGCCGCTCCCCGGCGATCGCGGCGGATCGGGCCTCGAGGAAGAGCGGACGGTCGTCGGGGTGGACCATGGCGACGAAGTCCTCGAACGTCGGCTTCTGGTCGAGCGGGAGCCCGGCGATCTCGTGCACCTCCGGCGACCAGCGCAGGCGGGGTGCCCCGTCCAGGTCAGCCTCCCAGCTGCCGATGCCGGCGAGCCGGTGCGCGCTCTGCAGGTGGAGGAGCACCCGACGCAGCTCGGCGGACTCAGCCACGGGCGGCGACCGCCCGCCGGTCGACGCGGGGGAGGAGGCAGCGAACCGCGACGGTGCCGTCCTCGGCCTCCGCGGTGCAGCGGCCGCCGACGCCCTCGGTCCGCTCCCGGACACCGAGCAGGCCGGCTCGGCCGAGCAGCTCGGACGCAGGGCCCCCCGGCTCGGCCGAACCCGTGAGGACGACCTCGAGGTCGGTCTCGTCGGCGGCCACGCGGATGTCGAGGTGCCTCGAGGGCTCGCCCTCCCGCACGTCCCACAGGGCCTCCTGCACGATGCCGAAGACGGCGCGGTCCTCGGCGTCGCTCGTCTCGGCCTCGACCTCGACGCGCACGTCGAGGTCGGGCACGACGGTGAGGGCGAGCTGGGTCAAGGTGGCGTCGAGACCGGCCCCGGCCCCGGCCCGGGGATGGAGCTCCACGAGCACGTCGCGCAGCTTGACGACGGTGTCGCGGACGGTGTCGACGGCGGCGGGCAGCCAGTCGGGGGTGTCGGCCTCGACCATGCCGAGGTGCTCGAGGCGCATCGCCGCCACGGTCAGCATCTGGATCGGCCCGTCGTGGAGGTCGCCGGCGAGCTGGGCCCGCTCCTGCTCGCTGGTCCGGACCAGGCGGTGGAGGAGCTCGCGGCGGCGGGACTCGGTGTCGATGAGGTTGCGGGTCAGCTGCATCTCCTCGGTGATGTCCTGCATCGTCCCGAGCAGCCGGGCGACCTCCCCGTCCTCGTGCTCGGTGATCGCCTCCTCGTGCACGTGGCGGATGGAGCCGTCGGGTCGCACGATGCGGTGCTCGATCGAGTACGCAGCCCGGCCCTCGAGGGCATCGGCGTGGACGCGCACGATCCGACGGCGGTCATCGGGGTGCACCGCGCTGAGGAAGCGTTCGTAGCTCGGCTCGACGGTGCCGGGCAGACCGAGGATCCGGTACACGTTGGCCGACCAGGTGAGCTCGTCGGTGCGGACGTCGGCCTCCCAGCTCCCGAGGCCCGCGATGCGCTGGACCGTCTCGAGGTGGACGCGCAGTCGCCCGAGGCGGTCGTCCTCGGCCATGTCCGGAATGTCCCACACGGCACGATGATCGCACGTCCGTCGCTGTCCCACCACGCCTAGCGGTCAGCAGGCAGCATGGAGTCGTGGACCGTACGGACGACACCCGTGAAGGTCGCGACGTCCGGGTCGTGATCGTCGACGACAACGACCTGCTCGTGGACACCCTCGTCGCCGCGCTGCAGGGTCATCCCGTGCTCCGGGTCGTCGCGACCGCCGGGGACGGGCCAGGCGGGCTCTCGGCCGTGGTCGAGCACCGACCCGACGTCGCGCTCGTCGACCTGCGACTCGGTGGGGCGTGGGGGCTCGACCTGGTGCCCGGCATGCGGGCCGTCGACCCTCCTCCCGCCATCGTGGTCTTCTCCGCCGCGCTCGACGAGGCGACGCGGCGAGCGGTGGCGACGGGCGAGGTCACGTCCCACGTGAGCAAGGGGGCGCCGCTGGATGAGCTCCTGGGCACGCTGGTCGCCGCAGCCGACGACGTGCGGTCGCCCCGCTCGTGACCGCGCCATGCGGGACCGCCCGGGCAGCGGGTACAGATGGGGTCGTGGATCGGCTGGGAGACCTCGTGCGGCGGCACCGCGCCGCGGGCCTCGCCCTGGCCGCGTGCCTGGTGCTCGGCGCGCTGGCCGGCGCGCTCAGCTTCTCGCTCCAACCCGACACCGTCGGTGCGCTCGGTCCGGGGTCGGTCACGATCGACGTGGGCGTCCGATCCAGCGAGACCAACGTCGATCTGCCGCCGCTCGGCCACATCGTCGCCGACAGCCATCGCGGTCCGGTCGGGTTCGACGTGCGCGTGGACCGCATCGACCTGGCCCAGGCCGGTGCCCTGGCCGGTGAACTGGCGCGCGGATCGGACCCTGCGCAGCGTCTCCGAGCCGACATCGACGACGACATGCGACCCCTGCTGCAGAGCCTGATCCTGCGCAGCCTGGCGGTCGCCCTCGCCGCCGGCGTGGTCGTCGGCCTCGTGCTCCCGCGCCGCCGGGTGCGCTACGTCGCCGCGACCACGGCGGGGTCGCTGGGCTTCGTCGTGGTCGCTGGCGCGATGGCCTTCGCCAGCTTCTCCCCGAGCTCCTTCGACCAGCCCCGCTTCGAGGGCACCCTCGCTGCCGCTCCCGACATCGTCAACACGGTCCAGCGCCACATCGACGAGGTCGGCGTCGTGGAGTCGCGCCTCGAGGCCCTCTCGGCTCGCCTCGTGGGGCTGTACCGGTCGGTGGAGGGCACCGGCCCCTCGCTGACCGACACCACGCTGCTGCACGTCTCGGACCTGCACTCGAACCCGGTCGGCATCGAGCTGGTGGAGCAGACCGCCGAGCGGTTCGAGGTCGACGCGATCATCGACACCGGCGACGTCACCAGCTTCGGCTCCAGCGTCGAATCGCTCGTCGTGCAGCGGATCTCGCGCATCGACGTGCCGTACTACGTCGTCCCCGGGAACCACGATCACTCGAGCATCCGCCGCGCGCTGGTCGACGCCGGCGTGGAGGTGCTCGATCCCGGGGTGGCGCGGGTGGGCGACGTCCGGATCCTGGGCGTCGGCGACCCCGCCTTCACGGCCGACAACCGCCTGGCGCGCGACGACTACAACGACCGGCTCGCCCGAGCATCGGAGTCGCTGGCCCGACGGGTGCAGCTCACCCGTCCCGACGTCGTGGCCGTGCACAACTCCCTCCAGCTCGAGGCGGCACTCGGCGACTTCGACGTGGGGCTGGCCGGTCACACCCATCGCTTCGACCTCGAGTACGTCGACGGCACGGCGGTGCTCCACAGCGGCAGCGCGGGCGCCACCGGCGTCGGCGCCCTGACCGAATCGGAGGATCTCCCCTACGAGATGCAGCTCCTCCAGTTCGACGGCTCCCGCCTCACCGCCATCGACCGGCTGTCCTTCGAGGGCACCGAGGGCGCCTTCCGCCTGGAGCGGGTGCTGATCGATCCGAGGGAGGTCGACGGCTACCCGGACCCCGAGGGCATCACGTTCGAGCGGGGCCCGTTCGGCCCGTTCCTGCGATTCGCCAACTGACCGTGCCCGCCCGCCGCCGCTGGGTCGCGGTCACGATCCCCCTCGTGGTCCTGGCCGTCGCCGGGCTGCTCCGGCTGGTCGATCTCGGCCACATCGATCGCATCCAGTTCGACGAGAGCTACTACGCCAACGACGCCCACGCGCTGGTCGAGCGGGGCGTGGAGATCGAACGGCCCGCCCACCCGCCGGTCGGCAAGTGGGTGCTCGCCGCCGGCATCGCCATGCTCGGCTTCGATCCGGTCGGCTGGCGCATCGGCTCCGCCGTCGCCGGCACGGCGATGGTGCTGGCCACCTACGGGGCGGGGCTGCTCCTCCTGCGGGACCGGTGGCTGGCGGCGGCGGCGGCGCTCCTCGTCGCAGTCGACGGGTTGGCCATCACGACGAGCCGCATCGCCATGCTCGACGCCGTCCTGGCCCTGTTCGTGTCTCTGGCCTTGCTCCTCCTGCTGCGCCACCACCGGCTCCGGGCCCGAGCTCCCGTCACCGGGCGCTTCACGCCGGCCGGACCCGAGCTGTGGCTGGCCGGGGTCGCCCTCGGCCTCGCCGTCGGCACCAAGTGGTCGGCCGCCCCCATGCTCGCGGTCGCCGTCGTGCTGGTCGGGTGGACCGAGGTGCGCCGTCGCCGACCGGGACGGGGCGTCGGGCGCGCCGTGCTCGAGGGCGGGGTCGCCACCGTGCTGCCGCTGGTCGTCGTGCCCGTCACCGTGTACCTGGCCAGCTACGGCGGCTTCCTCCTCAACTACACGGACTCCAAGGTGTACGAGCAGCGCTGCCCGGAGCTCGACTGCGAGGCCTCGGTCAGCGAGCGCGTCGCCGGCCTCGTCTTCCACCACCGGGACCTGTACCGGATGCACCGCGAGCTCGAGCACACGCACCCGTACCGCTCCTCGGCGCCGACCTGGCCGATCCTGCAGCGACCCGTGCTGTCGTACCTCGAGCGCTGCCCCACGACCGACGACACCCCCTGCGTCGTCCCCGAGGGCACCACGGCCCGGGTGGTGATGGTCGGCAACCCGGCGCTGTGGTGGACGATGCTGGCCGCGCTGCCCCTCGTGGCCTGGCAGGTGGTGCGGCGGCGCGATCGGGCCCTGATCGGCGTGCTCGCCCTCGCCGCGTCGCTGTACGTCCCCTGGCTCGGCCTCGGGCGCGGCTACCTCTTCTACCTGGCGCCGCTCGTGCCCTTCGCCGCGCTCGCCCTCGTCGCCGGCACGCGGTCGCTGCCCGGACGGGCTGCGAAGGTCGCCCCGTGGGCGGTCCTCGCCGTGGCCGTGGCGCTGCTCGGGTTCCTGTTCCCCATCTGGTACGGCATCCCGCTCGATGCCGACGCCACCGACGCCCGGCTGCTGCTCGACTCCTGGCGGTAGCGATCGGAGCCCCAGCGCCTCGAGCTCAGTCGGAGGCCAGGTCCTGCGCCCGCGCGTAGGCGAGCTGGAGGAAGTCCGACGCGCCGACGATCGCGAGCACCGACATCACCGTGCGGGTCAGTCGGGGGGCGACGACCACGCCGGTGACGAGGGTGGTGGCCATCCACTGGCTGAGGCAGAACGGGCACGTGAGCAGCTCGCCGATGGCGTGGCGCCAGCCGCTGGCGCGGACGTCCTCCGCCAGCTCGGAGGGACCGCTGACGCCGGCGAACTTCGTGAACGGCATGCGGATCGGGCTGGCGATCGGGTGCTTGGTGATCGTCCGCGTCCCGATGAAGGTGGCGACGGCGCCGAGGGCCAGGTCCGACGGGGCGAGCGTTCCGGGCAGCCGCTTGCGCCCGAGCACGACCAGCGCGGTGACGACGCTGATGTAGGCCACGAGCAGCACCGAGTAGGCGCCGAGGGGACGCTCGTCGTCGGCGTCCTCGCTGTACTCCTCGGCGTGGTGGCGGAACCGTTCACCCGGTGTCGTGGTCACCCCGGGGTCGGTACCCGCTCGCCGCCAGGTTGAGACAGATCGACTCGGAGCCGAGCCGAAGGGGAGGCGACCCATGTCACGGTGCCCTGTGGCGGCGAAGCCGTCACGATCGACCGCCGGCGGACGTGACTCACTGCGCAGATCTGTGGTGCCCTCGGGGCGACTCGAACGCCCGCACACGCCTCCGGAGGGCGATGCTCTATCCGCTGAGCTACGAGGGCGGAGCGCTCCGGATCGTAGCGCGGGTCGCCGGGGGCGCCGCATCCGCTTCGGCCGCCCCGCACGGACCCCCGTAGGCTCGTTCCATGCCCGCGCCCACCGTGCTCGTGGTGGAGGACGATCCCACGATCCTCCAGCTCCTCGAGGTGAACTTCGAGATGGAGGGCTACATCGTGCTGCGGGCCGAGGACGGCGAGCAGGGCCTGGCCGTGGCGCGCGAGTCGCGTCCCGACGTGATCGTGTCCGACGTGATGATGCCCAAGATGTCCGGGCTCGAGCTGGTGCGGGCGCTGAAGGCCACGAACGACACGAAGGCCATCCCGGTCATCCTGCTGTCGGCCAAGGCCCAGGGCGCCGACGTCCGCCTCGGGCTCGACGCCGGCGCCGACGACTACGTCACCAAGCCGTTCGAGCCGCTGGACCTGATCGACCGCGTCAGCGCCGTCCTGCTGCGCAGCGGCTGACCACCGCACACCCCCCACGACACTGGAGCACCCTGTTGATCCGCGACACGCTCGCTGCTGCAGTCGAGTCGGCAGCCGCCGGCATCGGCCTCGACCCCGCCGCCGTCACCTGGACGATGGAGCGCCCGGCGCGCCGCGAGCACGGTGACTGGTCCTGCAACATCGCCATGGCGTCGGCCAAGGCCGCCGGACGGGCGCCGCGCGACATCGCCGGCGACCTGGTCGCCGCGCTCGAGCAGGCCGACATCGCCCACGTCGACTCGGTGGAGATCGCCGGCCCCGGGTTCGTGAACTTCCGGCTCACCCCGTCGTGGCTGCACGACGTGCTGGTCGAGGTGGTGGAGGGCGGCACCGACGGCTACGCCCGGCCCGACGTCGGCGCTGGCACCAAGGTGAACATCGAGTTCGTCTCGGCCAACCCCAACGGGCCGCTGCACGCCGGCCACGGCCGCGGGGCGGCCTACGGCGACTCGGTGGCCCGGATCATGGAGCGCACCGGCTTCGACGTGACGCGGGAGTTCTACCTGAACGATCGCGGGGTCCAGATGGCCCGCTACGCCGAGTCCCTCCTCGCCCGCAAGCGGGGTGAGCCGGTGCCGAAGGACGGCTACGGCGGTGAGTACGTCGCCGACTGGGCGGCCGAGATGCCCGACGACGTCGCCGACGCCGGCATCGATGCGGTGCGGTCCTGGGGCTACGACCGGGCGCTGGCCGACCAGCGTGAGGTCCTCGCCGCCTTCCACGTGCACTTCGACGTGTGGTCGTCCGAGCAGGCCCTCGTCGACAGCGGGGCGATGGACGCCGCGCTCGCCGACCTGCGTGAGCGGGGCCACGCCTACGACGCCGACGGCGCCACCTGGCTGCGCTCCACCGAGTTCGGCGACGACAAGGACCGTCCGCTGCTCAAGTCCGACGGCGACCCGACGTACCTGCTGCCCGACATCGCCTACCACCGCGACAAGTTCGCCCGGGGCTTCGACCTGCTCATCGACGTGTGGGGTGCCGACCACCACGGCTACGTGCCCCGGATGCGGGCCGGCATCGAGGCGCTCGGCCACGACCCGGACGAGTTCGAGGTGCCGATCGTGCAGATCGTCCGCCTCGAGCGGGAGGGCAAGGAGGTCCGCCTGTCCAAGCGGGCGGGCGACATCATCGAGCTGCGCGACCTCATCGACGAGGTGGGTGCGGACGTGGCCCGGCTGACCTACCTGCTCCAGTCCGTGGACAGCCAGCAGGCGATCGACCTCGACCTGGTCACGAGCCGCTCCAACGACAACCCGGTCTTCTACGTGCAGTACGCCCACGCCCGGATCCACTCGATCATGGGCAAGGCGGCCGCGGCCGGCATCGTCCGGGCGCCGCTCGCCGACGCCGACCTGTCGGTGCTGACCCACGAGCGCGAGATCGAGCTGCTGCGCACGCTGTCGGAGCTGCCCGAGGTGCTGACCCGGGCCGCCCGGGAACGGGCCCCGCACACGGTCACCAACTGGGTCCGGGAGCTGGCCGACCGGTTCCACGGCTTCTACCACGACTGCTACGTCATCGGTGACGTGCCGGCGGACCTCACCCAGGCCCGGCTGTGGCTGGTCGACGCGGCCCGCGTCGGCTTCGCCATCGGCCTCGACCTGCTCGGCGTCTCGGCCCCGGAGTCGATGTAGTGGCTGGCCCGCTGCCCACGCACCTGCTGCCCGAGCACTCCGAGATCGCCGCCGACGGCCGGCTGTCGATCGGGGGCTGCGACCTGCTCGACGTCGCCGCCGAGTTCGGCACGCCGCTGTTCGTGTACGACGAGCAGCACCTCCGCAACCGCTGCCGCGAGGCCGTCGCCGCCTTCCCCGACGGGGTCGCCTACGCCACCAAGGCGTTCCTGTGCGTGGCCATGGCGAAGCTGGTCCACGAGGAGGGGATGGACCTCGACGTCGCCACCGGCGGCGAGCTGCACGTCGCCCTCACCGCCGGGGTGCCGGCCGAGAAGCTGGTGCTGCACGGCAACAACAAGTCGCTGGCCGAGCTGGCCTACGCCCGCACCGTCGGCGTCGGGCGCATCGTGGTCGACAGCTTCGACGAGCTCGAGCGGCTCACCCGCCTCCACCAGGACGACGGCTACGCGCCGAAGGTCCTGCTGCGGATCACGCCGGGCATCGAGGCCCACACCCACGAGTTCGTGATGACCGGCCAGGAGGACTCCAAGTTCGGCTTCGGCCTGCGCTCGGGTGCCGCCGGCCGCGCCATCGAGCTGGCGTCGGCCTCCCCGGCGGTGGACCTGGTCGGCATCCACATGCACATCGGCTCCCAGGTGTTCGTGGCGGACTCGTTCCACGACGCCGTGGAGGCGATGGTCCCCTTCGTCACCACCCACGACCTGCCCGAGTTCTCCATCGGTGGCGGGCTCGGCGTGCCCTACGTCGAGGGCGAGTCGGCGCCGACCATGGCCGACTGGGGCGGGGCGATCCAGGCCGCCGCCCGCGAGGCGGGCATCACGGCGAGGATCACCGCCGAGCCGGGCCGATCGATCGCCGCCGCCGCTGCCGTCACCCTCTACACGGTCGGCACGATCAAGGACGTCCCCGGCGTGCGCACGTTCCTCTCCGTCGACGGCGGCATGTCGGACAACCCGCGCCCGGTGCTCTACGGGTCGGGCTACGAGACCTTCCTGCCCCGGGCGACCGACGCCGAGCGGACCAAGCCGGTGCGCGTCGTGGGCAAGCACTGCGAGTCCGGCGACCTCCTCGTCCGCGAGGGCTGGGTCCCCGACGACGTGGCCATCGACGACGTGCTGGCCACCCCCGTCACCGGCGCCTACGGGCACTCGATGGGGTCCAACTACAACAAGATCCTGCGGCCCGCCGTGGTGTTCTGCCGCGACGGCGACGCCCGGCTCGTCGTCCGCCGCGAGTCCTTCGACGACCTGGTCCGCAACGACGTCGTCTAGGACGCAGCCGGCCTGATCCGATCGCACCCGCCATCCTGCGCCACGGCGGCGGACGAGCCCACGGGCAGCGACGGGCCCGCCTCGGCGATCAGCGTCTCGCCCTCGCCGGCCCACGCGTCGAAGAGGAACGTCTCCCCGGTGCTCGAACGCACGACGGCAGCCGTGGCGATGCCGTCGCAGTCCCAGTCGCCGACCACCAGCTCGTCGCCGGGGCGCCCGATGCGGAAGCGCAGCCGGCTGCCGTCCTCGGCCGAGTACGCGACCTCGGCGGCGTCCGATCGCCAGTCGAGGGGGTCCTCGCACCCGTCCCCGTCCACGTCGGCGGCGAGGTCCGCAGCGACCGGCGCGCACGCCAGCGGCGCGGCCTCGACCGGAGCGCTGCGGCCCACCGCAGGGCCGAGCGCGACGGCGGCGCCGGCGACCAGCCCGAGCACGAGCGTCGAGGCACCGGCCACGGCGTGGGTGGCGTGTCGCCGGGACGGGAGCTCGGACGGGAGGTCGGTGGCCGGCTCGGCCGGCGGTGGTGGTGGGGGTGGCGGCCCGTCGGGCTCGGACGCCGGTTCCACGCCGGCGCGCAGCGCGGCGAGGTCGGCGTCGGGATCGTCGGCGGCCCACCCGAGCAGGGCGCGCAGCGAGGCAGCGGCCGTCGTGCCGTCGGCCGGGTCGAGCAGGCCCAGGCCGAGGGTGGCGAGGTCGCGCACGTCGTCGCGGAACGGGTGGGCGCGGGGCCGGCCGGTGCGGGCCTCGCTGATGCCGAAGTCGGTCAGCAGGAGCCGCCCCTCCGCGCGGACCACGTTGGTGTCGACGACGTGGCCGTGGGCGACGCCCACCCGGTGGGCGGCGTCGAGGGCGTGGGCCAGCTCCCGCACGAGGGCACGGACCTCGTCGGCCGGCAGCGGGCCCGGCCGGTCGGCCAGCGTGCCGCCGTCGCCGAAGGTGGTGAGCACGTGCACGTGCTGGTCGTCGACGTCGACCACGTCGACCACGGAGGCGATGCAGGGGTGGCCCAGGCGGGCGAGCGACTCGGCGACGTCGCGGAGCCGGTGGCGGCGGGGCCCGGCAGGCACCGGGACCGTCCGGCGGGCGAGGGGTGCGGCCCCCAGCCGGTCGGGCACGACCTCCTCGACGGGGCCGTCGGGCCCGTGCCCGGCCGTGCGGCTGCGGTGGTACTGCACGGCGGACAACATACATCGAAAATGCATGAGAACGTCAAGAGGGCACGTGAGGTGGTGGCTTCGCGTGCAGGCCGCTCCGGGGGCGCTCGCTACCGTGACCGGCCATGGCACCAACCACGATCCGCGTCGGGCTGCTGGGCTGCGGCGTCGTCGGCGGATCCCTCGTCGGGCTGCTGGCCTCCCGCGGCGAGGACATCGAGGCCCGCACCGGGCTGCGCTTCGAGCTGGGCCCCGTCGCAGTGCGCTCCCTGGACAAGGCCCGCGCCGCCGACGTGGACCCGTCGCACCTCACCACCGACGCGATCTCCGTCGTCGAGGACCCCGACGTCGATGTCGTCGTCGAGCTCATGGGCGGGGTGGAGCCGGCGGGCACGCTGGTGGCCAAGGCGCTCGCCTCCGGCAAGCCGGTCATCACGGCGAACAAGGCCCTGCTCGCCGCCGCCGGCGCCGACCTGTTCACCATCGCCGACACCGCCGGCGTGGACCTGCTGTTCGAGGCCGCGGTCGCCGGCGGCATCCCGTTCATCCGCCCGCTGCGCGAGTCCCTCGCCGGCGAGCACATCTCCCGGGTCATGGGCATCGTCAACGGGACGACCAACTACATCCTCACCAAGATGACCGAGGACGGCGCCGAGTACGCCGACGCCCTGGCCGAGGCCCAGGCCCTGGGCTACGCCGAAGCCGACCCCACCGCTGACGTGGAGGGCCACGACGCGGCCGCCAAGGCCGCCATCATCGGTTCGATCGCCTACGGCAGCCGCATCGTCATCGACGACGTGCACGTCGAGGGCATCACGACCGTGACGCCGTCGGACATCGAGCAGGCCACCAAGCTCGGCTACGTCGTGAAGCTGCTGGCGATCGTGGAGTCCTTCGGGGTCGACGGCATCGCGGCCCGGGTCCATCCCACGCTGGTGCCCGAGACCCACCCCCTCGCCGCGGTGCGGGACTCGTTCAACGCCATCTTCGTGGAGGGCGCCGCGGTGGGCGACCTCATGTTCTACGGCCGCGGCGCAGGCGGCGGGCCCACGGCCAGCGCGGTGCTCGGCGACCTCATCGACGCCGCAGGCAACCTGCGCAAGCACACCCACGCCAGCATCTACACCGCCGAGCCGGCCCACATCGTGCCGATCGAGCAGTTGCGCTGCGAGTACTACCTCAACCTCGACCTGCACGACCGGCCCGGCGCACTCGCCGCGGTCGCCGGCATCTTCGGCCAGCGCGGCGTGTCCATCCGGGCCATGGAGCAGGTCGGCATGGGTGCCGAGGCCCGGGTCCTGTTCATCACCCACACGGCCCGCGAGGCCGACCTGCGCGCCACCCTGGACGACCTGCGCGAGCACGAGGACGTGGGCAACGTGAACACGGTGCTGCGGGTGCTCGGGGCATGACGGCGACCACCAGCGCCCTGCACTACGTCTCCACCCGCGGCGACGCACCCCAGCTGGACTTCGCCGACACGATGCTCACCGGCCTGGCGCCCGACGGCGGCCTGTACGTGCCGGTGCAGTTCCCGCGGCTGCCCGATCTCGCCGGTGCCGAGTCCTACGCCGAGGTCGCCGGGGCGGTCATGTGGCCGTTCCTCGACGGCACCATCGAGCGGGCGGCCTTCGACGCCATCGTCGCCGACGCCTACGCCACCTTCGACCACCCCGATGTGTGCCCGGTGGTCCGCCTCGACGAGCGCCGCTGGATGCTCGAGCTGTTCCACGGCCCGACGATGGCGTTCAAGGACGTCGCCCTCCAGCTCGTCGGTCGCCTCTTCGACCACTTCCTGCAGGAGCGGGACCGCCGCGCGACCATCCTCGTGGCCACCTCGGGCGACACCGGCTCCGCGGCCATGGCGGCCACCGTCGGTCGAGCCGCCCTCGACTGCGTGGTGCTGTTCCCCGACGGCGGGCGCGTCTCGGACGTGCAGCGCCGCCAGATGACGACGATCGACGCCCCGAACGTGCACGCCGTCGCCGCCAGCGGCAGCTTCGACGACTGCCAGGACATCGTGAAGGGCGCCTTCGCCGACAGGCTGTTCCGCGACGAGGTGCAGCTCTCGGCGATGAACTCCATCAACTGGGGCCGGGTGATGGCCCAGGTCGTCTACTACGTGACCGCCGCCCGAGCCGTCCGCGCCGAGACCGGTGAGGCACCGGTCTTCTCGGTGCCCACCGGCAACTTCGGCAACGTGCTGGCCGGCTGGGTCGCCCAGGAGATGGGCCTCGACGTGGCCGGCTTCGTCGTGGCCTCGAACGCCAACGACGTCCTCACCCGGTGGCTCGAGACCGGTGCCATCACGGCCGAGCCCGTGGTGCCCACCATCAGCCCGAGCATGGACATCCAGGTCTCGTCGAACCTCGAGCGCCTGCTGTTCGACCTGCTCGATCGCGACGGCCGGGCCACGGCCGAGCTGCTGTCGGAGTACCGGGCCACCGGGCACGTGGAGGCGCCCCGGCCCGAGGGCTGGTGGGGTGCCCGCCTCGACGACGCCGAGACCCGGGCCGTCATCGCCGAGCACCACGAGCGCTCCGGGATGCTGCTCGACCCGCACACCGCCGTCGGCGTCGGTGCGGTCGACCGGGTCGCCGACCTGCCCGACGCGCCCGTGGTGTGCCTGGCCACGGCGCACCCGGCGAAGTTCCCCGACGCGGTCGAGTCCGCCACCGGCGTGCGGCCGCCGCTGCCACCGCACTACGCCGACCTCTACGAGCGCGAGGAGCGCGTGGTGGAGGTCAGCGCCGACCTGCCTGCCGTGCAGGCCCTCGTCCGCCGGCTGATCCAGCACTGACCCCGATCCCGGGCCCGGACGCGAGCGTGCCGGGTCCCGCGAAGGACCCGGCACGCTCGTCAGGCGAGGACCGTCAGCGGGTGCCGGTCAGCGCCATGAACTCGTCGGACTCGGAGAACGCAGCCACGAGCCAGCCAGGGGTGATGGCGCCGCGATCGAGGGCGTCGACCCAGTACGCCTTGCCGCTCGGGTCGGCCTGGCGGCCGAGCGTTGCGGTGTAGACGAAGTCGACGAGGTCGCCGGAGGGTGCATCGAGCATCGGGCCGTAGCGGGCCTGGAACTCGGTCGACTGGGTGAAGGCCTTGGCGACCTCGACCGCACCGGCCTGGGGCAGGGTGTCGACCCAGTACTGGAAGCCCGAGGTGTCGGGCGCCCGGTTCAGCAGGGCGGCGTAGTAGCGGGCGACGGCACCCTCGGTGCCGTCGGTATCGCCGTAGGGGGCGGGGACGATGATCTCCTGGAGGTCGAGCTCGCCGCAGGCGACGGGCACGGTGGCCTCGAAGGGCAGGTCGTCGGTGATCGAGCTGCGCTTCTCACCGTCGTACTCGCCGCTGCCGTCCAGGTCGGCGCCGTGGAGCACGACGGCGAGGTTGCCCATGTTGTCGGCGACGTCCTGGGTGACGGGGAAGACGCGCATGTAGGAGTAGGTGCCGTCCTGGGAGACCGGGAAGCGTGTGACGGCCAGGCCGGACTGGGGCGAGGTGTCGCCCTCGGTCGTCAGCGAGGTCTTGATGGTGCCGTAGGACGGCCCGCCTTCCATCACGGAGACGAAGCCGTCGCCGTCGGTGTCGGCGGCAGGCGTGGGGCACTCGGCGACGGTCCCGAACTCGCCGTGGAGGTGCTGGGCGTGCGGGGCGGCGTCGGGGCTCATGCCCTCGGCCTCGATGGTGACGATGGCGGTGCGCTGGTTGAACACCTCGACCGTCACGTCACCACCGCTGCCGGTGCCGTTCAGGGCGCCGAGGTCGGCGGTGTAGACCCGCCGCAGCTGGTCTTCGTGGGCGGCGGATGCGGGTGCGGCGAGCAGCACGGCGCCGCAGGCGGCGGCCGTGAGGCCGATCAGGGACTTCTTCATCAACATCGAGTTGACCTTTCGGTAGGCGTCACCTCGTCTCCGGAGCCGATCCCGATCCGGATGGGTGCAATCGGCGCGATTCGTGCCCGGGAGGTCTGGCCGGGCGCGCCGCTGGCGAATGGAAGCGCCCATGACGAGCGCCGACGACGACTTCGCAGCGGCCATCGGCCTCCGCGCCGCAGACCCGGAGGAGCCCGGCATCCTCCGGCGCCGCCAGGGCCGGGGCTTCAGCTTCCGCTGGCCCGACGGCTCGGTCGTCCGGGGCGCTCACCGCGAGCGCTGCGAGGCGCTGGTCCTCCCGCCGGCGTGGACCGACGTGTGGGTCTGTCGGCGTGCTGACGGACACCTCCAGGCGATGGGCACCGACGACGCCGGCCGACGCCAGTACCGGTACCACGACCGCTGGACCGAGGCCCGGGCCGCGGCCAACTTCGACCGCCTCACCCAGGTGGGGGAGTCCCTCGCCGGCGTGCGCCGCGCCGTGGCCGAGGACCTCGAGGCCGACGATCGCTGCACCCGGGCGCTGGCCACGATGGTGCGCCTGCTCGACACCAGCCTCGAGCGGATCGGCAACCCGGACTCCGTCGAGCAGCACGGCAGCCGGGGCATCTCCACGCTGGCGCCCTCCAACATCGACGTGTCCCGCCGCTCGGTCCGGCTGTCGTTCACCGGCAAGGGCGGCGTGGAGCACGGCGTCACGATCGTGGACCGTGACCTCGTCGCCGCCATCGCCGAGCTGGAGGCCGACGCGGCCGAGTGGCTCTTCGAGGTCGATGGCACGGTCATCGACGCCGTCGACGCCAACGCCTACCTCGACGAGCACAGCGCCGGCTGCCTCGACTGCAAGGACCTGCGCACCTGGGGTGGCAGCGCGGCGGCGCTCACCGCCCGGGCCGAGGGGGCCGAGAAGGAGCCCGAGATCGCCGACGCCGCGGCGGCCGTGCTGCACAACACCCGCACGGTCGCCCGCGACAGCTACGTCCACCCGGCGGTGTTCGACGCCGAGGACGACCAGGTCGCAGAGGTGTGGGGAGCCAGCCGCCGCTCCAAGTGGTACGGCCGGGGCGAACGAGCCCTCCTGAACCTGCTCGAGAGCAGCCCGCCGCTGCTCGATGGGTACACCACGGCCCGGTAGTCGGCGCCGGGGTGGTGTTGGAGGCACCGTCGGCGGAGGGGTATCGTCCCGTGCGACCTGGTCTGGCGTGCGCGGCACACCGGCTCGGGTCCGGCGCACGGAGCCGGCCAGGGGATCGTGGTCCCACGGGCGAACCTCCTCTCCGTCCTCGGCCCGTCCATGGCGCGACCGGCGCGGACCCCATCCGAACACGACGAAAGCACGACGAGCACGATGAGCGTGGATGCCAACGCCCTCGAGCGGGAGACCCTCGAACGCAAGGACCGCGACGAGCTGCAGAAGATCGTCGGCGCGCTGGGCGGCAAGGCAACGACCCGCACGCGCAAGGCCGACCTGATCGACCAGATCCTCGAGCTGACGGGCGTCTCGCCCGCCGGTGAGGATCAGGAGCAGCCGTCCGACGACGCCGCCAGCGAGCCGGAGGCCGAGACCCGGTCCGAGCCGCCGGCCGCCGAGTCGCCCGACACCGGCACGAAGGACGAGGCCGAGGAGCCGGCCCCCGAGCGGGCCCGCACGGGCGTCGCCGCCCGCCGAGCCGGGGCCAAGGCCGACGAGGGCCGGGGCGGCGCGAAGCAGCCCAAGGGCGACCAGACCGACAAGGGCGCCCAGGACGACAAGGGCGGCCAGGACGCCAAGCAGTCCAAGGGCGGCCAGGACACCAAGCAGGCCAAGGCTGGACAGGACGAGGGACGCGGCCAGGACCAGGGCGGCGCCAACCGCGACGAGTCCGGCGACGACACCGACAGCAGCGGCAAGCGCCGCCGCCGCCGGGGCCGCAACCGCGACGGCGCGCCCAGCCAGGAGGAGTACAGCGGGGACCCCGTCCCCGTCGTCGGCGTGCTCGACCTGCGCGACGACGGCTACGGCTTCCTCCGGGTCGACGGCCTCCTGCCGTCGAAGGACGACTGCTACGTGTCGGTCAAGCAGGTGCGCCAGTTCGGCCTGCGCAAGGGCGACGTGGTGGCCGGCGGTTCCCGTCCCGCGTTCCGCAACGAGAAGAACCCGGCGATCCTCCACATCGACAGCGTCAACGAGGTCGCCCTCGAGCCCGGCACCGAGCGTCCCCACTTCGAGGACCTCACCGCCGTGTTCCCCACCGAGCGCATCGCGCTGACGCTCGACGACGAGGCCGACGATCGCACCACCCGTGCCATCGACCTGCTGGCCCCGATCGGCAAGGGCAGCCGCGTGCTCGTCCTCGCCCCGCCGCGCACCGGCGCCACCACGCTGCTGCAGGCGATGGCCCGGTCGGTCGAGGTCAACGAGCCCGACGCGTCCTTGGTGGTCGTGCTGCTCGACGAGCGCCCCGAGGAGATCACCGAGATGGAGCGCCTGGTCACCACCGGCACCGTCTACGGCTCCGCCTTCGACAAGCCGGCCGACGAGCACGTCGCCGTGCTCGAGCTGGCCCTCGCCCGTGCCCAGCGCATGGCCGAAGCCGGCGACGACGTCGTGCTCCTGGTCGATGGCCTCACCCGCCTGGCCCGGGCTGCCCACGCGTCGTCGCCCGGAACCGGGCGCTCGCTCGGAGGTCTCGACGTCACTGCCGTCCAGGCGGCCAAGCGGTGCTTCGGTGCCGGGCGCAAGCTCGAAGAGGGCGGTTCGGTCACCCTGGTGGCCACCGCGAAGGTCGACACCGGGTCCGACGTGGACGCCGCAGTGGTCGATGCCGTCATGGGCGCGGCCAGCACCCACATCCGCCTCGACCGGGCCGCCGCCGAGCGCCGGGCCTTCCCGGCCATCGACGTGGGTGCCACCGGCACCCGCCACGAGGAGCGGCTCGTGGGCGACGACGGGGCTGAGGCACGGGACGCCCTGCGCCGTAGCCTGGAGGAGTTGCCCGCCGACCGGGCGAGCGGTCACAGTGATGCGCTGGACGGCCTGCTCGAACGCCTTCGGAGCACCGGATCGAACGACGAGCTGCTGGAGCAGAACCGATGAAGACCGACATCCATCCCGAGTACAAGACCGTCACGGTGACCTGCTCGTGCGGCAACTCCTTCGAGACCCGCTCCACGGGCGAGGACCTGCGCGTGGAGCTCTGCAGCGAGTGCCACCCCTTCTACACCGGCAAGCAGAAGCTGGTGGACACGGGTGGTCGCATCGACCGCTTCGAGCGCCGCTACGGCCGCCGCAACAAGGGCCCCGCGGCCGCCCTGGGCGACGCCGCTGACGCCGAGGCCGCTGCTGCTGCCGACGCCGAAGCTGCCGACGCCGAGAGCGCCGACTCCGAGTCCTGAGGGTGCGGTCCTGAGCGACCGGGCCCACCTCCCAGACGAACCGACCCCCGCCGAGGCCGCGCAGGCCGTCGAGCGCCAGGCGGCGCGCAACGCCGTCAAGCTCGCCGCCCTCGTGCGCGACCGGTGGGGTGTCGACGCGCCCCGCTCCAACGTCGGCACCGGCGCGGCCATGGCCGCCGACGGGCGCGCCTTCGTGCTCGTCGAGGGCGACCACAGCCTCGGCGCAGCCCTGGCCTGGGCGCGGCGCGCCGGCGCCACCGAGGTGCACGTCATCGCCGACGAGGCCCCCGGCGTCGTCGCCCGCCAGGCCGGCGAGTTCGCCACCGACATCCACGTCTGGCGCACGTCGGGCCGCGAGCTGGTGGCGGCCGAGCCGGCACCGGTCGAACCCGGCGACGGCCCGCCCGACGCGCCCGACCTCGTGGCGCTGATGGAGTCCGAGGGCCTCGACGTGGTGGTCGAGGGCGACCGCCTGGCCGGGGAGTACCGCGGCCTGGAGGTCGTCCGCGTGGTGCGGGCCCTCGACGACGGCGCCCCCATCCTCGAGGTCGGCGTCGGCAAGTACGACCGGGCCCTCACGGCCATGATGCACGGCGACCTCGACGGGCGGGCCTCCATCGCCCGGGTCGTGGAGCAGCTGCGCTCGATCCGCCGTCCGGACGGTCCCCCGAACCACCCGCTCGCCACGCTCGTGCCCGAGCGCTGGCTGCGCACGACCCTGATCGCCGACCCCGGCCTGGTCGGCTGCGACGAGCTCTTCGCCGCCCCGGCCGCCGAGCCGCGCGACCGCCTGCGCCCCCGGGGCGTCGCTGCCGCCACCGGCACCCGCGACGGCGAACCGGTCGTCGTGGTCTGCACCGTCGGCGTGGACCTCGAGTCCGTGGTCCTCGCGGCCGACACCCGGTTGCTGGTCGACCCCGACGCGCCGCTGCTCCTCGCCCTGCCGGCACGCGACGTGCTGCCCGCCATCACGTCGATGGTGGCGGACCTGCGCCGACCGGCCGAGGTCGCCCCCGTCGAGGGCGACTGGCGCCGCTGAACGTTCCGTGGTCGCTGCCGGTTTCCCGGAACTGGCAGCGGGGGCGGAACGGCCCTGCGGGTCCGGGGGCACCCCACCGGTAGCCTCGCCCTGATGTTGGACCGCCTGGAGACGCTCGAGCGCGAGTACGCCGAGCTGCAGGCGCGCCTCGGCGACCCCGAGCTGATCGCCGACCAGACCCGCTACACGCAGGCGACCCGGCGCTACAGCGAGCTCGAGGACATCGTCGACGTCGGCGGCCGCCTCCGAGCCGCGATCGGCAACGCCGAGACGGCCCGCGAGCTGTCGAAGGAGTCCGAGGGCGACGACAAGGAGCTGTTCCGGGCCGAAGCCGAGGAGGCCGAGCTCGAGGTGGGCCGCCTCACCGAGGAGCTCAAGCTGCTCCTGCTGCCGAAGGACCCCAACGAGGGTCGCAACGTGATCGTGGAGATCCGCGGCGCCGAGGGCGGCGAGGAGGCGAACCTGTTCGCCAAGGACCTGTTCGAGATGTACCAGGGCTTCGCCCAGCGCATGGGCTGGACGCTCGAGGTCATGAACACCGACTGGTCCGACATGGGCGGCTACAACGAGATCACCTTCGTCGTGAAGGGGGCCAACGCCTGGACCCGCATGAAGCACGAGGGTGGGCCGCACCGCGTCCAGCGGGTGCCGGTCACCGAGGCCCAGGGCCGCATCCACACCTCGTCGGCCACGGTCACCGTGCTGCCCGAGATCGACGACGTCGAGATCGACATCGACGAGAAGAACGACCTCGAGATCCAGGTGTACCGCTCCTCCGGCCCCGGCGGGCAGTCGGTCAACACCACCGACTCGGCCGTGCGCATCACCCACAAGCCGTCGGGCCTGGTGGTGTCGATGCAGGACGAGAAGAGCCAGCTCCAGAACAAGGCCAAGGCCCTGCGGGTGCTGAAGAGCCGCCTGTTCCAGCTGGAGCAGGACCGCCAGCAGGCCGAGCTGTCGTCGGCCCGCCGGGACCAGGTGGGCGGCGGCGGTCGCAGCGAGAAGATCCGGACCTACAACTTCAAGGAGAACCGGATCACCGACCACCGCATCGGGCTCACGCTCTACAAGCTCGACAAGGTCCTCGCCGGCGATCTGGACGACGTGTCCGACGCCCTCGTCCAGGACGAGCAGGCCGAGCGCCTCGCCGACGCCACCGCCGGCTGACCCCTGGAGCCGGGCGGCGCCGCCCCCAGCAAACTGGCAGTCGTGGTGTAGCGGCTGGACGACTTGCATCCGCCCGACAGGGCGACGTCAGAGTCGCCAGGTCCGCTCGCCGTCGGCCGTCTGGAACGTGGCGTCGATCGCGGCAGTCGGGTCGGCGTCGAGCAAGACGAGTCCGAGCAGGCGGGACGAGCCCGGGATGGAGCCGGTCAGGAAGTCCAGCACGGCGACCTCGGCACCGGTCGTGCGGTCGACGAAGCGGGCGGTGGACAGGTCCGGAGCGACGCCGTCGGGCAGCACACCGCTGACGATCACCGGCGTGCCGGACCCCGTCTCCTCGTTCGACAGGCTGCCCGACTGAAGCGCCGTGGTCGAGAGATCGGCCAGCGGTCCACCCGAGCCGCTGGTGCCGTTGCCCTCGGCGATCTCCTGCATCAGGGCGTACCTGGCGTCGTCGTCCTCGAGGATCCGGAGCCGGTAGGTGAAACCGGCACGATCCGGGATCTCGATGCTCGCGAGGGGTTCGCCCTCGGCCTCGAAGCTCGATGCGGGAGCGTCGAGCAGCGCCAGCTCGGGCGATGCGGGGTGGGCGCCGACCATCGCGTCGAAGGCTGCGGCGTCGATGGGGTTGAGGCCGGGGACGACCCGGCGGAGGACGGCATCGATGTCGCCGTACGTGACGAGGGCGACGACGGTCCCCTCGACCGGCTGCCACGACGCGTGCGACGGGCCTCCAACGGTCGACCTGGAGACCGAGATCCCCTGGCCGTCCACCTCGACCCGCTCCACCTCGTCGCTGAACACGTGCAGCGCGCCGAGCAGGCCCGGTCCTCCCGGACGCCACCCGACCACGATGTCGTCGTCGCCTGAGGTGGCGTCGTAGGCGACTCCCTGCCAGTCGCTGCGCACCGAGGCGCCGTACTCGATGACGGGGCTGAACTGATCGTAGGTGCCCTCGTGGAGCACGTCGTGCCCGGGCAGCGGGCCGTCGGCGGACCACCCCGCGGCAACTGCTTCGCGGGCGACCTCCACGAGGGCATCCCGATCCAGGGCGCTCGACATGAGGGTCCGGGCGGTGTCCCCGTCCTGCCAGGCGATCTGCTGGGAGCTCCCGGAGGTGCGGTACAGGCCCTCGATGCCACCGAGGTCGATGAGCTCGCCGCCGTAGACCCGATCGTCCCACGGCGTGGTCTGGGTGACGATCGCCTGCTGCCAGGGATCGTCGCTGCCGGTGGGACCGTGCGCGGTGTAGGGCGGACCCGGCTGTCCACTGGCGGGATCGACCGCGACGGAGGGCCCGTCGAACGCCGCCCGGACCTCGTAGCCGAGGGCCTCGGGCTCGGGCAGCGCGAACCCGGTCACGTCGGCGCCGGTCTCCACGGGCACGTCACGGTCGTCGGCCACCGTGCCCTGCTCGTCGTCCCGAGCGTCCAGCGCCAGGCCGATCCCGACCAGCGCGACCACGACGAGCGCAGCCGCGACCAGGAGGGGCACCCACGGGCGCCGGCGACCGCCTCCGGCGTCGATCGGCAGGGGAGCGGGTTCGGCATCACCCAACCCGGCGTCGAGCGCGCTGACGGCTCGGCGAGCCCGGCGATCCAGCGCATCGAGCAGCTCGGTGCCCTCCATCAGCCCTCCTCCAGCTCGTCGCGCAGCAGCTCGGCGAGCGCCAGCCGGCCCCGGTGCAGGTGGACCTTGACGGTGCCCTCGGCGATCTCGAGCACCCGGGCGATCTCGGACACGGGGAGGTCCTCCAGGTAGTGCAGCGCCACGGCGTGGGCCTGGCGCTCGGGTAGCGAGCGCAGCGCGGACCAGAACGCGTCGTCTGGGGGCAGCTCGTCGCGGTGGACGCCGTCGGTGGGCACGCGGGCGACTGCCCGGCCCTCCGCGGCGCGACGGCGGGCGGCCGAGGTCGCCGCGTTGAGCAGCACCCGACGGACGAAGCCGCCGGGGGACTCGTAGCGCCGGACCCGGTCCCAGTCCCGGTGCACGACGAGCATGGCGTCCTGGACGAGCTCTTCGGCGAGGTCGCGGCGACCGGTCAGGGTCCAGGCGAGGCGGAGCAGCGGGCGGTGCTCGCGCCGGTAGAGGTCGTCGAAGGACGGCCCGTCATCGTGGAGTACGACCACCGCGGGGTCCAGCGCCTCGCTGCTCACCGCCGCACCTCCGATCCCGCCGACTGCATCCACACCCCAGCACACGCACGAGGGCGTCCCGAGGTTTACCTGGCCGCAACACGAGCACTGCCAGAACGAGAAGGGGTGCTCGTAGGATCGACGGCTCCATGGTCGCCGACACCGACACGACGAGCTGGGCCGAGCTGCACCAGCAGACCGTCGAGCGCCTGCGCGCCGCCGGTGTCGACAACGCGTCGAACGAAGCCCGCTGGATCGTCGAGCGTGCCGCCGGCGACCCCTACCGCCTGGTCGCCGACAAGCCCGTCACCGTCCGCTCGCACCACCACTGGCGCCTCATGGTCGAACGGCGCGAAGCGGGTGAACCGCTGCAGTACGTGCTGGAGCGGTGGCCGTTCCGCCGGCTCGAGCTCTTCGTCGACCGCCGGGTGCTGATCCCGCGTCCTGAGACCGAGGTCGTCGTCGATGCCGTCCTCGACGAGCACGCCCGGGTCGGGGGAGCCGTCGTGGACCTCGGCACCGGCTCCGGTGCCATCGCCCTGTCCGTCGCGTCGGAGCGCCCGGGCACCGAGGTCTGGGGCGTCGAGCGGTCACCGGACGCGTTGGCCGTGGCCCGGGCCAACTGCACCGGGCTCGGTCGCAAGGCCCGCACGGTGCGCCTGGTCGAGGGCTCGTGGTTCGCCGCCCTGCCCGAGGAGCTGCGGGGCGAGGTCGGGGTCGTGGCGTCCAACCCGCCCTACGTCCCCGACGCGGCCGAGCTGCCCGACGACGTCGAGCGCTGGGAGCCGATCGACGCACTGCGGGCCGGTGACGACGGGCTCGCCGACATCCGGGTCATCGTGGCCGAGGCGGTCGAGTGGCTCGCTCCCGGCGGCGCGCTCGTGGTCGAGCACGGCGACGACCAGGGACCGGTCACCCGTGCGCTGGCCGCCAGCGCCGGGTTCACCGAGATCCGCACCGGCACCGACCTCGCCGGCCGCGAGCGCTTCCTGGTGGCCCGGCGGTGACCGCACCCGTCATCGCCGCGGACGACCCGGGTGCCGTCGAGCGCGCCGCCAAGTCCCTCCTCGGCGGTGGCCTCGTGGTCCTGCCGACCGAGACGGTCTACGGCCTGGCCGCGCTGGCGTCCGACCCGGACGCGACCCGTGCCCTGTTCGAGCGCAAGGGCCGTGGGGCCGCCGTGCCGGTGGCGGTGCTGTGCGCCGACGCCGAGCAGGCCCTGGCGCTGACCGAGTCGGTCTCGCCGCTGGCCCGGGCGCTCGCCGCGGCCCACTGGCCGGGGCCGCTCACGATGGTCCTGCCCCGGCGGGCCGGCCTGCCGTGGGCGCTGGGGGAGCCGACCCACACCATCGGCCTGCGCTGCCCCGACCACGACCTGGTGCGCGCCCTCGCCGCCCGCGTCGGCCCGCTGGCCACCACCAGCGCCAACCGCCACGGCCAGCCCACGCCGGCGTCCGCCACCGAGGCCGCCGAGCAGCTGCTCGGGCCCATCGACCTGGTGCTCGACGGCGGTGCGCTCACCGGCGTGCCCTCCACCGTCGTCGACCTCACCGGGGAGCGCCCGCGGGTGCTGCGCCAGGGCGCGGTGGACATCGACGCGAGCGACGCGCCGGACGCCTAGCCTCCCGGTCCGACCACACCTCGAGGGAGCCGCCACCAATGCCCGACATCGACCTCTCCACCATCTCCTTCTTCTCCGGCTTCGACCGTGCCGCGCTCGACAAGATCGCCGCCATGGGCGAGACCGTGGAAGCCGAGAAGGGCGCGGTGCTCATGGAGCAGGGCGAGGTCGGCCGCGAGGCGTTCGTCGTCGTCTCCGGCGAGGTCCAGATCATCGTCAACGGCCACGTCGTCGGCACGGCCGGCCGCGGCTCGGTGCTGGGCGAGATGGCGCTGCTCGACCTGCGTCCCCGCTCGGCCACGCTGGTCGCGCTCACCGACGTCGAGCTCATCAGCTACGCGTCGAAGCAGTTCCGCCAGATCGTCGACGAGATGCCGGCCGATGCGCGCGCCGCCCTCGACGAGCGGGACGAGCGCTTCCGGGCCGAGAACCTGGAGATCGGCTTCGACGACGAGCGGCCCCGCCCCCCGGGCCACTGACCCGACGAGATCTGCGGCGCGGCGTCAGTCCAGGAGGCTGACCCGGCCCTCGGCGGTGCGGTGCACGCGCCGCTCGATGATGTCCTCGGCGACCATCGTGGCGAGGGTGTCGGCGTCGTCGGTGGTGCCCCAGGCGCGTCGGCCGTCGTCGAGCAGCATGGCGACGATGCCCTGCTCGGGCTGGCCGTCCTTGCCGTGCATCACGGTCCAGGTCTCGACGGTGGCCTCGCCCTCGTGGTCGGGTGCGACCTCACGGGACGGCAGCGCATCGATCTCGTCCTGCGGGTGGGCGTGGCGGAACCCCTCGGCCGGCGGCTCGGTGGAGTAGATGCCGAAGGCGTGCTTGGTGAGGTAGCCGCCGTTGGCCCACACCAGGCCGGTGCTGCCCGGGTCGTCCCGCAGGGCGTCCACCGTGGCGGCGATGGAGTGCATCACGTAGTTGTTCCACGGCCCGCCGGCGAAGCTCAGCCCGCCGGTGAGGGTGAGCTGGCGGTCGAGGTCGAGGCCGAGCTCGTCGGCGCCGACCTGCACCGCCACCGGGAAGCACGAGTAGAGGTCGACGTGGTCGATGTCGTCGATGGTGAGGCCGGCCTCGGCGAGCGCGGCCCGGCCGGCGATGCCGACCGCGGGCGCGGTGTAGAGGGTGTCGCGGTGGGACACGTAGGGGTGCTCGTGCGCATCGGAGCCGGCCAGCGGGAACACCCAGCGATCGCGGGGCACGCCCAGGCGCTCGGCCACCTCGACCGAGCACACCAGCACCGCGGCCGACTGCTCGACCGCGTTGTTGGAGTTCATGACCTTCGTGTACGGCATGCCCACCATGCGGTTGGTGGGGGAGGGGGTGACGATCTCCTCGGGGGTCATGGCCTCCTGGATCCAGGCGTGCGGGTTCTTCGCCGCGACCTCGGAGAAGCGCGACCACAGCCCGCCGAGGATCGGCAGGTGCTCGTCCATGGTGCGCCCGAGGTGGTGGCGACGGGCCTGCTCGAACATCGGGTACACCTGGATCGGCAGGAAGATCCCGAGGGCGGTCTCGGCCTCGTGGTTCATCTCGACCGCGGTGCCGATCTCCCGGGCCGGCTCGGTGCCCTCCGGCTCGGTGGTCCACGGCGGGTTCTCGCCCGTGGCGCGGTACTTGGAGCGGGTCCGCCACGACTCGGCGCCGGCCAGCAGGACGCAGGAGACCTCGCCCGCCTGGATGTCGAGCGCCGTCTGGTTGAGCAGCATCTGCGGGGAGTTCCCGCCCATGGCCGAGATGCCGCTGTCGATCGGGTGCCCGACGCCGAGGCGCTCGGCCACGAGCGAGCCGGGATCGGTGTAGCGCCACGACAGCAGCCCGACCGTGCGGACCGAGTCGATCGCGGAGGCATCGGTGACGGAGGCGTCCTCGAGGGCGGCCCGGCCGGCGACGACCATGAGGTCCACCGGCTCGAGCTCGGGCTCACCGCGGTCGACGCGCTGGCTCCGCTGGCCGACGCCGATGATGACCGGGGTGCGGGGATCGAGCGACACGGGTACCTCCGAAAAGACTTGACCGAACGGTCAAGAATGTAGGAGCCCGGGCGCCGAGGTGGGCAACCCGCACCGGTAGCCTCCGGCGGCATCGACCCCTCCGCCGTCCGCATCCTCGTCGTCTGCACCGGCAACATCTGCCGATCGCCCATGGCCGAGGCCATGCTGCGCCAGCGCCTCGACGAGCGCGACGTCCCGGCCGAGATCACCTCCGCCGGCTTCGTCACCGAGGACCGTCCCGCGTCGCCGCCCGCGGTGGAGCTGCTCTCCGGGCGCGGCCTGGACCTGCGCGCGCACCGCAGCCAGCGGGTCACCGTCGACCACCTCGGCGACCCCGACCTGATCCTGTGCATGGAGCGCATGCACGTCCGGGAGGTCGCCGTCCTCGACCGGGACGCCTTCGAGCGCACGTTCACGCTCCCGGACCTGGCCCGCCGGGCCGAAGCCCACGGTCCGCGCCGCGACGGCGAGGGAGTGCGCGACTGGCTCCGGCGCATCGGTGCCGGACGCCGGCCGGCCGACGTGCTCGGCGTCGCCCCCGAGGACGAGGTGCCGGATCCGTACGGCCGACCTGCCGCCGCGTACCGTCGAACCGCCGAGACCCTCGACGAGCTCCTCGACGTCGTCGTCTCCCACCTGTTCCCCTGATCCACCTCGACCCGGAGCCCCCATTGCGCATCGCCATCGGCGCCGACCACGCCGGCTACGACCTCAAGCAGCACCTGCTCGCCACCATCTCCGACCTCGGCCACGAGGCCATCGACATGGGCACCGACTCGACCGAGTCGGTCGACTACCCGCCGATCATGGCCGCCGTGGGCCAGGCGGTGGCGAGCGGCGACGCCGACCGGGGGATCGTGCTCGGTGGCTCGGGCCAGGGCGAGCAGATCGCGGCCAACAAGGTGCGCGGCGTGCGCGCCGCGCTCTGCAACGACCTGTACACGGCGCGGATGAGCAGGGAGCACAACGACGCCAACGTGCTCGCGATGGGTGCCCGCATCGTGGCACCCGGCCTGGCCGACGAGATCCTGCAGCTGTGGCTCACCACGCCGTTCGAGGGCGGTCGCCACGAGCGGCGGGTCGACGGCATCCACGCCATCGAGAACGGCAACGGGGGGACCGCCGGCTGACCCCGGCGATCACGACGGCCACCGACATCGGTGGCACGATGGGGCCATGGGTTGGCCCGAGATCGACGACGACGAGCTGTTCGGCCTGATCGACCGGGAGGTCGAGCGCCAGAACACCACCATCCAGCTGATCGCATCGGAGAACTTCACCTCTCCGGCCGTCATGCGGGCCACCGGCTCGGTGCTGACCAACAAGTACTCCGAGGGGTACCCCGGCAAGCGCTACTACGGCGGCAACGAGGTCATCGACGAGGTCGAGACCCTCGCCATCGAGCGGGCCAAGTCCCTGTTCGGCGCGGCCCACGCCAACGTCCAGCCCCACGCCGGCGCCAACGCCAACATGGGCGTGTACCTCGCCCTGCTCGACCCGGGCGACACCGTGCTCGGCCTGCGCCTCGACCAGGGCGGCCACCTCACGCACGGTTCGCCGGTGAACGCCAGCGGCAAGCTGTACGACTTCGTGTCCTACGGGGTCACCCCCTCCGACGAGCGCATCGACTTCGACCAGGTCCGCGACGTCGCCCTCGAGCACCGGCCCAAGATCATCGTCGCGGGGGCCACCGCCTACCCCCGCATCATCGACCCGCAGCCCTTCCGGGACATCGCGGACGAGATCGGCGCCTACTTCATGTTCGACGCCGCCCACATCGCCGGGCTGATCGCCGGTGGCGTGCACCCCTCGCCGGTGCCGGTGGCCGACATCGTCACCTTCACGACGCACAAGACCCTGCGCGGCCCCCGCGGCGGCACGATCCTGTGCACCGAGGAGCTGGCCCCCACCATCGACAAGGCCATGTTCCCCGGGCTCCAGGGCGGCCCCCTCGACCACGTCATCGCCGGCAAGGCCGTCGCCTTCGCCGAGGCCGCCACCGGGGAGTTCCGGGACTACGCCGCCCAGATCGTGCGCAACGCCGAGGCGCTGGCCAGGGGCCTCGCCGGTCGGGGCCTGCGGCTCGTGTCCGGCGGCACCGACAACCACCTGCTGCTCGTGGACCTGCGCTCCTACGACGAGGAGCTGTCGGGCAAGAAGGCCCGCCTCGCCCTCGACCGGGCCGGCATCTCGCTCAACGAGAACACCGTCCCCGACGACCCCCGCCCGCCCTACATCACCTCCGGCCTGCGCATCGGCACGCCGGCGGTCACCACCCAGGGCATGGGTGAGGGCGAGATGGACGTCATCGCCGGGCTGATCGTGCGCACGCTCGACGGCCGGGAGGACGAGACCGAGATCGCGGCGGTCCGCGACGAGGTCCGCACCCTCTGCGGCAAGTTCGAGCCCTACCCGGTCTGATCCGCCGGCGCCGGCCGCCGCCGGCGCACCTCCACCATGGACGCGCTCCTGGTCTTCGCCGCCGCTGCCCTCACCACGCTGGTGCTCACCCCGCTGGCGGGGCGGCTCGCGGCTCGGTTGGGCGCCATCGCCGTCCCCGACGACCGTCGGGTGCACGCGCGACCCACGCCCACCCTCGGCGGCCTCGGCATCCTGGCCGGGTTCCTGGCCGGGATGCTGGTCGGCTGGCGGGGCGGAGGCTTCGGGGCCATCTTCACCGCGCCCACCGTCCCACTCGGGGTCGTCGTGGCCGCCGTGATCGTCTACTTCGTCGGCGCCATCGACGACGTCCGGGAGATCTCGGCCCCGGCCAAGACCGCCGGCACCGTGCTCGCCGGCTCGATCCTCAACATCGCCGGCGTGTCGATCCTGCTGTTCCGCATGCCCGAGGTCGGCCTCATCGACCTGTCCCCGGACCTGGCCGCCCTCGTCACCGTCCTGTGGGTCGTGGGCATGTGCCAGGCCATCAACCTCATCGACGGCCTCGACGGCCTCGCCGCCGGCATCGTGGCCATCGCGTCCGGGGCGCTGTTCCTCTTCGCCGACAAGCTCGGTGACCCGAACGTGGCCCAGCTGCCGGCCGACAACGTGGCGCCCCTCGTCGCGCTGGCCACCTGCGGCGCGTGCGTCGGGTTCCTCCCGCACAACTGGAACCCGGCGTCGCAGTTCATGGGCGACGGCGGCGCCCTCCTGCTCGGCTTGCTCATGGCCGCCTCGTCCATCGCCGTGGGCGGCAACTCGCTGGCCGACTCCTCGAGCCAGACGTTCTTCTTCTTCGCCCCGCTGTTCATCCCGCTCGTGATCCTCGGGGTGCCGATCTTCGACACCGCCTACGCGATCGTGCGGCGGGTGCGCAAGGGGATGAGCTTCGCCGAGGCCGACAAGGGCCACCTCCACCACCGGCTCATGGACCTCGGCCACGGCCAGCGGCGCAGCGTCGCCATCCTCTGGCTCTGGACCGCGCTGCTGTCGGGCCTCGTGCTCTACCCGGTGTACACCGACTCCGACGACGGCGCGCTGCCCATCGGCATCGCCGCCCTCGCCCTGCTGCTCTACACGGTGCTGCACCCACGGGCCCGCACCGAGCGCCGGGCGAGGCGCACCACGGACGTGTGAAGCACCGCTTTGCTACGTTGCGCCGAGCCGTCGGGGGACCCTGGATTTGCCGTCTCGCGACCTGCTTTCATAGATTGCGAAACGATTCACAAGCGGCGCCGAAGGATCCCCTCGAACCGTGTCCCCGAGAAGCGACAAGCCAGCCCTGAACGAGCTGCTCGGTGACGAGTCGGCCCGTGGCATCGAGCTCGCCGTGACCCCTGTGGTCTTCGGTGGGTTCGGTTGGCTCGTCGACGGTTGGCTCGGCACCGGTCCCTGGCTCACGCTCGGCCTCGCCGCCTTCGCCCTCGCCGGCACCATCGCGAAGCTGTGGTTCACCTACGACGCCCAGATGCGCGAGCTCGAGTCCACCAGCCGGTGGGCCCGCGGCAGCCGTCCGGCCGAGGGTGCCGCCCCGGCCGACGACGTCGACCTCTGGTCCGATCGGCGGGCCCAGGCGTGATCCCCGTCGCCGCCCCCGCCGGTGAGGCGCCCGAGTACGAGCTCGTGGGCGACCTGCTCCGCAAGGCCCTCCCCGTGGCCCCGGTGGCGGTGGCCGTGGCCGCGATCTTCGCCGGCCTCGACGGTGCCCTCTCCGCCGGCGTGGGCGTCGCCCTCGTCGCCGGCAACCTCCTGCTCGCCGCCGCCAGCCTCGTCTGGGCGGGCCGCATCAGCCTCGGCCTGCTCATGGGCGTCGCCCTCGGCGGCTACGCCGTGCGCATCGGCCTGCTCTTCCTGATCGTGCTCCTCCTGCAGGACCTCGACTGGATCCACCTCCCCAGCCTCGGGCTCACGCTCGTCATCACGCACCTCGGTCTGCTCTTCTGGGAGCTCCGGTACGTGTCGGCCAGCCTCGCCCACCCGGGCCTCAAGCCCACGACCGCCCCCGCAACCTTCGCATCCAAGGAGCGAGCCCAGTGATCTTCGGTCTCGAGTTCCCGCCGCTGAGCCACATCGTCGACTGGCCCGTCTTCCTCTTCGAGGACACGGCGTTCGGGATCAACAAGGTCGTCCTCGTCTACTTCGCGGCGATCATCCTCACGGTTCTGGTCTTCGTGCTCGGCAACCAGCGCAAGCTCGTCCCGACCGGTGCGCAGAACCTGGCCGAGTCCTCGGTGAACTTCATCGAGGACGGGATCATCATGCAGTCCATGGGGCCCCGAGGCCTCAAGTGGGCGCCGCTGCTGACTGCGATGTTCTTCTTCATCTTCTTCAACAACATCTTCGAGGTGATCCCCGGCGTGCAGATGCCGGGCACCGCCCGCATCGCCCTGCCGATGTTCCTCGCCATCTTCGTGTGGTTCGTGTTCAACATCGCCGGCATGATCGAGCACGGCCCGATCGGCTACCTGAAGCACAGCCTGATCCCGCCCGGCGTGCCCGTCGGCCTGCTGCCGATCATCGTGCCGATCGAGTTCGTCTCGAACTTCCTGGTCCGGCCCTTCTCGCTGATGGTGCGACTCTTCGCCAACCTGCTGGCCGGCCACATCCTCCTCGTCACCTTCGCCGTGCTCACCGCGGCGCTGTGGACCACGGAGTGGTACGCGGTGTTCCTGCCGCTGCCGCTGTTCGCCGTGATCTTCTTCGTGGCCTTCGAGATCCTGGTCTCGTTCCTCCAGGCGTACGTGTTCACGCTGCTGACCGCGGTCTACATCGACTCGGCCACCAGCCACGAGCACTGATCACCTTCTCAATTCCAAGTCCCAACCCAACCCACACAAGGAGAGAGGACCTCTCATGATCCTCGCCGAAATCACCGACACCGGCCTTGCTGCACTGACGTACGGCATCGGGGCCCTGGGCCCCGGCATCGGCATCGGCTACCTGGTCGGCCAGGCCGTCCAGGCCATGGCCCGTCAGCCCGAGGCCGCCGGCATGGTCCGGACCACGATGTTCCTGGGCATCGCCTTCGTGGAGGCCCTGGCCCTCATCGGCTTCGTGGTCTTCTTCCTCGGCCAGGCCTGAGCGGAGGACCGCATGCGACGAATCACGAGACTGCTGCTGATCGCAGCGCTCGGGGTCGCCGCCCTGGTCGGTACCGCCGCGCCCGCAGGCGCGGTCGGCGAATCCGTCGAGGGCTGCACCATCGAAGCGGTGCAGGAGATGCTCGAGGGCAAGGAGGGCCTCGAGCCCGGCACGCCCGAGTACGAGGCCATCTCCGAGGAGACCGAGGAAGCGGTCGCTGACTGCATCGAGGCTCCCAACGTGCTGCTCCCCGAGATCAACGAGGTCATCTGGGGCGGCATCGGCTTCCTGGTCGTGCTGTTCTTCATGATGAAGTTCGGCTTCCCCGCCGCCAAGAAGGCCATGACCGACCGCACGGCCAAGATCCAGGGCGACCTGGACGCTGCCGAGCAGGCCAAGGCCGACGCCGAAGCCGTCAAGGCCGACTACGAGTCCAAGGTGGCCGAGGCCAAGGCCGAAGCCGGCCGGATCATCGAAGAGGCCCGACAGGACGCCGACCGGCTGCGCGCCGATCAGCAGGCCCGCCTGAACGAGGAGCTCACTGCTGCTCGCACCCAGGCCCAGGCCGACATCGACGCCGCCAAGGGCCAGGCCATGTCCGAGCTCCGCGGCGAGGTCGCCACCATCGCGATCGGCGCAGCCGAGAGCGTCGTGGGCGCCAACCTCGACCGCGACGCCCAGACCCGCCTCATCGAGGACTACATCAACCGGGTCCAGGCCGCACCCTCCGGCAACGGGCAGGGCTGAGCATGGGCACCGAGCGTGACAAGGCATACGCCATGGCGATCGCCGCCGTGGGGCGCGCCGAGGGCGAGCTCGACAAGGTGCAGGACGAGCTGTTCAGCCTGTCCCGCACGCTCGGCGGCTCCGAGGAGCTGCTGTCGACGCTGACCGACGCCCAGGTGCCGGTCGCCCGTCGACAGCAGATCGTCGAGGACCTCCTCGCCGGGAAGGTGTCCAAGTCCACCATCGCCACCGTGTCGATGGTCGTGGCCGCCGGCCGCGCCCGCGACCTCACCGGCATCGCCGACGAGCTCGTCGCGCTCGGTGCCGCCGAAGGTGGCCGCGACGTCGCGGTGGTGCGGTCGGCCATCGACCTCACCGACGACCAGAAGGCCCGCCTGGCCGCTGCGCTGCAGCAGGCCGTGGGCAAGCCGGTCGACATCCGCGTCGTCATCGATCCCTCCGTGCTCGGAGGGCTGGTCGCCCAGGTCGGCGACACCGTCATCGACGGCTCCGTCCGTCGGCGTCTCGACCTGCTGAAGCAAGCCATCTAGGGGCTCTCATCCAATGACTGATCTGAACATCAACTCCGGCGACATCGCCGCCGCCATCCGCAAGAACCTCGAGGGGTTCGACCCGTCGATCGGCACGGCCACCGTCGGCCGCATCGCCGAGGTCGGCGACGGCATCGCTCGCGTCACCGGCCTGCCCGGCTGCGCCGTGAACGAGCTGCTCGAGTTCGAAGACGGCACCAAGGGCCTGGCCCTGAACCTCGACGAGGAGTCGATCGGTGCCGTGGTGCTCGGTGAGGTCGACCACATCAACGAGGGCCAGGCCGTCCGCGCCACCGGCGACATCCTCTCCGTGCCCTGCGGCGACGGCCTCCTCGGCCGCGTCGTGGACGCCCTCGGCAACCCCGTCGACGGCAAGGGCCCGCTGACCAACGTCAGCACCCGCCGCATGGAGATCCAGGCCCCCGGCATCATGGGCCGCCAGCCGGTGCACGAGCCGCTCCAGACCGGCATCAAGGCCATCGATTCGATGACCCCGATCGGTCGTGGCCAGCGAGAGCTGATCATCGGCGACCGCAAGACCGGCAAGACCGTCATCGCGATCGACACCATCCTGAACCAGAAGGGTCTCGGGGTGAAGTGCATCTACGTGGCCATCGGCCAGAAGGAGTCCACGGTCGCCCAGACCGTGAGCACCCTCGCCGAGCACGGCGCGATGGACTACACGGTCGTGGTCGTGGCCGGCGGTTCCGATCCGGCGCCGTTCAAGTACCTCGCCCCCTACGCCGGGTGCGCCATGGGCCAGCACTGGATGGAGAACAGCGAGCACGCGCTCGTCGTCTACGACGACCTGTCCAAGCAGGCCGAGGCCTACCGCCAGGTGTCGCTGCTGCTCCGCCGCCCGCCGGGCCGCGAGGCCTACCCGGGCGACGTGTTCTACCTGCACAGCCGCCTGCTCGAGCGGGCCGCCAAGCTCTCCGACGAGCTCGGCGCCGGTTCGCTCACCGCCCTGCCGATCATCGAGACCAAGGCCGGCGACATCTCGGCCTACATCCCGACGAACGTGATCTCGATCACCGACGGCCAGGTCTTCCTCCAGGAGGACCTCTTCAAGTCCGGCATCCGGCCGGCGTTCGACACGGGTCAGTCGGTGTCCCGTGTGGGTGGCGCCGCGCAGATCAAGGCCATGAAGACCGCGGTGGGCACGCTCAAGGGCGACCTGTCCCAGTTCCGCGAGCTCGAGTCCTTCGCCCAGTTCGGCTCCGAGCTCGACGCCGTGTCCCAGGCCACGCTGGATCGGGGCTACCGCCTCGTGGAGCTGCTCAAGCAGGACCTCAACTCGCCGCTGCGGGTCGAGGAGCAGGTCATCGTGCTCTACGCCGGGACGAACGGCTTCCTCGACGGCATCCCGGTCGAGGACGTGAAGCGCTACGAGGCCGACCTCCTGGCCTGGTTCGAGGCTCGCCACCGCGACCTCCTCGAGAGCATCCGCACCACCGGCAAGATCGAGTCCGAGGACGATCTGAAGGCGGCGCTGCAGGGCTTCACCGACCAGTTCGAGACCACGGTCAGCACCGAGGAGTCGTAGTGGCAGGTGGCAAGGAGCGCGTCCTGCGCCGGCGCATCAAGTCGGTGCAGACCACGAAGAAGATCACGAAGGCGATGGAGCTCATCGCCGCCAGTCGGATCGTCAAGAGCCAGCAACGCGTCCTCGCCGCCCGCCCGTACGCCGACCAGATCACCGAGGTGATCCGGAACCTCGCGGCGGCCGGTGCCGGCGGCGGTGCCCCGCTGCTCGCCCCGCGCGAGCAGGTCCAGACCGTCGCCACCATCGTCGTCGGCGGCGACCGCGGCCTGTCGGGCGCCTACAACTCCAACGCCATCCGCATGGGCGAGCGCAACATGTCCGCCCAGCGCCGCGACGGCAAGGAGACGGTGCTGATCGCCGTCGGCCGCAAGGTCGAGAGCTACTTCCGCTTCCGCGGCTACGACATCGCCGATGCCTTCACCGGCTTCCTCGACGAACCGCACTACGAGGACGCCCGGCGCATCGCCGAGGCCGTCGTGCCCAAGTTCGAGGACGGCACCTACGACCGGGTGGACATCGTCTACACCCAGTTCCTGTCGGCCGGCACCCAGCAGGTGGTCACCCGCCAGTTCCTGCCGCTCGACACCTCGGCCATCACCGAGACCGCCGCCGACGGCCCGTCCGCCGACTACGACTTCGAGCCCGGGCCCGAGCAGATCCTCGACCGGCTGCTGCCCCGCTACGCCGAGGCCCGCCTCTTCTCCGCCCTCCTCGAGGGCGCGGCGTCCTTCTTCGCCGCCCAGCAGCGCGCCATGAAGTCGGCCACCGACAACGCGGAGGAGCTCATCACCAAGCTCTCCCGCGAGATGAACCGCGCCCGCCAGGACTCCATCACGACCGAGATCATGGAGATCGTCGGTGGTGCCGAGGCCCTCCGCCAGAGCAAGAGCGAAGGCATGGACCTGATCCCCGATGATGCCCTCAGCATCCGAGACCTGCTCGTCGACACCGTCGACTACAACCGCTAGGAGCACCCCGTGACCGTCACCGAGCCCACCAGCCAAGAAGCCGGCCAGCTCAAGTCGGGCCGCATCGTGGCCATCGCCGGCCCCGTGGTCGACGTCGAGTTCCCCACCGGGGAGCTCCCCGACATCAACTTCGCGCTCGAGATGACCATCAACGTCGGCGGCGAGGACATCACCGTCGTCGCCGAGACGGCCCAGCAGCTCGGCAACAGCCGCGTGCGGGCCATCTGCATGAAGCCCACCGACGGCCTCATCCGCGGCACCGAGGTCCGCAACCTCGGCCACCCGCTCCAGATGCCGGTGGGCGACGGCGTGCTCGGCCACGTGCTGAACGTGCTCGGCGAGCCGCTCGACGTCGACTCCCTCGACATGTCCAAGATCGACGGCTACCGCCCGATCCACCGCGCCGCCCCCGACTTCGCCGACCTGGCCCCGAAGAAGGAGGTGTTCGAGACCGGCATCAAGGTCATCGACCTCCTGACCCCGTACCTGCGAGGCGGCAAGATCGGCCTGTTCGGTGGCGCCGGCGTGGGCAAGACCGTGCTCATCACCGAGATGATCAACCGCGTGGCCTCCCAGTTCGGTGGCGTCTCCGCCTTCGCCGGGGTGGGCGAGCGCACCCGTGAGGGCACCGACCTCTTCATCGAGATGGGCGAGACCAAGATCGACGAGAACACGTCGGTCCTGGACAAGGCCGCCCTCGTGTTCGGCCAGATGGACGAGCCCCCGGGTGTGCGCCTGCGCGTCGCCCTGTCGGCCCTCACCATCGCCGAGTACTTCCGCGACGAGCGCAACCAGGACGTGCTGCTCTTCATCGACAACATCTTCCGGTTCGTGCAGGCCGGCTCCGAGGTGTCCACCCTCCTCGGCCGCATGCCCTCCGCCGTGGGCTACCAGCCCACGCTGGCCGACGAGATGGGCACCCTCCAGGAGCGCATCACCTCGACCAAGGGTCGCTCGATCACCTCGCTGCAGGCCGTCTACGTGCCCGCCGACGACTACACCGACCCGGCCCCGTTCACGACCTTCACGCACCTCGACGCCACCACCGAGCTGTCCCGCGACATCGCCGCCCTCGGCATCTACCCCGCCGTGGACCCGATCGCGTCGACCTCGTCGATCCTGTCGCCCGAGGTCGTCGGCGACCGCCACTACGGCGTCGCCACCCGGGTCCAGGAGATCCTCCAGCGCTACAAGGAGCTGCAGGACATCATCGCCATCCTCGGTCTCGACGAGCTGTCCGAGGAGGACAAGATCCTCGTGGCCCGGGCCCGCAAGATCCAGCGGTTCCTCTCCCAGCCGATGTTCGTGGCCGAGGTCTTCACCGGCCTCCCCGGCGTGTTCACCCCCGCCGAGGAGACCGTCGACTCCTTCGAGCAGCTCATCAACGGCGAGCTGGACGACCTGCCCGAGCAGGCCTTCCTGAACGTCGGCGGTGCCGACGACGCCCGTCGCAAGGCCGAGCAGCTGCGCAAGTCCACCGGCGGGGAGTGATCGGGGTGCCGATGCAGGTCGAGCTGGTCTCGCCCGAGCGCATCCTGTGGTCCGGCCAGGCTGAGATGGTCATCGCCCGCACCGTGGGCGGCGGTGACATCGCGTTCCTGCCGGGGCACGCCCCCTTCGTCGGCGCCCTCGGCACCGGCATCCTCACCGTCCGCCCCGCCGGCGGCGGCGCGGACGAGAAGGTCGCCGTCCACGGAGGCTTCGTCGAGGTGTCGGGCACCGCGGAGTCCTCCTCGGTCACCGTGCTCTCCGACGTGGCGGAGATGGCCAGCCAGATCGACGTGGAGCGGGCCCGCCGGGCCAAGGAGCAGGCCGAGCTCCACCTGCGCCAGGAGCACGACACCGAGGCCGAGGCCGCGCTGCGCCGGGCGCACGTGCGCCTCGAAGCGGCCGGCCACACCCCGCACTGAGCCGCTGAGCGGGGCGGAGCGCTGACGACGTGGCCCGTCGTCGCTTCGCCGTCGCCCTGGTGGTCCCGCCGCCGGTCTCGATCGAGATCGACGGCCTGCGGCGCGCCCTGGGCGACCGCCAGCTCGGCCGGATCGACCCCCACATCACGATCATCCCGCCGATCAACCTGCACGAGGACCAGATCGGCGACGCGCTCGCCGTGGTGCAGGCCGCGGCCCGGGCCGCCGGGCCGATGGCGCTCACGCTCGGTCCGGTGGACACCTTCGCGGAGACCTCGCCCGTCCGGTTCCTCGCCGTCGATCCCTGGGAGCCGGTGGTCGAGCTGCACCGGTCGTGCTGGACCGACGTGCTGGACCGCCCGGAGAAGCGTCCGTTCCACCCCCACTGCACCGTCGACATCGACGGCGGTCCGACCGACGGGCCGGACCCGGCGCTCGACCTGCTCGCGGGGTTCCGGGTGCAGGTCGAGCTGGACCGGGTGACGGTGCTCGAGAACGTGGACCGGGGCTGGGATCCCTACATCGCCTACCGCTTCGGGTTGGGCTGATTCAGAAGTCGACGCTCGCGTAGGCGGCCAGCTTGTCGATCTTGTGCTGGGCCTCGATGAGGCGGACCGTCCCCGACTTGGAGCGCATCACCAGCGACTGCGTCGACGCGCCCCGGTTGTCGTAGTGGACGCCGCGGAGCAGCTCGCCGTCGGTGATGCCGGTGGCGGCGAAGAAGCAGTTGTCGCTGCGGATCAGGTCGTCCTCGGTGAGGACCCGGTCCAGGTCGTAGCCAGCATCGAGTGCGGCCCGGCGCTCGGCCTCGTTGCGGGGCCAGAGGCGCCCGAGGTGGGCGCCGCCCATGGCCTTGAGCGCAGCGGCGGTGATGACGCCCTCAGGGGTGCCGCCGATGCCGAACAGGATGTCGGCACCGGACTGGGGCCAGCAGGTGGAGATGGCACCGGCCACATCGCCGTCGGGGATCAGCCGCACCCGGGCGCCGGCCTCGCGCACCTCGGCGATGAGGTCCTTGTGGCGGTCGCGGTCGAGGATCACGGCGGTGAGGTCGCGCACGGCGTCGCCCTTGGCCGCCGCGACGGCCTTGAGGTTCTCGGTCGGGCTCTTGTTGAGGTCGATCGCGTCGCGCGCCTCGGGCCCGGTGGCGATCTTCTCCATGTACATGCAAGGCCCCGGGTCGAACATCGAGCCCTGCTCCGACATGGCGATGACCGAGATCGCCCCGCTGCGCCCGAGCGCGGTGAGCGTGGTGCCGTCGATGGGATCCACGGCGATGTCTACCTTGGGCGGGTTGCCATCGCCGATGTGCTCGCCGTTGTAGAGCATCGGCGCCTCGTCCTTCTCGCCCTCGCCGATGATGACGATGCCGTCCATGGGCACCGAACCGAGCACGATGCGCATGGCGTCCACGGCGGCGCCGTCGGCGCCCTCCTTGTCCCCGCGGCCCATCCAGCGGCTGGCGGCCAGGGCCGCGGCCTCGGTCACGCGGACGAGCTCGAGGGCGAGGTTGCGGTCGGGAGCCTGGGGCTGGGGCATGCGCGAACCGTACCCGCGGCCGGTGCGGGCAGCGCCAGCCCGGATGACCACGCAGAGTGCTCAAGATCCCCACCATGGGTGCCGATGGTGCTGCATGCGTCAGGAGGACCCGGCATGATCAACACCAAGCGGCAGCCGCCGGTGTCCACCACCACCCTTCCGGTGCTGATGGAGGCCATCGCCGACCGTGCGGCGACCGCCGCCTCGGTGGCGTCCGTGGTCGGGCACGACCCCGGACTCGCCGCACGGGTCCTGGCTCTGGCGAACTCGTCGCAGTTCGGGCTGTGCCGTCGGGTCACCGACCTGGCCCAGGCCGTGACCGTCGTCGGCACCGGCGTGGTGCAGACGCTCGCCATCGCCAACACCGCCGCCCTGGTCGACACCAGCGCGTTCGTCGCCGACGCCCACGACCACGCCGTCCGGGTCGCGATCGCCGCCCGCCTGCTGGCGCCGGCCGCCGGCGTGCACCCCGACGACGCCTTCGCCGCCGGCCTGCTCCACGACATCGGGGAGCTGCTGCTCCTGCAGGACAGCCCCAGCGAGTACGCCCGCCTCCACGCCACCTTCGAGACCCACGCCGACCAGCTCCGGGCCGAGAAGCGGGTCTTCGGCACCGATCACGCCCTCGCCGGCGCCGAGCACCTCCTCGACTGGCGGGTGCCCGACGTGATCGCCGACGCCGTCGCCGACCACCACGATCCGTTCCACGGCTCGGCCCCCACCACCATCGTGGTGGCCGCCGCGGACGAGCTCATCTCCGCCGAGACCGGGCGGCACCACGCGCTCGACCTGCTCGAGCTGGACGTGGCCGCCGCCGACGGCCTCCGCGACCGGGTCGCGACCGAGGCCGGCGCCCTCACCGGCCTGGTGGGCGGTTAGGGGCGACCGCCCGGGACCGACGTAGCCTGCAGGGGTGCTGAACGAGCCCGGACAGGACGACCACGACGGCGACCTGGAGCTGGACACGTCCATGCTCGACGGCCCCGATCCCCGGGCCGAGGCCACCGCGGACAGCGACGACTGCCCGCCGCTCGACGATGCGAAGGAGCAGGTCGGCTACGAGCTGTTCGAGTGGGACCCGACCGAGCTCGACGAGCTCGACGACATCCTCCACGAGCTCGGCCTTCCCCACGAGTGGGTCGCCGACGGCTACGAGGTGGTCGTGCACGTCGAGGACGAGGCGCGCGTCGACGCCCTGCTGCCCACGATCCGCTTCCCCGACGAGCTCCCCCCCGAGGCCGACGACGGCGACGACACCGACGTGCAGGTCCTCGGCGACCTGTTCACGGCCGCCGACCGGCTCCAGGGCGGCGCCAGCACCGACGCGGTGAACGGGTTCCTCGACGCGGCGGAGCGCATCGGCGAGCACCCGCCCTACGGCCTGGACGAGAAGGAGTGGGGCCAGGTCGTCGACCAGGTCGACGAGATCATCGACCTGTTCCACGCTGCCGGCCCCGCCGAGGAGATCACCGAGGCCGCCTACCGCCTGCGGCGACGCCTGCGCCCCCTGGTGTGACCGGTAGCGTCGATCCATGGACGCCCTGGCCGAGCTGGCGATCTACCACTCCCGGCCCTTCGCTCCCACCCGTCGCCTCGCCCTCGCCCCGAGCCACCTGCCGGTCGATCCGGCCCCCGGTCCCGGCGGTGTGCTGCTCGGCGGCATCGTGGCCCACCACCGCAACGAGCTCGACGAGGACCTCTTCGAGAGCCTGCTGAAGCTCACCCTCCAGCTCCAGGAGGGTCAGCGCATCGTCCAGCCCCGCATGCGCCACCGCTTCCAGGACGACCGCCACGGGCTCACCCGCTCCCGCGCCCGCCTCCGCCGCGAGGACGGGGGACTGGTCATCGACTTCGAGAACAAGGGCACCGGCCTGCAGCTGATGCTCGGTGCCGTGTACACCGCCGGCGGCATGGAGCCCGGCCCCCGACGGGCGGTCATGGATGCCATCCGCAAGGGCCTGCGGTGGGGTGGCCCCCTCGACCGGCGGCTCTACGCCCACCTCTCCGGCCTCGACGGCGGCCAGGAGTGGTCGGCCGACGTCTACGAGGACCCGGTCCGCTGGGCGCTGCTGACCCTCGGCATGCAGGCCGCGACGGGCGGCGCTGCCGCGGACGCCGACATGCCCGACCGCAAGCTCGTGCAGCGCCGCTTCCGCGACGCCCTGCGCGCCGCGCACCCCGATCACGGCGGCGCCACGGACGACGCCGCCAAGCGCATCAACGACCTGACCGAGGCCAGGAGGATCCTGCTGTCGTGAGCCCGAGGAAGAAGCCCGCGCGCCCGGCGGTCGCCGGTCTGCTCGTCACCCCCGGGGCCAGCGCCGACCGGGACAACCGCACCCTGGTCGCCCTCGACGAGGGGCTCGGCGTGCCGGTGGAGCGCATCACCATCCGCGGCCGGGCCGTGCGCAAGGTGCACGAGCAGCTCCGGGAGGACATGGAGGACTTCGCCGATCGCCTCGGCGTCGACACCGCAGAGCTCGCCATCGGCGGGCGGTCCTTCGGCGGGCGCATGTGCTCGATGCTGGTCGCCGCCGGTGAGCCGGTGGCCGGGCTCGTCCTGCTCAGCTACCCGCTGCACCCGCCGGGCAAGCCCGACGACCTGCGCATCGACCACTTCGCCGACATCACGGCGCCGACCCTGTTCGTGTCCGGCACCAAGGACCCCTTCGCCAGCCCCGAGGAGCTCGAGCGCCACGCCGGTGCCATCACCGGCCCCGTCGACTTCGTCTGGCTCGAGGGCGAGCCCCACTCACCCCGAGACGACGCGGCGGTGGTGGCTGCGGTCGCCGGCTGGTTGGACGGCTGACCGCGACACCAGCACTGCCAGTTCGGGTCAGGTCCGGCGCAGGAGGGCGACCATGAAGTCCGAGCTCTCGCGGAACGGCCGGATGTCCCAGGTCGACAGCTCGAGCTCGATCGCGAGGCCCGCGGCGTCGACGTCGGCGCGGAACTCGTCGAAGCCGTAGCCGCGGTGGTCGCCGAAGCCGATGGCGATGCGCCCGTCGTCGGTCAGGTGCCGCCCCAGGTGCTCGAGGGCCGGGCGACGGTCGGCGGCCGGGATGAACGTGATGACGTTGCCGGCGCAGACGATGACATCGAAGCCGCCCTCGATGCCGCGGGAGGGGAGATCCAGCTCGGCCAGGTCGCCGACCAGCCACGTCGGGCCGGGGTGGTCCTGCTCCGCCGCCTCGATCAGCGCCGGGTCCACGTCGACGCCGACGACCTGGTGGCCCCGCTGGTGCAGCGCACCACCGACGCGCCCCGGACCGCAGCCGGCGTCGAGGATGCGAGCGCCTCGCGGCACCATGGCGTCGACGAAGCGGGCCTCGCCCTCGAGGTCGTCGCCGTTCGCGGCCATCGTGCGGAACCGCTCGATGTACCAGCTCGAGTGGCCCGGGTTCTCGGCCACGATCTCCATCCACGAGGTCATGTCCCAGTCCTAGCCGGTGGCGACCAGGGAGCACACTGCGCCGAAGTGCACCGCGGCCGCCAGCACGACCACGGCGTGGAAGAGCTCGTGGTAGCCGAACGTGGCCGGCCACGGGTTCGGGGCGTGCAGGGCGTAGACGGCCGCGCCGACCGAGTAGAGGACGCCACCGAGCACGACGAGCGCGAGCTCCGTTCCGGTGAGCGCATCGGTGAGGGCGCCGATGTCGATCACGGCCACCCACCCGACGGCCACGTACACCACGGCCACGATCGGGTACGGGGCGTGGAGCCACAGCATGCGGATCGCCATGCCGATGGCGGCGAGGACCCAGACCGCGACCAGCAGCCGGGTGCGCGCCGACCCGTCCAGGCCGACGCCCACGATGCCGGTGTAGGAGCCGGCGATGGCGAGCAGGATCGTCGAGTGGTCGATGCGCTTGAACACGCCCTGGGCGGCGGGGGAGAGCCGCCCGCTGTGGTACGCCGCGCTCACCGCGAGCATGGTGGTGACGGCCAGCCCGTAGACGGCGAGCCAGGACCGGTCGCCGGCGTCGGCCACGACCACCAGAACGACGAAGCCGACGGCGAACCCGACGGAGGCGTAGCGGTGGATGACGCCGCGCAGCCGCGGCCTCGGCAGCGCGCCCTCGGCCGCGGCGGTGCCCTGCATGCTCACAGGATGCCTCCGACGCCGGGCGTGCCGAGGGCATCCTCGGGGTTCAGCTCCTCCAGCTCGCGGTGGGCCGTCTCCGGGTAGCGGGGCAGGAGCAGCAGGACCACGATGGCCGGGCCCACGGCGAGGGCGGCGACGCCCGGGCCGAGCGACCACCGCTCGGCCAGGCGGCCGGCGATGAGCAGGCCGACGACCGAGCCGCTGACCCCCAGGGCGGTGATCGCCACGTTGGCCTTCGTGCGCAGCGACGTGGGGAACAGCTCGGGCCCGTAGACGGAGAGGGCGGGGACGGCCAGGCCGCCGATGATCGACCCGACGGCGGAGGCGGCCCAGAGCAGCGGCGGCGAGTCCGTCAGGTACATGAGGGCGGTGAAGATCGTGCCGCCGGCGACGCCGATGCCGCCGATGAGGCGCTTGCCCCGGACGTCGGCGAGGCGGCCGCCGAGCACGATGCCGATGCCGCCGGGCGTGATCGTGAGGATGGTGAAGGCGGTGATCTGGGCCGCGGAGAAGCCGAAGTCCTCACGCAGGTACTCGTTCTGGAGCTGGGACGCCGGCGAGCTGAACGCGGCCAGGGCCAGGGCCGATCCGGCGAGCAGGGCCAGGCGCCCGCCGTGGCCGGCGAAGCGGGCGGTGGCGTGGCGACGGACGAACCGGCGGGACTCGGGCAGCAGCGGCGCCGTGATCTTGATCAGCGGCAGGAACAGCAGCGGGACGACGTAGAGGATCCGCCACGCCCGCTCGTCCAGCTCCACGAGGGGCAGCAGCCAGAGCACGTTGCCGGCGCCGAGGCCGGCGGTCATCGTCAGCAGGCTGACGCCGTAGGCCCGGGAGCCGGCGGGCATCTCCTCGGCCACGACCACGACGATGAGCAGCGCCAGCGCGGTCGAGAGCCCCCGGGCGACCAGCTGGGTGCCGCCGAGCACGACCATGTTCGGCGCCAGCGCGCCGAGGGAGGTGGCCACGATGCCCGCACCGGCGCACCAGAGCAGCGCCCGGCGCCGCCCGTTGCGGTCCGCCCACGCGGCCACCGCCATGGCCAGGAACACGCCGATCCGGACGGCGGCGAAGGTGTCGCTCTGGGCCCGCTCGCCCACGTCGAACTCGTCGGCTGCGTAGGTCAGCGTCTGGGTGATGAGCGTGCCGAGGTAGCCCCCGATCAGGGAGAGCGACGCCAGCGAGGCGAGCGACGCGCCGGCCTGGGCGTCGAGCACCTGCGGCGGCGCCCACCACGGGCTCGCGCCGCCGGGGCGCCTGGTCGCCCGGCGGATCAGGGGCAGGAACAGGAAGGACCAGAAGCCGATGCCGAGCACGAACTCGGTGGTCTGGGTGACCTCCCGGGTGCCCTCCGCGGTCTCACGCACCTGTACCCGGCGCTCGTAGCGCTGGAACGGGCCGACGTCGAGACCGAAGCGCAGGTCGTCCGGCGGGCCCGTGGGCGGGGCCTCGCGCACCACGTCGTCTCGGGGGGCCAGGAACGCCGCCAGCTCCTCGTCGTCGACGGCTCTGGTGACCTCGACGGTGGTCATCCGGCCGCGGCGGGGGAGGGGGCACCGGTCCGGTTCACCGGCACACTGTCCCATCCGCGGCGTGATCGCTCCCAGCCATGCGGGAACACGCGGGACCCCCACGTTGTTCAGCAGAGGTGCCCCTCGCCAGACTGAGGGACCCCCGCCCCCGTGAGGAGCCCCGTTCCGGTGGAAGAGCAGATCCAGAAGGTCATCGAAGCCATCCGTCCGGCGGTGCAGGCCGACAACGGCGACGTCTTCCTCCGCAGCGTGGACACCGAGACCGGCATCGTCGAGGTCGAGCTGGTCGGGGCCTGCGTGTCGTGCCCCGCCTCCACCGTCACCCTCAAGGCCGGGATCGAGCGCATCCTGAAGGACCGCGTCGAGGGCGTCACCGAGGTGCGCAACATCGGCGAGACCTTCATCGAGAGCTCCGTCAGCCTGTAAGAGTTCGGTCCATGACCGGACCCGGACGGGATGCCGAACAGCTCATGGATGCCGCGGCCGAGGGCGACCGCCGATCGGTGGCGCGCCTGCTCTCCATGGTCGAGCGAGGCGGTGACGACGCTCGCGCCGCAGGCGCCCTCGCTCACGCCCGCAGCGGCGCGGCCTACACCGTCGGCATCACCGGCGCGCCCGGCGCCGGGAAGTCCACGCTGACCTCCGCCCTGCTCGGCGAGCTTCGCTCGCGCGGTGAGCGGGTGTCGGTGCTGGCCATCGACCCCTCGTCGCCGTTCACCGGCGGCGCCATCCTCGGCGACCGGATCCGCATGCAGGACCACGCCCTCGACGACGGCGTGTTCATCCGCTCGATGGCCACGCGGGGCCACCTCGGCGGTCTCGCGCTCGCCACCCCCCAGGCCGTGCGCGTCCTCGACGCCGCCGGCTTCCCCTGGGTGCTGGTGGAGACCGTCGGCGTGGGCCAGGTCGAGGTCGAGATCGTCGGTGCCGCCGACACCACCGTCGTCGTGGTGAACCCAGGCTGGGGTGATGCCGTGCAGGCCAACAAGGCCGGGCTCATGGAGATCGCCGATGTCTTCGTCATCAACAAGGCCGACCGGCCCGGTGCCGAGGAGACCCGCCGCGACCTCGACGGCATGCTCGACCTCACCGACTACGGCGAGTGGCGTCCACCGGTCGTCGATGCCGTGGCCACCGAGGGCACCGGCGTCTCCGAGCTGTGGGAGCAGATCCTCGCCCACCGCGCCCACCTCGAGTCCTCCGGTGAGCTCGGCCGGCGCCGGGGACGCCGCGCCCGCGAGGAGCTGACCCGCATCGTCGCCGAGCGCCTGCTCGAGCGGGCCCGCCAGGCATCCGACGGCGATCGCTACGAGGCCCTCCTCGACGATGTGGAGACCCGGGGCACCGATCCCTGGGCCGCCGCCGACGAGCTCCTCGGTGGGTAGGGTCCGCCGGCGTGGCTGACCTCGTGCACCTGGAACGACGCGACGACGGTGTCGCCGTCATCACCCTCGACAACCCCAAGGTCAACGCGCTGTCCTCGGCGCTGCTGCACCAGCTGCGCGACGCCGCTCGGTCGCTGATCGACGACCCGCCCCGCTCGGTGCTGGTCACCGGCGGACCGAAGGTGTTCGCCGCCGGGGCCGACATCAGCGAGTTCGGCGGGCCGGAGGAGGCCGAGACGGTGGGCGGTGCCTTCCTCGACGCGCTCGAGGCGGTCGCCGCCATCCCGCGCGCCACGGTCGCCGCCATCGGCGGGTACGCCCTCGGCGGGGGCTGCGAGCTCGCCCTCGCCTGCGACCTGCGCATCGCCAGCGATCGGGCCCGCTTCGGCCAGCCCGAGATCCTCCTCGGCATCATCCCCGGGGGCGGCGGCACCCAGCGCCTCGCCCGGCTCGTGGGCCCGGCCCGGGCCAAGGACCTCATCTTCTCGGGTCGACAGGTCGGCGCCGAGGAGGCGCTGCGCATCGGGCTCGTCGACCGGGTCGTCCCCGCCGACGAGTTCGAGGAGTCCGCCATGGCGTGGGCCGTCGAGCTCGCCGCCGGTCCCGGTGCGGTGGTCGGCCTGGCCAAGCAGGCCATCGACGAGGGCCTCGACGGCGACCTCGCCGCCGGCCTCCGGCTCGAGCAGCGCCTGTTCGCCGACTCGTTCCGCACCGAGGACAGCCAGATCGGCGTCGCCTCCTTCCGGGAGCACGGTCCGGGCAAAGCCGCCTTCACCGGCCGCTGACCCGCCGCCGGCGCCGGGAGCATCGGCGCTGAACGGGACCCAGGGGCATGCTCGCCGCCGATCGGCGGCGACCGTTCGGCCCGGGGAAGCCGGGACCGCAGACCCTGTGCCCCTCGTCCGCTCCCGGGCGATGCTGGCCCTGAAGCCGAGTGGCGATCGTCCACCGGCCGCAGGAGGCAGTGATGGAACGCATCGTCGTGGGCGTGGACGGGTCCGAGGGCTCGGTCGCCGCGCTGCGTTGGGGGGTCGCCGAGGCCGTCCTGCGTGGTGCCGTGGTCGAAGCCGTCAGCGCCTTCCACGTCCCCTACGTCGGAGCTGCATCGGTGATGCCGCTCATGCTCGACCCCGCCGAGTTCAAGGATGCGGCTGAAGCGGTGCTCACCAAGGTGATCGACCAGGTCGACGCCGGCGAGCTCGTCGAACCGGTCCGCGAGCTCGTGATCGAAGGACCGGCGTCGACCGTGCTGGTCGAAGCGGGTCGCGGCGCCTCCCTGCTCGTGGTCGGCGCGCGGGGTCACGGCGGGCTCGCCGGGATGCTCCTCGGCTCGGTCAGCCGCCAGGTCACCGAGCACGCCACCGTCCCCGTCGTCGTCGTCCCGAAGGAGCGGTCATGAACCCGCTGCGCTTCCTCGTCCCCCTCGACCCGGCCCACCCGTCGATGCCGGCAGCCCAGATCGCGGTCGCCCTCGCGACCCCGGCGACGACCGTCGAGCTGGTGGCGGTCACGACCGCCGGGCTGCCGGCCGAGGTGGTCGACACCTTCCTCGCCGAGGAGGCCAATCGCTTCCCCGGCGCCGCCGTCGAGGTCCGTCGGCTCGAGGGCCCCGGCGTGGTCGACGTCCTCCTGCACCACATCACGAGCACCGATCCCGATCTCGTCGTGCTCGACAGCCACGGGCGCGGGCCCCTCGGCGAGCTGGTCCTCGGCAGCGTCAGCGCCGACCTGGTCCGGTCGTCCTCTGCGCCCACGCTGCTGATCGGTCCGGTCTGCGAGCCGGTGGGCGAGCTGCGCCGCCTCACCGTCGCCGTGGACGGCTCGTCGGACTCCCTCGGTGCTCTCGACGTGGCGTCCGGCCTGTCCCGGCGCTTCGGCGTGCCCATCGAGCTCGTCGAGGTCACCGACGAGATGGCCTACACGAGCGACGTTGCCGAGAGCGCCGAGCTCCACCGCCTCGCCCTGCGGGTCGATCCGCCGGTGCGCAGCTGGGACGTGCTCCACGGCCACGACGTGCCCCGGGCGCTCATCGACCACGTCCGCTTCGAGCCGGGCGCCGTGCTGGTGCTGGGCTCGCATGGACGTAGCGCCGGTCGCCCGAACGTCCTCGGCGGCACCGCGGCCCGGACCGTCCGGCACTCCACGGTCCCGGTGCTCGTGGTGTCGCCGCAGGCGGCCTCCGACGAGGGCCACCGCCTCGCCGGTGCCGAGCGGCCCTGAGCCGACCCCGGACAGGAAGGCCTAGGCCTTGCTGTCCGGGGGTTGAGGTTGCAGGTCCCTCTACAGAGGGGCCTGGTGATGGACCCTGTGGTTCCTTCCACAGATCCAAAGGAACCCATCACCATGACCACCTCTGCAGAGATCATCTACCACCGGCGCGTCCGGTTGCTTGATCTCGCTGAAGAACTCGGCAACATCTCCGCCGCCTGCCGCCAGATCGGCGTGTCCCGCACCCGCTACTACGAATGGAAGAACACCTCCGAGCTCTACGGGCTCGAGGCGCTGTGGCCCAGAGACCGGCGCCGCCCGGCCCAGCCCAGCGAGACCCCGACCCACGTGGTCGCCGACCTGCTCGCCGTTGCCGTAGTCGAGCCGACGCTCGGCTGCCGCCAGCTCGCCGACCGGCTCCAGGAGCTGGGCTATGAGATCGGCAAGACGACCGTGCAGCGGATTCTGGTCGACCACGGCCTGGGTCGGCGCCGCCAACGCATCGCCCGGGCTGCGGCAATCGCTGCGCTGGCCGGGATCATTACCGAACCGGTCACCGAAGCGCTGGGCGAGCCGTTCGGGTTCTGCCACTGGGCCGGCCACCCTGGCGATCTCGTGGCCGTGGACAGCTTCTACATCGGCAACCTCAAAGGCGTGGGCAAGGTGTACCAACTCACCGCCGTGGACACCTGCACCCGATGGGCGATCGTGAAGCTCATCATCGGGCCGGTCACCACCGCCGACACGATCCGCTTCATCGACCACGTCCGCACCACGATGCGCCGCCTTGGGATCCCGCTCCGGCGGGTGCTGTCCGACAACGGACCCGAGTACAAGGGACTCGCGTTCCGGCACCACCTCGCCGAGATCGGCATCGACCACGTCCGGATCCCGCCCCGCTCACCGAACCACAACGCCGTGTGCGAACGGTTCCAGGGCACGATGCTCCAGGAGTGCTGGCGGCCAGCGTTCCACCGACGCCACTTCAACTCGGTCCGCCAGCTCCAGGCCGAAGCCAACGCCTGGCTGATCCGCTACAACACGCGGCGACGCAACCACGGCGACTACATGGCCGGCCGCAAGCCCTCCGAGATCCTCGACACCCACCGCCGCCGCCAAGCAGCATGACCATCAACCACAGGGCCCATCTGTCACCTCGAACCCCGGCCTGGAAGGCCTAGGCCCAGGCGACCCGGCCCATCTCGGCGCTGGCCGCCAGGTCGGGGTGGACCGGCAGCACGCGCACGGTGAACCCGTACCGGCCGGCCGCGTCGCAGGCGAACCCGCCGCGGTAGCGGACGTGGGCGTCGTCGACCCGCTCGACCTCGGTCATCGCGGTGGTGCGGGGGTGCTCGATCTCGTCGCCTTGGCCGACGATGCCGTGCACGAGCTGGACCTCGACGTCGTCGCCGGAGAGCGAGCCGAGCGAGACCACGGCCTCCACGACGCGCTCGTCCCCGATGCCCGGCACGGTGCCGTCGCTCTCGACGGAGTCGACCCGCACGTCGGGCCACCCGGCGACGATCCGGGCCTTCCAGGTCGTGATCTCCTTGGCACGGCGGTGGTCCTCGCCCCCCAGGTCGTCGGCGTGGGCGGCTGCGGGCTCGTACAGGGCCGTGGTGTAGTCCTTGACCATCCGCGATGCGGAGAGGAACGGGCCGAGCCCGGACAGGGTCGTCTTCATGCGTCGCACCCACCGGCGCGGGAGGCGGCCACCGGAGCGGTCGAAGTAGAGGGGGATCACCTCGCGCTCGAGCAGGTCGAACAGCGAGTTGGCCTCGATCTCGTCGCGCCGAGCGGTGTCGGCGACGTTCTCCGCCGAGGAGATGGCCCAGCCGTTCTCGCCGTCGTAGCACTCGTCCCACCACCCGTCGAGGATCGACAGGTTGAGCTGGCCGTTGAGGGCGGCCTTCATGCCCGAGGTGCCGCAGGCCTCCTGGGGACGACGGGGCGTGTTCAGCCACACGTCGCACCCGTGGTACATCGTGCGGGCGATGGCGATGTCGTAGTCGTCGAGGAACACGAAGCGGTGCCGGATGGCGGGGTCGCTGGAGTAGGCGACGATCTGGCGGATCATCTCCTTGCCCTGGTCGTCGGCCGGGTGGGCCTTGCCGGCGAAGACGAACTGCACCGGCCGCTCCGTGGACCCGAGGATGGCCTCGAGCCGTTCCCGCTGGGACAGCAGCAGCGTCGCCCGCTTGTAGGTGGCGAACCGGCGGGCGAAGCCGATGGTGAGGGCCCGCGGGTCGAAGACCTCGTCGGCCCAGGCGACGTCGGAGGGCGCCTGGCCCCGGGCGACGGCCGAGGAGCGGATCTTGTCCCGGACCAGGGCGACGAGGCGGTCCTTGCCCTGCTCCTTGACCCGCCAGATGTCGTTGTCGGTGGCGTCGTGGATGCGGGCCCACTCGTGGGCGCCGGCCTCGCCCCAGTGCGGGTGCACGTGCCGGGTGAGCAGGTCGTCCATCTCCGAGGAGACCCACGTGCGGGCGTGCACGCCGTTGGTGATGGCCCCGATCGGGACCTCCTCGACCGGGACCTGGGGCCACAGCGGCTGGAACATCTCGCGGCTGACCTCGCCGTGCAGCTGGGCGACGCCGTTGGCCCGGGCGGCCAGGCGGAACCCCATGACCGCCATGTTGAACCGGGTCTGGTCGGTGTCGCCGGGCTCGTGGCCGAGCCCCAGGAGCTGGTCCATGGTGATGCCGGCGTCGGCGGCGAAGCCGGCGAAGTACTTCTCGATGAGCTCGCGCGGGAAGCGGTCGATGCCGGCGGGGACCGGGGTGTGGGTGGTGAACACCGACCCGCCCCGCACCGCCTCGATGGCCTGCTCGAAGCTCAGGCCCCCGGCCATGAGCTCGCGGATGCGCTCGAGGCCGAGGAAGCCGGCGTGGCCCTCGTTGGTGTGGAACACCTGAGTGTCGAGGCCCAGGGCGCGCAGGGCGCGCACGCCGCCGATGCCGAGGAGCATCTCCTGGCGGAGGCGGTGCTCGCTGTCGCCGCCGTAGAGGCGGTCGGTGACCGACCGCAGGTCGTCGTCGTTGTCGTCGATGTCGCTGTCGAGCAGGTACAGGTCGGTGCGCCCGACCTCGGCCTTCCACACCTGGGCGGTCAGCGTGCGGCCACCGAGGTCGACGCGGACCCGCGCGCCCTCCTGCAGGGTGAGCGCCATGCCGTACGGGTCGAGGTTCGGGTAGCGCTGCTCCTGCCAGCCCTCGACGTTGAGCGCCTGGCGGAAGTACCCGTTCCGGTACATGAGCCCGATGCCGATGAGGGGCAGGCCGAGGTCGCTGGCCGCCTTCAGGTGGTCGCCGGCGAGCACGCCGAGGCCACCGGAGTACTGGGGGACGGCCTCGGAGATGCCGAACTCGGGGGAGAAGTAGGCGACGGAGCGCAGCGGGCTGTCGGCCCGGCCCTGGAACCAGGCGTCCCGGGCCAGGTACCGCTCGAGGTCGGAGCTGACGGTCTCGAGGAAGCGCAGGAAGCCCTTGTCCTGGACGAGCTCGTCGAGGCGGTCCTTGCTGACGCTGCCGAGCAGCCGCACCGGATCGTGGACGACGGCGTCCCACTGGTCGGGATCGACCCAGCGGAACAGCTCGCGCGTCTGCACGTCCCACGACCAGCGCAGGTTCATGGCCAGCGCTGCGAGGGGTGCGAGCTCGGCGGGCAGGGTGGGACGGACAGTGAAGCTTCGGAGCGCCTTCATCGGCCCTGACGGTACCGGTGCACCGTTCCGCGCCGTGCAGCCGCCTCCCCCGACCCGGTGCTCGGGCACCTGGCCGGGACCAATGACCCGGAACCCGTTGTATCGGCGGGGGCAGTCGGGTAGGTCTTGTCCGTGGCCACCCGGACTCCTTCTCTCGGCGCGATCGTGATCGACCAGCTCCACCCTGCGACTCCGGGCGGCGCCGGACGACCCAAGACCTCGGTCGGGGAGGCCACGCCGGTGCAGGCCCGGATCTTCCGAGACGGCCACGATCTGCTTGCCGCGCGCGTCAGCTGGCGCAAGGCCGGTGCCCGGAAGTGGAGCCGCTCCCCGCTGGCGCAGTCCGAGAACGACATCTGGGTCGGCAGCCTCGAGTGCAGCGACATCGGCCCCCACGAGGTCGTGATCGAGGCGTGGACCGATGTCTTCGCCACCTGGCGCAAGGAGCTGCGCCTCAAGGTCGGCGCCGACCAGGACGTCACCACCGAGCTCGAGGAGGGCGCCCGCATCCTCGAGCGCTTCGTCCCCGAGTGCTCCGGCAAGGGGCGCAGCCGGGTCGAGGACGCGGTGGCCGCCATCCGGGACGACACCGCCACGATGGACGTCCGGCTCAACGCCGCCCTCGACGACGCGCTGGTCCCCCTCGTCGCCGGCATCCCCCACGAGGGCGACCTGACCACGAGCGACGCCATCCCGCTCTGGGTCGATCGCGAGCGGGCCCGCCACAGCGCCTGGTACGAGTTCTTCCCCCGCTCCGAGGGCGGGTTCAAGGGGTCCCTCGACCGCCTCGACGCCGTCGCCGACATGGGCTTCGACGTCGTCTACTTCCCGCCCATCCACCCCATCGGCACCACGGCCCGCAAGGGCCCGAACAACACGCTCACGCCCGGTCCGGACGACCCGGGCAGCCCGTGGGCCATCGGCGGGCCCGAGGGTGGACACACGGCCATCCACCCCGACCTCGGCTCCGAGGAGGAGCTGCTGGCCGTGATCCAGAAGGCACAGGACCTCGGCATGGAGATCGCGCTGGACTACGCCCTGCAGTGCTCGCCGGACCACCCCTGGGTCACGGAGCACCCCGAGTGGTTCCACCACCGCCCCGACGGCACGATCAAGTACGCCGAGAACCCGCCCAAGAAGTACCAGGACATCTACCCGATCAACTTCTGGCCCGAGGACGACGCCGACCGGGTGGCGCTGTGGGAGGCGTGTCGCGACATCCTCGTCCACTGGATCGACCGCGGCATCCGCATCTTCCGCGTCGACAACCCCCACACCAAGCCGGTGGCGTTCTGGGAGTGGTGCATCGCCGACATCCAGGCCGAGCACCCCGACGTGCTGTTCCTCGCCGAGGCCTTCACCCGCCCGGCGATGATGTCCAAGCTGGCCGAGATCGGCTTCAGCCAGAGCTACACCTACTTCACCTGGCGCCACGAGAAGGTGGAGCTCACCGAGTACGTGGAGCAGCTCGCCCACGGCCCCCTCGCCGACGTGATGCGCCCCAACTTCTGGCCCAACACCCCCGACATCCTCGGCGGCGTGCTGCGCCACGGGAACCGGGCCGCCTTCCTGCTGCGCTACCTGCTGGCGGCCACGCTCACCCCGAACTTCGGCGTCTACTCCGGCTACGAGCTGCGGGAGAACGAACCGGCGTCGGACACCAACGAGGAGTACCTGTACTCGGAGAAGTACGAGGTCAAGGACCGGGACTGGGACCGGCCCGACTCGCTCGCTCCCTTCATGACCAAGCTCAACGCCATCCGCCGGGCCCACCCGGCGCTGCAGCAGCTGCGCGAGATCCACTTCCACCACGTCGACAACCCGCAGGTCATCGCCTACACCAAGGGCTCACGTGCCTCGGGCGACCTCGTGCTCGTCATCGTCAACCTCGACCCCGTCCACACCCAGGAGGCCACCGTGCACCTCGACCTGCACGCCGTGGGGCTGCCGGAGTGGGAGCCCTACCGGGCCCACGACGAGCTCACCGGCGAGTCCTACGAGTGGCAGGGGAGCGCGAACTACGTGCGCTTCGAACCCGCCCTCGACCGGGTCGGTCACGTGCTGGACCTCTCCGCATGAGGAAGGCCATCGACCCCACCGACCACAGCTGGTTCCAGCGGGCGGTGTTCTACGAGGTGCTCGTCCGCGGGTTCAACGACTCCAACCACGACGGCACCGGCGACCTCCGCGGCATCACCGAGAAGCTCGACTACCTCGAGTGGCTCGGCGTCGACTGCCTCTGGCTCCTGCCGTTCTTCCAGTCCCCGCTGCGCGACGGCGGCTACGACGTCTCCGACTTCCTCACCGTGCTGCCCGAGTACGGCGACGTCGACGACGCAGCCGAGCTCATCGAGCAGGCCCACCGCCGCGGCATCCGGGTGATCTCCGACATGGTCGTGAACCACACCTCCGACCAGCACCCGTGGTTCCAGGAGTCCCGCCAGGACCGCACGAACCCCAAGGCCGACTGGTACGTGTGGTCCGACGACGACCACCGCTGGTCCGAGGCCCGCATCATCTTCACCGACACCGAGGACTCCAACTGGAGCTGGGACCCGGTGCGCGAGCAGTACTACTGGCACCGGTTCTTCCACCACCAGCCCGACCTCAACTTCGACAACCCCGAGGTCGAGGAGGCGCTGTTCGACGTCGTGCGCTTCTGGATGGGCCTGGGCCTCGACGGCTTCCGCCTCGACGCCGTGCCGTACCTGTACGAGCGCGACGGCACCAACGGCGAGAACCTCCCCGAGACCCACGAGCTCCTCAAGCGCCTCCGCAAGACGGTGGACGCCGACTTCCCCGGCAAGGTCCTGCTGGCCGAGGCCAACCAGTGGCCGGCCGACGTCGTGGACTACTTCGGGCCGGAGGGGGAGGAGTGCCAGATGAACTTCCACTTCCCCCTGATGCCCCGCATGTTCATGGCGGTGCGCCGGGAGCAGCGCTTCCCCATCACCGAGATCCTGGCCCAGACCCCCGAGATCCCGGACAACTGCCAGTGGGGCATCTTCCTGCGCAACCACGACGAGCTCACGCTCGAGATGGTCACCGACGAGGAGCGGGACTACATGTACGCCGAGTACGCGGCGGACCCCCGCATGAAGATCAACGTCGGCATCCGCCGCCGGCTCTTCCCGCTGCTGGACAACGACCGGCGCAAGGCCGAGCTGTTCCACGCCCTGCTGTACTCCATGCCGGGCAGCCCGATCATGTACTACGGCGACGAGATCGGGATGGGCGACAACATCTACCTCGGTGACCGCGACGGCGTCCGCACACCGATGCAGTGGACGCCGGACCGCAACGCGGGGTTCTCCAAGTCCGATCCGGCCAAGCTGTACCTGCCCACGGTCATGGACCCCGTCTACGGCTACTCGGCCGTGAACGTCGAGGCCCAGCAGCACGACCAGTCGTCGTTCCTGCACTGGGTGCGCCGGATGCTCGAGGTCCGCCGGGAGTTCCCCGTCTTCGGCACCGGTCGCTTCGAGGTGCTGCACGCCGAGAACCCCTCGGTGCTCGCCTACCTGCGCTCCAGCAAGGACGAAGACGACGACACCTCGGTGCTGTGCGTGCACAACCTGTCGCGCTTCCCCCAGCCCTGCGAGCTCATGCTCGGCCAGCACGCTGGCCGCATCCCGATCGAGCTCACGGGCCGCATCCCGTTCCCCGAGATCGGCGAGCTGCCCTACTTCATCACGCTCCCGCCCTACGGCTTCTACTGGTTCACCCTCGTGGACCCGGAGACCGACGGGATGGGCGAGGAGCCCTACGGACGGATCGAGCCATGATCACCGCTGAACAGATCCTCCCGCTGGTGGCGGACCACCTCGCCGCCCAGCGCTGGTACGACCACGACGGCCCGCCCGGCGACGTCCGGCTCGCCGACAGCGAGCGCTGGGTGGACGGCGACCAGGACCTGTGGTGGCTGCTCGTCGACGCCGTCGACGGCGAACGACGCCTCGGTCGCTACCAGCTGGTGCTCGGGGCCCGACCGGCGGGTGAGGAGCACCCGTTCCTGCACGGCAAGAGCGGCGAGCTGCTCGGCATCGTCGAGACCGACGACGGCCCGGTCACCGTCTACGACGCCTTCATCGACCCCCCGCTCGCCCTCGAGGTGCTGCGCCGGATCGCCCCGTCGCTCGACGCGTCGTCCGTGCGCGCCCTCGCCGTCGAGCAGTCCAACACCTCGATCGTCTACGACGAGGCCGTCATCGTGAAGCTGTTCCGGCGCATCCACGCGGGGGAGAACCCCGACGTCGACGCCGTCACCCGGCTGGCGGAGCACGGCTTCACCCACGTGCCCGAGCAGTACGGGGTCCTGGAGCGCCCCGTCGCCGACGGCGGGCCCGACGACGGTGCCACCCAGCACCTGGCGGTCGCCCGCGGGTTCCTCACCGGGGCCAGCGACGGCTGGCACCTGGCCCTCGCGTCGCTGCGCGTCGTCATCGCCGACCACACGGAGAGCGCGGCGAGCGGTGGCGACTTCGGCCCCGATGCCCAGCGCCTCGGCGCCATCACCGGCGAGCTCCACACCCGCCTCGCCGAGGCCTACGGCACGTTCGACGCGGACGTCAGCGCCTGGGTCGGCCACTTCCGGGCCCAGCTCGACCGCGTCCGAGCGCACGTCCCCTCGGAGGAGATCTCGCGCCGCTACGACCGGGCCGCCGAGGTCCGCGACCCGGGCCCGGCGCTGCGCATCCACGGGGACCTGCACCTCGGCCAGATGCTCCGGGCCGACAGCGGCTGGTACGTCATCGACTTCGAGGGCGAGCCGGCCCGTCCCCTGGCCGAGCGGCTGGCGCCCTCGTCGCCCCTGCGCGACGTCGCCGGCATGCTGCGCTCGTTCCACTACGCCGCCGCCGTGGTCCACCACGAGCGCGGCGAGGAGGAGGACGTCGCCGAGGTCGTGGCCGAGTGGGAGGACCGATCCCGCAGCCGTTTCCTGGAGGGCTACTTCTCCACGCCCGGCATCGCCGAGCTCCTGCCCGACGAGTCCACCACCGAGCTGCTGCTCCAGGCCTTCGAGCTCGACAAGGCCGTCTACGAGGTGGGCTACGAGACCGCGTACCGACCCAGCTGGGTGGGCATCCCGCTCGGCGCCATCCGGAGGTTGCTCGCATGAGCATCGATCCCGACCTGCAACGCCTGGTGGAGGGCTTCCACCACGACCCCCACGCCGTCCTCGGCCTCCACGAGGGCGCCGACGGCCTGGTGGTCCGCGTCCGCCGGCCGGAGGCGAAGGCCGCCTGGATGGACATCGACGGCTCCCGCTGCGAGGGACGCCACCTCGTCGGCGGGGTGTTCGAGATCCCCGTGCCCCGGGAGCCCAAGGCCTCCGAGCCCGTCCGCGTCGCCTACGACCGCTTCGAGGTCGACGTCGTGGACCCGTACCGCTTCTGGCCCACGCTGGGCGACGTCGACCTGCACCTCATCGGCGAGGGTCGCCACGAGCGCCTCTGGGCCGTGCTCGGCGGCCGCCCCATGACCCACGACGGCGTCGACGGCACCGCCTTCGCCGTGTGGGCCCCGGCCGCCAAGGCCGTGCGCGTCGTCGGCGACTGGAACTCCTGGGACGGCCGGCTCCACCCGATGCGCGCCCTGGGTGCCTCCGGGGTCTGGGAGCTGTTCGTGCCCGAGGCCGAGATCGGCCACCGCTACCGCTACGAGATCGTCGGCGCCGACGACCAGCTGCGCCTCAAGTCCGATCCCCTGGCCACCGCCACCGAGATGCCGCCGGCGAACGCCAGCGTCATCACCCGCTCCGAGCACGCCTGGAGCGACGACGGGTGGATGGCCGCCCGACGCGAGAACGACCCGATCAACGACCGGCTGTCGGTCTACGAGGTCCACGCCGGCTCCTGGCGCACCGTGCCCGAGGAGGGAGACCGGCCGCTGCGCTGGGACGAGCTCGCCGACGAGCTCGCCGACCACGTCACCGAGCTCGGCTTCACCCACATCGAGCTCCTCCCGGTGGCCGAGCACCCCTACACCCCCAGCTGGGGCTACCAGGTGTCCGGCTACTTCGCGCCCACGTCGCGCTTCGGCAGCCCCGACGACTTCCGGGCCTTCGTGGACCGCATGCACCAGCGCGGCATCGGCGTCATCGTCGACTGGGTCCCCGCCCACTTCCCCAAGGACGACTGGTCCCTCGGCCGCTTCGACGGCACCGCGCTCTACGAGCACGCCGACCCCCGCCAGGGCGAGCACCCCGACTGGGGCACGTACGTGTTCAACTTCGGCCGCAACGAGGTCCGCAACTTCCTCGTCGCCAACGCCCTGTACTGGCTCGAGGAGTTCCACATCGACGGCCTCCGGGTCGACGCCGTCGCCTCGATGCTCTACCTCGACTACTCCCGCAACGACGGCGAGTGGCTGCCCAACGAGCTCGGCGGCCGCGAGAACCTCGAGGCCATCTCGTTCCTCCAGGAGACCAACACCGTCGTCCACGGCGCCTTCCCGGGCGTGCGGATGATCGCCGAGGAGTCCACCGCGTGGGGCGGTGTGAGCCGGCCCGTGCACCTCGGCGGCCTCGGCTTCGGCCAGAAGTGGAACATGGGCTGGATGCACGACACGCTCGAGTACTTCAAGACCGATCCCGTGCACCGCTCCCACCACCACGGCCAGCTCACCTTCGGCTTCGTGTACGCCTGGAGCGAGAACTTCGTGCTGCCCCTCAGCCACGACGAGGTCGTCCACGGCAAGGGCTCGCTGCTGGCCAAGATGCCCGGCGACGAGTGGCAGCGCTTCGCCAACCTGCGGACGCTCTACGGCTGGATGTGGGGGCACCCGGGCAAGCAGCTCCTCTTCATGGGCTGCGAGTTCGCCCAGGAGCGCGAGTGGTCCGAGTCCCGCAGCCTCGACTGGCACCTGCTCGACGACCCGAGCCACGCCGGCGTGCAGCGGCTCGTCGCAGCCCTGAACCGCGTCCACGCCGAGCACCCCGCCATGTGGCGGCGAGACACCGAGCCGGCTGGCTTCGACTGGCTCGACGCGTCCGACGCCGGCCAGTCGGTGCTCGCCTTCCAGCGCAACGGTCGGGCCGACGAGGACGACCCGGTCGTGTGCGTCGTCAACTTCACGCCGGTCCCCCGCCACGGCTACCGCATCGGCCTGCCCCGGTCCGGGGCCTGGCGCGAGGTGCTCAACACCGACGACGACGCCTTCGGCGGCGCCGGCATCGTCAACGGCGACATCACCAGCGAGGACGTGCCCTGGCAGGGTCGCGAGCAGTCCGCGGTGGTCACGCTCCCGCCCCTCGGTGTGGCGTGGTTCGCACCCGAAAGCCCTTGACGCGCCCGGGTCCGAGGCGCACCATCGGAGGTACAGAGCGAACGTCGAAGGGACGATCGCCCGGAGGATTGCCAGCGGTTCCGCCCGCCCAAGACAGCGCTGCGGCGCTGTGGCCACGGAGCACCGGCCGTGCAGCCACCGAGCATCGGTCCCAGGACACGAGCCCCCCGACGGGGGCTCGTGTCGCGTCTGCCCGACCGCAGTCCGGACCGGGGCGGACGCCGATACCGTCAGGGCCCGTGACGACCGAGGTCCAGACCTGCTACCGCCACACCGACCGGCGTGCCGGTGTGCGCTGCCAGCGCTGCGAGCGCCCGATCTGCCCGTCGTGCATGAACCAGGCCTCGGTCGGCTTCCACTGCCCCGAGTGCGTCAAGGGCGCCGGCCAGAAGGTCATCACCGCCCGCACGCTGCCCTCGTCGGCCAACCCCGTCGTCACGACGGCGCTCGTGGCGATGAACGTGGCCATCTACGTCGTGTCCAGCCTCGGCGCCGGGCTCACCGAGCCCTCGTTCCAGGTCCAGCTCGACTTCGCGCTCATCGGACAGGGCCTGTCCTCCGAGGGGCTGCTCGGCGTGGCCGAGGGGGAGTGGTATCGGCTGATCAGCGGTGGCTTCCTGCACGGCAGCCTGCTGCACCTCGGCTTCAACATGTACGTGCTGTGGATCCTCGGCAAGCAGCTCGAACCGGCCCTCGGTCGGGTGGGCTTCACGGCCGTCTACTTCGCGTCGATGCTGGCCGGTTCGCTCGGGGTGATGGTGCTCGATCCCGGCGCGCTCACCGTCGGCGCGTCGGGCGCCGTGTTCGGCCTGTTCGGCTACGCCGTGGTGGCCCAGTTCGTGCGCGGGATCAACCCGCTCCAGACCGGCCTCGGCGCCGTGATCCTGATCAACCTGGCCTTCACGTTCCTGGTGCCGGGCATCAGCATCGGCGGCCACGTGGGCGGGCTCCTCGGCGGCCTGGCCGCCGGCGTGCTGCACGACATCGTGCGGCGCAAGCTCGGCGCGCCGCCCCAGGTCGGCATCGCCCTCGTCGCCGCCCTCGGCGTGGCGTGCGCCGTCGGCTCCGTCCTCGTCCTCTAGTCCTCGTCCGTCGCGCGCAGCAGGGGCTCGAGCAGGCGACGGAGGCCGAGCTCGTAGAGCTCCTCGGCCCGGTCGGGGGCCGTGCTCATGCCGGTGAGCTCGGTGAGCACGTAGCCGTGGACGGTGGCGTTCACGTGGTACGCCCAGTCGAAGGCCTCGTCCTCGCTCAGCTCGGGCCGGATCGCGTGCACGTGTTCGACCAGGCGTCGGAACGACTCGTAGCCGCGCTCCAGCGCAGCATCGCCCGGCAGGACGTCGGGGACGGCGCGCCCGAACATGACGAGGAAGCGGGTCGGGTTGTCGAGCGCCCAGCGTCGGTAGGCGCGACCGGACGCGCCGACGTCGCCGGAGGCGTAGGCCGGCGCCAGGGCGGCGTCGAAGGACTCGAAGCCGTCGATGAAGATGGCATCCACCAGGCCGGCCTTGCCGCCGAACCAGGTGTAGACGCCGGTGGTGGAGCAGCCGGCCTCCTCGGCGATGCGGCGCACGGTGAAGGCGGCCTCGCCGTCGCGGGCGAGCACGGCCAGCGCGGCGTCGAGGATCGCCTGGCGCTGATCGGGGATCGGGGTTGACACGGCGGCAGCCACGTAACAATGTTACGCCGATAACAAAGTTACGCAAGCGCCCAGGGGGACACATGACCGCCACCGAGCAGCCCACCGAGCAGTCGGGGTACGGCAACCGCTACCTGTCCGGGCCCTACGCCCCGGTCACCGAGGAGGTCACCGCGTTCGACCTGCCCGTCGAGGGTGCGCTGCCCGAGGAGCTGGCCGGGCGCTACCTGCGCAACGGGCCGAACCCCATCGACGAGGTCGACCCGGCCACGCACCACTGGTTCCTCGGCGACGGCATGGTGCACGGCGTGCGCCTGCTCGACGGCCGGGCCGAGTGGTACCGCAACCGCTACGTGGGCTCGCGGCACGTGGGCGAGGTGCGCGGCACGGGCGACGTGCCCGGGCCGAACTGGAACGACAGCCCGGGCGGGCCCAACACCAACGTCGGGGGCTTCGCCGGCACCACCTGGGCGATGGTGGAGGCGGGCGGCACCCCGGTCGAGCTCACCTACGAGCTCGACACCGTGGGCCGCAACGACTTCTCGGGCACGCTCCCGGGTGCGTTCACCGCCCACCCCAAGCTGGACCCGGACACCGGCGAGATGCACGCGATGGTGTACGCACCGGCGCAGTGGATGGACCACATCCAGTACGTGGTGGTCGCCCCCGACGGCACGGTGCGCAAGGCGCTCGACATCCCCCTCGGCATGACGATGCTCCACGACATGTCGCTCACCCAGCGCTACGCGGTCATCTACGACCAGCCCTGCACCGTGGACATCGAGCTGGCCATGGCCGGTGACACCTTCCCGATGCGCTGGAACCCGGACTACGGGAACCGCATCGGCCTGCTGCCCCGGGAGGGTGCGGCCGAGGACGTCATCTGGATCGACGTCCCCATCGGCTACGTGTTCCACCCGATGAACGCCTACGACACGGAAGGCCCCGATGGCTCCGGCAAGGTCGTCATCGATCTGTGCCGCTACGAGAAGATGTTCGACCTCGACGTGCTTGGCCCGTTCGGCGACGGCGGCCACGCCACCCTCGAGCGCTGGGAGCTGGATCCGGTGGCTCGCACCGTGTCGACCACGGTGGTCGACGAGCGGGCCAACGAGTTCCCCCGGCACCGGGGGTCGCTCACCGCCAAGCCGTACCGGTACGGGTACTGCGCGTCGCCGTCGCTCGACGACGCCACGGGCTGGCCGACCCTCAAGCACGACCTGCAGACCGGGCAGCGCTGGGAGTTCGACCACGGGCCCGGCCGGGCCGCAGGGGAGCCGGTCTTCGTCGCCCGCCAGGGCGGCACCGACGAGGACGACGGGTGGCTGCTCACCTTCGTCCACGACCTCGGCAGCGGCGACACCGACTTCGTGGTGATGGACGCCACCGACCTCGACCGCAGCGACTACGTGGCCCGCGTGCGGCTGCCCCAGCGGGTGCCGCTCGGGTTCCACGGCAACTGGGTGAGCGATCGGGCGGTGCCGCCGCCCGTGTGACGGCTGTCTCCTCGATCCGGGGTGGCGCGTGCCAGGATCGGACCGTGACCGATCACTACCGCGAAGCATGGGACGAGCTCACCGCGCCGGGGGGCTCCTTCGAGATCGAGACGATCGACGTCCGAGGCGTGCCGATCCAGGTGTTCAAGAGCGCACCGCCGAACATGCGGGTGCTCTGGGAGCTGTCCGCCGGCCACGGCGACAAGGACTACCTCGTCTACGAGGACGAGCGGTACACCTACGCCGAGGTGCACGCCCAGGTCCGCGCCCTGGCCCACCTGCTGCGCGAGAGCCACGGCGTCCGCGAAGGCGACCGCGTCGCCATCGCCATGCGCAACTACCCCGAGTGGGTCGTGTCGTACTGGGCCGCCCTCAGCCTCGGCGCCGCCGCCGTGGGCATGAACGCGTGGTGGACCGGGCCCGAGATGGAGTACGGGCTCACCGACTCCCGCCCCAAGGTCCTCATCGCCGACGACGAGCGCATCGAGCGGGTCCTGCCCCACCTCGACGCCGTGCGGGCCGAGCAGCCCATGCACCTCATCAGCGTCCGGTCCGAACGCGAGCTGCCCGACGACGCCACCCGCTGGACCGACGTCGTCCGCGCCGAGGACGCCCCCGACTCGCTTCCCGAGGCCACCATCGACCCCGACGACGACGCCTGCATCTTCTACACGTCGGGCACCACCGGGTTCCCGAAGGGGGCCCAGCTCACGCACCGGGGGTGCGTGCACAACATCCTCCACATCGTCTTCATGACCACGGCCGCGGGGATGGCGGCCCAGAAGGCGGGCACCGCGCCGGCCCCCGACCCGGATGCCGCGCCGTCCCAGGCCGTGTTCATGGCGCCCACGCCGCTGTTCCACGTCACGGCCAACAACTGCCTCCTGCACCCCTGCACGCTGGCCGGCGGGCGCCTGGTGCTCACCTACAAGTGGGATCCGGGCCGGGCGCTGGAGCTGATCGAGCGCGAGCAGGTCACCAACTTCTCCGGCGTGCCCACCATGAGCCGCGAGCTGCTGGCCCACCCGGACTGGGCGAAGCGGGACACCTCCAGCCTGCAGGGCATGGGCGGCGGCGGTGCGGCGCTCCAGCCCGACCTGGTCGACAAGATCGACAAGTCGCTCAAGACCGGCGCGCCGTCCACCGGCTACGGCCTCACCGAGACCTGCGGGATCGTCACCGCCAACTCGGCGGCCAACTACGTGGCCAAGCCGGCGTCGTGCGGCCCGGTCGTGCCGACCCTCGAGGCCAAGCTGGTGGACGAGGCCGGCAACGATCTCCCGCCGGGGCCCGACACCGTCGGCCAGCTGTGCGTGCGCGGCTCCGTGGTCATCAAGGGCTACCTGAACCGCCCGGAGGCGACGGCCGAGGCCATCCAGGACGGGTGGTTCAACACCGGCGACATCGCCCGCATCGACGAGGACGGCTTCGTGTTCATCGTCGACCGGGCCAAGGACATGGTGCTGCGGGGCGGGGAGAACATCTACTGCTCCGAGGTCGAGACCGCCATCTACGAGCACGACGACGTGGCCGAGGTGGCCGTGTTCGGCGTGCCCGACGATCGCCTCGGCGAGGAGGTCGGCGCCGCCATCGTGCTGCGCAACGGGGCGTCCCTCGACGAGGAGGGCCTGCGCTCGTTCCTGGGCGAGCGGATCGCCAAGTTCAAGATCCCGGCCCACGTCTGGTTCCGCACCGAGCCCCTGCCGCGCAACGCCAACGGCAAGTTCGTCAAGCGCGAGCTGCGCGACGAGTACGTGGGCAGCTAGCCGGTCGAGGCGGCTTCGAGCACGGCGGCGGTGGCGACGAGGACCTCCTCCTCGCCCCGCCGCCCGATCAGCTGCACGGCCGTGGGCAGGTGCCCCGGCCGGGCGACCGGCACCACGATCGCCGGGTTGCCGGCCAGGTTGACCGCCACGTTCGGGGCCCGGGTGTCGAGCCGCTGGGGCTCGGTGAGCAGCGGCGGCTCGTCCATGATCCCGGCGGTGGCGAGCACCGGGGTCCGGGCCAGTGCGGCGTCCAGCTCGGTCCGCCACGGCTGGGCGTGCGCTCGTGCTGCGTCGAGCTCCGCGTCGGTGATCCGCGCCCCCTTCTCGAGCCGATCCCGGGTCTCCTCGCCGAGCTGGCCGGCGTGGTCGCGAAGGAGGTCGGCGTGGACGCGGGCCGCCTCGCCGAACAGGATCGTCGTGCCGGCGTCCGCGGCCCGCTCCCAGCCGTCGAGCGCGCCGGGGACGATGTCCAGCCCGCTGGCGGCGAGCAGCCGATCGATGGCGGCCTCGATCTCGGGATGGGCGCCGGGCAGGCGGATGCGACCGACCGACGGTGCGGGCGCGCCCGGCACGAAGCCGGGCTCGAGCAGCGCCATGCCGGTGACGACGCCGGCGACCGTGGTCGCCATGGGCCCGACCGTGTCGAGGGACGGGGCCAGGGGCTGCACGCCGCTGGTCGGGATGCGGCCGAAGGTCGTCTTCAACCCGACCACGCCGCAGCACGTCGACGGGATCCGCACCGAGCCGGCGGTGTCGGTGCCGATGGCCACGTCGGCCTCGCCGGTGGCCACGGCCACGGCGGAGCCGGACGAGGAGCCGCCGGGGATCCGGGCCGGGTCCAGCGGGTTCTGCGGCGTCCCGGTGTAGGGGTTGATGCCGCTGCCTCCGAAGGCGAGCTCGTGGAGGTTGACCTTGCCCACGATGCGTCCGCCGCCGGCCCGGATGCTGGTGATGCAGGCAGCGTCGGACGTGGCCGGCCCCGCCGCCTCGGCGATCGGCCGGGACGCGCAGGTGGTGGGGGTGCCGGCGATGTCGATGAGGTCCTTGACCGCGACCGTTGGCCCGTCGCCGTCCTCGGGCTCGAGGCGCAGGAGGAAGGTGGTCACCCCTGCTGACCCTCGACGATGCCCTTGAGTCGCCGCAGGTTCCGCTTCCAGATCAGGCGCATGATCCTCCCGCCGACGATCCCGCCGACGGGGCCGCCCATCCACCAGGGGAACACCAGCCGCTCGGACCACTCGAAGCGGGTGGTCGCCCGATCCGGGGACTGCTCACCGGCGGACGAGAGCGTGAAGACCCCCTCGCCGGTGACCAGGCCGACGTGGCGAACGCCCATGGCCTGCTCCGGCTCCCAGCGGGTGATCTCCATCAGATCCGTGAGTCGGAGCGGCCCGACCTTGGTGTCGCACTCGAAGGTGGTGCCGACGCCGCTGGTGCGGTCCGAGGTGAAGCGGATGGCCTCGGCATCGGCCATCCAGTCGACGTGGGAGCCGACGTCCTCGACCGCTGCCCACACCGCCGCCGGGCTCGCGTCGATCGTGGTGGAGACGGTGATCCGGGCCATGGACGAACGGTAGGCACGCCCGGGTCCGCGTTCTCGTCACCCCCCGTGCGGATACTTGACCCATGGCCGTCCTCCTCGCCCTCCTCGCCGCCGTCGTGGCCGCCGCGCTGGCCGCGCTCGTGGTCGCCCGGCTCACCACCACCCAGCTCTCGGCCCGTGCCGCAGAGGAGCGCGAGGCCGCGGTCGCCGCCGCCGTCGACGCCGTCGTGGCCCAGGCCGGGCACGCCTTCGTCGCCGAGCGGGAGCACACGCTGCGCGCCGCGGTGGAGAGCGCCACCTCGGTGGCCACCTCCAAGCTGCAGGACTCCATGGCCGCCGGCAGCCGGGAGCTCGACCTGCGCTCGCACTCCTTCGAGCAGCAGGTCACCCACATCGCCGATGCCCTCGGCACCCTCGGTGGGCTGGTCCAGTCCCTGCAGAAGGAGCGGGCCGAGCAGACCGGGTCGCTCGTGGCCCAGCTCGAGCACGTCACCCGCACGCAGCAGTCCCTCGCCCAGCACACCGACCAGCTCCGCCAGGCGCTGGCCAGCCCCAAGCAGCGGGGGCAGTGGGGCGAGCGCATGGCCGAGGACGTGCTGCGTGCCGCCGGCTTCCGCGAAGGCGTGAGCTACCGCCGCCAGACCGCGATCGAGGGCGGCACCATCCCCGACTTCCGCTTCCTGCTGCCGCGGGACCTCGAGCTGCGCATGGACGTGAAGTTCCCGGTCGACAACTACCTGCGGGTGCTGGAGTGCGAGTCCGACGCCGACCGCGCCCGCCACACCAAGGCCTTCGTGGCCGACGTGCGCAACCACGTCCGCGGCCTGGCCGGCCGGGGCTACGTGGACCACCGCGACACGGTCGACTGCCTGCTGCTGTTCATCCCCAACGAGGCGGTGTACGCCTTCCTGCACGAGTCCGACCCCGACATCGTCGACGTCGCACTCGGCCACCAGGTGGTGCTGTGCTCCCCGAGCACCCTGTTCGCCGTGCTGGCCGTGGTCCGCCGATCGGTCGAGCAGTTCCAGCTCGAGCGCCGCAGCGACGACATCTTGCGCTGCCTCGGCGGCCTGACGGGGGAGTGGGACAAGCTGGTCGGGGCCATCGAGAAGGTGGGTCGCCAGCTGGACCTCACCCACAAGAGCTTCCACGACGAGCTCAACGGCACCCGCCGGCGCGTGTTCCAGCGGTCCCTCGACGAGATCGAGTCCCTCCAGTCCGCGGCCGAGCGCCCGGTGCTCGGTGCGGGCGAGGCTCTGGCCGCCCAGAAGGCCGCCGGTGACGTCCGGGCCCTGCCCGTGGACGACGGCGACCGCGGCGTGGCCGAGGCCGGCTGAACCCCGGGAGGGTCCCCGGCGGTGTGCCGCCACCGCCCAGGTCTGATGTTCTAGAACGAGGGGGCGCACGGGAACCGACCCGGCGTACCCATCGTCGAGACCGGGAGAAGACCAGCGAATGTCCGACTACGAGATCCCGAAGCCTGAGCCCAAGGAGATCGACTCCGTCAAGTGGCTCGAGTGGAAGGACGTGATGGAGCGAGCCACCCTCAAGGGCCATCCGTACAAGGACGAGCGCTGCGACAACTGCTTGTACTACCTGGACCCCGACGAGGAGATCTCGTACTGCTGGCACCAGACCCTGCGCATCCTCGTGGGCGGCGACTGGTGGTGCCAGTGGTGGGAGCCGATCGAGGAGGAGTGATCATGGCCAGCGACGAGCTGCCCGACGACGTCCCCGAGGCCGACGCGCTGGAGCAGCGCCGATCGGTCGACGACGAGCCCGATGCCGATGCTGGTGCCGTGCTCGGCGACGACAGCTTCGAGGTGCCCGAGGCCGACGCCCTTGACCAGGCCCGGGCCGTCCCCACCGACGACGAACCCGACCCGGAGGGCTGAGGCCCGACGATCCCCGCCCCGGACGCCATGGCGTCCGGGGCGTGTCGCGTCAGCGGCCGCCGAGGAGGTCTCGCACCTTGTCCACCGTGGCCGCCCACGGGCCGGCGACGAGCTGCGCGGTGGCGGTGCCGGGCACCAGGGGGTGCGGGTGCGTGGGCACGACCTTCTTGGCCTGCTCGACCAGGTCACCCAGGGAGTCGAGGGTGGACGCGCCCACCTCGTCGCGGAGCTTCGGGAAGACGTCGGCCTCCTCCTCCTCCACGTGGTGACGGATCGTCTCGATCAGCGACTCCATGGCCTTCGCGTGGTCGGCGGAGCCGGCATCGAGCTCCTCGAGGTCGGCCAGGAGGCGCTTGGCCTGCTGGTGCTCCTCGATCGCCTCGTCGGCCATGGCGCCGCCGCCGTCGACCTTGGCTCGCAGCAGGGGGTAGACGAACTGCTCCTCCACGGCGGCGTGGACGGAGAGGTCGTGCACGATCTGCTTGGTCAGCTCATCGATCGTCTCGGGCTTCTCCGAGAGGTGGACGCGCCGGAACAGCTCGTCGACCTCGCGGTGGTCGTTCTCCAGCAGCTGGATGACGTTCATGGGAGTCCTTCCGGAACAGGCGGGTGTGCGGTCCCTCCGTTCCCCGGTCGCGGCGGGCCCATGTCGGACGGGACGTTGGTCCCTGGCGCCCCGGAGCTCGGTTGGCCGACGATGGCGAAGGGACCGGGGCCCGACCCGGATCGCGAACGGAGGAGCGCGCGATGCCCGAGCTCATCCAGGACCACGAATGGGAACCCGGTGCGGGACCCCGGGTGCTGGTGGAGGCCGTCGAGTGGGGGACCCGCGAGCACGCCGCCGCGGTCCTGCGCGAGCACGGCTACGACACGGTCACCTGCCCGGGACCCGAAGGGGCCGGCCAGCGATGCCGGCTGGCCGCAGGGGAGGGGTGCTCCGCCGCCGAGGGCGTCGACGTGGTGGTGCACGCGCTGCGCCCGTGGGACCCCCGCAACGTGGAGGCGCTCCGGGCGCTGCGTCGCCGACTGCCCGATCTGCGGGTCGTGGTCGAGGTCGCCGCACCCGAGGCCGCCCGGCAGAAGGTGGATCTCGAGGGCTGCGTGGTGCTCGAGGCGCCGGCCAGCCCGGCGGAGCTGCTCGAGGCCGTGTCCCGAGCGATCGGGCACGAGCCCGGGGACGGTTGAGGGACGAGTTCTACCGAACACCTCGCCGGGTAGGTGGCGGGCTCCGTGCCATCCCCCCAACGGAGGTTTGACAGATGAGCTCGACCCTGACCCGCCGCATCGCCGGTGCCGGCTTCGCCGCCGCCCTGCTGCTCGGTGCCGCTGCCTGCGGTGACGACGACGACACCACCGAGGAGATCGTCGACACCGAGACCGAGACCGACACCGAGGAGGTCGACGTCACCGAGACCGAGGGCGTCACCGAGACCGATACGGAGACCCTCGAGCTCGAGACCGAGACCCAGACCGAGACGGTCGAGGAGACCGACACCGAGACGGAGACCGAGGTCGTCGAGGAAGAGACCGAGACGGTCACCGAGGAGGACTGATCCCTCGGACGGCCCACCGGCCGCCCGGACGAATCGCATCACAGGCGACGGAGGGCGCAGCGCTCGCTGCGCCCTTCGTCGCGCCCGGCCCCCGTCCTAGGTTCGCCCCGTGGGTTCGCTGCTCGCCGCGCTCGGCATCGTCTTCCTGGCCGAGCTCGGCGACAAGACCCAGCTGGTCGCGCTCGGCTTCGGCGCCCGCCACCGCCTCGGACCGGTGCTCGCCGGCGTGGCGTTGGCCTACGCCGCCACCAACCTGCTGTCGGTCGTGGTCGGCGGCCTGCTCGGCGCCGCACTCCCGACCCGTGCGCTCGGCCTGGGGGGCGGCGTCCTCTTCATCGGGTTCGCGCTCTGGTCCCTGCGGGCTGACGACGATGACGAGGAGGGCATGGCCGCGGCCACCGGCCACGGCCGAGTCGTGCTGTCCGTCGCCGCGGCCATGTTCGTGGCCGAGCTCGGCGACAAGACGATGCTGGCCACCGCGACGCTGGCCGCCCAGGGCAACCCGGTGCTGGTGTGGGTCGGCGCCACCATCGGCATCATCGCGTCCGGGTCGGTCGGGGTCCTCGTCGGCCGGGCCACGGGCGCTCGGCTGCCCGAGCAGACCATCCGCATCGGCTCCGCGGCGCTGTTCGCCGTGTTCGGGGTGGCCCTGATCGCGCTCAACCTCTGAGGTCGTCCCGGAGGGTCGCCGGGGTGCTCGCCCAGTCGTAGATGCCGAGCCCGATGCTGCGGGTGTCGGTCGCCGCCTGCCGGAACGCCAGCAGCTCGGCCGCGGTGACCTGGTCGCCGATGCCGCCGATCACGTGCACGAGCGCTCCCGGGTCGGCGAGATCGATGCGGAGGCGTCGGACGTTCTCGGTCGTGTACCGGTACGGATCCCGCCAGATGGAGTCGACGGGCCGGTTCGTCCAGTAGCTCATCGGCATCCACGCGTCGTAGTGGTCGCAGATCGAGGTCCACGGGAAGTCAGGCCAGTAGGACGGGTTGAGGATCTCGGTCACGACGGGTGGCAGCACGATCGCCGCGAGCGGGATGGCGCGGGGCACGGTCGCTCGGGCGTACCGGCTGAGGGAGACGAGGTTGGCGTTGCGCGCCTCCGGGTCGGTCTGGGCGACGGTGGGTTCGATGTCGACGGCCACGCAGTCGACGTCGAGGCGGGCGATGGCCGCGACCTTGCGCTGGTCCACGGCCGGGTCGGCAAGCCCGGGGAGGAACCAGGCGCAGGTCCGCATGCCCCTGCGGTGGGCCTGGTCGAGGAGCAGCGCCAACCGGGCCGGTTCGACGATGTCGGTCGGTGCGTCGATGCGCGTCACCTGGATGAAGAGGGTCTCCATGCCGGCCGCGGCCATGGCGTCGATGTCCGCCGTGCCCACCGAGGGCGAGCCGCCGGTGTAGGTGAGCGACCAGTCGAACAGGTCGACCCACGCCCCGGTCCCCTGCAGCGGCCGCAGCGTCCGTCCGACCGCATGGGGCATCGAGCCGCCGCCGCCGTTGGCGCCGACGCCTCGCGCGATGTCCCAGCCGTACCAGTACCCCGACGGTGCGACCCGCCGTGCGCCACCGAAGGCGTGGAGCCCGCCCCAGCCGTCCAGCACCCACCCGCCGTCGCCGGCCCGGTCCATGACCACACCTCGGGCGATGTCCCATCCCGGCCACGTCGTGGTCCCGGCGATCGGTGCCGCACCGAAGGGGTGCAGGCGGCCCCAGCCGTCGACCACGTAGCCGGCGGACGCCCCGCCCTGGCACCACGAGGTGATGCCGCGCGCCAGGTCGACGCCGGGCAGGTACCACGCCGTCCTCGCCGGCGCGCCGCCGAAGGCGTGCAGGCCGCCGTAGGCGTCGAGCACCCACCCGGAGGTCCCGGAGGCATCGCACGCATCCAGGGCGACGCCCCGCGCGATGTCCCATCCCGACCAGTAGGAGGCGACCGCCACCGCCGGTGCGCCGCCGAAGGGGTGGAGTCCGCCCCACCCGTCCAGCACGTACCCGGACCTCCCGTCGGGGCGCAGGGCCAGGCCGCGCACGATGTCCCAGCCCCGCCAGTACCCCGTGGGCGCGACCCGGGGTGCGCCGCCGAAGGCGTGGAGCCCGCCCCAGCCGTCGACGACGTACCCGGAGCGCACGTCGGCTCGGGTCACGACCGCCCGGGCGATGTCCCAGCCCTGCCAGTAGCTGCCCGGAGCGACGGCTGGCGCCCCACCGAAGGGGTGGAGGCCGCCGAAGCCGTCGAGCACGTACCCGCCATCGGGGACGACCGCCGGCGCGTCCTGGGCGGGTGCGGCATCGGCCGCTGCGCCCGGGAGCAGCAGCAGCGCCGCGCACGTCATCGCCGCGATCGACACCCGACGGATCGGACCCATGCGCCGATCGTGCGCCGAGCGGCCGACCGTCGGTAGGGCACAAGGGCTCTGGTTCCGGCGGGGTCCATGACCTTGGGCCCTGTCCGCTGAGGCTCGCCAGGAGTCTGATGACGGGGAGAGTTCGTCGATGTCGAGGAGGACCCATGCACGCTGCCAAGGGAGACCGGATCATCATCCGCGGTCACCGGGTCGGTGAACCGGACCGTGACTGCGAGGTGCTCGAGGTGCGCGGCGATGACGGCGGGCCGCCCTACGTCGTGCGCTGGGGGGACTCCGGGCACGAGACGCTCTTCTTCCCCGGCTCCGACGCCGCCCTGCAGCACTTCGATGCTGCCGACGCAGGAGGGGCGCGGTCATGAGGGCCATCGAGGGCATCCGCCGCTCCGGTGTGGCCATCGGCCCGGAGCGCACCATGCGCGAGGCCGCCGAGATCATGGAGCGCTCCGGTGTCGGCGCGCTGGCCGTGCTCGACGGGGACCACCTGGTCGGGATCGTCACGGACCGCGACCTGGTGCGCCGAGGGCTCGCCCGCCGTCTGGACCCCCACGCCCGGGTGGACTCGATGATGTCGAGCCCGGTCGTCACCATCGAGGCCGACGCCGACCTGCGAGCCGCCTATGCCATCTTCCGGGAGAACGCCGTCCGCCGCCTGGCGGTGACCGAGCGCGGGCGCTTCGTCGGCGTCCTGTCGATCGACGACCTGCTGATCAACCTGTCGGCCGATCTCGCCGACCTCGTGCGGCCGGTGACGGCGGAGACGATCTACGGCCACCGGGACAGCCCGGTCCCCGCGACCCGGAGCTGAGCGCGCCCGGGGCTGCGGCCGCAGCCGCTCAGGCGCTCCCGTCCTTCTCAGGCGCTCCCGTCCTGCTGGTACAGGTAGAAGACCGTGCACCCCTCGTCGCCGACGGCCTCGAAGTCGTGGGCGACGCCGGCGGGGATGTGGGCGTAGGAGCCGGCGTCGAGCTCGGCACCGAGCACCCGCGTCCGTCCGGAGACGACCCAGATGTGGTGGTGGTGCCGGCGGTGCGTGTGCTCACCGAGGTGGTGACCGGCGTCGATGTGCATCAAGCCGGCGCTGGAGCGCCCGTCGGTCCAGGTGGTGCGGTGGACGGCGCCCTCGCCGACCCCCAGGGGCATCGGGGCGAGCTCGACGACCTGGTCAGCCGGGACGAGGACCACGCCGGGTTCGGTCTGTGCAGCCATGGCCGCAGCGTCTGCCATCTCGCCACGTCGCGCCAGGGCCCAATGGCCCGCGACACCAGCGACCCGACCGCCCCGGGACACGTTCACGGCCTCGCGGGGACGAAGGACCCTTGCCGGGGTCGCAGGCCCCGGCGGACGATCGGGTGCGAGGAGGAGCTCGTGTGGACCCCACCGTGACCATGGATCAGCCATCGGAGGTCTGGGGGCGGGCGCGGCGGGCGTTGGACGGGCTCCCGGACGGCCGGGGGCTCAACATCGCCCACGAGGCGGTCGACCGCCACCTCGGTACTGACCGGGAGCATCGGGTCGCCATCCGCTGGCTCGGTGTTCGCGGGGCGCGCGAGGACCTGACCTACGGTGACCTGGCCGAGCGGACGTCGCGGTTCGCCAACGTGCTCCAGGACCTCGGCGTGGGCGCCGGCGATCCCGTGTTCGCCCTGAGCGGGCGTACGCCGCTGCTGTACGTGGCGGCGCTCGGCACCCTCAAGCACCGGGCCGTGTTCTCACCGCTGTTCGCAGCGTTCGGGCCGGAACCGGTGCGCACGCGCCTGCGGATCGGACGTGGCCGGGTGCTCGTCACCACCGAGGCCCAGTACCGGCGCAAGGTCGCCGGGCTCCGCGGTGACCTGCCGGACCTCGAGCACGTGCTGCTGGTGGACGTGGCCGCCGATGCAGCCCCTGAGGGGACGCGGTCGCTGCCCGCCCTGCTGGACGCGGCACGGTCGACCTACGAGATCGGCCCGACCGATCCGGAGGACCCGGCATTGCTGCACTTCACCAGCGGGACCACCGGCACGCCGAAGGGGGCCGTGCACGTGCACGAGGCGGTCGTCGCCCACCACGCGACCGGGCGGCTCGCGCTCGACCTGCGCGACGGCGACGTGTTCTGGTGCACGGCCGACCCGGGTTGGGTGACCGGGACCTCCTACGGGATCATCTCGCCCCTCACCCACGGGGCGACCCTGGTGGTCGACGAGGGCGAGTTCGAGGCCGAGCGCTGGTACGGCATCCTCCGGGACCAGGCCGTGGACGTCTGGTACACGGCGCCGACCGCGGTGCGGATGCTCATGCGTGCTGGCGCCGACCTCGCCCCCCGGGAGGACCTGGGGCGCCTGCGCTTCGTCGCCAGCGTCGGTGAGCCGCTGCACGCGGAGGCCGTGGCGTGGGGTCGAGACGCCCTCGGCACCCCGATCCACGACAACTGGTGGCAGACCGAGACCGGCGGGATCATGGTCGCCAACGGCCCGGGCCAGCAGATCCGGCCCGGCTCCATGGGCCGTCCGCTGCCCGGCGTGGACGCAGCCGTCCTCGCCCTCGACGACCACGGTGAGCTCCGCCGTGACGGTGCCGGCGAGCTGGTGCGCTGCGACCCGGACGAGACCGGCGAGCTCGCCCTCCGGGCCGGGTGGCCCTCGATGTTCCGTGGCTACCTGGACCAGGACGAGCGCTACGCCCGCTGCTTCGCCGACGGCTGGTACCGGTCCGGTGACCTGGTGCGCCAGGACGCCGACGGCTACGTGTGGTTCGTCGGGCGAGGTGACGACGTCATCAAGTCCGCCGGCCACCTCATCGGCCCGTTCGAGGTGGAGAAGGTGCTGCTCGAGCACCCGGCCGTGGTCGAGGCCGGCGTGATCGGCGTGCCTGACCCGGTGGCGGGCGAGGTGGTCCAGGCCTTCGTCAGCCTCGCCGAGGGGCGCCACCCCAGCGACGAGCTGCGGCGCGAGCTGCTCGGCCACGCCCGGGGCCGCCTCGGCCCCGCGGTCGCGCCCCGGACGATCGGCTTCGACCAGGACCTGCCCAAGACCCGCAGCGGCAAGATCATGCGGCGCCTCCTGAGGGCACGGGTGCTCGGTCTCGACGAGGGGGACACATCGACCCTGGAGGTGGCCAGATGAGCCCGCTCGACCCCGCGCACGGACGGCACCTCCTCGAGCAGATGCTGCGGGTGCGGCGCATGGAGGAGCGCTGCGCCGAGCTGTACACCCAGTCCAAGATCCGCGGCTTCCTGCACCTGTACGTGGGGGAGGAGGCGGCCGCCACCGGGGTCATCGAGCAGCTGGAGCCCGAGGACGCCGTGGTCGCCACCTACCGGGAGCACGGGCACGCCCTGCTGAAGGGGACGCCGATGACCGCCATCCTCGCCGAGATGTACGGCGTCGCGGAGGGGTGCAGCGGCGGCCGCGGCGGGTCCATGCACCTGTTCGACATGGACCACGGCGTGTACGGGGGGAACGCCATCGTCGGCGGCGGCCTGCCGGTGGCGGTCGGCCTGGCGCTCGCTGACCAGCTCGCCGGGCGGCCGCGGGTGACCGCCTGCTTCTTCGGCGAGGGCGCCGTCGCCGAGGGCGAGTTCCACGAGTCGATGAACCTGGCCGCCCTGTGGGATCTGCCGGTGCTGTTCTGCTGCGAGAACAACCTCTACGCCATGGGCACCGCGCTCGCCCGCAGCGAGTCGGAGACCGACATCGCGGCCAAGGCCGCGGCCTACGAGATGCCGGCGTGGCCGGTCGACGCCATGGACGTCGTCGCGGTGGAGCGGGCGGCGGCCCGGGCGGTCACGGCGGTGCGCAACGGTGGCGGGCCGCACTTCCTCGAGCTGCGCACCTACCGCTTCCGGGCGCACTCCATGTTCGACCCGGAGCGCTACCGGGACAAGGCCGAGGTCCGGACCTGGCGCGAACGCGACCCCATCGACCTGCTCGAGAGGCGCCTGCGCGACGAGGGGTCGCTCGACGACGCCGGCATGGCCGGGATCGAGGAGCGCGTCGCATCCGAGGTGGACGCCGCCGTGGCCTTCGCCGAAGCGGGCACACCCGAACCGGTGGAGACCCTCGGGCGCCACGTGACCAGCGAGCCGACGGGAGGCGGGGTCCGGTGAGCACCACGACGTACCGGGAGGCGATGCGCGATGCCCTGGCCGCCGCGCTGCGAGACGACGACCGGGTCTTCCTGATGGGGGAGGACGTCGGCGCGTACGGCGGGTGCTTCGGGGTCAGCCTCGGCCTCTTCGAGGAGTTCGGTCCCGAGCGGATCCGGGACACGCCGCTGTCGGAAGCAGCGTTCGTCGGCGCCGGCATCGGCGCCGCGCTCGGCGGCATGCGCCCGATCGTGGAGATCATGACCGTGAACTTCAGCCTGCTCGCCCTCGACCAGATCATGAACAACGCGGCGACGCTGCTCCACATGAGCGGCGGCCAGTGCAACGTGCCGATCGTCATCCGCATGACGACCGGCGCCGGTCGCCAGCTCGCCGCCCAGCACTCGCACAGCCTCGAGGGCTGGTACGCCCACATCCCCGGCCTGCGCATCGTCACGCCGGCCACCGTGGACGATGCCCGCTGGATGCTGCAGACGGCTCTCGACGACCCGGATCCGGTGCTGCTGTTCGAGCACGGCGCGCTCTACGGGGCCGAGGGCGAGCTCACCGACGACCTGGGTCCGGTGGACCTGGACCGGGCCGCCGTCCGCCGCTCGGGCACCGACGTGAGCCTGATCACCTACGGCGGGACCCTCCCCACGGTGCTCGCCGCGGCCGAGGAGCTCGCCGGCCGCGGGATCGACGCCGAGGTCGTGGATCTCCGGACCCTGCGACCGCTCGATGACGAGGCGATCCTCGGATCGGTGGCCCGGACGCACCGTGCGGTCGTCGTCGACGAGGGCTGGCGGTCGGGCAGCATCTCGGCCGAGATCAGCGCCCGCATCACCGAGGGCGTCTTCTACGAGCTGGACGCGCCGGTCGGACGGGTCTGCTCGGCGGAGGTGCCGATGCCCTACGCCCGGCACCTCGAGATCGCCGCGCTCCCGAGCGTGGACGGGATCCTGCAGGCCGTGGAGGAGCTGGGTCTCCGTGGGTGAGTTCTGCATGCCGTCCCTCGGGGCCGACATGGACGAGGGCACGCTGCTCGAGTGGCTCGTCGCGCCCGGTGATCCGGTGCGCCGCGGCGACATCGTCGCCGTGATCGACACCGAGAAGTCCGACATCGAGGTGGAGGTCTTCGAAGACGGCGTGATCGGCGAGCTCCTCGTGGAGGTGGGCACGACGGTCCCGGTCGGCACGCCGCTGGCCCGCATCGAGGGGGCGACCGACGCCGGCCGGCGCTCCGCGCCCACATCACCGCCGGTGCCGGCCCCGCAGCCCGTGGCCCCGGCCGAGGGCCCGCCGCGGGGCGTGGCCACCACCGCCCGGACCGCGGGCCGGGTGCTGTCGCCGATCGTCCGGCACCTGGCCGACGAGCGCCACGTGGACCTCCACCACCTGGCCGGGACCGGGCCCGGCGGGGTGATCACCCGCCGCGACGTCGAGGGGGCACCGCGATCCGGGCCGGGAGGCGTCGCCGCTCCCCTCGAGCACCGCCCGACCCGCGCCACGCCGGCGGACGGGCGCACCCGGTCCTCGCCCTACGCGCGCCGGCTCGCCGCCGAGCGCGAGGTGTCGCTGACCGCCGTGGTCGGGTCGGGGCCGGGCGGCGCGGTGCTGGCCGCAGACGTGCCGGCGGCGGCGCCGGTCGATCGGGACGCCGGCATGCGCGACGCCATCGCACGGGCGATGGCGCGCTCGAAGCGGGACATCCCGCACTACTACCTGCAGACCACCGTCGACCTCGGGGTCGCGCTCGACTGGTTGCGGACCCGGAACGAGGCGTGCCCGGTCGTGGAGCGGGTGCTCCCGGCCGTGCTCCTCCTGAAGGCGACGGCGAGCGCGGCCGCCGAGCACCCCGCCCTCAACGGTTGGTGGGAGGACGGGCACCGGCCGTCGTCCGACGTGCACCTCGGGGTGGCCATCGCCCTGCGCGGGGGTGGCCTGGTCGCCCCCGGGATCGACGGCGCCGACCAGATGTCCCTCACCGAGCTGATGACGGCCCTCCGGGATCTGACCGGGCGCGCACGCGCCGGTCGCGTCCGTCAGCGCGAGTGGACGGGACCGACGATCACGGTCACGAACCTCGGGGATCTCGGCGTCGATGCCGTCTGGGGGGTCATCCGACCGCCGCAGCTGGCCATGGTCGGCTTCGGTGCCGTGCACGACGAGGTCCTGGCCGTCGACGGCGCCCCGGCCGTGCGCCCGGTGGTGGTCGCCTCACTGGCCGCCGACCACCGGACCAGCGACGGGATCGAGGGCGCCGCCCTCCTGTCGCGGATCGCCGCCTTGCTGCAGGATCCCGACGCGCTCGACCGACCCCACCCCCACCCCACCGGAGGAGCAACACCATGACCGCCCTCACCGAGAGCGACGCCCGCGACCTCATCGCCAAGGTCCTCGCCGACATCGCCCCGGAGGTCGATCTCGACGGTGCCCGGCCCGACGGCCAGCTCCAGGAGGAGCTCGGCCTCGACTCGATGGACTTCCTGAACCTGATGATCGGCATCCACGACGAGACCGGCCTCACCGTCCCCGAGCGCGACTACCCCGCGCTCAGCACCCTCGACGGGGCCATCGCCTACCTGGCCGAGCGCACGGCCTGATCCGCGGCTACCGAGCCGGGCGGGGCACGGCGAACCGGAAGGTGCGGCTGACGAGCACCTCGTCCTCCCACGTGCGGCCGCTGAGCGTCACCTCGACGTGGGACCCACCGTCGTCGTCGACCTCGACGAGCCCGAACTGCCCGGCCCCGGGGAACGTGCCGTCGGAGTAGGGGCCGCCCCGGACGTTGCCGGGCCGGTCCAGCGCGGCGGCGTGCAGCACGGGGAAGCCGCCGCTGTTCGTGCCGTCGTCCAGCGCCACCATGTGCGCGTCGCCGCTGACCATCACCAGGTTCTCGATGGACGCGCTCCGGATGGCGTCCAGGATCTGCTCCCGCTCCTCGGCGTAGCCGCCCCAGTCGTCCCGACCCGGCTCGTCGGGGGCGATCCAGGGAACCGAGTTGACCCAGAGCACGACGGCGTGGGTGCGCGACGACGTGCGGAGCTCGTCGAGGAGCCACCGCCGCTGCTCGGCCCCCAGCATCGTCTCCGCTGTCTTCGCCGAGCGGGTGTCGGTCATGACGACGCGGACCCGTCCGAGCGTGAAGGCCTGGTTGATCGGCCCGTCCGGCGCGGCCACGTTGGGCACCAGCTCCCGGTAGCCGGCCCAGGCCGCGTCGCGGCTCGGTGAGCTGCTGTCGGAGTCGTTGGGGCCGTAGTCGTGGTCGTCCCAGACGTAGGCGATCGGCACGTTGCGATAGAGCGCTGCCTGCGAGGGTGCCGTGACCACGCGCTCGAGCAGTGCCCGGTAGCGATCGAGGTCGTTCGACGCGAGATCGCCGTAGTGGAAGTCACCCATGTGCACGAACAGGTCGGGATCGGCCATGCGGATGGCGTCGAAGACCTGCCCGCTCGAGCCGGTCCGGGCGCAGGAGGCGACCGCGATGCGCAGGTCGGCAGGCCCGGAGGGCGCGGTGCGCGCCCGACCCGATCCGCGAGCGCGATCGACGTGCCCGTCCACCTCGACCGACCACCGGTACTCGGTGCCGGCGGCCAGGTCGGTGGCGGTGAGGCGCACGACCCGTTCGTCCGACACCGGGGCGGGATCGCTCCTGGTGGCCGCGCCGCCCGCGGCCGGGGTTGCGACGAGGACCGCCTCGTCGTGGTCCCCCTCCACGCGAGCGACGACCTGGAAGCCCTCGGTCCGCACGGCCCCGGACCACGCCCACTCGACGAGGTCGACGGGAAGGGCCACGGTGTCCGACGCCGGGTGGGCGGGACCGTAGAAGTGGTCGTGGACCGTGGCCGCGGTCGCGTACACCGTCGTGCCCGACAGCGCGCACAGGACGGCCACGACCGCGACCGCTCGCCGGGTCCGGCCCCGCTGCCACGTGAGCCACAGCCCGATGGCCGGGATGCCGAAGGACGCGGCGACGGCGATCGACACGAGGGGGTGGTACGCCACCGAGGACAGGGCACCGAGCACCAGGCCGCCGCCGGCGAGGCCGACCGCGCCGGCGAGCGGGTGCCACAGCGACAGGATCCAAGCCAGCGCCAGCAGCGCGAGGGCCGCGAGGGTGCCCCAGACCTCGACGAGCGCGGCGACCGACTCACCGCGGGGGTTCCGCGGGATGCCGACGGTGAGCGCGAGGACCGAGAAGGTCGCGATCGCGACCAGGGCGAGGGCCCGGGATGCCAGCCCCAGCAGGCCGTGGGCCAGGTCGGGCAGGTGCACCACCGTGTGGGACGGGCCGGGCGAGGACGACCACGGGCAGCTGCGGCACCTGGCGTGGAGGGCCGGCCGGGCCAGGGCCCAGCGGACGACGAGCACGATGGTCACGCCGAGGGCCGCGCCGCCCAGGACGTCGGTGGGCCAGTGCAGCCCCCGCTGCACCCGGACGAGGGCACCGAGCACGGTGGCGACGGCCAGCAGCACGCCGACGGCGCGGGCGAGGAGCGCCGACCTGGTGAGCACGAGCAGGGCCAGGGGTACCAGGCCGGCGAGCAGCACCGACTGCACCATGTGGCCGCTGGGGTAGGAGTCCTCCAGCCCGGTCAGGATCGTGCCGGCCGGCCGGTCGCGCTCGATCACCTCGCGCACCAGCGTCGTGACCCCGAGCGAGGCGACGACGGCGCCGGCGTAGGCCGCGGCGAAGGGGAGGCAGCGGAGGGTGGCCACGCCGATGAGCAGGACGGCAGCGACGGCGATCTCGGTCCGGCCGAGGAGGTGGACCCCCTGGACGCCCTCGATCCAGTCCCAGGTCCTGACCGAGCTCGACAACCGGCCGTCGGCATCGGCGAAGGCCCCGCGCGAGGACCCGACGCCGAGGGTGACGACGGCGAAGGCGGTGCCCGCCATCGTGGCCGACCACCCGAGCAGGAAGCGTCGGCGCGACCCGGTCCGGTCGCTGTCCGGTGCCAGGCCGAGGGGGGTGGAGATGAGCAGCTCGGTTGCCCATGCCGGGGTGTCCGGGTAGCGGGCGTAGAGCAGGCCGGCGCCGACGCCGAGCCACAGCAGCAGGAACCCGGTGATGATCGACAGCGCCAGGAGCCAGGCGATGTCGGAGACGTAGCCGTTCTCCCGCCCGTAGTTGCCCATCGCGCCGATGACCACGTACGCGGACGCACCGATGCAGGTGAGGGCGGTGAGCAGGTACGCCGACCGGGGGCGCAGCACCTGCTCGAGCGCGGCGGTGGCCGACGCGCCCGTCGTCACGTGGCCGGCGACGGCCGCCCCGGCGATCTCGACCCGACGCTCCCGGTGGCGGTGCCGGCGGCCGTGCACGGCATCTCGCAGCAGCGTCACGATGCTGAAGAGCAGGCCAGCGGACATGATCGCCGGCACGAAGATGCCGAACCGGTCGACGTCGGCGTCGGCCCACGGGTCGCGGGCGGCGGTCATCGTGCGGTCACCTCCTGCGGCGGTGCGGTGCGCTCCTCGTCGTGGATCGCGACGATCCCGGCGCTGCCGTCGACCGTGACCCACCTCCCGTCGAGGTGGCGCGTCGCGCCCCGGACGTCGAGCACGGCCGGTAGCCCCAGCTCACGGGCGACGATGGCGGCGTGCGAGAGCGGTCCGCCTCGCTCGACGACCACTGCACCGGCATCGATGAAGAGCGGTGACCACGCCGCATCGGTCGCCCGGGCCACGAGGACCGAACCGGGTGGAGGCGAGCCGGCGGTCGGATCGCGGACGACGACCGCCCGCCCGGTGAAGCGGCCGGGGCTGGCGGCGATGCCCGTGAGGCGGTCGCCCGACAGGGGCTCGCCCTCGGCCGGGGCCGGCATGCCGGTGAACCGGGAGGGCAGCTCGTCCTCCTCGCGCCACCGAGCCAGGTGCCGGCGCCGCCGACCCAGCACCCCGCGGGGGATGGCGATGCCGTCGAGCAGGGCCCGGCGCATCTCGTCCTCGCCCAGCAGCTCGACGTCGTCGACCGCGTCCAGCAGGCCCCGCGCCACCAGGCGCGCACCGATCTCGACGTGGATGGCCCGCACGTGCCCGCCCAACCCGAGCACGGCGGCCTTGACCCCCTCCCGACGCCCGAGGTCCTCGGTCGCGTCGCTGATCGAGCGCCGAAGCATGTGGAGCCGCACGTCGATGACCTGGCCCGAGAGCACGCGGGTGCGACGCCAGCGCGGATCGGTGACGAGCAGCTCCTCGAGGTCCGCCAGCGCGGCGCTCCCGTCGGGGCGAGCCCGTGCGTCGTGCCGTTCGAGGAGGCGGGGTGCCTCGGCCCACGTCGGCCCGGCGAACACCGATCGGCTGGCCGTCGGGACCGGGGTGCGCACCCCGGCGGCGCCGAGGGTCACCTGCTGGGTGTGCCGGGCGGCCTCGGCCGCGTCCAGGTAGCGGCCCAGCACCTGTTCGACGCCGGCGTAGGCGCCGGCGGCTGCCGCGGCGACGCCGAGCTCCGCCGTCATCGCACGGACACCGAGGTCGAGGAGGCGGAGGCGCCGGGAGAGGAGCTGGCGGTCGTCGAGCAGGTCGAGCGCGCACGGGTCGGCGTCGATCACATGGATCGCGGCGATGGCGACGTCGCCGTCGAAGCGCGCCCGGCGGCGCGTCGCCATCGCCCGGAGGTCGCGACGCAGCAGGCGCAGCCACGATGCGTGCGGTCGCGTCGTGGGCGGCGTCGAGGGCTCGGCGAAGTACTGGGCCTCGATGTCGGATGCAGACGCGCCGGGGATCTGCTCGGCCGCCTCCTTCAGCAGGTCCAGATCGAGCACGGCCCGTCCCCGGACCCGGCGCACGAAGGCGTGCGCGCTCGCCACCTCGGCGGGGAGCGCCCGCAGCGAGCTGAGCACGTTCCGGAACGCCTCCTCGACGAGGAGCGAGGCGATGCCCCACCGGAGGGGCGGCAGGACGCCCGGGAGCATCTCGCTGATCCCCGCCGAGGTGAGCTCGTGGTCGTCGACGGCCGTGTCGAAGCCGTCGCCCTCGGTCGCGTCGACGGTGATCGGCCGGGACTGCACCAGCCACAGCTGGCGGCCGTCCCAGGCCCATTCGAGGTCGAGGGGCACGCCCTCGGCTGCTTCGAGCGCCGCGGCACCCTCGCGGAGGGCGGCGAAGTACACGGGGCCTTCGGCGGGGAGCGACCCCGATCGTGGGACGTGCCACACGTCGGGGGTGCGCTCGCCGGACACGAGGGCTTCGCCGAGCCCGGAGACGAGCTCGACGCGCAGGTCGTCGGTCGGGCTCCCGGGGTCGACCGTGAAGAGCACGCCGGACTCCTCCGACGGCACCATCTGCATGAGCACGACCGCCATCGCGGCATCCGTCTGCGGGATGCCCCATGCCCGCCGGTAGGCCCAGGGCGCGGGGTGCCAGAGCGACGCCCAGACGAGCCGGACCGCCCGCAGCAGCTCGGGTCCGTTGGTGGGGACGTCGAGGAAGGACCGGTACTGGCCGGCGAAGGACTGGTCGCGGAGATCCTCCGACGACGCGGAGGACCGGACCGCGATGCGCTCGCCGAGCTCCGGGGCGATCGACCGGATCGCGTCCTCCAGGCCCTCGGGCAGCGGCACCGCCAGGAAGCGGTGGTCGACCTCGTCAGCGGTGGGTGGCTCCGTCGCGGTCGCCAGCCCTTCGAGGTACGGCGCGAGGACGGGGTCGGCGGCGACCCGCCGGTACTCCGAGATCGGCACCACGGCGGTGCGCGGCACCTGGTGGCCCCACCCGACCATGCGGGCCAGGGATGCGCCCTTTCCGCCCAGCTCGGCACCGATCTCGGCACCATCGCCGAGCAGGACGACGCGGGGGGTCATCGTCCCGGGAGATCCACCACGTCGGCCCGCACCGCAGCGACGCAGCGATCCACCACCTCGTCGGCGGACTCCCCGGTCGCCACGGCCTGCTCGGACGCCCACGCGGCGAGATCCCGTCGCACGGTCACCGTCACCCGGCCGGTCTGCGCCCGCAGCACCAGGAGCAGCTGCAGCCCCATGGCGAGGGCGAACACGACGGCGAAGTCCCACGTCCTGCTCACCACGGCGTCCACCAAGCCGACGGCGGCGACGAGCGTGGCGAGCACCAGCACCAGGAGGGCCCTGGGTGAGGAACCAGGCATGGACGCATCGTGCGCCAGGCGGGTGGCAGGTCATAGGGGAGAAGGTCCCGGTCGGTGCGGTACGACCGATGGACGTTCGGCTCTGGCGCCCGGGACCGGCGGCGGGGTCCCCTGGTCGTGAAGCGAGACCGAGGAGCACCATGGACGCAGGAACCGACGGGCCGGCCGTGCTCCCCGTCGCGGTCCAGCTGCCCGACGAACGCACCGTCGTGGTCCGCCCGGCCCGCCCCACCGACGTCCCCGGGCTGGTGGCGCTGTTCGAGCGCCTGACCCCGGACGACCGGCACCGGCGCTTCTTCTCCGGATTCCACCCGGACGAGGAGTTCGTGACCGGCATCCTGACCCGCCCGCCGACGGTCGGCCGGCTCCTGGTCGCCGAGCTCTCCGGTCCGGACGGATCCGAGATCATCGCCGAGGCCGAGTACGCCCGCCTGCCCGACGGCGACGCCGAGCTGGCCCTGACCGTGGATCGCCGCTGGCGTGGCTGGCTCGGGCCGTTCCTCCTCGACGCGCTCCTGCGGGTCGCCGATGCCTCCGGCATCCCGAGCCTCCGCGCCGAGGTCCTGGCCCAGAACCGGCCGATGCTCGCCCTGCTGCGCGCTCGCGGGTGCGCCGTGGCCGAGAGCGGCGATCCGTGCGTCACCACCCTCGTGGTCGGAGCTCACGGTGCGGCGCCGTCGTGGCCGGCCGGGTCCGCGCACCCGAGGGTCCTGCTCGAGGCGACGGGTGGCCGGTGGCGGCTGACGACCAAGCTCGCCGAGGCCGGCGTGCCGCTGCTGCGCTGCCCGGGACCCTCCGTCCGGCCGACCAACGTGCCGTGCCCCGTCCTCGAAGGCGGCACCTGCCCGCTGGCGGCAGGTGCCGATGTGATCGTCCACGCCCTCGGACGCGACGACCCCCGGTGCGCCGCCGTGCTGGACGCCCACCGGCAGGCGGGCGCGACGGTCGTGGAGGTGGGGCCGGCAGGTGCCGATGACGCCGATGAGATCGTGGCGAAGATCCTCGAAGGCTCGAGGCCGGTGAGGGACGGGACCTGAGCGTGCTCTTCCCCACGATCCGCTTCGCCCTGTTCTTCATGGTGACGTGGGGTGTGCTGCTCGGCGTCCGGGACCGACCGGTGGCGCGCCGGGTCGTGCTGCTCGGCGCGAGCTGGGCCTTCTACGCCTCGTGGGACTGGCGGTGGCTGGCCCTGGTGTGGTCGATGATCGGCATCAACCACGTCGCCGCGCGCGGGGTCGCGTGGTCGCCGACGGCAGGCGGGCGACGATTGGCGTTGGTGCTCGGCATCGGGGCCGACCTCGCGCTGCTCGGCACGTTCAAGTACTACGACTTCTTCGCCGAGTCCGTCGTCGGCACCCTCGACCTGCTCGGCGTGCAGGCATCGGTGCCGCTGCTGCAGGTGGCTCTCCCGCTCGGCATCTCGTTCCTCACGTTCCAGGCGATCAGCTACCTGGTGGAGGTGCACCGGGGCGTCACCGTGCCCGCCCCGCTCCTCGACGAGGCCGTCTGGCTCAGCTTCTTCGCCACCGTCGTGTCCGGTCCCATCACCCGGGCCAGCGAGCTGATCCCCCAGCTGGACCGCGTCCCGAGGGCCACCGACCCCGGCGCGTCGTTCGCCCTGGTCCTGCGGGGGCTCTTCAAGAAGGTCGTGCTCGCCAGCTACCTGGCCTCCTCGGTCGTGGACGAAGCCTTCGCGTCGCCCGCTGCGTTCTCGGCCACCGAGGTCCTCTTCGCCGTCTACGCGTACGGCGCCCTCATCTACGTGGACTTCAGCGGCTACACCGACATCGCCCGCGGCGTCGCCGGCCTGCTGGGGTTCCACCTGCCGGAGAACTTCGACGCCCCCTACCGGGCGGCCAGCGTGCAGGAGTTCTGGACCCGGTGGCACATGACGCTCACCCGGTGGCTGCGGGACTTCCTCTTCACGCCGCTCGGTCTGCGGTACGGGCGCCACCGCATCATCGGGCCGCTCCTGCCCCTGCTGATCATGCTGGCGGCAGGTCTGTGGCACGGCGCGGCCTGGACCTTCGTGGTGTTCGGCGGCATCCACGGTCTCGCCCTCGTCGCCGAGCGGGCCGATCGCCTGCGCCGTCGCCGCCTCGGGATCGGCCGACCGCCGGACACCCTGGGTCGGCGCGTCCTGCGCCACGTCGTGACGCTGCAGGTCGTGTCGCTCGCCTGGCTGTTCTTCCGGGCCGAGTCGATGAGCGCGGCGTGGGCGATGCTGCACCGGATCGCGACCGGCCCGCTCGCCACGGGGCAGATCACCGCGCTCGCCGCCCTCACCGTCGTCGGGATCTACGGCCTGCAGCTCGTCCGGGCCCCGGCCGTCGCCGAGCGGGTCCAGGCCTGGGCGGGGCGCACCGGGCCGGTCCCCCAGGCCGTCGGCCTCGCCGGCGCCCTCACCGTCGTGGACGTGCTGGGCCCCGCGGGCGTCGCTCCGTTCATCTACTTCGGCTTCTGATGGCGCTCACCACCCCCACCCCGACGCTCCCGCCCGACGAGGCACCCCCGGACGGTGCGCCCCGCTCCCGTGGTGCGTGGCGGCCCTTCGTCGTCGCTGCGGTCGCGCTGGTGCTGGGCGCCCTGCTCAACGCAGACGAGCTGCAGCGCACAGCTGCGCGCCAGACCGTCGGGTGGGAGCGGGACGTGCTGGTCGACCTCGCCGCCGTCCCGCAGGAGGTCGCGGACGCGAGCCGCCTGAACCGCCCGCGTCGCTGGGCGGAGTCGCTCCTCGGCACGCCGGACCCGGGAGGCAGCGTGATCGAGCGGCCGGCCCCTCCGCCCGCCCGGCCCCCCGTCGAGAGCGACGTCCCGGGCACCGACCCCACCGGGTCGTCCACGTCCACGTCGAGCTCGACGTCGACGACCGTGCCGGCGCGCCGCACGCCGACCGCGAGCGCCCCGCTGCAGGTGGCGGTGCTCGGCGACTCGATGATGCAGGTCCTCGGCCAGTCCATCGTGAACGGCGCGGCCGGCGACGATCGGGTCGAGACGACCCTCGAGTACCGGGTGTCCACCGGGCTGACCCGGCCCGACTACTTCGACTGGCCCGGTCGGGTCACCGAGCTGCTGGCCTCCGGCCCGCTCGACGCGGTGGTGGTCATGTTCGGGGCGAACGACGCCCAGGGCATGGTCCTGCCCACCGGATCCGAGCCGTTCGGCACGCAGGCGTGGCTCGACGAGTACCGGTGGCGGGTCGCGTGGGTCATGGATGCGCTCGCCGCCGGGGGCGCGGACACCTACTGGGTGGGCCAGCCCGTGATGCGGTCCGATTCGTTCTCGGCCCGGATGGCCGCGCTGAACGAGATCTACGCGTCGGAGGCAGCGCTGCGGGAGCACGTCACCTACGTGGACGCCTGGTCGGTCCTCTCGGTCGACGGCGCCTACGCATCGCACCTCGACGACGGGAGCGGTCCGACGTCGGTCCGCCAGAGCGACGGGATCCACCTCTCCCGAGCCGGTGGTGACCGCCTCGCCGCCGTGGTGCTCGACGAGATCCGCAACGACTGGAGGCTGGACCGATGAGAGCAGCTCGAAGGGTCGGCGTGCTGGTGGCGGGCCTCGCCCTCGTCGCCGGGTGCGGCACGAGCCCGACCACGGAGACCGCCGACGTCGGATCCACCACGACCGCCACCACGTCGACGACCGTCGACGCGCCGAGCACCACCGAGCAGCCGGTCCCGTCCACGACGACGGCACCGGCTACGGTCCCGCCGAGCACGATCCCGCCGACCACGGCCTCACCGACGACGGCGCGTCCTCCGTCGACGGCGGGGCGGTCGGTGTTCGTGCTCGGCGACTCCGCCCTGCTCGGCGCGAGCGAGACGGTGCCGGCCGCCCTCCCCGGGTGGCACGTCGTGTTCGACGCCGTCGGCAGCAGGCGGCTCCCGCAGGCCATCGAGGTGCTTCGGGCCCGACGATCGGAGATCGGTGCCGTCGCCGTCATCCAGCAGGGGAACAACCACCTCGAGAGCGAGGGGTCCTTCGGCGCGCAGATCGACGAGGCGATGCGGGTGCTCGACGGCGTCGACCGGGTCGTCTGGCTGACGGTGGCCGAGAAGTGGCCGTCCCGGGTCGAGATCAACAGCCAGATCCGGGCTGCGGCGGGTCGCTGGCCCCAGATCGTGGTGGCCGAGTGGGCGCCGCTGATCGCCGCCCACCCGGAGTACGCCGAGGACATGCTCCACCTGTCCGCCGCGGGCCGGATCGCCATCGCCGAGCTCATCGCCGGCGCGGTCACCGGGTAGGTCAGCCGACCGGGCCCGGGATCAGAACTTGGAGTCGGTGGGGAGGTGGCCGTCAGCGACCTGGTCGTCCGGCACCCGCCGCCGGTACTGCGGGTTCTCGATGATCGAGCTCTTCGTGAGGGCGAGCCCGCCGGCCACGACGGCGCCGTAGACGGTGATCGCGAAGATCACGGAACCGACGACGAACAGCACGGTCTCGCTCATGACTGCACCGCCTCGGCGAGGCCGCGAGCGTCCGCGTGGACCGGCGTGAGCAGGAGGGTGCCGAGGGAGTGGATGGAGGGCACCCAGAGGCCGACGAAGATGCCGGCGGTCGTCTCGTCGGCGACGAAGTAGAGGTACACGGAGAAGACGAACGACGCGAAGCCGGCGACGAGGAAGGGCAGCCGCACGACGAGGTGTCGGGGGAGTCTGGACATGAGGGGGATCCTTTGATTGGGGTCCCCCTCTTCAACCCAATTTAGCCCCGATTATTTCCGGTCTTGGCATCGCCCTCGGTGGATCGGTGCCGCCCCCCGTAGGATCGGCCCCCATGCCCGGCCGCTTCTACGTCACGACGCCGATCTACTACGTCAACGACGCCCCCCACATCGGCCACGCCTACACGACCGTCATCGCCGATGCGCTGGCTCGCTGGCACCGGCTGGTGGGCGACGACACCTACTTCCTCACGGGGACCGACGAGCACGGCCTGAAGGTGGCCCAGTCGGCCACCGAGGCCGGCATCACCCCCCAGGAGCAGGCGGACCGCAACGCGGGTCGCTTCGCCGAGGCGTGGGAGCTGCTCGGCATCAGCAACGACGACTTCATCCGCACCACCGAGCCCCGCCACCACGCCGCCGTGCAGGCGATGCTCCAGCAGATCCACGACAACGGCGACATCGAGCTCGACACCTACGAGGGCCCGTACTGCGTGTCGTGCGAGGCGTACTACGCCGAGGGTGAGCTGGTCGACGGGATGTGCCCGATCCACAACAAGCCGGTCGAGCGCCTGCGCGAGGAGAACTACTTCTTCCGTCTCAGCCGCTACGAGCAGCGCCTCATCGACTGGATCGAGTCCGACCCCGAGGCCATCCAACCGGTGGGCAAGCGCAACGAGGTCCTCGGCTTCCTGCGCCAGGGCCTCGACGACGTCTCCATCACCCGCACCAGCCTGGACTGGGGGGTGCCGGTCCCCTGGGCCGAGGGTCACGTCTTCTACGTCTGGTACGACGCGCTCATCAACTACGCCACCGCCATCGGCTACGGCACCGACGACGAGCGGTTCCGCACCTGGTGGCCGGCGGTGCACCACATCATCGGCAAGGAGATCATCCGGTTCCACTGCGTGTACTGGCCGGCCATGCTCATGGCCGCCGGACTGGAGCCGCCCAAGCACGTGCTGGTGCACGGCTGGCTGCTGCTCGGCGGCGAGAAGCTGTCCAAGACGGTGCACGGGCAGGCCAAGCTCACCGACATCGCGCCGGCCCGGCTGGTCGAGGACTTCGGCGTCGACGGCTTCCGTCACCACTTCCTGCACGACCAGCCCTTCGGCCCCGACGGCGACTTCAGCTACGAGGCCATGGTCGCCCGGTACAACTCGGACCTGGCCAACAACCTCGGCAACCTGCTGTCGCGGGTCGCCACGGTGGTCGCCAAGAAGTGCGACGGCATCGGGCCGGCCCCCGACCCGGACAGCCCGCTGGCGGCCGTTGCCGCCGACGCCTACGCAGACACGGCCGCGGCGTGGGATCGGATCCAGCCGTCGGTGGCCCTGGATGCCACCTGGCGGCTCATCAAGGAGACCAACGCCCACCTCGAGTCCAACGAGCCCTGGAAGATGGAGCCGGGTCCGGAGGTCGAGCGGATCATGGGCGACGCGCTCGAGGCGCTGCGCATCGTGACGATCCTGGCGTCCCCGGCGGTGCCGGCGTCGTGCCAGGAGATCTGGCGGCGCATCGGCCTCCCCGGCTCGCCGGAGGACCAGCGCCTCCCCGACGCGGGGGCCTGGGGCCAGTACCCGGGTGGCCTCGCCGTCGAGAAGGGCGATCCGCTCTTCCCTCGGATCAAGGCCTGACGCCGTGCCCGGCGAGCTCCGCTGGACCGACGACCACTGCCACCTCCCCGACGACGGCTCCGTGGACGAGGTGCTCGCCGCGGCGCGCGCCGCGGGGGTCGAGCGGTTGGTCCACGTCGGCACCGACCTGGCGTCGTCGCGCGCGGCGGTGGCGCTCGCGACTGCGCACGACGGCGTCTGGGCCACCGCCGGCGTCCACCCCCACGAGGCTCGCCACGGCGTCGACGGCATCGAGGAGCTGCTGTCCGACCCGTCGTGCGTGGCGGTGGGGGAGTGCGGGTTCGACTTCCACTACGACCACTCGCCCCGCGACGCCCAGCGCGACGTCTTCGCCGCCCAGATCGCCCTGGCCCACGCCCACGACAAGGCGCTCGTGATCCACACCCGGGAGGCCTGGGCCGAGACCTTCGAGGTCCTCGATGCCGAGGGGGTCCCGGCGCGCACCGTGTTCCACTGCTTCACCGGCGGCGCCGACGAAGCCGACGAGTGCCTGGCCCGCGGCGCCTTCCTGTCGTTCTCCGGCATCGTCACGTTCCCGAGCGCGCACGATGTGCGTGCCGCAGCGGCGCGCTGCCCGCTCGACCGGATGCTGGTGGAGACCGACAGCCCCTACCTCGCCCCGGTGCCCAAGCGGGGCCGCACCAACGAACCGGGCTGGGTGCCGCTGGTCGGCGCCGGCCTGGCCGACGCCTCCGGGCACGACCTGGCCGTCGTCGCCGAGGCGACCTGGCGCAACGCCGAGCGCTGCTACCGCCTGGCCTGAACCCCGGGTTCTGGCACACGGCGTGCCATCAAGGTTGCTGTACGGGGCCGGGTTCCGTACGGTCACCACGTCCGACGTGGAGGAGAGCCGTGGAGGACGAGAACCCCGCACCGCCCGATCGGCGGCGCCTGTGGGTCGCGGTGGCGGCGACGATGGTCGCCGTGCCGCTCCTGCTGCTCGACAACCTGACCGCCGATGCCGACGACGAACCCGACGGGACGACCTCGGCCACCAAGCGCGCCGTCGTCACCGTGGTGGTCCCGCTCGACCGCCCGGAGACCGGGCCGGCGAAGGGCATCTCGGTCGTGACGTCGTCCACCACGTCCTCGACCGTCCCCATCACCGCTGCGACGACGACCTCGGCTCCGTGACCCTCGGTGCCGGGCGCATCCGGGCGCTCCTCGACGACCACGGCATCACGCCGAGCCGCGCCCTCGGCCAGAACTTCCTCATCGACCCCAACACGTCGCGACGGATCGCAGCCGCGAGCGGCGCCGTGGTCGGCGACGCCGTCCTGGAGATCGGACCCGGGCTCGGGTCGCTGACCCTCGCCCTCGCCGAGCTCGGCGCCGAGGTCACCGCGGTCGAGCTCGATCGCCACCTGGTGCCGGTGCTCCGCGAGGTCGTGGCCGACGCCGACCCGCCGGTCCGCGTGGTGGAGGCCGACGCGCTCGAGGTGGACCTCGACGACCTCGTCTCCCCGGGCCGGCGGTGGCGCCTGGCGGCGAACCTGCCCTACAACGTCGGCACCACGATCTTCCTGCGGGTCCTGCAGGAGGCGCCGGCGATCGCCGGTGGCGTCGTGCTGGTCCAGCGGGAGGTCGCCGAGCGCATCGCCGCACGCGCCGGCGACGACGCCTACGGCATCCCCTCGGTGAAGGCGGCGTGGTGGGTCCACGCCCGCGTCGCCGGGCGGGTCCCGGCCTCGGTGTTCCACCCCCGGCCCCGGGTCGACTCCTCCTTCGTCACCTTCGAGCGCCACGACCCGCCCGGCGACGAGCAGCTCCGCCAGCGGGTCTTCGCCCTGGTCGACGCCGGCTTCGGCCAGCGCCGCAAGATGCTGCGGCGCAGCCTGGTCGACCACATCGAACCCGGGGCCCTGGAGCAGGCCGGCATCGACCCGACTCGCCGGGCCGAGGAGCTCGCCCTCGACGACTGGGTCCGCCTGGCTGGGGCCTGACGGTTCCTCGAACTGGCAGTCGTGGTGTCGCGCTCGGGCGGAACTGGCAGGATCGGCCGCGTGGCTGACACCTCGCTGTTCGAGCAGCTCGACCACGACCGCTTCCGGGCCACCGAGCTCGCCCGCGGCCCGTGGGACCCCGACGCGCTGCACGGCGGCCCGCCCGGCGCGCTGGTCGCCGGAGCGCTGGAGGACGTCGTCGCGGCCTTCGCCCGCGACGAGCTCACCAGCGACGACGGCACCACGGTGTCGTTCTTCCCGGCTCGGTTCACCGCCGAGCTGCTCCGGCCGGTGCCCCTCGACGAGCTCGTCGTGCACACCACGCTGCGGCGGCCCGGCCGCAAGATCTGCATCGCCGACGCGACGCTCACCGGCCCGGACGGAAAGGTGTGCCTGGCCGCCACGCTCGCCACGATCCGCCGGCACCCCTTCGAACAGCCCCGCGCCGACGAGGTGGCGACGCCGCCTCCGGCCTCCGGCGGCTGGGGCGTGAAGATCGCGGACGGCGAGCAGGTGATGTTCGCCCGCGACGGCGTGGAGCACCGGGTCGTCGCCGGCCGCTTCGAGGACCCGGGCCCGGCCACCGACTGGATCCGCCTCGCGGTCTCGATGGTCGACGGGCGCGAGTCGACGCCGCTGGAGCGGGTGATCGCCGCCGCCGACTTCGGCAACGGCGTGTCCAAGTGGTTCGACATGGACGAGGCCCTGTTCCTCAACCCGGATCTGACCGTGAACCTGCACCGCCTGCCCGTGGGGGAGTGGGTGTGCATCGACGCCGTGACGCGCCTCGGGGCGGAGGGCGTCGGCCTGGCCGAGAGCCTGCTCTTCGACGAGGACGGCCCCATCGGTCGGGCCACGCAGTCGCTCCTCGTCGAAGGTCGATGACCGGCCCGGTCACGATCGTCGCCCCGGCGAAGCTGACGCTGACGCTGCGTGTCACCGGCGTGCGCGACGACGGCTACCACCTGATCGACGCCGAGATGGTCAGCCTCGACATCGCCGATGAGCTGACGTTCCGCCCGGCCGACCGGACCCACATCGCGCTCACGGGTCCGACCGCAGCCGGCCTGTCCGCCGGTGAGGACAACCTGGTGGCCAAGGCGCTCCGGGCGGTGGGACGGACCGCCCACGTCACCGTCGACAAGCGCATCCCCCACGGCGGGGGCCTCGGCGGCGGGTCCGCCGATGCGGCCGCCGTGTTCCGCTGGGCCGGCGTCGACGACCTCGAGCTCGCCGCCCGGGTCGGTGCCGACGTGCCGTTCTGCACCCGCGGCGGCCGCGCCCGAGTGCGGGGCATCGGCGAGGTCCTCGACCCGCTGCCCTTCATCGAGCACACCGTCACCCTGGCCACACCCGACTTCGGCTGCGACACCGCGGCCGTCTACGCCGCGTGGGACGCCCTCGGCGGCCCGACCGCGGACGGTCCCAACGACCTCGAACCCGCTGCCCTCCGGGTCGAGCCCCGCCTGGCCGGGTTCCGGGACGCGCTCGGCGAGCGCACCGGCGAGGTGCCCGTCCTGGCCGGCAGCGGCTCGACCTGGTTCGTGCCCGGCGCCCACCCCGGACCGGGGCGCGTCGTCGCCCGCACCGTGGCGGCATTCGAGTCCTGACGCGAACCGACCGCCCGGAGCGGTGCTCGGGGCGGTCGACGAGGCGCCGTCCCGGTGGGACGGCGGATCGATCGTTCGGTGCTACTTGCCGGCAGCGCGACGCTGGAAGCGGGTGCGCTTCAGCATCTTGCGGTGCTTCTTCTTACGCATGCGCTTGCGGCGCTTCTTCACGAGAGAACCCATAAGGCTGCCGACTGTAGAGAGGCCACCCCACCGGAGCCAACTACGCTGCCGGCCCTCTCCCGGGTAGTTCAACTGGCAGAACGCCGGCCTTTGGAGCCGGATGTTGCAGGTTCGAGCCCTGCCCCGGGAACGGCTGGCCTTCGGCCAGCATGACGAATTCGCTTCGCGAATTCGTCGGCTCCCTCAGGGCGGTGCGATAGACCCACGGCATGGACGAGTCCCCGGACCGACCGCTCTCCGCCATCGTGCTCGCTGCCGGCCACGGCACCCGGATGCGATCCGAGCGCCCCAAGCCCCTCCACGTGCTCGTCGGCAAGCCCATGGTGCTGTGGGTCCTCGACGCCCTCGTCGACTGCGACGTCGACCGCGTGGCGGTCGTCATCGGCCACGGCGGGGAGGCCGTCAGCAAGCGCCTGCTCGAGGACGCCGGCGACCGCCCCCTCGAGTTCGTCGAGCAGACCGTGCAGCGCGGCACCGGCGACGCCACGTCCGTCGGCCTCACCGGGCTCAGCGACGACTGGGACGAGCCCCACGACGTGCTCGTGCTCACCGGCGACACCCCGCTGCTGCGTCCGTCCACGCTCGCCGCCCTCGTCGCGCACCACCGCGACAGCGACGCCGCGTGCACGGTGCTCACCGCGCGCCTGCCCGACCCCACCGGCTACGGACGCATCGTGCGCGGCCGCGACGACCGCGTCGAGCGCATCGTCGAGCAGGCCGACACCACGACCGAGGAAGCCGAGATCGACGAGATCAACACCGGCATCTTCTGCTTCCGCCGCAGCCTGCTGTCGCCGGCCCTGCGCCGGATCCAGCCGGACAACGCCCAGGGCGAGCTGTACCTCACCGACGTCGTCGCCGTGCTCGCCGAGGCCGGCCACCGGGTCACGACCCTCGTCGCCGACGACGCCGACGAGACCCACGGCATCAACGACCGGGTCCAGCTCGCCGCCGCCGAGGCCGAGCTGCGCCAGCGCATCAACCACGCCTGGATGCGGGCCGGCGTCACCCTCGTCGACCCCGACCAGACCTACGTCGACGCCACCGTCGAGCTCGGCCGCGACGTCACGATCTACCCGGCCACGATGCTGCGCGGGGCCTGCACGATCGGCGAGGGCGCCGACGTCGGACCGGGTGCGCACCTCACCGACACCGTCGTCGGGGACCGGGCTCGGGTGTCCCAGACCGTCGCCGAGCGGGCCCGCATCGGCGACGACGCCGTGGTCGGTCCGTGGGCTGCGCTCGGACCCGGCGACGAGGTCCCTGCGGGCGAGGTGACCGGCCCTCACTATGCTGGCCCAGGCGCGCCGAGGTAGGGAGTCCCCATGGAGCTCGTGTCCAAGAAGAAGCTGCACCTCCTGTCGGGACGGGCGCACCTGCCCCTCGCCGAGGAGATCGCCGAGCTGCTGGGTGAACCGCTGGGCGAGGCCAACCTCGCCGAGTTCGCCAACGGCGAGATCCACTCCAAGCTGGGTCAGAACGTGCGTGGCGCCGACGTCTTCATCATCCAGAGCCACAGCTCGGTCGAGGGTCTCACGATCAACGACGCGATCATGGAGCAGCTGATCATGATCGACGCCGCTCGCCGCGCCTCGGCGAAGCGGATCATCGCGGTGTGCCCGTTCTACGGCTACGCCCGCCAGGACCGGAAGGCCGAGGGCCGCGAGCCCATCACGGCCAAGCTCGTGGCCAACATGTTCACCGCCGCCGGCGCCGACCGCCTGGTGTCCATCGACCTGCACTCGGGTCAGATCCAGGGCTTCTTCGACGGCCCGGTCGACCACCTGCAGGCCCGCCCCGTGCTCATCCAGGCCATGAAGGAGCTCGGCGAGGACCTCGTCGTGGTCTCGCCCGACGCCGGCCGGGTGAAGGTTGCCGAGCAGTACGCCAACGAGCTCCACGCCGACCTGGCCATCGTGCACAAGCGCCGGGTGAAGGGCGCCAAGAACGCCGTCGAGGCCCGGGACGTCGTCGGCGAGGTCGAAGGCCGCTGCTGCGTGCTCATCGACGACATGATCGACACCGCCGGCACCATGGTCGCCGCCGCCGAGCAGCTCATGGAGCACGGCGCCTCCGAGGTCCACGCCGCCTGCACCCACGCGGTGCTGTCCGGCCCCGCCGTGGACCGGGTGAAGAACTCCAGCATCGGGCGCCTCATCGCCACGAACACGCTGCCGCTGCCCTCGGACAAGCAGTTCGACAAGCTCGAGGTCCACTCGATCGCCCCGATCCTGGCCAAGGCCATCGACGCCGTCTTCGAGGACACCAGCGTCAGCGAGCTCTTCGGCGGCAAGAACCAGACCTGAGGCCAGCATCCCGCAGTTGGCCCGGACTCGGGGACCCCCGTACACTCGTCCGTTCGGTTCCGCACGACTTGTAGGTAGACCCATGGCAGCAGACCAGATCATCCTCACGGCCGAGACCGGGCGCCCCACCGGCTCCCGCTCCTCGCGCCGCCTCCGCGCCGAGGGCAAGATCCCCGCGGTCGTCTACGGCCTCGACACCGAGCCCAAGCCCATCGCCGTGGAGTGGAGCGAGCTGCGTGCCGCCCTGGTCACCGATGCCGGCATGAACGCCCTCATCGACCTCGACGTCGACGGCGAGAAGAAGCTGACGATGGTCTACGACATGCAGCGCCACCCGGTGCGCCGTGACGTCACCCACGTCGACTTCATCCTCATCGACGTCAACAAGACCATCGACGTCGACGTGCCGATCGTGCTCGCCGACAGCGACGACGACCACCTCAAGGGCCTGGTCATCGACCAGAACCTGTTCATGCTGGAGGTCTCGGCCAAGCCGGGCACCATCCCGAACGAGTTCCTGGTCGACCTGAGCTCCCTCACGGTGGACGAGCCCATCCGGGCCGGCCAGATCGAGCTGCCCGACGGTGTCGAGCTGCTCACCGATCCCGAGGACGCCGTCGTCGTCGCGTCGGTGCCCATGTCCGAAGAGGAGCTGCTGGCCGACGTCGAAGAGGTCGCCGGCGACGTGGACGAGCCCACGGAGGGCGAGGCCGCCGAGGGCGAGGACGGCGCCGAGGCCGAAGGCGGCGACGACGCCGAGGCCTCTGCCGACGAGGGCGGCGAGGAAGCCTGAGCAGCCCGTTCGCCGAGGCTGCCGACCGGCGGGGCACCCCCGCCGACCTGTTGGTGATCGGCCTCGGCAACCCCGGGCTCCAGTACGCACGCACCCGCCACAACGTGGGCGCCGACTGCGTCGCGCTGCTGGCCGACCGCAACGGCGAGCGCCTCGCGCACTCGCGCAAGGAGCACGCCGAGGTCGCCGAGCTGCGACCGGCGCCCACGATGCGGCGCCTCGTCGTGGCGTTCCCCACCACGTACTACAACGAGGCGGGCCGAGCCGCCCGAGCCCTGGTGCTGCGCCACGGCATCGACGACCCCCGCAAGGTCGTGGTCGTCCACGACGAGCTGGACCTGCCGGTCGGCCGGCTCAAGGTGAAGGCCGGGGGCGGCCTGGCCGGCAACAAGGGCCTGCGCTCGATCAAGGCCAACCTGCAGACCGACGAGTTCCTTCGCATCCGCATCGGCGTGGACAAGCCGCCGAGCAGCCAGCAGGGCGCCGACCACGTGCTGCGCAAGCCGGGCAAGCGCGAGCGCGAGGAGCTCGACGTGTGCATCGCCGAGGCCGCCGACGCCGTCGAGGTGATCCTCGCCGACGGCATCGAGCGAGCCATGGAGCGCTACAACCGCAGGGAATGAGTCGCTCGTCGGCCCGGATAGCCTCGGGCGAGTGACTGCCGCCCCGTCGCTCGCCCCCACGGACGACCTGCGGCACCTCCCCACCGTCGCCCGGGACGAGCCCGGGCTGCTGGCCGTGCTCGGCCGCAAGGACGCGGTGCTGGCGGTGCCGGAACCGGCGCGCGCCCTGGTGGTCGCCGGCCTGGCGGCCCGCTCCACGCGGCGCCCCATCGTGGTCGCCACCGCGGCCACGGCCGACGCCGAACGCCTCGTGAACGACCTGCAGGCGCTGCTCGGTACCGACGCCGTCGAGCACTTCCCGGCTTGGGAGACCCTGCCCTTCGAGCGGGTCAGCCCCGCCATCGAGACCATGGGCCGCCGGCTCAAGACCCTCCACCGCCTCGGCGCCGGACGCGACGATCCCGCGCAGCTGCCCGACGTGGTGGTCACGTCCGTGCGGGCGCTGATCCAGCGCCTCGCACCCGGCGTCGAGGACATCGAGCCCGTCTGCATCGCCAAGGGCGACGAGGTCGACATCGAGGGGCTGGTCACCAGCCTCGTCGAGTTCGGCTACCGGCGCGAGTACCAGGTCGAGCACCGCGGCGAGGTCGCCGTCCGCGGCTCCATCGTGGATGTGTTCCCCGCCACCGCCGACCGCCCCGTGCGCATCGACCTGTGGGGCGACGAGGTCGATCGCCTCACCGAGTTCTCGGTCACCGACCAGCGCACCACCGACGACGTCGACGCGGTCGAGATCCTGCCCTGTCGCGAGCTGCTGCCCACGGCGGCAGTCCGGGAGCGGGCCGAGGGCCTCGTCGCCCGCGAGCCCTGGGGCCGGGAGCAGTGGGAGCGCATCGCCGAGGGCCAGCTCTTCGACGGCATGGAGTCCTGGCTGCCCTGGCTGGCGCCGGAGGAGCGGGTGCTGGCCGACCTGCTGCCCGAGGACGCCCAGATCCTGCTGGTCGAGCCCCGCCGCATGCGCGACCGGGCCGCGGACTTCCTCGCCGAGGAGGCCGACCTGGCCCAGACCCTGGCCAAGACGTGGGGTGCGGTGTCCGACGGGGAGGCCCACGACTTCCCGCCGCTGCACCTGCCCTTCGAGCGGGTGCTGTCGCACGCCACCGCCGCCACCTGGCACCTGACCACCTCGCCCGAGGGTCCGGACACGCCGACCGTGCAGGCGATGACGTTCCAGGTCGCGTCCGGCGACGAGGACCGTCGGCGGACCCAGCTCCGCGACCTTCGCGCCGACGGCTACCGCATCGTCATCGCCGCCGACGGTGAGGGCTCCGCCGCCCGCCTGCGCGAGCTCGTCTCCGAGGCCGGGGTCGAGGCCGAGATCGTCGTCGCACCGCTGGAGCGGGGCTGCATCCTGCCGGGCGTCCGCCTGGCGCTGCTGGCCGAGTCCGACCTCACCGGTCGCCGGCGCAGCCACCGCAAGGCCAAGCGCCGCCGCCGCGACGCCCAGAAGTTCTTCGACGACCTCCAGGCCGGCGACCACGTGGTGCACCACCAGCACGGCGTCGCCCGCTACGGCGGCATGGTCAAGCGGGCGATCGGCGGTGTGGAGCGCGACTACCTCCTGCTCGAGTACCGCGACGGCGACAAGCTCTACGTGCCGTCGGACCAGATCGACGCCGTCCGCCACTACACCGGTGGCGACGCGCCCTCGCTCACCCGCCTCGGGGGCGACGCCTGGTCCAAGACCAAGGCCCGCGTCCGCAGCGTGGTCAACGAGATCGCCCAGGAGCTGGTGGTGCTCTACCAGAAGCGCCTGGCCGCCGGCGGCCACGCGTTCGCGGGGGACACCCCCTGGCAGCAGCAGTTCGAGGACGCGTTCCCCTACGAGCCCACGCCGGACCAGCTCCGCGCGGTCGAGGAGATCAAGGGCGACATGGAGATCGAGGCACCGATGGACCGCCTCGTCGTCGGCGACGTCGGCTTCGGCAAGACCGAGGTCGCGCTCCGGGCCGTGTTCAAGGCTGTCCAGGACGGCAAGCAGGTCGCCGTGCTCGTGCCCACCACGCTGCTCGCCCAGCAGCACTTCCAGACGTTCTCCGAGCGCTTCGCCGACTACCCGGTGCGGGTCGAGGTGCTGTCGCGCTTCCTCACCGCCGGCCAGGCCAAGGCGGTCATGGAGGGCTGCCGCACGGGTGCGGTCGACATCGTGGTCGGCACGCACCGCCTGCTGAACAAGGACGTCTCCTTCCACGACCTCGGCCTGCTCGTGGTCGACGAGGAGCAGCGCTTCGGCGTGAAGCACAAGGAGCGGATCAAGGAGTTCAAGCACGACGTCGACGTGCTCACCCTCACCGCCACGCCCATCCCGCGCACGCTCGAGATGAGCCTCACCGGCATCCGCGACATGAGCCTGCTCGAGACGCCGCCGGCCGACCGCCAGCCGATCCTCACCTACGTCGGGGAGTTCGACGAGCGGGCCGTGGCCGAGGCGATCCGCCGCGAGCTGCTCCGCGAGGGCCAGGTCTTCTACGTCCACAACCGGGTGCGCGACATCGACCAGAAGGCCGAGGAGCTGCGCGAGATCGTGCCCGAGGCGCGCATCGCGGTGGCGCACGGCCAGATGGACGAGGGCACCCTCGAGCAGGTGGTCATCGACTTCTGGGAGGGCCGCTTCGACGTCCTCGTCTGCACCACGATCATCGAGTCCGGCATCGACATGCCGACGGTGAACACGCTGGTGGTCGAGCGCGCCGACCTGCTCGGCCTCGGTCAGCTCCACCAGATCCGCGGGCGCGTCGGACGCTCCGGCAGCCGGGCCTACGCCTACCTCTTCCACCCCCAGGACATGGTGCTGTCGGAGGAGGCCTACGAGCGGCTCCGCACCATCGGCGAGTCCACCGAGCTGGGCTCGGGGTTCAAGATCGCCATGCGCGACCTCGAGATCCGCGGTGCCGGCAACCTGCTCGGCACCGGGCAGTCCGGCCACATCGCCGCCGTCGGCTACGACCTCTACTGCCAGATGGTCACCGAGGCGGTCGCCGAGCTGAAGGGCGAGCCGGTGCGCGAGCCGGCCGAGGTCAAGATCGAGACCCTCGAGCCCGCCCACCTGCCGCCCGCCTACGTCGAGCGCGAGGAGCTGCGCCTCGAGGCCTACCGGCGCCTCGCCGCCGTCACGACCGACGCCGAGGTGGACGACATCGCCCGGGAGTGGGAGGACCGCTACGGGCCGATCCCCGATCCGGCCAAGGCCCTGCTGTCGGTGGCGCGGCTGCGCGCCGAGTGCCACCGCGTGGGCGTCACCGAGGTCACCGTCGTCACCGGCGACGGGTTCATGGGTCCGGCGTACAAGGCCCGCCTCAGCCCGGTCCCGCTCAAGGCCAGCCAGCAGACCCGTCTCAAGCGCATCGCCCCCAAGGCGATCCACAAGCCCGACACCGGCCTGCTCGAGGTCCCGATGGCCAAGGGCTCGGACCCGACCGCCGACCTCGTCACCTTCCTGCGCCACCTCCTCCCGCCGGAGTAGCGGTTCACCCGGAGCTCGGCGCGGCTCCTAGCATCGGCGATCGTGCGCACCACCCGCCGCCCCCGCCTCCTGCCCGCCCTGGCGCTGCTCGCGCTGAGCCTGGTCGCCGGCGCCTGCGCCGGTGACGGCGAGCTCGGTGGCCCCACCATCGGCGGCACCCCGGCGGCCACGGTCGGCGACACCACCATCTCGAGCAGCGACCTCGCCGCCGAGGTCGAGGACTGGGCGGCGAACCCGGCCATGCTCCAGGCCATCGGCGTGCCCGACATCGGCAGCGAGGGCCGCCGGGCCTCGGCGTTGGTGTCCTTCGTGCTCTCCCACCGCATCGTCTCCGAGCAGGCCCGCACCATGCTGGCCGACGCACGCGACCTCGCCGCCGACAACGAGGTCGACCTCGCCGCCGCCGGTGTCAGCGGCGAAGCGCTCGCCGATCCGGACGACGGCGAGATCGACGGCATCCTCGCCCAGCTCGACCAGCAGTTCACCAGCCCCGACGGCCAGCGGATCTTCGGCGAGTACCCCGACGAGTTCCGTCGGCGCCTCGCCACCGACCTCGCCTTCCAGGAGCGGCTGCCGTTCCCCCTCCAGCTCGGCGTCGAGGCCCCCGAGGTGTCGGTGAACCCGAAGTTCGGCACCACCGAGGTGCTGCAGGGCGGCATCGTCCAGGTCGTCGGTCCGGTCGGCCCCCGCCCGGCCCCGCTCACCGGAGCCTGAGCCGTGGCTGGCCCGGCCCCCCGGTCGGCCCGGCCCCGCATCGCGGTGGTCGGCCTCGGCCCGGCCGGCCCCGACCTCACCACCGTCGGCGCCGCCGCCCGGCTCGCCGCCGCGCCCGTCCGGTTCCTCCGCACCCACCGCCACCCGGCGGCCGGACCGTGGTCGGCGGACCCGTCCTTCGACCACCACTACGAATCCGCCGCCACCTTCGACGACGTCTACGCCTCCATCGTCGAGGACCTCGTCGCCGCGGCCGCTCGCCACGGCGAGGTCGCCTACGCCGTGCCCGGCTCGCCCCACGTCCTCGAGCGTGCGGTCGCCGCCCTGCTGGTCGACGAGCGCATCGAGGTCGAGCTCGTGCCGGGCATGTCCTTCCTGGACCTCGCCTGGGCGCACCTCGGCGTCGATCCGGTCGAGGCCGGTGTCCGGCTCGTCGACGGCCACCGCTTCGCCATCGATGCCGCGGGTGCGACCGGCCCGCTCCTGGTCGCCCACTGCCACGCCAACCACGTGCTCTCGGACCTGAAGCTGGCCTTCGAGGACGACGAGCCCGAGTCCGCCGTCGTCCTGCAGCGCCTCGGTCTGCCCGACCAGCACGTGGTCGAGGTGGCCTGGGCCGACCTCGACCGCGCCGTCGAGGCCGACCACCTCACCTCCGTGTTCATCCCGGCGGTCGGCACACCGGTCGCCGCCGAGCTCGTGCGCTTCACCGAGCTGGTGCGCACGCTGCGCGAGCAGTGCCCGTGGGACCGGGAGCAGACGCATGCCAGCCTCACCCGGTACGTGGTGGAGGAGACCTACGAGGTCGTGGAGGCCATCGGGGCCTACGACCCGGAGACGGGCGACGGCGTCGAGCACCTCGAGGAGGAGCTGGGCGACCTGCTCTTCCAGGTCGTGTTCCACGCCACGATCGCAGCCGAGTCCGGGGCGTTCACCCTGGCCGACGTGGCCCGGGGCATCCACGACAAGCTCCACCGGCGCCACCCCCACGTGTTCGGCGACGCCGCCGACGACCACGGTTCGATCACCCGGACCTGGGAGGAGATCAAGCGGGCGGAGAAGGGTCGGGGTTCGGTGATGGAGGGCATCCCCAAGGCCCTGCCGTCGCTGCTCTACGCCCACAAGGTGCTGTCGAAGGCCGAGCGACTCGGCGCGCCGGTGCCCGCACCGGCCGACCCCGCCGCCGTCCACCCCGACGGTGAGCTCGGCGCCGCGCTGCTCGCCCTGGTGGCCCACGCTCGGGCCCGGGGCATCGACGCCGAGGCCGCGCTGCGCGCCGCCACCGACCGGCTCCGCGACGCGGCCATGGAGCTCGAGGCAGCCGACGAGGGCTGACGCCTACCGGTCGAGCTCGACCAGCTCGTCGAGCACGGCGACGGCGTCCTCGCCGAGGGTGCCGGTCAGCGCCGCCACCGCGTCCAGCGCCGCGGCCTCGGCCTCGGCCTCGCTCGCACCCCTGGCGAGGGCCTCGGCGGCGACCCGCGCGATGACCCCGCGACCGGCGATGCTGCACGCCTCGCGCGTCACCGACGCCACGACGGCGCGGCTGACCAGCTCCGGCGCCCGGGCGGCCCACTCGCCGACCTGGTCCCGAGCCATCTGGATGGCCTCGTCGCACAGCGAGGGGCCGAGCACCGCCCGGGTCTCCTCCACGGCCCGCAACCAGTCCTGCCCGCCGTCGACGGTGGCGCACGCCGCCATCGCCTTGTCCCAGTAGTCGCTCTCGTCGTCGCCCACGAGCAGCAGCCGGGCGATGGTGTCGCGGGCGGTCGTGTCGATGTCGTCGAGCAGCATGTCGAGGGCGATGTCGTCGTCGTCGGCCAGGATCTCCTGGAGGGTGCGGCGCAGCGTGGTCCGCACCGAGAACGTGGACTCGTGGTGCACGAAGGCCTCCGCCGCCGCCCAGCCGGTGCGCCACGCCGTCGCCGCGACCTCGGCCAGCGCCGTGGACCAGACCTCGTCGCCGAGCCCGCGCGTCGAGGTCTCGACCTCGACGCGGTGGTCCGGATCCCGCGAGAGCTCCATCACCCGCTGGTCGGTGGCGAAGGTCAACGAGCCGGGCACCCCGTGGACCACGGCCTCGGCGATGGCGGCCCCGCCCGAGCGCTGGCAGACGTCCTCCCAGATCTCCCAGGCCAGGGCATCCACGAGGTCGGCGCGCTCGCCGGCGATGGCGCGGGTGGTCTCGAGGCGCCGGCTGGCGGTGCCGATGGCGTTGCCGAGCAGGTGCACGCCCCGCACCAGCTGGGTGTCGGTGGCGATCGACTCCAGCGTGCGGAGGCGATCGGCCGACTCGCTGAGGCCCGCGGCGCCCAACCACGTCGATGCGTGGAGGCGCAGCAGCCGGTCGGCCAGCACCCACGAGCGCCGCTGCTCGATGGCGGCGTCGGCGCGACCGGTCGCCGCCAGGCGGGACGCCCGGTCCCGCAGGGTCTGGCGCAGCGGGTCATCGATGCCGGCGGCCAGCTCCCGCGCGTAGACGCGCAGCACCGGCGCGACGTTCGCCGGATCGTCGGAGTGCGGCTCGCCCGCCAGCCAGGCGGCCAGCTCCAGCACGGAGAGCCGGCTGCCCCGACGTGGGTGGGAGTGCGGCTCGATCACGATCGTCGACAGATCGGGCAGCCCGGTGGCCCATGCCTCATCACCGGCCCCGGCGCCGGCTGGGGCGGTCGGGTCGGCAGAGGCGCCTGCGTCGGCCAGCTCGTCGTCGAGGTCGGCGTCGCGCACGAGCAGCGGCGCGAGCAGCTGCCAGCCTTCGCGCCGGACCTCGTCGCGCAGCGCCGTCGCCGGCAGCCAGTCCTCCGGTTCGCCCAGCGCCAGCTCCCACCGGTCGTCGCCGATGGGGCGCAGGTCCCGGCCCTCGTCGCCGAGCGCCGCCACGTGACCGGGGCCGAGCACCTGGAAGGCGAACACCTCGGGGATCCGTCGATCCACCAGGCGGCCGGCCACCCGGTTCGGCGACGCCCCCGACTCGTCGGCCCACGGCGCGCTCGACAGGCCGGTGCCGAGGCCGCCGAAGGTGTCCTCGAAGTCGAGGCAGGCGTACGCGACGCGGTCCTCGGCCCGTCCGTGCGATGCGGCTGCGGCGTGGTCGCGCGCCACGTCGGCCAGGAGCTCGAAGCGGGCGAGCAGCCCGGCGTCGTCGCAGCGCGGCCCACCCGCCGCCACGGCGACGTGGGGGGCGACGCCGAAGGTGATCGAGGCCGTGCGCACGCGCCCGGCCACGTCGCCGGTGACGACGTCGCACCACGCGCGGGCTCGGGCGCAGCCGTGCAGGATGCCCGCTGCCTCCTTGACCATCACCGACGCCTCGACGCCGAGCACCCGGAGCCGGACCACGGTCTCGGGGTCCTGGTCGCCGAACACCCACTCGGCGGCGAGGTCGATCCAGCCGGCGGGGAGGTGGCCGGCCCTGCCCCGCGGGCTCGGGAAGAGGCGCAGCACGACGGCGCGGGGGCAGTCGTCGAGATCGGCCAGGCCGTCCACCTCGCACAGGACAGCGGCGCCGCGCTCGAAGCCGGCCTCGGCGACCAGGTCGTCCACGATGTCGGCCACGCGCCGGCGGGTGAGCGGGTCGGTGGGCAGGTCGTCGAGGCGCACGATCGGGCCGTCGGGCAGGGGAGCGACCGGCGACGTGCGAAGGGGGACCACCCCGTCGCGCACGGTGCTGCGGACGGCATCGGCGACCTGACGCAGGACGTCGACGCCCCGTGCGACGTCCCGGGTGCGCAGGTGCAGCGCGAACGACCCGGCGACGGCGTCCAGCTCGTCCAGCAGGGAGTCGGCCGTGGTCACCGGCGGGGATCCTACGTCCGGGCCCGGGGCGGACATCCGGTCGTGATCCTTCCGAGTCCATTTCCCCAGCGGTAACGTTCCCCACACCAGCAACAGGTCCAACACGCGCACCCGACCGGCGAGAGAGCACATGACGAGCATCGAACACGTGGAGGGCCGTGAGGTCCTCGACTCCCGTGGCAACCCGACCGTCGAGGTCGAGGTCGAGCTCGAGTCGGGCGCGACCGGCCGGGCCATCGTCCCCTCGGGCGCGTCCACCGGCCAGTTCGAGGCCGTCGAGCTGCGCGACGGCGGCGACCGCTTCGGCGGCAAGGGCGTCCTGGACGCGGTGGACAACGTGAACGGCGAGATCGCCGACGCCGTCCTCGGGCTGGAGGCCGCCGACCAGCGCGGCGTCGACCAGGCCATGCTCGACCTGGACGGCAGCGACAACAAGGCCCGCCTCGGCGCGAACGCCATCCTCGGGGTCTCCCTCGCCGTGGCCCGTGCCGCGGCCGAGGAGCGCGGCCTGCCCCTGTTCCGCTACGTCGGCGGCGCCAACGCGCACGTCCTGCCCGCGCCGATGATGAACGTGCTCAACGGCGGGGCCCACGCCGACAACAACGTGGACTTCCAGGAGTTCATGGTGATGCCCCTCGGCGCAGCCAGCTTCTCCGAGGCGCTGCGCTGGGGCGTGGAGACCTACCACGCTCTCAAGGGGATCCTCCACGACCGGGGCCTCAGCACCGCCGTCGGCGACGAGGGCGGCTTCGCCCCCGACCTCGGCTCCAACGAGGAGGCCGTGCAGCTGCTGGTCGAGGCGATCGAGAAGGCCGGCCGCACGCCGGGCCAGGACATCGCCATCGCGCTCGACCCGGCGAACTCGGAGATCTTCCGGGACGGGGAGTACCACCTCGAGGGCGAGGGTCGGACGCTGTCGGGCGAGGGTCTGGCCGAGTACCTGTCGAGCTGGGTCGACAAGTACCCGATCGTCTCCATCGAGGACGGCCTCGACGAGGAGGACTGGGACGGCTGGGCCGCGCTCACCGCCTCGATCGGCGACCGGTGCCAGCTCGTCGGCGACGACCTCTTCGTCACCAACTCCACCCGCCTCGCCCGGGGCATCGAGCTCGGCGTCGCCAACTCGATCCTCATCAAGGTCAACCAGATCGGCTCGCTCACCGAGACCCTCGACACCGTCGGGCTGGCCATCCGCAGCGGCTACACCGCCGTGATGTCGCACCGCTCCGGGGAGACCGAGGACACCACCATCGCCGACCTCGCCGTGGCCACGAACTGCGGCCAGATCAAGACCGGCGCCCCGGCCCGCTCGGACCGGGTGGCGAAGTACAACCAGCTCCTGCGCATCGAGTCGCTGCTCGGCGACACGGCCCGCTACCGGGGCTGGGACGCGCTGCCCCCGGGCGTGCAACCCCGGTGACCGCAGCCACCACAGCGTCCCGCGCCGGGCTCCGGCGTCCGCACCTCCCGTCCGGCATCGGGCGGTGGATCCGGCCGCTCCTGCTCGCCACCGCCGCGGTGGTCACCATCGCCGCGCTGGCCGTGTACGTCTTCCCGACCCGCACCTGGCTCGACCAGCGCGCCGCGCTGGCCGAGACCAGCGTCGAGCTGCGAGAGCTCCAGGCCGAGCGGAGCGCGCTCGAGCAGCGCGTCGCCGAGCTGGACTCCGACGGCCAGATCGAGGAGATCGCCCGCTCCCAGTACGGCCTGGTCCGCCCCGGTGAGGAGGCCTACGCCGTGCTCCCCGCGCCGGAGCAGCCCGTCGAGCTGCCCGCGCTGTGGCCCTTCGGGGCGCTCCTGGAGCCGACGGCCCCCGAGGGGTCCGCGCCGTCCGGCGGCGCCACCGCCCGCGACTAGGTTCCCCCCACGTCGACGTGCTGCCCCGCTCGGGGGCAGGGAGGGGTACCGATGAGCATCCTTGGCAACCGGGTCCTGCGCAGCGAGGACCCCAAGTTCCTCACCGTCGGGGGGACCTACGTCGCCGACGTCCGCGACCCCCTCCTGGACGGCGCCCTCCACGTGGCCTACGTCCGCTCGATGGCGGCCCACGGCACCATCGTCGGCATCGACGTCGACGAAGCCCGCAACGCCCCCGGCGTGGTGGCGGTCTTCACCGGCGAGGACCTGGGTGACCTGCCGTCGATGCCCCTCGCCGTGCCGCTGCTCAACCCCCAGCACGCCCAGCCCGCGCTGGCCCAGGGCAAGGTCCGCTTCGTCGGCGAGGCCATCGCCGCCATCGTGGCCGAGACGCCCACCGCCGCTGCCGACGCGGCCGAGCTGGTCTGGGCCGACATCGACTTCCTCCCCGCCGTGCTCACGCCCGAGGACGCGCTCTCGGGCGACACCCTGCTGTTCGAGGAGTCCGGGACCAACGCCGCCATCGAGCTCCTCTTCGGCGAGGACGACGCCGCCTTCGAGGGTTGCGAGGTCGTCATCGAGCACGACTTCCTCAACCAGCGCGTGGCCGGCTGCCCGCTCGAGGTCCGCTCGGCCGCCGCCACCTGGGACGGCGACCGGCTCGTCCACTTCGGATCCACCCAGGCGCCCCACGGGGTCAAGGCCACGCTCCAGGCCGTCTACGGCCTCGACGAGGCCGGCGTGCGCGTCGTCGCACCCGACGTCGGCGGTGGCTTCGGCCCCAAGATCGGGGCCTACCCCGAGGAGGTGCTGCTCGGCTGGCTGTCCCGCCAGGTCGGCCGCCCCGTCCGCTGGACCGAGACGCGCTCGGAGAACATGGTGGCGATGGGCCAGGGCCGGGGCCAGTGGCAGTCCATCAAGCTGGGCGGCACGCGCGACGGCAAGGTCACGGCCTACCGCCTCAACCTCACCCAGGACGCCGGCGCCTACGCCGCGCTCGGCGCGTTCCTCCCGTTCATGACCCGGGTGATGGCCAGCGGCGTCTACGACATCCCGAACGTGCAGTTCAACGCTCGCTCGGTGCTCACCAACACCACGCCCATCGTCGCCTACCGCGGCGCCGGCCGGCCGGAGGCCACCGCCGCCATCGAGCGGGCCATGGACCTCTACGCCGGCGAGCTCGGCATGGACGCCGCCGAGGTCCGCCGGCGCAACCTCATCGCCTCCGACGACTTCCCCCACACGACCCCCACCGACGCGGTCTACGACGTCGGCGACTACGAGCGCAGCCTCGACCTCGCCCTCGAGGCCGCCGGCTACACCGAGCTCCGGGCCGAGCAGTCCCGCCGGCGCGACGCCGGCGACCCGGTGCAGCTCGGCATCGGCGTGTCCGTGTACGTCGAGGTCACCGCCGGGCCGCAGGCGGGGGAGGAGTTCGGTCGCGTCGTGGTCCACCCCGACGGGTCGGCCACCGCGTACACCGGCTCCAGCGCGCACGGCCAGGGCCACGACACCAGCTTCGCCATGCTCGTCACCGACACCCTCGGCATCCCGATGGAGCAGGTCACGATCAAGCACGGCGACACCGACGAGGTCGCCCGCGGCGTCGGCACGTTCGGGTCCCGATCCCTCCAGCTCGGCGGCTCGGCGATCTTCCAGGCCTCGGGGCAGGTGCTCGACAAGGCGCGCGAGATCGCCGCCGACCTGCTCGAGGCCGACCCGGCCGACATCGAGCTCGACCGCGCCGGAGGCGCCTTCCACGTGCAGGGCACACCGGCGGTGTCGCGGTCCTGGGCCGACGTGGCCGCCGCGGCCGGCGAGGGCGGCCTCGAGGCCGAGACGGACTTCAAGGCCGACAGCCCCACGTTCCCCTTCGGTGCCCACGTCGCGGTGGTCGAGGTCGACACCGAGACGGGCCTGGTCCGCCTGCAGCGCATGATCACCTGCGACGACGCCGGCACGATCCTCAACCCGATGCTCGTCGAAGGCCAGCGCCACGGCGGCATCGCCCAGGGCGTGGCCCAGGCGCTCTACGAGTGGGTCCGCTACGACGAGGACGGCAACCCCCAGACGGCCAACCTCGCCGACTACACGATGATCTCGGCGGCCGAGCTGCCGAGCTTCGAGCTGGTCAGCATGGAGACGGCCACGCCCCTCAACCCGCTCGGCGCGAAGGGCATCGGCGAATCGGGCACGATCGGGTCGACCCCGGCCGTGCAGTCCGCGGTGTGCGACGCGCTGTCCCCGCTCGGCGTCCGCCACGTGGACATGCCGTGCACGCCCGAGCGGGTGTGGGACGCGATCGCCGCGGCCCGGAGCTGACCTCGCTGCTCAGCGCTGCACGGAGCGGCGGAGCCACTCCCCGGGGCTGAGCTGCCCGGGCTCGCCGCCCGCCGCGGTGCCCCCGTCGTCTTCGAGCGCAGGGGCGTCCACGCCGTCCGGTTCGACGACGTCCGACTCGGCCGGGGCGGTCTCGGCCGGGGCGTCGTCGCGCAGGTCGAGGATCACGTCGGGTTCGTCGTCGCCCTCGGCCGGCTCCTCGGCCGCGGCGGGTGCGGCGCGCAGGGGGCGGACCCGGGAGCGGGCCACGGGGCGGCCGGCATCGTCGAGCTCGGTGAGGCCCACGACGGTGCCATCGGGGTCGAAGAGGTACTCCCAGCGGTGCGCGCAGTCCTTGCAGTGCTGGATCTGGTAGCGGTGGCCGATGTCGATGCTGTCGATGTAGCCGAGGCCGTCGCAGGCCGGACAGCGCCCCGGGACGCCCGGGCTGATCAGCGCCAAGCGCTCCTCGTACGACGCCGAGGGCTCGTCCCCACCTCGTCGCGTGCTCCGGAACCAACCCATCCCGAACCTCTCGCTGTGTCGGATCGCAGCCACCGGGACATGCGGTGGCAACTGTTGGCATCGTAGTGCCAAGACCTCGTCCGCGTCGTCCATCCTCGATGCGCTAGGAAGTCGACCAGGTCGCCACCACGGGCGCCGGGTCTTCAGGGAAAGGGGGGTGACGGGATGGAGATCTCGATCACCGTCAACGGGAGCGAGGCGCGACACGACGTCGAGCCGCGCACGCTGCTCGTCCACCACATCCGCGAGGCGCTGGGCCTCACGGGCACCAACGTGGGCTGCGACACCTCGTCGTGCGGTGCCTGCACCGTCCACCTCGACGGCGAGGCCGTGAAGTCCTGCACCGTGCTGGCCGTCCAGGCCGACGGCTGCACCCTCACCACCATCGAAGGGCTGGCCCCGTCCGAGGAGGAGCTGCACCCGATGCAGCAGGCCTTCCGGGAGCAGCACGGGCTCCAGTGCGGGTTCTGCACGCCGGGCATGGTCATGGCGGCGACGTCGCTGCTCGACGAGGTCCCCGAGCCCACCGAGACCCAGGTCCGCGAGGGGCTCGAGGGCAACCTGTGCCGCTGCACCGGCTACCACAACATCGTCCAGGCCGTCCTCGCTGCTGCCAAGTCCGGCGGCGGTGGCACGACGGTGGCGGTGCAGCAGTGATCCCCGCCGCGTTCGACTACGTCCGGGCCGGGTCGGCCGACGAGGCCATCTCCCTGCTGGCCGAGCACGGCGACGAGGCCAAGGTCCTCGCCGGCGGCCACTCGCTCGTCCCGCTCATGAAGCTGCGCCTGGCCACCCCCTCGGTGCTCGTCGACGTCGGCCGGGTCGACGACCTCAAGTACATCCGCGACGAGGGTGACCACGTGGCGATCGGCGCGCTCACCCGGCACCGCGACGTCGAGATCAGCGACGTCCTCCGGCGCGACGTGCCGATCCTCGCCCACGCCACCTCCCACGTCGGCGACCCCCAGGTCCGCCACCGGGGCACCATCGGTGGCTCGCTCGCCCACGGCGACCCGGCCTCCGACCTGCCCGCCGTCCTCCTCGCCCTCGGCGCCACGCTGGTGGTCCAGGGCGCGGACGGCACCCGCGAGGTCGCGGCCGACGACTTCTTCCAGGGCTTCCTCGAGACCGCGGTGGGCGAGGCCGAGCTGCTCACCGAGATCCGGGTCCCGAAGGCGACCGGCGCCGGCTGGTCGTTCCAGAAGTTCAACCGCCGCGCCCAGGACTGGGCGATCGTCGGCGTCGCATGCGTGCGCCGCGGCGACGACCAGGTCGGCATCGGCCTGGTCAACATGGACAGCCGCCCGGTCCACGCCGCGGCCACCGAGGCGGCCATCGCCTCGGGTGCGTCGGTGGAGGACGCGGCCGCGGTGGCCGACGAGGGCACCGAACCCGCCGCCGACCTCAACGCCTCGGTCGAGTTCCGCCGCCACCTGGCGCGCGTGCTCACCGGTCGGGCGCTGGCCGAGGCCAGCAGCTGATCGCCACCCCATGACCTTCCTGCCGACCGAGGGCGGCCTCATCCCGGCGGCGACGGTCATCCCGCTGCGCGACGCCCGCCAGCCCGACGGCACCACCGCCCTCGAGGTGCTGATGCTGCGCAAGAACTCCAAGCTCGCCTTCGGCGGGATGTGGGTGTTCCCGGGGGGCCGGATCGACCCCGAGGACTGGCCGAGCGAGGACGACCCCGATGGCCCGGAAGGGCCTGCCCCGCCGGGGCAGGAGCTGGAGGCGGCCCGCACCGCCGCGGCGCGCGAGGCGCTCGAGGAGGCCGACCTGCTGGTCCAGCCCGACCGGATGGTGCTGTTCTCGCACTGGACCCCGCCGGACGCGGTGGCGATGAACTCGAACAAGCGCTTCGCCACCTGGTTCTTCGTGTGCCGGGCCCCGGTGGGGGAGGACGGCGTCGTCACCATCGACATGGGCGAGATCCACGAGGACGAGTGGGTCCGGCCCGCCGAGATGCTGGCCCGCCGCGACGCGGGGGAGATCCAGCTGGTCCCGCCGACGGTCGTGACCCTCCACGATCTCGCCGCCCACGAGACCGTGGAGGCCGCGCTCGCCGCCGCTCGCGGTCGCGAGTCGTTCCGCTACGTCACCAAGATCCTGGGCGGCGCCGACGGCACGCTCGTCGCCCTCTGGCATGGCGACGCCGCCTACGAGTCCGAGGACCTCGACGCCCCCGGATCCCGGCACCGCCTCGTCATGGGCGAGACGGCCTGGACGTTCGAGGACGACGTCACCGGCCACATCTCCCGGGTCTGACCTGCCCGAGCGGGCGGGCCGGTCCACCGGTACCGTGGGCCGTCTGATGACCGGTCCCACCCCGCCCGAGCAGCTCGTCGACGGCTTCGGACGCGTCCACCGCGACCTGCGCATCTCGGTCACGGACCGCTGCAACTTCCGGTGCACCTACTGCATGCCGGAGGAGGGCATGCAGTGGATGGCACGGGAGGAGATCCTCACGTTCGAGGAGATCACCCGCATCGCCCAGGTGTTCGTCGAGCGCTACGGCGTCGACAGCATCCGCCTCACCGGTGGCGAGCCCACGGTCCGGGCCCACCTGCCGGTCCTGGTCGCGAAGCTCGCCGCCCTCGGCGTCGAGCTGGCCATGACCACGAACGGCTCGACCCTGCGGAGCCAGGCCCAGGCCCTCGCCGACGCCGGCCTCCGCCGCATCAACGTCAGCCTCGACTCCCTGCGCCGGGACCGGTTCCTCGAGCTCACTCGCCGGGACGAGCTGGACCGGGTCCTCGACGGCATCGAAGCCGCCAAGGAAGCCGGTCTCGACCCGGTGAAGATCAACGTGGTGCTGGTCGGCGGGGTGAACGACGACGAGGTCGTGGACTTCGCCCGCTTCGGCCGCGACAACGACGTCACGGTCCGCTTCATCGAGTTCATGCCCCTCGACGCCGACGGCGGGTGGGAGCACGCCCAGGTGGTGCCCCAGGCCGAGATCGTGCGCCGCATCGAGGGGGTCTTCCCGATGGAGCCGGTCGTGCGGGGCCACGAGCCGGCCGAGCAGTGGCGCTACCTCGACCGCCCCGCCGGCCGGCCCGGCGCCTCCGCCGGCGACGTGGTCGGCGTGATCCCGACGGTCACCCGCCCGTTCTGCGAGTCCTGCGACCGGGTGCGCCTCACCGCCGAGGGCCAGCTGCGCAACTGCCTGTTCGCCCTCGACGAGTTCGACCTGCGGGCGCCGCTGCGCGAGGGCGGCACCGACGACGACCTCGCCGCGGTGATGCAGCGGGCGGTCGGTGCGAAGTGGGCCGGGCACGCCATCGGCAACGTCCAGTTCATCCGGCCCCGCAAGTCGATGTCACAGATCGGCGGCTGAGCGAGCGCCGTCCACGGCGAGCACGAGCTTGCCGAAGGCGCCGCCCGCTTCGAGTCGCCGGTGCGCGACCGAGGCGTCGTCGAGGGGGAGGACGTCGTCGACGCACGGCGCGACGTCTCCGGCCGCGACCAGACGATCGAGCGCGGCCAGGTCCCGGCCGTCGGGCGACACCCAGGCGAAGCCGTAGCGCCCGAAGCGACGCTCGGGGTGCCGGAGCGCCGGTGACAGGGTCGCGACGGGCGGACCGAGGTTCGCCACGGCGAGGCCTCCGGGCGCGACCAGGTGGCGCAGCCGTCGGTGGGAGAAGCGTGCCGAGACGTCGTAGACGAGGTCGAACCGCTCGGCCAGGCCGGTCACGTCGACGTCGTGGTGATCGATCACGCGCCGTGCGCCGAGCGCTCGGACCCGCTCGGTCCGGGGCCCTCCGGCGACGCCGGTCACGTCGGCGCCGAGCGCGACGGCGATCTGGGTGGCGAAGGTCCCGACGCCCCCCGACGCCCCGATCACCAGCACCGACGACCCACGGCCGAGCCGCGCCTTGCGCACGAGCACCTGGTGGGCGGTGAGCCCGGCGACCGGGATCGCCGCCGCGGTGACGAGGTCCACCCGGTCGGGCACGGCGGCCAGCGTCGAGGCCCGCGTCAGGGCCAGGTCCGCGTAGGTGCCCGGGAGCGCGAAGCCGTGGCGCGCCGGCTTCGGTGCGGCATCGAACATGCCGTGGACGTGCTGGCCGACTTCGATCCCCGTCACGTCACCGCCGACGGCGATCACCGTGCCGGCCGCATCGTTGCCGGGGATCATGGGGAAGCGCCGGCCGAGCAGCGGTGCGAGCCGACCGGCGCGCAGTGCGGCGTCGAGCGGGTTGACCCCCGCAGCACGGACCTGCACCAAGACCTGGCCAGGCCCGGGTGGAGGCGGATCGGGGACCTGCCGGACCTGGAGCACGTCGGGTCCGCCGAACCGGGTCAGGGTCACCGCTCGCATGCCGTAGATCATACTCCGAGTACGTACTCAGAGTATGAAACGCGGCACCGGCGGGGCGGGAGCACGCGTACGCTCGCGGCGATGGCATCGACCCGGAGACCGCAGGTCCGGTCGCAGCGCTCCCTCGAGGAGATCCTCGCTGCCGCCCGTGCGCTGTTCGGTGCCGGAGATGCGGCGGCCGTGACCATCGACGAGGTGGCGGTGCGGGCCGGTCGCACGAAGGGCAGCGTCTACTACCACTTCGCCTCCAAGGACGAGCTGTTCGAGGCGGTCTTCCTCGCAGAGCACCGCACCCTGGTGGCTGCGGTCGAAGCGGCGATCGCCGACCTCGAACCCGAAGTGGCGCTCCGGGCCGGGCTCGCCGCCTACCTGCGGGCCCTGGCGGCCGACCTGGTCGCGGCGCACATCACCGTCGTCGTGGCCCCAGCCGTGCTCGGCTGGCGTCGATGGCGGGAGTGCGACGGCGGGACCTTCCGCCTCCTGATCGTGACGGCGCTGACCTCGGCCCGGGCATCGGGCAGGCTGCGCCCGGGCCGCGAGCCCGAGGTGCTCGCGGACCTGCTGGTCGGCGCGGTCACCGAGACCGCCGTCGCGATCGCGGCCGACGACGACCCCGGACGGCGCGCCGAGCTGGCCATCGAAGCGCTGGACGGCATGCTCGACGCGGTCTTCGTCTCCGGCTCCTGAGTGCGGCCCCAGGCGTCCCCTACACTCCGGCCGATGTCGGAGCGAGGACTGACCCATCTGGATCCTCTGGGCCGTGCCCGGATGGTCGACGTCACCCCCAAGGATCCGACGCACCGTCGGGCCATCGCCCGGGGCCGGGTGTCCATGCAGCCCGAGACGGCGTCGCTGGTGGCCCGCGGTGCCATCTCCAAGGGCGACGTGCTGGCGGTGGCCCGGGTCGCCGGCATCCAGGCGGCGAAGCGCACGCCGGACCTCATCCCGCTCTGCCACCCGCTGCTGGTCGGCTCGGTGCTCGTGAACTTCCGCATCGAGGACGACTTCATCGAGGTCGAGGCCCAGGTCGACACGATCGACCGGACCGGCGTGGAGATGGAGGCGATGACCGCCTGCTCCATCGCCTGCCTCACCATCTACGACATGTGCAAGAGCGCGGATCGGGCCATGGTGATCAGCGAGCTGACGCTGTGGGAGAAGACGGGCGGGCGCTCCGGCACCTACCGCCGCCAGCCCGGGCCGGGCGACGACGGCCTCGCTCGCTGAGCGAGCACCTGCTCGATCCGCCTCGCATCATGCGTGACATCCTTCGCAGTTGCTTGTCAGCGTGTTTCGGTTCGTAGTAGAACCGTAACGATCCCGGTCAGCCCTGTTGGCCTGCCCGCAACCGAACGAACACCGAAGACGCCCGGATCCACCACTCAGGTTCCGGGCGCTCCTACGGTGACAGACGACACACGAAAGCGAGGCGAGGAGCGTGACCATCATGGTGCTAGTGGTGCTTGCTGCGATCTGGGCCGCCGTTCTCCTGCCCCCCTACCTGCAGAAGCGCCGGGCGTTCCACCCGCACGCCTCGATCGGGGACTTCCGCAACCAGCTGGCCGTGCTCCAGCGCACGGGCGACCCGTACGCACCGGCGCCGATGCGCACCCCGACCGGTCGGGCGATGAGCCGCACCGACGCCCAGCGCCGTCGCCGCGACGTGCTCGCCACGCTCGCCGCCTCGGCCGGCCTCACCTTCCTCCTCGCCCTCCTCGCCGGCGGCTCGGTCTGGCTGCTCCACCTCAGCGTCGACGCCGCGCTCCTCGGCTACGTCGCCATGCTCATGCAGGTCCAGCAGCAGCGACAGGCTCCGGCTCGCGGGAACGTCGCCTACCTGGCGGCCGACCGTCGCCCGTCGGCCACGCAGCAGGCGCTCCTGCGCCGCCAGGCCAACTGACCCCGGCTGCCGGCGCCGGCAGCGACCGGCGCGCCACGCTCGACGCGCTCGTCGGCGACATCCGCACCGACCTCGGCGCCGCCCACCGGGCCCGAGAGGTCGCGCTGCCCGCGTGCCGGAACGCGATCCGCCACGCCGGCCTCGCCATCCGCGCCGTCCACCGTGGGGACCCGGCCGCGCACGACGAGCAGGTCGCCGCCTCCGAGGCCGCGCTGCGCACCGCGCAGGAGGCGCTGGCCGACCACCCCGCGGTCGCCCACGCCGGCTTCCTCCACGACGCCGAGAAGGAGTACGCCGAGGCCCGCCTGTGCGCAGCCATGGTCCGCGGCGAGGCACTCGCCTCGCCGTCCGAGCTCGGCGTCATGGCGCACTCCTGGATGCGGGGCCTGGCCGAGGCCGCCAGCGAGCTGCGCCGCAACGTCCTCGACCGCCTCCGCTCCGGCGACCTCGAGGGCGGTGAGGCCCTCCTCGAGGTCATGGACGACGCCTACGACGTCCTCGCCTCGGTCGACCTGCCCGACGCCCTCACGGGTGGCCTGCGCCGCACCGTGGACTCCCTGCGAGCGGTCACCGAGCGCACCCGCGGCGACGTCACCACCACGGTCCTGCAGACCCGCCTGCAACGCGCGATCGAGTCCCACGGCGACGCCTGAGCCAGTTCGGTGGCCACCGCCGCCGGCGGTAAGGTGTGGCCTCCCTCGGGGGTGTAGCTCAGTTGGCTAGAGCGCCTCGGTCGCATCGAGGAGGCCAGGGGTTCGAATCCCCTCACCTCCACTCCGGGAAATTCCGTTGATGTCGGACCACGTGACGCAGTGCGGCGGGCTACTCACCTGGCTTCGTGGTCCGAATCCACGGGATTTCCTACGGGAGGATGGTGACCTTGATGGCGCCGCTGGACTTGTCAGCTGCGGCCTCGAACGCGTCGGTGACCTGGTCGAGGGGGAACTGGTGGGTGGTCATCGCCGACAGCTCGGACTCGAAGCGACCGGTCAGCTGGGCGGCAGCGGCGTACTCCGGGCCCCGCTTGGTGGAGCCGTAGCAGAACGACCCCTGCAGCCGGAGCTCCTTCATCATCAGCCTCGACAGGTCCACCGGGCGGGGCTCGGTGAAGGAGCCGAGCAGGACGATGGTGCCGCCCTTGCGGGCCGCCTTCACCGCGTCGCCGAGCGTGGGGGCGGTGCCGCCGACGGACTCGATGACCACGTCGGCGCCCCGGTCCTTGGCCCACGCGATGCCCTCGTGCTCGCCGAGGACGGTGACGCCCATGGCGGCCGCAGCATCGGCCTGGTGGGGATGGCGGGCGGTGATGGCCACCTCGGATGCGCGGTCCCGGGCCAGCAGCGCGGCGCCGAGGCCGATGGTGCCGGCGCCGAGCACCAGGACCCGGCTGTCTGGGCCGACGTCGCCGAGGGACACGCCGCGCAGCGCCACGGCGAGCGGCTCGGTGAGCGCGGCCACGGCCGGCTCATCCGTGGTCACCGGGGCGAGGTTGGCGACGGGGACGTCGAGGACCTCGGACAGGCCGCCGTCGGCGCCCATGCCCAGCCCCCGGCCGAGGGCGCGGTCGCACAGGTGGGTCTGGCCGACCTGGCAGAACTGGCAGCGCCCGCAGGACACGTTCGGGGAGACGGCGTAGAGCACGTCGTCCAGACCGGCCGGACCGTCGATGACGGTGCCGGCCAGCTCGTGGCCGGGTGCCGTGCCGAGCGGCCGGGGCATCGACCCGTGCCACCAGTGCAGGTCGGAGCCGCAGATGCCGCAGGCGGCCACGCGCAGGCGGGCCCGGCCCTCGGCCAAGGGCCCCAGCTCGACCTCGGTCACATCGAGTCCGTCGGTGGTCCACAGGGCACGGCGCATGTCCGGACCGTAGCCCCCGCTCCCTAGGGTCTTCGGGTGTGACCCAGACCGTGCTGCTGCTCCGCTGCCCCGACCGACCGGGGATCGTCGCTGCCGTGGGCCAGACGATCGCAGCCCTCGGCGGCAACATCATCCACGCCGACCAGCACACCGATCGCGTGCACGACCTGTTCCTCCAGCGGGTCGAGGCCACCTTCCCCGACGGCGCCGACATCGAGGCCGCCATGCGCCCGGTCGCCGCTGCCTACGACATGACCTGGGAGATCCACCGACCGGGACCCTCGCCCCGCATCGCCGTGCTGTGCTCCAAGCAGGGCCACTGCCTCGCCGATCTGCTGTCCCGGGTCGACCTCGGCGAGCTCGACGCCGACATCCAGTTCGTCGCCTCCAACCACGACGACCACGAGGCGCTGGTGGCCCGCCACGGGGTGGACTTCCACCTGCTCCCCGTCGCCCCCGACGACCCGTCCCGTCAGTCCGCCGACATGCACGCCCTCGTCCGTGACGCGGACGTCGATCTCGTCGTGCTGGCCCGCTACATGCGGATCCTGCCCGAGGCCTTCATCGCCGACTTCCCGAACCGGATCATCAACATCCACCACTCGTTCCTGCCGGCCTTCGTGGGCGCCAAGCCCTACCACCAGGCCTACGAGCGGGGTGTGAAGCTGATCGGCGCCACCGCCCACTACGCCACCGGTGAGCTGGACCAGGGCCCGATCATCCACCAGGACGTCACCCCGGTCAGCCACCGCCACGAGGTCACCGACCTCATCCGGCTCGGCACCGACCTGGAGAAGTCGGTGCTGGCCCGGGCCGTGCGGCTCCACCTGGAGCACCGCGTGCTCGCCTACGGGAACCGGACCGTCGTCTTCGACTGAGGTGGTCGCGCGGGACCCGGCGCGGATCGCGCCACGGTTCGGGACCTTTGGCACCGGCGCCGGGCCCCTCTGGGGGCGAGGATCGGAGGATGGAGCGCGACGACCCCCGACAGGCGCCATCGGCACATGCCTGGTGGTCCCGTGCGCCGCTCGACCGACGCGCCGCGCTCGGTGTCCTGGGTGCCGCCGGCGTCGCCGGACTCCTGGCGGCATGCAGCGGCGACGACCCGCCGACCAGCGCGCCGCCGAGCACCACGACGGCAGGGGGCCCAGGGCCCCTCGCCCCGCAGGGGATGCCCGAGCTGGAGCCCGAGATGCGGGATCTCCACCTGCGTCTGGTGGCCGCCCCTGCCACCGCGACCATCGTCGCCGGGACCGAGACCGAGGTGCTGTCGTTCCGTGCCGAGGTCCTCGATGGTGACCCGGCGAGCGTGACGTCGAGCGGCTCCTACCTCGGCCCGACCCTGCACCTCCGCACCGGTCAGCGGGTGCGGGTCGACTTCGACAACGAGATCGACCAGGACTGCATCGTCCACTGGCACGGGCTCGTCCTGCCCCAGGGGCAGGACGGGCAGCCGCCCGAGGCGGTGGGGCCGGGGGAGCGATACGAGTACGACTTCACGGTCCCGAACGAACCGGGGACCTACTGGTACCACTCGCACACCGACATGCTCACGGGCGAGCAGGTGTACCGAGGTCTCGCCGGTCTCCTCATCGTGCACGGCGACGAGCCGGGGCTCCCGAGCCGGGACAACGACTTCGCCCTCGTCCTGCAGGACCGCACCATCGACGCCGATGGCACGCTCCGATACGCCGCCAGCATGCACGACCTCATGGCCGGCTTCGTGGGGAGCACGCTCGTGACGAACGGGGTGGCCGAGCTGGCGCTCCGCGTCCGGCGGGAGCCGTACCGCATCCGGTTGCTCAACGGCGCCAACTCGCGCCTCCAGCGCCTCACCTGGTCGACCGGCGAGCCGCTCCACGCGGTGGCGACCGACGGCGAGCTGCTCCCGGAGACGGTGGACGTCCCCGGGCTCGTGCTCGCACCGGCGCAGCGGACCGATCTGTGGATGGACTTCTCGGGTCACGAGCCCGGGGACCGGATCGAGCTGCGGGCCGCCGATCTCTTCGTCGAAGCCCCGGGGATGGGGCCGGGGCGGGGTCCGGGGCGCGGCGGGGGCACGCCGATGCTCGACCCTGTCGAGGGCGTCGCCGTCACCTTCGTGGTGGACGATTCGCCCGCCGAGCCGGGCGAGGTGCCGGCCCGTCCGGGTGGCTCCGTGGCCGTCCACGCTGCCGATGCCGTGAACGCCGACGCGCCGAAGCAGTTCGTGCTGTCGACGTTCCGAGCGTCGCACTGGATCAACGACACCCAGTGGGCGGGGCGGGAGGTGACCGAGACCGAGACCGTGGCGTTCGGGACAACCGAGGTCTGGGAGTTCGTGAGCCGGTCGCCGCTCACGCACCCGATGCACCTGCACGGTCAGGCGTTCCGGGTGGTCGAGCGCACCTGGGAGGACGACGGTGCGGCAGCGGCGTGGGAGCAGATCGCCGACGGCGTGGTCGAGAGCGGGCTCCGCGACACCGTCGTGGTCTGGCCGGGGCAGCGCGTCCGGATCGTCGTGCCCTTCGACGCCCACCGCGGCTACTTCCTCTACCACTGCCACATCCTCGAGCACGAGGACCACGGAATGATGCGCAGCTTCCTGATCGAGTGATGCCGGACGGCCAGCGCCGTGGCCGTCGATGAGCACCGCGACAGGGGAAGCACCCGTGCCCGGCGAAACCTGCACCGTGATCACCGCGACCAACATCGCCGTCGTCCTCGTCGCGGTGCCCCTCGTCACCGCGTTCATCGGCTACATCACCAACTGGGCCGCGGTCCGCATGATCTTCTCGCCCGAGGAGTTCGTCGGCGTGGCGCCGTTCGGGGTGAAGATCGGCTGGCAGGGGGTGCTGCCGTCCAAGGCCGACACCTTCGCCGCCGACGTCGCCGGCAACGTCGGCGCCGTGCTGTCACCGGCCGAGCTGGCCGAGCGCCTCGACCCGGCCGAGATGGAGGCGCTGTTCGCCGACCGGCTGGACACCGAGCTGCCCGTCATCGTCCGGGACGTGGCCGAGATGCTGGCACCCGGCACCTGGGATCAGATGGCGCCCGATGCCCAGCAGATGGTCATCACCCAGATCAAGACCGAGGGGCGCCAGGTCGCCCAGGAGATCTTCGACGACCTGCAGGGCATCAGCCACGAGCTGCTCGACCTCGAGCAGCTCGTGTTCGACCTGCTGTCCGGGCCGAACGTGAAGCGCCTCGTCCGCCTGTTCCAGGAGATCGGCGGCAAGGAGCTCAAGGCCATCGTCCGCTTCGGCGGGTGGTTCGGCTTCGTGATCGGCTGCTTCCAGGCGCTCAGCTTCTCGATCTTCGACCAGTGGTGGTTGATGCCGCTCGTCGGGGGCATCGTCGGGCTCGGCACCAACTGGCTGGCCCTGCAGATGATCTTCCGCCCGATCGAGCCGAAGCGCTACGCCGGCCTCGTCACCTACCAGGGGATGTTCCCCAGCCGCCAGGGCGAGATCGCCCATGACTACGGCCGGATCACCGCCCGGGAGATCCTCACGCCCGCCAACCTGCTCCGACTCGTCACCGAGGGCGAGGCCGGCACCCGCATCGCCCAGGTGGTGCTCACCAAGGTGAGCGAACGGGTCGACGCCGCCCGTCCCATGGTCGAGATGCTCACCCAGACCGAGGTCACCGACGCCCAGCTGGCCTCGGTGAAGATGATGGTCGTGGGCCGGGTCACCGAGTCGGTGCCGGAGATCCAGCCCGAGATCGAGGCCTACCTGGAGAAGCAGCTCCAGGTCGGTGAGCTCGTCGAGTCCAAGCTGCGAGCCATGCCGAAGCTCGAGTTCGAGCGGCTCCTCCGCGGCATCTTCGAGCAGGACGAGTGGATCCTCATCGCCATCGGCGGTGCCCTCGGCGCCGGCGTCGGCCTGCTGCAGGGGTTGGCCGTCCTGTCCGTGGGTTGACCAGACTGTCCGGATGACCGCACTCGAGTACGACGAGCGCCCCTGGGGCAACTACACCGTGCTGTCCGACGAGGACGACCACAAGGTCAAGCGGATCGTCGTCCACCCGGGCAAGCGGCTCAGCTACCAGACCCACGCCCGCCGGGCCGAGCACTGGTACGTCGTGAGCGGCACCGCCACCGTCACCCTCGACGGCACGGACCACCAGGTACCCGCCGGCCAGTCCGTCGACATCGCCCAGGGCATGGCGCACCGCTGCGCCAACGAGGGCGACGAGGACGTGGTGTTCATCGAGGTCCAGCGGGGTGACTACTTCGGGGAGGACGACATCGTCCGCCTCGAGGACGACTTCGGCCGCAGCTAGGCCACGGAAACGCTGCCGGCGTCAGCGCGCCGCGGACCTATGTTCTGCCGGTGCAGGGTTCACTGCGGTCCGGCCGGGTCCGGGCCTTCCTCGTCGCCGAGGCGTTCAGCGCGGTCGGCACCTGGGCGACCTTCATCGCCATCTGGGGCTACGCCGCGTTCGAGTTCGGGGCCACCGCCGGCGACGTGACGCTGTTCGGCGTCGCCCTCACGCTCCCGGGCGTGCTGCTCGGCCCGTTCGTGGGGACCGTGATCGACCGGATCGGACCCCGGGCCAGCCTCGGCGTGGCCAAGGCGATCGGCGTGGTGGCCTCGCTCGCGCTGCTGTTCGCCGACGACTTCCGCAGCCTGGCGCTGCTGTCGATGGTCCACGGCGTCGCCGGCGCCCTGACCGTGCCCGCCCTGCAGTCGCTGCCGCCCCGACTGGTCCGGGACGAGGAGCTGGCCCGCACCAACGCCCTCGTGTCGCTCACCGACGAGGTCGCCATCATCGCCGGCCCCGTCGTGGGTGCCGTGGCCATCGGCTGGTTCGGCTTCCGGGGCGCGTTCGTGCTCACGGCCGCCACCTACCTGCTCGGCATCCTCGTGCTGCCGATCGTGCAGGTGCGCGACGTCGTCGATCCCGCCTCGCACGAGCGCCGCCCCGGGATGCGGGACGCCCTCGAGGGGCTCCGCCTGGTGGCCCGGACCCCGGTGCTGCGGCGCGTCGTGGTGGCGATGAGCTCGGTCCACCTCCTCTACGGCGCCGCCCTGCTCGCCGAGCCGCTGTACGTGCGGGACGTGCTGGAGCGGCCTCCGTCGACCTTCGCCGCGCTGCAGGCCGTGTTCGGCGTGTTCCTGGTGGCGGGCGGCATCGCGGTCGCCCGCCTCGGGGAGCGCGTGGCGTCGTTCGGCTGGGTGGTCCTCGGCGTCGGCGCCTCCGGCGTGACCGCCATCGTCTACCTCGGCACCCCGTCGGTCGTCGTCGCCTTCGTCGGCGTCGCGGCCTGGGGCGTGTGCACCGCGCTGCTGTCGGGTCCGTCCCGCACGCTGCTGCAGCGCAACGCCCCGGAGTCGGTGCACGGACGTGTGATCGCCACCGACACCATGTCGGGCACCGCGGCCCAGCTGCTCGGCATCCTGTCCACCGGTGCGCTCATCGGGGCGCTGGGCGTGTCGGCGGCGATGAGCCTGCTCGGCGGTGTCGTCGTGCTCGTCGCCGTCTGGTTGCGGCGCTCGGGGGCGCGAGCGGTGGCGCCCGTCCTCGTCGCCGAGGTCGTCGGGTAGCGTCGCCCACCGTGCCGACACCGCTGGTCGCCCTCACCGTCGCCGGCGTCGACAGCGCCGGCGGGGCCGGGGTCCACGCCGACCTGCGGGCCTTCGCGGCCCACGGGCTGCACGGCGCCACTGCGGTGGCCGCCCTCACCGCCCAGTCCACCCAGGCGGTCGAGGCGGTCCACGTCGTCCCACCCGAGTTCGTCGCCGCCCAGCTCGATGCCGTGCTCGGCGACCTCGACGTGCGGGCCACCAAGACCGGGTTCCTCGCCTCGGCCGACACCGTGGACGTGGTCGCACGCGTGGCCGAGGCCGGCCGGTTGGCGAACCTCGTCGTGGACCCGGTGCTGGTCAGCTCGGCCGGTGCTGCCCTGTTCCCGCCCGACGTCCGGGATGCGCTGGTCGCCCGGCTGCTCCCGCTGGCCCGGGTGATCACGCCGAACCGCACCGAGGCGGGGCTCCTCGTCGGCCGATCCCTGCAGACCCTCGCCGACATGGAGGCCGCAGCCGTGGAGCTGCTCGACCTCGGCTGCGAGGCGGTCGTGGTCAAGGGCGGGGACGCCGACGACGAGGGCGACGATGCCGTCGACGTGGTCGCCGTCGACGGTCGAGCCGAGCGGCTGGTGCTGCCCCGGGTGGACACCCCCAACGACCACGGCTCCGGGTGCTCCTTCGCGGCGGCCACGGCTGCTCGTCTCGCGCTCGGCGACGACCCGCTCGACGCGGTCCGGGCGGCGAAGGGCTTCGTGCACCGGGGCCTGCTCGGGGCCCGCACCTGGCGCCTCGGCGGCGGCCACGGACCCATCGACGCCTTCGGCTGGGACAGCTAGACCGTCGCCGTGCCCAGGGTCCTCATCACCGGTTGCTCCAGCGGCTTCGGCCTCCTCACCGCCGTGGAGCTGGCCGGGCGTGGCCACGACGTCGTGGCGACCATGCGAGACCCGTCGCGCGACGGCGACCTCCGGCGGGCCTGCGACGCGGCCGGCACCTCGGTCCACGTGGTCGCCCTCGACGTGCACGACGAGGCCTCCGTCGCGCGCGGGGTGGCGGAGGCCGTGGCGCTGCTCGGCGGCCTGGACGTGGTGGTCAACAACGCCGGCATCGAGGTGCGCGGCCCCGTCGAGCTGGTGTCCGACGCCGAGGTCGCCCTGCAGTTCGAGACGAACGTGTTCGGGCTGCTCCGCGTGGTGCGGGCGACGGTGCCGCACCTGCGGCGGTCCGAGGCTGCTGCCTTGGTCAACCTGAGCAGCGTGGCCGGCGTGATCGCCCGCCCCTTCGCGGGGATCTACGCGGCCTCCAAGCACGCCGTGGAGGCGATCAGCGAGGCGCTCCACTTCGAGCTCGGCCTGTCCGGCATCCGGGTCCACTCGATCCAGCCCGGCCAGTTTCCCACCGAGCTGGGCGCCAACACGGTGACGGCGGCGGCCTTCACGCCGGATCACGACGGCTACTGGACGATCGCCGAGCAGCTGGAGTCCCGGGCCAAGGGCCTGGGCGGCGACGGACCTGCGGACCCCGCGCTCGTCGCGCGGACCGTGGCCGACGTGCTCGAGGACCCGGCCGCACCGCTGCGGACGCCGGTGGGTGCCGACGCCGAGCTGATCGTGGCCGCCCGCCACGGCCACACCTTCGAGGAGTACGAGGTCCTGATGCGCAGCGCGCTGGACCACTGGGAGGGCTACCGGCGCGAACGGCCCTGATCCAGCGGGCGCAACCGGCGGGCCACCACCAGCGTCAGCACGGCCACCCCCGCGGCGGCAGCGGTGGTGGCCGTGGCCGGGACCGGTCCGGTGGCGCCCGGCAGGGCGGCGGCCACGATCAGGCCGCCGGCGAGCAGGCCCCCGACCAGGACGGTGACGAGCTGGACCGTGGCCCGGGTCGCAGCACGGCGGGCCTTGCGCCGTCGGGTCCGGGCTCGCTTGGTTGCAGCATCGGTGGGGCGTCCCACGGGCAACGACCGTGGCACACCGCCCGGGGGAGCGGGTGGATGCGGCGTTACCCTGGTGGCCGTGACGGCCACGATGAAGGCGAACGACCAGTGCTTCTGCGGCAGCGGCCGCAAGTTCAAGCGCTGCCACAAGGCGAGCTTCGAGCCCGTCCGGCCGGGCGCGATCTCCCCGCTGCGCCCCGTCCCCGACACCATCGAGGTGCCCGCGTACGTGGTCGAGGGTCGGGTCGACCGCTGGGACGAGCCCGCGGTCAAGTCCCCCGACGTCATCGCCCGCATGCGGCGCACGGGGGCCGAGGCCGCCCGCATCCTCGCCCTCACCGGGGCTGCGGTCCGCCCCGGCATCACCACCGACGAGCTCGACCGCATCTGCCACGAGGCCACCGTCGAGGCCGGCGCCTACCCCAGCCCCCTGCTCTACGGCGGCCCCGACAACCCGTTCCCCAAGTCGGTCTGCACCTCCGTGAACGAGATCATCTGCCACGGGATCCCCGACGACCGCGAGCTGGTCGACGGCGACATCGTGAACATCGATGTCACGATCTTCCGCGAGGGCGTCCACGGCGACACCAACCGCACGTTCTTCGTCGGCGAGGTCGACGACGTCTCGCGGCGCCTGGTGCAGGTCACCTACGAATCGCTCCTCCGGGGCATCGAAGCGGTGAAGCCGGGCGAGCCGTTCTCGGCCATCGGCCGGGCCATCCAGACCCACGCCGAGGCCGAGGGGTTCGGCGTGGTCCGGGCCTTCGTCGGGCACGGCATCGGCGAGCAGTTCCACACCGACCTGCACATCCCGCACTACCACGAGCCCCGCCTCACCGACATCATCGAACCGGGCATGACGTTCACCATCGAGCCGATGATCACCGTGGGCGCCCACGAGCACGTCATGTGGAGCGACGGGTGGACCGCCGCCACCATCGACCGCAAGCGCACCGCGCAGTTCGAGCACACGATCCTCGTCACCGACGACGGCGCCGAGGTGCTCACCCCTCACCCCGACACCTGACGCGCGACAGGGGAACTGCCAGTTCGAGAGGACTGGAACTGGCAGTGCTGGTGTCGCGGTCAGTGGACGGCGGCGAGGGCGGGAGCGAGGTCGCCGCGGCCGACGACGACCACGTCGTCGAGGTCGAGCCAGTCGGCCAGCAGCCGGAGCTCGTTGCTGAGGCGCTCGGCGACCTCGGCTTCGTCGGTTCCGCGCTGGTCGAGGTCGGGTTCGGCCCAGGCCGACTGCACCAGGAGCCGCCGGCCGGCGCGGTCGGCCTTGAGGTCGACCCGGGCGACGTAGGTGTCGCCGAGCAGGAACGGCAGCACGTAGTAGCCGTGGACGCGCTTGGCCTCGGGCACGTAGATCTCGATCACGTACCGGAACCCGTGGATGCGCTCCACCCGGTCCCGGTGCCACATGGCGACATCGAACGGCGAGACCAGCGCGCAGGCGTCCACCCGCCGGGGGAGGGATGCATCCGGGTGGCGCACGCCGGTCTCGCGCCAGCCCTCGACCGCCACCGCCTCCAGCTGCCCGTCGGCGACCAGCCCGGGGGTCAGCGCCCGGACCTCCCGGATGGGCAACCGCCAGTAGTCGGCGAGGTCCTTCGGGGTGGCCACGCCGTGGGCCCGGGCCGCGACCAGGAGCAGGTCGCGGAGTGCCTCCTCCCGGGCCGGCGTGGGCCGATCGCGCACGTGCGGCGGGACCGTGACGGCCGGGTGGCAGTAAGCCCGCTCGAACCCGCCCCGGCGCACCGCGCCGACCCGGCCGTGCCAGAACAGGTGCTCCAGCGCCTTCTTCGTGTCGCTCCACCCCCACCACGGCCCGGTGCGGTCCCGCCGGGTGCCGAGGATCTCGTCGAGCTCGGCCGCCGAGGCCGGTCCGTGCTCGTGCACCAGGGCCTCCAGCTGTCCGATGAGGTCGGGCCGCCGGTGCCCGACCGTGGCCGGTCCGCTCCAGCGGTGGCCGTCGGCCATGCGCCACCGCAGCAGCGGCTCCAGCTCCACGTCGATGAGCGACGCCTCGTGGCCCCAGTACTCGAACACCTCGTGGTCCCGGTAGGCGAGGCGGTCGAGGAGGGTGGGGTCGTGCGGGCCGAGCCGGCTGAAGAACGGCAGGTGGTGGGCGCGCGCCAGCACGTTGACCGAGTCGATCTGGACCAGGCCGAGGCGCCGGATCACGGATCGCAGGTGGCGACGGTCGACCCGGCCGGACGGCCGGGCCGCGGCGAGGCCCTGGGCGGCGAGCACGGTGCGCCGGGCCTGCGCGGCGCTGAGCGAGGTCGGACGGGGCACGGCACGGCAGTCTGGCCCGTCCGAGGAGTGCGCAGCGTCAGGCGGCGTTCGGCTCGGTGGCTCGCATCTCCACGTGCACGTGGGGCGCGGCGGCGCCGCGGGCGGCCTCGGTGAAGCGGTCGACCTGGCTCTCGAACCCGAGCTGGCGGGGACCAGCCGCCACGAGCGTCTCGCCCCCACGGACGTGGTCACCTGCGACCACGAGCGGGTCGACGATGTGGATGATCGAGACCTCGACGTCCGGGTTGGCGTGCGGGCGGATGGTGATCTTGTGGTCGCTGCCCCGGTACTGGATCGGCGCGACCTCGACGACGACCCCGTCCACGGGAGCGGTGACCCCCGCGTCGGCATCCACCGCGAGGTCGATCGCGGTCATCGGGCCGGCGGCCCGCTGACGGGTGGGCAGGACGATGACCTGGCCCTCGGCCTCGCCGGTGATCGGGACCGCGGCGCCGTGGTGGTGGCTCGCCGCGATCGGCCGGGTGGAGTCGAGCGGCAGCGCCTCGGTGCTGTTGGACTCGTGGAAGCCGACGAACTCGGTCGTGTCGCCGTCGGTGAGCACCTCCACGCCGTCCCACCGGGCCACGGCCGAGGGTCCCTCGAGCACCGCGCTGACCAGGTCTCCGGCGGCCGCCGCCCGGTGGGCGATGGTGAGCAGCGACGACAGGTCGACCCCGAACAGCGGCGCGGGGTCGGGATCCTCGTCGGCGGGGAGCTCGATCGTGGCGCTGGCCGCGTCGCGCACGCTCGCACCGCTCGGCGGCGCGGTCACCACGAGGCCGGTCAGGCCTGCGGCCAGGAGGCCCTGCCGACGGCTGCGTCGACGGCGCGCCGTGGGCGGGTCGGCGGGGGTTCGGGTGGGGAGCGGGTCTTCGGGCATGGCACCTCCGAGCGCGGCTGGCGGACGAGGGCGTTCCGGGGCACCGACGATTGGCGCTCGCGCGGACGGCCTCCACGTGTCCGTACCGCGTGGCCCTGTCTCCGATGCATCTCGGGGCCGGTGAGCGGGCGCGGTACGCTCCGACGTCTCCGGACGCCGAACGAGAAGGGGCACACGAGATGGGCTACAAGGTGGTCGTCGACTTCGACCTGTGCGAGTCGAACGCGATCTGCATGGGCGTCGCCCCCGAGGTGTTCGAGGTGCGCGACGACGACTTCCTCTACGTCCTGCAGGAGCACCCCAGCGAGGAGCTGCGCCCCAAGGTCGAGGAGGCCGTGCAGCGCTGCCCCAAGCAGGCCATCTCCATCGAGGACGAGTAGCGCCCCCGACGATGCGCGACATCGTCATCGTCGGCGCGTCCATCGCCGGCTTCTCGGCCGCGGCCGAGCTGCGGGCCCAGGGCCACGACGGCGCCATCCACCTGGTCGGTGAGGAGCCGGTCCGCACCTACGAGCGACCGCCCCTGTCCAAGGGGGTGCTCGGCGGCGAGGACCCGACCACCACCGAGTGGGCCGCGGCCCGCGACGACGACCTGGACCTCGACTGGCTGGTGGGGGAGCGCGCCGTCGGGCTCGACGTCGGCGGCCGGACCGTGGAGCTCGCCACCGGCGAGTCGCTGCCCTACGACGGCCTGGTCATCGCCACCGGCGCATCGCCCCGTCGGCTGCCCGGCCACCGCGACCGGGCCGGCCTGCACCTGCTGCGGTCCCTCGACGACTGCCTCGGCCTCCGTGCGGACCTCGATGCCGGTCCCGAGCGCGTCGTCGTCGTGGGAGCCGGCTTCATCGGCGGTGAGGTCGCGGCCACGTGCCGCCTCCGGGGTCACGAGGTCACGGTGGTCGAGCCGCTGTCGCAGCCGCTCGAGCGCGTGCTCGGCCCGACCATCGGTGCCGCGGTCGCCGACGTCCACCGCGCCGCCGGGGTCGACCTGCGCCTCGGCACCGGGGTGGACGCCGTGCTCGGCGACGACCACGTCGAAGGGGTTCGGACCACGGATGGCGCGGTGATCGAGGCCGACCTCGTCGTCGTCGGCATCGGCGTGGTGCCCAACACCGCATGGCTGGACGGCTCCGGACTCGCGGTCGAGGACGGAATCCGGTGCGACGCGACCACGCTCGTGGCCCCGGGCATCACCGCAGCCGGCGACGTCGCGTCCTGGGACAGCCCCCGCTACGGGCGCCTGCGCATCGAGCACTGGGACAACGCGGTGGACATGGGCCGCGCCGCAGGCCGGCGCCTGCTGGCCAGCGACGAGGGAGCCGAGGTCTACGACCCCGTGCCGTGGTTCTGGTCCGACCAGCACGACGTGCGGGTCCAGGTGGCCGGACGGCCGACCCTGCCCGATCAGGGGGGCGACCTCGTGGTGGTCGACGGGGCCATCGGCGACGACCGCTTCGTCGCCCTGTACGGCCGGGACGGGCAGGTCACGGGCGCACTCGGGTGGAACTGGCCGGCCAAGACCGTGCGCTACCGCATGGCGCTGGAGCAGGGCCTCGGCTGGGACGAGGCGATCTCGGCCGCATCGCCGTAGCCACGTCTCAGGGCGACTGCTCGGCGACGGCGAGCACCGGCCAGCGCAGGGGCAGCGCGCCGCTGTCGGAGACCACGAGCTGGCCGTCGAGCGCGGCGCCGAACCGGTTCCCCCCGACCCAGACCGGCGAGTCGACCTTCGGCAGCCTGCCGTGCAGCAGCCCGGTCGCGGCGTCGCGCACGTCCCAGCCGCCCGGCGCCGGCACCAGGACCACCGACCCGTCCGGGGACAGCCGGCCGTCGGCAGCGGCGCCGTCGTCGAGGGCGTGGGTGGAGAGGAGCCCGTTGCCGGTGATCGACCAGACCTCCAGGCGTGCAGCGGCTGCAGCCGTGGCCGGCGCGGCGACCAGGAGGCGCTCGCCCCCGGCATCGATGGCCTGGCGGTCGTCGGAGGCGCCCAGGTCCGTCGGCTCGAAGCTGGGCCGGTGCCAGCGGACCATGCCGTCGCTCCCGAGGACGACGATCCCGAAGCTCGCCGGGCCGAGGACCTCCCCGTCGCCGATGTCGAGCTCGGTGATGGAGCCGCCGCCCTCGAGCTGCAGCAGCGAGACCTCCTCGCCGTCGTGCAGCCAGACGTGGCCGGGTTCGTTGGACGGGTGCAGGCCTTCGATGCAGCAGCCCACGACCTCTTCGAACGGCTCGCCCGGCTCGGCCGCGTGGACCCCGCCGCCGGCCAGCACGACGACGACGTCGTCGGTGGTCACGACGGTCTGCACCTCGAGTCCGACCAGCCCGCTGGGTCCCGATGGCGCGGTGGCGGTCGAGAACGCGAAGAGGGCGTCGTCGCCCCCCACCGGGGTGAGCCCGTACACCGGCGGCAGCTCTCGCGGTGACGTGGTGGTGAGCGTCTCGCTGGTGGGGGTCGCCGGGACCGTCGTCGGACCGGGATCAGGGGCCGCCTCCCCGCCGTCGTCCCCGCTGCCGACGACGAGCGCGACGATGCCTGCCACGACGACCAGCCCGATCCAGATCGGCGTGGTGCGGTTCGCCCGCCGGATCTCGGCGCGGTGCTCGAGGTCGGTGCCGCTCACAGGGGGTCCAGTAGACCATCGCCATGGACGGGACCGTCATCGCGCTCCTCGCAGCCACCCTGGTCGTGGCGGCCATCGACTGGTGGGCGGTGGGGACCGATCGACGACGCGTCGAGTACGTGGCCAAGCCCCTGACGATGGTGGTGCTCATCGCCGCCGCCCTCGCCCTCGACCCGGCGGACGACACCGCCCGGACGTGGTTCGTGGTCGCCCTGGTCCTGTCGCTCGCAGGGGACGTGTTCCTGATGCTGCCCCGGGACCTGTTCGTGCCGGGTCTGGCGTCGTTCCTCCTCGGCCACGTCGCCTACATCGTCGGGCTGCTGTCCCTGGACACCTCCGTGGCCGGCCTCGTCGTCGGTGCGGGCATCATCGCCGTGGCCCTCCCGTGGCTCGGCCTCCGGATCCTGCGGGCGGTGCGCACGGGCAGCGAGCCAGAGCTCGCGATGCCGGTCACCGCCTACGTGCTGGTGATCAGCGCCATGGTGGTCTCGGCCGGGGCGTCGGGGAGCGCCATCGCCCTCGCCGGCGCCGTGTCGTTCTACGTCTCCGATGCGCTCATCGCCTGGACCCGGTTCATCCAGCCGCTGGCGTGGGGCCGGGTGGCGGTGATGGTCACCTACCACGCCGCCCAGGTCGCCCTCGTCGCCTCGCTCGTCTGACCGGAGCCGCCCGGGTCACCAGCTCCGGGTGAAGCACCGGTCGCCGAGGCGACCGGGGGACCACAGCTGCCACACGCCGAAGGCCGCCCGACGGGTGTGGTCGGTCCAGCGGATGCAGGACGGGTCGGCGATGCGGTGCACGGTCTGGACGACCCCGCCCTCGTGCACCTCGTAGCCCGCCCACGTCCCCGGGAAGTCCTTGGTCGAGCCGACCTCGGTGATGGTGACCGGGCCGACGTGGCGGCGCCGGTGCCGGTGCGTGTGCCCCGACGTCACGAGGGTGCGGGGGTTGGCCCGGCCGAGGGCGCGCAGGAAGTGCTCGGCCTCGGGACCCGGGATCCCGGCCGGGAGGTAGGTCGGGACGCGCCACCGCAGGGGCTGGTGGTGCATGGCGACGAGGAGGGGCAGGTCCGTGCCGCTGGCGAGGTCGAGCGTGCGCTCGAGCACGTCGGAGACCCTCCCGGGGTCCTGGCCGGGGATCGTGCTGTCCACGAGGACCACGCGGATGCCGGGGCGGTCCACGTGGGCCACGTCCGTCACCAGCTGCAGGCCGTGGCGAGCGAGGCCGGCGGCGGGATCCCCGTCGCCCCGGCCGGACCACTCGTGGTTGCCGGGCACGACCGAGATCGGCACGTCGAGCTCGTCGAGCACCGAGGCCGCCTGCGCCCACCACTCCGGCCGGCTGTGGTCGACCAGGTCACCCTTGACGATCAGCTCGTCGGCGCCCCAGGCCCGCGCCTCGCGCAGGGCGGCCCGGGCGCAGCGCACGGGGTGGACCTCGTCGGGCTCGGGCTTCTCGATGATCGTGTGCAGGAAGCCGGTGCTGCGGGAGCCGATGTGGGTGTCGCTCACCGTGGCGATGCGATGGAGCAGCTCGCCGGGCGGCGGCAGCAGGGTCCGGGCCTCCAGCGGCGGGACCGGCTCGGGCAGTCCCGGCCCGCTGATGTGGATCCGATGGGCGTTGCCCGGCGCGAGGTCGGTCACGGTGGCCGCGCCGGGTCCGCCGTCGGCGTCGACCGAGACGGTCTGGTCTCCGCAGCGAACCTCGATGGGGCCGGGTCCGAGGGCGCTCCACGTCAGCTGGATCCACGTCGTCCCGGTGCCGAACACCGCGAGGCGCTGCGGCGGGCGCGGACGCCCGTCACCCGGGGGCTGCGGGGGGACGTGGCTGCGGAAGGCGTTGACGAGCCGGGTGCGTCGGCTGCTCTCGTGGACCTTGATGCTCATCCGCCGGGCAGCGACGACGCGACCTGGCCCGCCTCGCGCTGGTGCACCGCCACCTGCACCCGCATCCGCTCGACGTGCTGCGCGATCAGCGTGGTGGCCTCGGGCACCGGGTGGGTGGCGAGGAACTCCTCGATCTCGTCGGCCAGCGCCGGGTCGGTGACGCTGGTGATGCCCTCGACGAGGCGGTGGTTGGCGTTGAAGGGCAGCCGGGCCCGGATGCGCTCCCAGCCGTCCCGCACGGCGGTCCAGGCGTGGCGGTCGTGGGCCGGGTTGCGCAGCGCCGCCCGGTAGGCGAAGGCCAGGTTCTGGCTGCGGACCTCGTCGGTCTCGAGCAGGGCGAGGTACCGGGAGAACAGGTCGCCGTCCGCCACGGTGGCGGCGGCGTAGAGGTAGCGGACCTGCTCCTGGGGCGTGGCGCCGTGCCGGAAGCGGTCGAGCATGGCGTCGAACCGGTCCGCATCCGCGGTGACCGCCGCGGCCTTCAGGGCACCGGCGCCGAGCTCGGCGTCGACCTCGGTCGGCCGGTGCAGCTGCTGCTCGAACACCGCGGTCGCGCGGGCCAGGGCGTCGGGGTCGCCGTGCACGCCGCGCAACCCGAGGACGAGCCCGCGGAGGGCTCGGGTGCGGTCGTCGTCGGTGGGGTCGACGTCGTCGCCGAGCCGCGCTGCGAGCGGCGCCAGGAGGCGGCGGACCCACGCCGACACGGCCGGTCGCTCGTCCTCGGACGCAGCCCGGTCGACCACCTCGATGCTCGACGCGGCCAGCTGCCACACGGAGAGGTCGGTCTCACCGACGTCGGCGATGCGCTGCACGGTGGCGGCGAGGTCGCCCGCCCGGCGGTCGCCCCGGAGGGTGAGGCCGTGGGCGTCGTCGAGCACCGCGTAGCGCTCCAGCGGGGCGAGGTCGCCGAGGCCGTCGAGGACGGCGGCCTGGAGCTCGGCGTCGTAGGACACCCGGTAGAAGGCGTGGCCGCCGGCGTTGACGACGACGGGGGCGCCGGCGGTGGGCGTGGCCGGGAGCGTCAGCGAGGCCCGGGGGCCGTCGAGCACGATGCGCTCGGTGCCGCCTGCGCTGCGCACGACGACCGGCACGTGCCAGCGGGGGTCCTCGCCGTCGCCCGCGTCGGCCGGCTCCGTGTAGCGGAACGGCTGCTGGGTCAGGGTCAGGCCGGCGTCGTCGAGGCTCGCGGTGACGAGCGGGAAGCCGCCCTGGAAGATCCAGCTGTCCATCATCGCCCGCACCGGCTCGCCCGTGACGGCCTCGAGGGCATCCCAGAGGTCGCCGGTCTCGGTGTTGCCGAACTGGTGTGCCTGCAGGTAGCGGCGGATGCCGTCCCGGAAGGCGTCCTCGCCCAGGTACTGCTCGAGCATGCGGACGACCGCCGAGCCCTTCTGGTACGTGAGGGTGTCGAACATCCCCTCGGCGTCGGCAGGCGTGATCACCGGGTACTCGATCGGGCGTGTGGTGGCCAGCGCATCGACGTCGAACGCGCCCGACCGCTCGCGGCCGAAGTGCATCCACCGCTCCCACGCCGGGCGGAACGCCGCGGCGCACTTGGCCTCCATGAAGGTGGCGAAGGCCTCGTTGAGCCAGATGCCGTTCCACCAGCGCATCGTCACCAGGTCGCCGAACCACATGTGGGCGAGCTCGTGGGCGATCACGTCGACGACGGCGAGGAGCTCGGCCTGGGTGGCGGACTCCGGGTCGACGAGCAGGAGGGTCTCCCGGTAGACGACGCAGCCCAGGTTCTCCATGGCGCCGAACGCGAAGTCGGGCACGGCCACCATGTCGACCTTGTCGCCCGGGTAGGCGATGCCGTAGTAGTCCGCGAAGAAGCGCAGGGCGTGGGCCCCGACCTCGAGGGCGAACTCGGCCAGCTCGCCCTGCCCGGGGCGGTGGACGATGCGCAGCGGCACCCCGTCGACGTCGACGGGGCCGGTGGTCTCCATCGGACCGACGACGAACGCGACCAGGTAGGTCGACATCGGCATGGTGTCGGCGAAGCGGATGCGCACCCGCCCGTCGCCGAGGTCCTCCCGGGCGAGCTCGGGGCCGTTGGAGATGGCCAGCAGGTCCTCGGCGACGTCCAGGGTGACGCCGAAGACCGCCTTGAACTCCGGCTCGTCCCAGCACGGGAAGGCCCGGCGGGCGTCGGTGGGCTCGAACTGGGTGACGGCGATGGCACGGTCGCCGCCGCCGTCCGCGGTGTAGGTCGAGCGGTAGAAGCCGCGGAGGCGGTCGTTGAGCACGCCCGAGAAGGTGAGGTGCAGCGTCGCCGTCCCGCCGGGCAGGGTCTCGGGCAGCGCGACGCGCAGCTGCTCGAGGTCGGCGTCGAGGTGGATCTCACCGTCGATGCGGCGCCCGTCGAGGTCGACCCACGCCTCGCTGACGTCCAGCTCGGCGGCGTTGCAGACCAGCTCGGCGGTGGGGGAGCCGACGTCGAGGGTGACGCTGGCCGCGCCCCGGAAGGTGCTCGTGGCGAGGTCCGGGGCGAGCCGCAGGTCGTAGCGCTCGGGCCGGACCGAGGCGGGGAGGCGACCGGCCCGGTCCCCGGTGGCCGGGGGCGGTGCGGTGGCGTCGTCGGAGGGCACCGGGCAACGGTACCGGCCGCGTGTACCGTCGCCGAGCGTGACGCCCCCTGCATCCGAGCAGATCCTCCGCGACGTCCGCGACGACGGCACCGCCCTCGACGTGGTCGGCATCGGCAACGCGCTCGTGGACGTGCTCAGCCACGAGGCCGACGACTTCGTCGCGACCCACGATCTGGTGAAGGGGGCCATGACCCTCATCGAGCCGGACCGGGCCACGCAGCTGTACGAGGCGATGGGCCCGGGCATCGAGGTGTCCGGCGGATCGGCCGCCAACACCATCGCCGGGGTCGCCTCCTTCGGCGGCCGGGCCGCCTACCTGGGCAAGGTCCACGACGACCAGCTCGGCGTGGTGTTCGCCCACGACATGCGGGCCAACGGGGTCGTGTTCCGCTCGCCGCCGGCCGCCGACGGCCCGCCCACGGGGCGGTGCCTGATCATCGTCACCCCGGACGCCGAGCGGACCCTCAACACCTACCTCGGTGCCTCCGCCTACTTCAGCCCCGACGACGTGGACGCCGAGCTGATCGAGCTGTCGCGGTACACCTTCCTCGAGGGCTACCTGTTCGATCGGCCCGAGGCCAAGGCCGCCTACCGAACCGCCTCCGAGATCGCCCACGGCGCCGGCCGCAAGGTCGCGCTCACCCTGTCCGACACGTTCTGCGTGGAGCGCCACATCGACGAGTGGCGGCCCCTCGTCGCCGACCAGGTCGACGTGCTCTTCGCCAACGACGCCGAGCTGCGTGCCCTCTACGGGATCCACCTCGACCACGCCGTCGACCGCGCCCGTGACGAGGTGGAGACCACGTGCGTCACGCTCGGCCCGGAGGGTTCGCTCATCGTGACCTCCGAGGGCATCGTCGAGGTGCCGCCCCACCCGGTCGACGTCGTCGACACGACCGGGGCCGGCGACCTGTACGCCGCCGGCGTGCTCCACGGCATGGCCAAGGGCCTGCCGCTGGCCGAGTGCGGCCGCCTCGGCTCCATCGCCGCCTCGGCCGTCATCGGCCACACCGGCGCCCGACCAGGCCAGTCGCTGGCCCAGCTGGCATGAGCGGCACCGGCACCCCGCCCGACGCCTACGAGCGGGCCGCCGAGGCGGCTGCCGCCCTCGCCGAGCGGACCGGCGTCGAGCGCCACGACGTGGTGGTCGTGCTCGGCTCGGGCTGGCGCACCGCCGCCGAGCAGCTGGGGGAGGCCTCCTGCGCGTTCCCGGCGGCGGACCTGCCGGGCTTCCACGCGCCGACCGTGGAGGGCCACGGGGGCGAGCTCCGCTCCATCGACGTCGACGGTCGCCGCGTGCTGGTCGCGCTGGGCCGCGTCCACGCCTACGAGGGGCACGGACTCGCCGACGTCGTGCACGGCGTGCGCACCGCCGTGCTCGCCGGCTGCCGCACGGTCGTGCTCACCAACGCGGCGGGCGGCCTCGGCGAGGGCATGTCCATCGGGCAGCCGGTGCTCATCGCCGACCACCTCAACCTCACCGGCCGCTCCCCCCTGACCGGCCCGACGCCGGACGCGGCCATCGGCCCCCGGTTCCCGGACATGACCGACCTGTACTCGGCTCGCTTGCGGGCCATGGCCCGGGAGCTCGAACCGACCCTGGTCGAGGGCGTCTACGCCGGCATGAACGGCCCCCAGTACGAGACGCCCGCCGAGATCCGCATGCTCCAGACGCTGGGCGCCGACCTGGTCGGCATGTCCACGGTGCACGAAGCCGTCGCCGCCCACCACATGGGCGCCGAGGTGCTGGCCATGTCGCTGGTCACCAACCTGGCGGCCGGCCTGGGCGACTCGCTCGACCACGAGGACGTGCTGTCGGTGGCCGTGACCTCGGCCGATGCCATGGGCTCCCTGCTCGCCCGGTTGGTCCGGCGGCTGTAGACCGGATGGACACCGAGCTGCGCGCCGCCATCGACGCCTGGCGCGCCGACGACCCCGACCCCGCCACGGTCGCGGCGCTCGACGCCATGGTCGCCGCCGCCGACGAGGCCGCGCTCGAGGCCGCGTTCGCTGCCCCGCTCGCCTTCGGCACCGCAGGCCTGCGCGGGCCACTCGGGCCGGGGCCGGGTCGGATGAACCGCGCCGTCGTGCGCCGTGCCGCGGCCGGGCTGTGCCGCTGGCTCGACGACCAGGGGTGGGAGGGACCCGTGGTCGTGGCCCGGGACGCACGCCACGGCTCGGCCGACTTCGCCCGGGACACGGCCGCGGTCGTCGCCGGCGCCGGCCGCTCCGTCGTCCTCGCCGATCGTCCCCTACCGACGCCGCTGCTCGCCTTCGCCGTCCGCCACCTGGGCGGGGCGGCGGGCGTGATGGTCACGGCCAGCCACAACCCACCTGCCGACAACGGCTACAAGGTCTACGCCGGCGACGGTGCCCAGATCGTCGCTCCGTGGGATCGGGAGATCGCGGCCCACATGGCAGCGATCGAGCGGGTGTCCGACCTGCCGCTCGCCCCGCTCGACGACGCGCGCATCGCCGAGCTCGGAGACGACGTGGTGGACGCCTACGTCGAGGGGGTCGCCGGACTCCGGACCTCCCACGCGCCGGTCGACCTGCGGGTGGCCTACACGCCCATGCACGGGGTGGGCCTCGAGGTCCTGCAGGCGGCCTTCGCCCGAGCCGGCCTCGCGCCGCCGGCGGTGGTCGAGGCGCAAGCCCACCCCGACCCCGACTTCCCGACGGTGGCGTTCCCCAACCCGGAGGAGCCGGGCGCCATGGACCTGCTCCTCGCGTCGGCTGAGGAGCACGGTGCCGACCTCGCCATCGCCAACGACCCCGACGCCGACCGCCTCGCCCTCGCCGTGCCCGGACCGCGTGGCGGGGCCACCACGTGGCGGGTCCTCACCGGCGACGAGATCGGCCTGCTCTTGGCCGACCACCTGCTGCGCCACTCCGAGGGCGCCGATCGCCTGCTGGTCACCACCGTCGTGTCGTCGTCGGCGCTCGCTGCGCTGGCTGCGCACCACGACGTCCAGTTCGTCGAGACGCTCACCGGCTTCAAGTGGCTGGCCCGCGCCGCGATGGCCCGACCCGATCTCCGCCCGGTCCTCGGCTACGAGGAGGCGCTCGGCTACTCGGTCGGGTCGCTGGTGCGGGACAAGGACGGCATCAGCGCCGCCGTCGTCGCCGTGGAGGCGGTGGCGGGGCTGCTGGCCGAGCGCTCCTCGGTGGCGCAGCGCCTCGCCGAGCTGGCCGTCGACCTGGGGCTGCACCGCACCCGCCAGCGCTCGCTGCGCTTCGAGGGACTCGACGGTGCCCCGCGGATGGCTGCGGCGGTCGACCGGATCCGGACGGATCCGCCAGAGGTGCTCGGCGGCTTCGACGTCGTCGGCGTCGAGGACCTGGCCCTCGGTCAGCGCCTGCCGCCGACCGACGGCGTGGTCCTGCGCGGCGACGGCATGCGGGTCGTCGTCCGCCCGTCGGGCACCGAGCCCAAGCTCAAGCTCTACGTCGAGGTGGTGCGCCTGGTCGACGCCGTCGACGACGTCGGCGCCGAGACCGACATCGCCGATGAGCGCATCGACGCGGTCCTCGCCGACCTCGAAGCCCGGCTCGCCTGAGACGAACCTCGAGCACGGCTCGACGTCGGGTGGCGCATCGGTCGTACCGTGGCGGCGTGCGGGTGCTCATCTGCGACGACGAGGCCGACATCCGGCTGCTGTTCCGGATGGCGTTCGAGGCACGCGGGGTCGAGGTGACCGAGGCGGTGGACGGCGACGACTGCATCGCCCAGGTCGCCGACGTGTGCCCGGACCTGATCGTCCTCGACCTGTTCATGCCGAACCGGGACGGGCTGTCGGCCCTGCCGGAGCTGAAGCGGCGGTGCCCGTCGACCCGGGTGCTCGTGGTCACCGCGTACGCGGCGGCCGAGAGCTTCAACCGCAGCCGCGCGCGCGGCGCCACCGCCTGCTTCGACAAGCTCGAGTTCGAACAGCGGATCCCGCGCCTGGTCGAGCGCTACGGGGCCGCCTGACCCCGAGGCCGCTCGGGAGCTACTTGGCGGCCGCCATCTCGGTGCCGAGCTCGTCGAGGCGCTCCTGGCTCATCCGCTTCCGGAGGTCGGGGAACATGTCGGTCTCCTCCTCCTCGGCGTGGTGCTCGACGTTCTCCATGAGCACCTTCATCTTGGCGATCAAGGTGTCGTCGCCGGAGACCTCTTCGATCTCCCGCATCAGGACCTTGACGACGTGGTGCTCCTGGACGCCCTCGTCCACGGTCTCGGCCAGCTCCTCCTCGTCGGTGTCCTTCACCGCCGGGTAGAAGATGTCCTCCTCGATCCGGGTGTGGGTCTCGAGCTCGGAGAAGATCTCCTTCTGCAGCTCCTTCATGCGGGCCATGTCCTCGGCCTCGTCGGCCGTGCGGAACTGCTCGAAGAGGTCGCGCACCTCGTCGTGGTCGGTGGTCAGCAGCGTGATGGCATCCATGGGGTCCTCTTTCGACGTGGGGACGGGTGCGGACCCTTACCCCGTCGCGGCCGGAGTCGTGCCTCAGGCCGTGCCGAAGAGCCGATCGCCGGCATCGCCGAGGCCGGGGACGATGAAGGCGTCCTCGTTCAGGTGCTCGTCCACCGATGCCGTGACGAGTCGGTCGACGAGCCCGGTGCTGTCCAGCCGGTCCACGCCCTCGGGCGCCGCGAGGATGCACACCGCGGTGACGGTGCCCGGGTTGCGGGCGGCGAGCTGCTCGCAGGCGAAGACCATGGAGCCGCCGGTGGCCAGCATGGGGTCGAGGACGAGCACGTCGCGCCCGTCGAGGTCGTCGGGCACCGAGTTCATGTACGGCACGGGCTCGTGGGTCGACTCGTCGCGGGCCACGCCGATGAAGCCGGTGTCGCTGCCCGGCAGCAGGCGAAGGACCGGGCCGAGCATGCCGAGGCCGGCGCGCAGCACGGGCACGACCATCGGGGGCCGGGTGACGCGCACGCCGGAGGTCTCGGTGAGCGGGGTGCGGATCGTCACCGGCTCGGTGGCGAGGGCGCGGGTGGCCTCGTAGACCAGCATGAGGGCCAGCTCGTCCGCGGCCTGGCGGAACACGGCCCGGTCGGTGCGCTCGTCGCGCATCCGGGTCAGGAGCTGGGCGGCGAGGGGGTGGTCGACGACGAGCGTGTCCATGTGGGCATGATGGCATTCGTGGATCGCACCGCTGTCGCCCGCATGATCGACCACACGCTGCTCGCCCCGGAGGCGACCGTCGAGCGCGTCGAGGCCCTCTGCGCCGAGGCGCGCGACCTGGAGGTCGGGGCGGTCTGCGTGTCGCCCAACCAGGTGGCCGCTGCCGCCGCCGCCCTCCGTGGCTCCACCGTCGGGCTGGCGTCCGTGATCGGCTTCCCCTCCGGCGCCCACCGGGCCGAGATCAAGGCCGCCGAGGCGGCCGCTGCCGTCGCCGACGGCGCGTCCGAGCTCGACATGGTCGTACCCCTCGGCGCCGTGGTGGCGGGCGACTGGGACGAGGTCGAGGCCCACGTCCGCGCCGTGCGCGAGGCAGCGCCGTCACCGGCGGTGCTCAAGGTCATCGTGGAGTCCGCCGCGCTCGACGACGCGCAGCTCGACCGGGTGTGCGCGGTGGCCGTCGGCGCCGGCGCCGACTACGTGAAGACCTCCACCGGCTTCCACTCCACGGGTGGGGCCACGGTCGACGCCGTCCGCCGCATGCGGGCCGCGGTCGGTTGGGACATCGGCGTCAAGGCATCGGGAGGCATCCGTGACGCCGCCACGGCGCTGGCCATGATCGAGGCCGGCGCCACCCGCATCGGGGCGTCGTCGTCCGCGGCGATCCTCGACGGCATCTGAGCGCCGGGTTCAGCCCTCCAGCGAAGCGGCGAGGCGCTCGAGCGTCTCGCTCATGGTCTCGCGGTTGCGCGCCGTCCGGTCGTCGACACCGGACATCTGCTTGCTGAACTCCAGGGCGGACTCCGGCCGCAGGTCCTGGCTCCACTCGGTGACCCGACACCCCGCGTCGGTCGGCTCGATGCGGTAGCCCCACGTCGAGAAGTGGAAGTCCATCATCGAGCACTCGAAGGCGAAGGCCCGGCCGGGCTCGGCTTCGATGACCGTGCCCTGGGTGGTCCACTCGTGCTCGCCGTTGCGGTTGTGCCCGTCGAAGGTGGCCCCGACCGTCGGCCCGTCGTGGCCCTCGTGCCACTCGCAGGCGTGGCACTCCTCGGACCACTCGCCCATGCGGGTGACGTCGGAGATGGCGGCGTAGACCGCTTCAGGGGAGGCGGCGATGTCGCGGGAGATCTGGATCGTGTCGGCCATGGCGGAGAGTCCACCACATGGTCATGCCCACATGGTCAAGCCGATTCGAGCGACCGGGCCTGGAGCGATGCGTAGCCGGGCTTGATGATCTCGTTGATGATCCGCAGGCGCTTGTCGAAGGGCCAGAACGCGCTCTTCATGGCGTTCACGGTGAACCACTGCAGGTCGGTCCAGCCGTAGCCGAAGGTCTCGCACAGGGCGTGCATCTCGCTCGACATGGTCACGTCGCTCATGAGCCGGTTGTCGGTGTTGACGGTGACCCGGAACCGCAGGCGGGTGAGCAGGTCGATCGGGTGCTGGGACAGCTCGTCCACCACGCCCGTGTGCACGTTCGACGTCGGGCACATCTCGAGCGGCACGCGCCGGTCGCGGACGAAGGACGCGAGCTCGCCGAGCTTGACCGAGCCGTCGGGCTGGACCTCGATGTCGTCGACGATGCGCACGCCGTGCCCGAGCCGCTCGGCCCCGCAGATCTGGATGGCCTCCCAGATGGAGGGCAGGCCGAACGCCTCGCCGGCGTGGATGGTGATGTGGTGGTTGGCGGCGGCGATGGTGCGGAACGCGTCGAGGTGGCGGGTGGGCGGGTGCCCGGCCTCGCTGCCGGCGATGTCGAAGCCGACCACGCCGGCATCCCGGTGGCGCAGCGTGAGCTCGGCGATCTCCGAGGAGTTGGCCGCCGTGCGCATCGCGGTGAGGAGCAGCCCGATCTGGATGCGGCCCTGGGCGGTCACCTGCTGGAACCCGGCGAGCACGGACTCGACGATCTGGTCCAGCTCCATGCCGCCGTCGAGGTGCAGCTCGGGTGCGAAGCGGACCTCGGCGTAGACCACGCCGTCGTCGGCGAGGTCCTCGGCGCACTCGGCTGCGACGCGGGTGAGCGCCTCGGGGGTCTGCATGACCCCGACCGTGTGCTGGAACGGCTCCAGGTAGCGGGGCAGGCTGCGCCGTGCGGCGCCCTCGACGAACCAGGCGGCCAGCTCCTCGGGGTCGGTGGTCGGCAGGTCCGTGTAGCCCTGCTCGGCGGCCAGCTCGATCACCGTCGCCGGCCGCAGCCCTCCGTCGAGGTGGTCGTGCAGGAGGACCTTCGGGGCCTGCTTGATCAGCTCGAGCGTGGGGGTGTTCGGCATGCGCTGACGCTACCGGTTGCCCCGCCGTACGATCTGTCGATGCCCGAGAGCTCGGAGTCCCGCTTCGTCGCCGTCGTCCGCTTCGCCTTCCGCTCCTCGAAGCGGATCGCGGTCACCGTGATCGGCGCGGCCCTGGTGCTCGCCGGCATCGCCATGCTGGTGCTGCCCGGTCCCGGCATCCTCGTGGTCGTGGCCGGCTTCGCCGTGCTCGGCACCGAGTACGCCTGGGCCGCCGCCGCGCTCGACCGCACGAAGGCCACCGCAGAGCGCGCCGGTCAGATGGCCAAGGGTGCGGCCGGCTCCTCGGTCCGGGTGGCCAAGGGTGCAGCCGTCAGCACGGGCCGAGCGGCACGAGGTGCCGCGGGCGGGGCCGCCGGTCGCCTGCGCCGACGTGGGGGCACGGGCGGCGTCGGCGACATCTGAGCCCCATCCCTCACCGTTCTGGGCCGCGGTGCGCGCAGGAGGCGTGGGGGGCCGCCCGGAACGGTGCAGGCACCGATCAGGTGATGCGGTCGGCGATGAGGGGTCGTGGCTCGACCCGCTCGTCGCCGATGTCGATGGCTCCTTCGAGGGCGGCGAGCGCGCCGGCGAAGCGATCGGGGTCGTCGGCGTGCAGCACGAGCACCGGGTCGCCGGCGGACACGCGCTCGCCGACCTTGGCCTCGACCAGGGCACCGGCGCCGAAGGACACCGCGTCCTCCTTGCGGGCCCGTCCGGCACCGAGTCGCCAGACGGCGATGCCGACGGCCTTGCAGTCCATGCGCTGCAGCCACCCGTCCCGCTCGGCGGCGACGACGTGGGTGTGCGCGGACGTGGGCAGCGCCACGGACAGGTCGCCGCCCTGGGCCGCCACGATCCGCTCGAAGACCTCCATGGCCCGCCCGTCGTCGAGCACCGGCTCGGGGTCGGTGTCGATGCCCGCGAGGGCGAGCATCTCCCGAGCCAGGGCCAGGGTGAGCTCGCGCACGTCGGCGGGTCCGCCGCCGGCGAGCACGTCCAGGGACTCCTGCACCTCGAGGGCGTTGCCGGCGGCCCGGCCGAGGGGCTGGTCCATGTCGGTGAGCAGGGCGACCGTGTCGACGCCGTTCCCGTTGCCGATGCCCACCATGGTCTCGGCCAGCACGCGCGTGGCGGCGTCGTCGCCGAGGAACGAGCCCGAGCCGAGCTTCACGTCGAGCACGAGGCCGCTGGTGCCCTCGGCGATCTTCTTCGACATGATCGAGCTGGCGATGAGCGGGATGGACTCCACGGTGGCGGTGACGTCGCGCAGGGCGTAGAGCTTTCGGTCGGCCGGCGCGATGTCGCCGCTGGCGCCGGCGATGACGCCGCCGACGTCGGCCAGGACCTGCCGGTACCGGTCGGCGGGCAGCACCGACTGGAACCCGGCGATGGCCTCGAGCTTGTCGAGGGTGCCGCCGGTGTGCCCCAGGCCCCGGCCGGCGAGCTGGGGGACGGCGGCCCCGCACGCGGCGACGAGGGGGACCAGGATCAGGGAGATCTTGTCGCCGACGCCGCCGGTGGAGTGCTTGTCGACGGTGGGACGGTCGAGGAACGACAGGTCGGCGCGCTCGCCGGTGTCGATCATGGCGGCCGTCCACGTCGCCAGCTCGTCGGGCTCCATGCCCCGCCACACGATGGCCATCAGCAGCGCGGCCGCCTGCTCGTCGGCGATGGTGCCGGCCGTGTAGCCGTCGATGAAGAAGCGGATCTGCTCGTCGTCGAGCCGGCCGCCGTCGCGCTTGGTGCGCAGCACGTCGAGGATGTCGGTTGCCATCAGGTGAGGTCCTCGGGTCCGAAGGCGTCGGGCAGCCAGCCGTCCATGGGCCGCTCGTTGAGGGGCATGGGGCCGCCGCCCATCTCGTGCAGCAGCTGGCGGCACCGCCCGCAGGCCGACAGGTCGTTGCCGTCGGGGTCGGTGACCGCGACCGCGACGAGGTCGCCTCGTCCGCGACCACCGGCGACGAGGACGCCCACGAGGGCGGTCTCGGCGCAGATGCCGACGGTGTAGCTGGCGTTCTCGACGTTGGCCGCGCTGATGGTTGAACCGTCGGCCAGCAGCGCCGCGGCGCCGACCGGGAAGCCCGAGTAGGGCGAGTACGAGCGCCGGGCCGCCTCGGCCGCGGCCGCCCGCAGGGCGACCCAGTCCGGGGTCGGGCTCATCCGCCGGACCGGTACACCTGGCCGTTGGCCGCCGGGACCCGGGGGCGCCCGACGAGGCCGGCCACCACGACGATGGTCACGACGTAGGGCGCCATGAGCAGGAACTCCGACGGGATCGGGGTGTCGAGCAGGGCGAGGTAGTCGTTGAGCTGCTCGGAGAAGCCGAAGATGAGCGCGGCGATGAGGGCGCCCACGGGGTGCCAGCGACCGAAGATCATGGCGGCCAGGGCGATGAAGCCCTTGCCGTTGGTCATGTTCTGGTCGAAGCGACCGGCCGACCCGAGCGTGAACCAGGCGCCGCCGATGCCGGCCACCATGCCGCCGAGGATGACGTTGCGGTAGCGGATGAAGTGCACGCTGATGCCGACGGTGTCGGCGGCCCGGGGGTGCTCGCCGACGGAGCGGACCCGCAGGCCCCACCGGGTGTTGAACAGCGCCCAGGCCAGGAACGCCACCAGGCCGAACATGACGAACCCGAAGACGTTCTGGCTGAACAGCAGGGGTCCGAGGAACGGGATCTCCACCAGCAGCGGGATCTCGAAGGGACGGAACGTGCCGGGCTGGTTGAGGTGGGAGTACTCCACCAGGACGCGCACCGTCAGGTAGCTGGTGAGCCCGAGGGCGAAGATGTTGATGAACGTGCCGCCCACGATCTGGTCGACCTCGTAGCGGATGCTGATCACGGCGTGGATGGCCCCGAACAGCGCGCCGGTGAGGATGCCGCACAGCAGGCCGATCCAGAGGCTCCCGGTGGCGCTTGCGGTGATCGCGGCCCCGAACGCTGCGGCCAGCATCATGCCCTCGATGGCGATGTTGATGACGCCGGTGCGCTCGCACAGCAGGCCGGCGATGGCCCCGAGGGCGATCGGCGTGGCTCGCTGCACCGAACCGGCGATGAGGCCGTAGAACGCGCCGGTGCCGTCCCGCGCCGCCCAGATCACGAGGGCGAGGGCGAACAGGCCCAGCGCGCCGCCGAAGAACACGGTGATCTTGGGGTCGACGACCTGGAGGGCCCGCACGCCGAGGGCGATGGCGCCGAACCCGAGGACGAAGGCCGCGATCTGGGTGGGCAGCTCGACGTCGGGGATGGTGTCGACGCCACGGGGGTTCATCAGCAACGTGGACACCTGGTCCGACGTGGCGGTGAGGCCGAACAGGAGGATGGCCGCCACGCCGGCGAGGAAGCACAGGCCGGCGACGGTGAGCGCGTGGCGGCGGGCGCCGGTGTCCTCGACGACGTCGTCGCGGGGCGCGGGGGCGGTGGTCACGGAGGTCATTGGGCTCCCCAGCCGGCGCTGAACCGCTGCCCGGCGCCGAGGCGGGTCTCCTTGACCCGCCAGACCGTCCGCACGATGGCCGGCGCGGCGACGAAGAGGATGATCAGCGCCTGGATGACGAAGATGATGTCGATGGGCGTGGAGGTCTGGGCCTGCATGCCGGTGGACCCGGCCTGGAGCGCACCGAAGAGCAGACCGGCACCGACGACGCCGATCGGGCTGGCCCGGCCCAGCAGGGCCAGGGCGATGGCGTCGAAGCCGACGCTGGCGAAGAAGCCGCCGGTGAGGCGCGGGGTGCTGCCGAGCAGGATCGTCGTGCCGCCGAGGCCGGCCAGGCCGCCGGCGATGCCCATGGACAGCACCGTGGTGGCCGCCACCCCCATGCCGGCGTAGCGGGCGGCGTGGGGGTTGGCGCCCACGGCCCGCATCCGGAACCCGATCGTGGTGCGCTGCAGCAGCCACCAGGCGCCCCAGGCGACGAGCAGGGCGAGGAGGAAGCCCAGGTGGACCCGGAAGGAGTCGATCGGTTCTGGCAGTCGCACAGATGCGGGCATCTCGGGGCTGATCGGGTCGCTGCGGCCCGGGCGCCGGAACGTGTCGGTGGACAGCGCGTAGTCCAGCAACCGCAGCGCGACGAAGTTCAGCATGATCGAGGTGATGACCTCGTGGGCACCGGTGCGGGCCTTGAGGAACCCGACGATGCCGCCCCACACCGCGCCGCCGATGACGCCGGCCACCAGGGCCAGCGGGAGGTGCACGACCTGGGGGAGGTCGAAGGTGATCCCGATCCAGGCGGCGGCCATCGCGCCCACGATGAGCTGCCCGGCGCCGCCGATGTTGAACATGCCGGCCTTGAACGCCAGCGCGACGGAGAGGCCGACGAGGATCAGGGGCGTGGACTGCACGAGCGTGCGGGCAAGGGCCCGCTGGCTGCCCAACGAGGAGTCGAACAAGGCCCGGTAGCTGGTGGCGATGAGGTCCCAGGAGTCCGCCAGCGCGGTGCCGGGAGCCGAGAAGAACGAGCCCCACGCCTCGAGCGTGGTGGGGTCGGTGAAGACGATGATGAGCGCACCGACGATGAGCGCCGTGAGGATGGCGAGCAGCGGGCCGATCAGGCCCAGGGCCACCTCGCGGAGGGCGCCGGCGACGCCGGGCTGGCGTTCGTGCGGCGCACCGGCGAGCGGGTCGTCCACGTCCGGCGGCGGGGCCGCGGGTGCCTCGGCCGGCGGGGCGGTCATGCCCGCGCTCCGGCCATGAGCATGCCGACGGAGTCGCGGGTGGCCTCGTCGCCGCTGACCTCGCCGATGACGCCCCCGCGGTACATGACGATGACCCGGTCGGCGAGTGCGAGCACCTCGTCGAGCTCGGAGGAGTTGAGGAGCACGGCGAGCCCCTGGTCGCGGGCCTCGACGATGCGGTGGTGGATGTACTGGATCGATCCCACGTCGAGGCCTCGGGTCGGCTGGCTCAGCACGAGGAGCCGCTCGGTGTGCGACATCTCACGTCCCACGATCACCTTCTGCTGGTTGCCGCCCGACAGCGTGCCGACGGCGGCGTCGATGGACGACGTGCGGATGTCGAAGTCCTGGACGAGGCGCTCGGCGTTCTCCCGGATCGCCCGGCGGTCCATGCGGATGCCCCGAGAGTACGGCGACCGCCCGGTGAGGTTCAGGACCAGGTTGTCCGACACCGGGAACGACGAGATCAGGCCGTCGCGCTGGCGGTCCTCGGGGACGTGGGCGACGCCGAGCTCCACCATGCGAGCCGGGTTCGCCCCGGTGACGTCGGCGCCGTCCAGCTCGACCCGGCCGGCGGTCGGGCGCCGCAGACCCACGATGGCGGACACGAGCTCGGACTGGCCGTTGCCCTGCACGCCGGCGATGGCCACGATCTCCCCAGCCCGAACGTCGAAGGACACGTCGGCCACGGCCAGCTGGTCGCGCTCGTCGCGCACCCGCAGGTCCGAGACCTGGAGCACGACGTCGGTGGGGGAGGCGGCGCTGCGGTCGACCACGAGCTGGACGTCGCGGCCGACCATGGCGGTGGCCAGCTCCTGCTCGTCGCTCTCGTCGGGGGTGGTGGTGTCCACGACCCGGCCGCGGCGCAGGATCGTGATCGTGTCGGCGATGGCCCGCACCTCGCGCAGCTTGTGGGAGATGAAGATGACCGAGCGGCCCTCGTCGGCCAGGCGCCGGATGATCCCGAGCATGTCGTCGATCTCGGACGGGGTGAGCACGGCGGTGGGCTCGTCGAGGATGAGGCAGTCGGCCTCGCGGTAGAGCGCCTTGAGGATCTCGACCCGCTGCTGCACGCCGACGGGCAGGTCCTCCACCATCGCGTCGGGGTCCACGTCGAGGCCGTGGCGGGCGGACAGCTCGAGCACCCGGCGTCGGGCGGCGTCGCGGTCGAGCACCCCGGGTGCCGAGGTCGGCTCCACGCCGAGCATCACGTTCTCGGCGACGGTGAACACGGGCACGAGCATGAAGTGCTGGTGGACCATGCCGATCCCGGCGTCGATGGCGTCGGCGGGGGACGAGAACGACGTCGGGACCCCGTCGAGCAGGACCTCGCCCTCGGTCTGGCGGTACAGGCCGAAGAGGACGTTCATCAGGGTGGACTTCCCGGCGCCGTTCTCGCCGAGGAGCGCATGCACCTGGCCGGGTTCGACCACGAGGTTCACGTCTTCGTTGGCGACCACGCCCGGGAAGCGCTTGGTGATCCCGCGCAGCTCGACCCGCATCGGACGGATGTCTAGCGCGTGGCGGGGTCCCGGACGCGCCAGAGGCCGGGTGCGGGACCCGGCCTCTGGCTCACATCGTCGGCATACCGCCCGAACCGGGCGGTGCCGCCGGACTACTCGAGGGTGGTGGCGATCGAACCGTCGATGATGCCGGCCCGGATCTCGTCCAGCTCGCTCTGCAGCTCGTCGGAGATGTCACCTTCGAACTCGTTGAACGGGCCGAGCTCCACGCCGTCGTTCTCGAGCGTGCCGCTGTAGACGCCGCCCTCGAACTCGCCGTTGGCCGCGGCCGTCACGGCGTCGTACACCGACACGTCGAAGTTCTTCATGACGCTGGTCAGGAACAGGTCGCAGGCGTCGGCGACGGACTCGCAGCCGTCGGTGTCGACCCAGATCAGCTTGGCGTCGTCGCCGCCGGCGCGGATCGCCTCGACGGAGCCCTGGCCCACGGGACCGGCCACCGGGAGGATGATGTCGGCGCCCTGGTCGAGCAGCGACTCGGTGGTCTGGCGGCCCTTCGAGAGGTCCTCGAAGTCACCGGTGAACAGGCCGTCGTCGTCGGCGGTGTTCCAGCCCACGAGCTGCACGTCGGTGCCCTTCTGCTCGTTGTGGTACTCGATGCCGGCCTCGAAGCCCTTCATGAAGATGTTCACGGTGGGGATGTTGAGGCCGCCGTAGGTGCCGACGGTGCCGGTCTGGGTCTGGGCCGCAGCCACGTAGCCGGCCAAGAAGGCCGCCTGGTCGGTGGCGTAGGTCAGGCCGAGGACGTTCTCGTACTCGGTCTCGTAGGCGAAGTCGACGATGGCGAAGTCCGTGTCGGTGTTCTCCTGGGCGGCCGCCTCGGTGGCGTCGCCCAGCAGGAAGCCGACGGTGACGATGAGGTCGCAGCCCTGGTCGATGAGCGCCTGGATGTTGGGCTCGAAGTCGGCATCGCTCTGGGACTCGAGCACGACCGGCTCGAAGCCGATCTCCTCGGAGGCTTCGACGAGGCCGTTGTAGGCGTTCTCGTTGAAGGAGCGGTCGTCGACGCCACCGGTGTCGGTCACCTCGCAGGCCAGGAAGTCGCTGTCGGACCCCTCGCCACCGTCCGAGGTGTCGTCGGTCGCGTCTTCGGTGTCGTCAGTGGCCGTGTCGTCGTCGTCGCCGCACGCGGCGGCGACGAGGGACAGGCCGAGCAGCAGCGCGAGCAGCCGCATCCAGCGTCGGTTCAGCACAGGGGATCTACCTCCGGGTGGGGTCGCGCAGGATGTGCGCATACCCGTGAAATGTCATGGGACGGCGCAACGGTAGGTGTCCGGGGCCCCCAGGACAATGATGCAGCTGCGTCTGGTGACGAAGGTCCCGGTGGACCGGTCCGATATGGTCGACGATGCGCCGCACAGAACCGGCGCGGGGAGCTCGGGGCAGCCGGGCTGAGAGGGTGACCGCAGCGCCGTCACCGACCCTGGAACCTGATCTGGGTAATGCCAGCGGAGGGAACGTCGTGGACATCGATCGTCCGCCCGACATCGTCGTCGTCGCCGGAGGCGAACCGGTCGCGCCCGCGCTCGTGGCGGTCGTGCCCGCATCGGCTCGCGTCGTCGCGGCCGACTCGGGCGTGGACCTGGCCCGGACGCTGGGCTGGGCGGTCGACGTCGCGGTGGGGGACTTCGACTCGGTCTCGGAGGCCGGGCGGTCGGCGATCACCGCCGAGGCCACCGACGTGCGGGTGCACCCGATGGCCAAGGACGCCACCGACCTCGAGCTGGCCCTCGGGGTCGCCGCCGAGCTCGCGCCGGCGCGCCCCGCGCCCGGCCGTCGGGTGCTGGTGCTCGGCCTCGAGGGCGGCCGTCCCGACCACGCCCTGGCCAACCTCCTGCTGGCCGCAGCCGAGCCCTTCGCCGACCTCGACATCGAGCTCGTGCTCGCCCAGGGCCGGGCGTGGGTGGTCCGGGACCACCTCGCCGGGCAGCTGCCGGCGGGCGGGATCGTGTCGATCGTGCCCGTCCACGGCCCCGCGACGGTGTCGGTCAGCGGGGTGCGCTGGCCCCTCGACCGCGCCCCGCTCGCCGCCGGCACCACCCGAGGCGTCAGCAACGAAGCCACCGGCGGCCCGTTCGACCTGCGGGTCCACGCCGGCGCCGTGCTCTGCATCACCCCCCGAACCGAGGAGACCCCGTGACGTCCACCCGACGAACCCTGTCCGCCCTGCTCGCCGCCTCGCTGGTCGTGGCGGCGTGCGGCGACGACGACGCCGAGACCACCACCCCGGATCCGGAGCACGGTGCGGCCACCAGCATCACGATGCTGACCCACGACAGCTTCGACGTGTCCGAGGAGGTGCTGGCCGCGTTCACCGAGGCCACCGGCATCACCGTCGAGCTCCTCCCGTCCGGCGATGCCGGCTCCATGCTGAACCAGGCGATCCTCACGAAGGGCTCGCCCCAGGGCGACGTCCTGTTCGGCGTGGACAGCACCTTCCTGTCCCGCGCCCTCGACGAGGACCTGTTCCTGGCCTACGAGTCGCCGGCCCTCGAGGACGTCGACGAGTCGCTGGTGCTGGACCCCGAGCACCGGGTGACGCCGATCGACACCGGCGACGTGTGCCTCAACTACGACAAGGCGGGCCTGGCCGAGGCCGGCCTGGAGCCGCCGGCCGACCTGGCCGACCTGGCCGACCCGGCCTACGCAGGCACGCTCGTGGTGGAGAACCCCGCCACGTCCTCGCCCGGCCTCGCCTACCTGCTCGCCACCGTCGCCGAGTTCGGCGAGGACGGGTGGCAGGACCACTGGCGGGCCCTGCGGGCCAACGACGTGGAGGTGGCCGCAGGCTGGGAGGAGGCGTACTACGGCAGCTTCTCCGGCGCTGCCGGCAGCCCCGGCGACCGGCCCATCGTGGTGAGCTACGCGTCGAGCCCGCCGGCCGAGGTCATCTTCGCGGAGGAGCCGCTGGACGAGGCGCCCACCGGCGTCGTGGAGGGCACCTGCTACCGACAGATCGAGTTCGCCGGGATCCTGGCCGGCACCGAGCACGAGGAGGCCGCCCAGCAGCTCGTCGACTTCCTGCTCTCGCCGACGTTCCAGGAGGACGTCCCGCTGAACATGTTCGTGTACCCGGTGATCGACGTGGAGCTCCCGGCCGAGTTCGTCGAGCACGGCGCCCAGCCCCAGGACCCGTACCTGCTCGAGGCCGACGTGGTCGCCGCGAACCGCGACGCCTGGATCGAGGAGTGGACAGAGATCGTGCTGCGATGATCGGACCGTGAACGCCCCCGACCGATCCGCCCGCACGCCCCGGGCCGTCACCGCCGCCGCCTTCGCGGTGCCGGTGGCGTTCCTCGGCGTGTTCTTCGCCGTGCCGGTGGCGACGCTGATCTCCACTGGGCTGCGCGAGGGCGGCCGGTGGGACCTCGGCGCGGTGGGCGAGGTGCTGACGTCGCCGAGCACCCGCTCGGTGGCGTGGTTCACGCTCTGGCAGGCGGTGGTCTCCACCGCCGCCACCGTCGTCGCGGCCCTGCCGGCAGCGTGGCTGATCGGGCGCATCCGCTTCCCGGGGCGCTCGCTGCTCATGGCCGCCCTGATCGTCCCGTTCGTGCTGCCCACCGTGGTGGTCGGCACGGCGTTCCTGGCCGTGCTCGGCCCCGACGGCCCGGTGGCCGCGCTCGGCGGCGTGCTCGGGTTCGACGTCGACCTGCGGCGCACCGCCACCGCGGTGATCCTCGCCCACGTGTTCTTCAACTACGCGGTGGTCGCCCGCACGGTCGGCGCGGCGTGGATGGCCGTCGACCCGGCCGCCGAAGACGCAGCCCGCACCCTCGGTGCCGACCGCTGGACCACGTTCCGCACCGTCACCCTGCCCCAGCTGCGGCCGGCCCTGGCCGGGGCGGCGTCCATCGTGTTCCTGTTCACCTTCACCTCCTTCGGGGTCGTCAAGATCCTCGGTGGCCCGCGCATCGCCACCATCGAGGTCGAGATCCACCGCCTCACCACCCAGCTGCTCGACCTGCGCACCGCCTCGGTGCTGTCCCTGCTGCAGCTCGCGGCGGTCATCGCCGCGCTGGCCCTGTACCGGCGAGCCGGTGCCCGCCGGGGCAGCGCCCGCACCCGCGCCGGTCGCTCCGTCCTCCACCGGCCGGCCGGGGCCGAGCGCTGGGGGGTGGCGGCCACCATCACCTCGGCCGCGCTGCTGGTCGGGGTCCCGATCGCCACCCTCGTCTGGCGATCCTTCGACACCGCCGGCGGGCCTGGCCTGGGCTACTACCGGGCGCTCGGGTCCACCGGTCGGGGGAGCGCGCTGTTCGTGCCGCCGGCCGAGGCGGTGCGGAACTCGCTGGTCATCGGTGCGGCCGCAGCCACGACCGCGCTGATCGTCGGCGGCCTCGCCGCCGTCGGACTGCACCGGCTCGGAGGTCGGGCGCGCGGGGTCGCGGACTCGTCGCTGATGCTGCCCCTCGGCGTCAGCGCCGTGACCGTCGGCTTCGGGTTCCTCATCGCGCTCGACGAGCCTCCCCTGGACCTGCGGACCTCGCCCCTGCTGATCCCGGCCGCCCAAGCCGTCATCGCCATCCCCTTCGTGGTCCGCACGCTGCTGCCCGCGCTGGATGCCGTCCCCGCCCGCCTGCGCGAGGCGGCCGCCGCGCTCGGGGCGCCGCCGCACCGGGTGTGGTGGGAGGTCGACGCCCGCCTGCTGCGACGGCCCGCGCTCGGTGCGCTCGGCTTCGCCTACGCCATCTCCCTCGGGGAGTTCGGGGCCACGGTGTTCATCGCTCGGGCCGACGCGCCGACCGTCCCCGTGGCCATCTTCCGCGCCCTCTCCCAGCCCGGGGCGCTGAACGTCGGCCAGGCGATGGCCCTCTCCACCGTCCTGCTCGCCCTGACCGCCGCGGTGATGCTGCTCGTCGACCGCGTCGGCGACGCTCGCGTCGGCGGCTTCTGACGTGTCATCGCTGACCGTCCGCGGCGTCTCCAAGGCGTTCGGTGGCCTGACCGTCCTCGACGGCGTGGACCTCGCCGTCGAGGACGGCAGCACGCTCGCGCTGCTCGGTCCCTCGGGCAGCGGCAAGTCGACGCTGCTGCGCATCGTCGCCGGGCTCGATCAGCCCGATGCCGGCTCGGTGCACCTCGACGACGACGACGTCACCCACCGGCCGGCCCACCGCCGGGGCGTCGGGGTGGTGTTCCAGGACCAGGCGCTGTTCCCGCACCTCGACGTGGCGGGCAACGTCGGGTTCGGGCTGCGCATGGCGGGCGTCGACCGGCGGGAGCGGTCCGTGCGGGTCCGGGACGCGCTCGACGTCGTGGGGCTGTCCGGCTACGAGCACCGCGACCCGGCGACCCTGTCCGGCGGCGAGGCGCAGCGGGTCGCCCTCGCCCGGGCGCTGGCGCCCCGTCCCGCGGTCGTCCTCCTCGACGAACCCCTGGCCGCGCTGGACCAGCTGCTGCGGGAGCGCCTGCTCGTCGAGCTGCGATCGCTGTTCGACGACCTCGACGTCACGGTCGTCGCCGTGACCCACGACCCGACCGAGGCGGCCGCGCTCGGCGACCGCATCGCGGTGCTGCTCGACGGACGGATCGCCCAGGTGGGCGCACCGGGCGCGGTCATCGCCGCCCCCGCCTCAGCCGAGGTCGCGGGGCTCGTGGGCCAGCGAAACGTCTTCGACGGGCGGGTGGTGGAGGGCGGGGTCGAGACCTCGCTCGGTCTCCTCGCCGTCGACCCGGCCGGCCACGCGGGACCCGTCGCGCTCCTCGTCCCGCCGAGTGCCGTGGTCCCCACCCCTGACGGGCCGCTGCGCGGGCGCGTGCGCGGGCTCCTGTACCGCAGCGGCACCCCGGTCGCGATCGTGGCCGGTGTGGGGCCGAGGGACGACCCCGATCGGATGTCGCCCACGGACGGCCCGACCCTCGACGTGCTCGCCGAGCCGGGCTGGGTCGTCGGCGACGAGGTGACGCTCCGGATCCACGCCGCATCGGTGCACCTCATGGTCCGGTGAGCGCCGGTTGAACCGATCGGGCACTCGATGCGTAGTCCCCACCGAGAACGACCCCTCGGGAGGACACCGATGCGACGCCTGATCACGATCCTCGCCGCGCTGGCGCTCGTGGTCGCCGCCTGCGGCGACGACGACGATGCCACCGCGGCGCCCGATGGGGGCGACGACACCGTCGAGACCCCACCGATGGGACCCGCCGAGCTCAGCGCGAAGGACCAGACGGGCGACGGCACCGAGGTGACGGTCGCGTCCGTGACGCTCCCCGCAGACGGGTTCGTCGTGGTCCACGCGGACGCCGACGGGTCCCCCGGCCCGGTGATCGGGCACAGCGGCCTGCTCGCCGCGGGCGAGTCCACCGACGTCGTGGTCACCCTCGACGAGCCGCTCACCGCCACGTCGACGGTCTGGCCCATGGCCCACATCGACACCAACGTCAACGGTGCCTACGACTTCGCGCCGCCCGACGTGACCGACGACGGACCGGCCACCTTCGACGACGGCGAGGTCGCGGTGCTGCCCGTCGAGGTCACGGTGGAGGGGGTCGGCGACGAGGACGCGGCGGACGGCGGTGCGACGAGCGATGAGGCGGCGACCGTCGCCATCAGCGACTTCTCGTTCCAGCCCGGCACCATCGAGGTCGCGGCCGGTGCCACCGTCACCTGGACCAACGGGGACGGGGTGCCGCACACGGTGACGGCGGGGACGCCCGACGCCGTCGGCGACGCCTTCGACGAACCGGTCGACGCCGGCGAGACCGCAGAGGTCACCCTCGACGATGCCGGCACGTTCGACTACTTCTGCGCGATCCATCCGACCATGACCGGCCAGGTCGTGGTGTCCTAGAGATCGTGGCCCATGCGGACCTGGACGCGGCGGTGCGGCACCTCCACGCCGCCCACGCGCCCGCCCTCCACGCGTGGGCCCGGCACCGCACGGCAGATCCCCGGGAGGCCGAGGAGATCGTCCAGGAGACCCTGATCCTCGCCTGGCGCAAGCAGGACCAGTACGACCCCGAGCGGGGCTCCGAGCGCGCCTGGCTGTTCGGCATCGCCCGCAACGTGGCCGTGGACCGCCACCGCCGGCAGCAGCGCCACCTCCGTGCCGTCCCGGGGAGCGACGCACCCGAACCGGCGGACGACGGCGAGATCGACCGGGTCGTCGAGGACTCCCACATCCGGGATGCGCTGCGGACGCTGTCCGAGGCGCATCGTCAGGTCGTCATCGAGACCTACTACCGCGGTCGCAGCGTCCGGGAGGCTGCCGCCGAGCTCGACATCCCCGAGGGCACGGTGAAGTCCCGGCTCTACCACGCCCTTCGGGCGCTCCGCAGCGAGCTCGAACGTCAGGAGGTGCTGCCATGACCGCGTCGGACCACGACAGCCACCGCGACCTGACCGCGGCCTACGTGCTCGGCGCCCTCGACGCCGGTGAGCGTGCCGAGATCGAGGCGCACCTCGAGACGTGTGACGCGTGCCGGAACGACGTGGTCTCGTTCGCGCCCCTGCCGGCGCTGCTGGGTCGCATCGATGCCGACGACGTGGCGCCCGACCATCCCGAGGCCGGTGCTGATGTGCTGATCACCGCCGTCCGCGCCGACGTGGCTCGCCTCGACCGCAGCCGCCGACGCTGGCGGTGGGGTGCCGGGCTGGCAGCCGCGGCCGCCGTGGTGCTGGCTGTGCTCCTGGCCGTCGGCGACGAGGACGCGCCGGTCCGATTGAACGACGGGGTCCAGCTGGCGGTCGCGACGAGCTCGGCCGGCACGAGCGCGGATGTGATCGCGACCGAACGCGCGTGGGGCACGTACCTCTACCTGTCCGCCACGGGCCTCCCGGAGCGGGACGGCTACGAGATGTGGACGGTCGACGCGGACGGGAGCTGGGAGCCGGTCGGGTCGTGGAGCCCGACGCCGGAGGGCCGAGCCGAGCTCGGCTGCTCCACGGCTCTGACCCTGGCCGACATCGACCGGGTGGTGATCACCTCGGAGGACCGCGACGACGAGCTGCTGGTCGCCCGCTGACGCCGGTGCTGTCAGCCTCGGTGGTCAGCGCAGGTGGACGGTGCCGTCGTCGTCGAGGCGCCAGATCGGGTTGTGGGCGACCTCCCAGGGGTGGCCGTCGGGATCGATGAAGATCCCCGTGTAGCCGCCCCAGAATGCCTTCGCGCCGGGTCGGCCGATGGTCCCGCCCGCCGCCTCGGCCTGGGCGAGCACCGCGTCGACCTCGGCCGGGGAGCTGACGTTGTGGGCCAGCGTCACGCCGCCCCATCCGCCGGGATCGGTGACCTCGCTGTCGTGGGCGAGCTTCTCGCGCCTCCACAGGGCGAGGACCATCCCGCCGGCCTGGAAGAACACGACCTCGCCGTCGGGGGACTCGCCGGTCCAGCCGAGGGCCTCGTAGAAGCGGCGGGCCCGATCGGCGTCCTGCACGCCGAGGGTGATGACCGAGATGCGCGGTTCCATCAGACCTGGCTGCGGCCTCGCTCGGTGACGGCCTTGCGGCGGGCTTCGAGGTCGGCGCCGTCGCGCCCGCCCGCCTGCCACTCGCCGGCCACCCGACCCTCGATGGCCCAGGCCTCGCGGCCGTCGACGAGCACGCCCTCGTCGTAGGTCTGCAGCATGCGGCGGACGCCGGCCTGGTCGTTGGAGGCGATGTCGGCGGCGAGCTGCTGGGCGAAGGGCACGAGCTCGTCGTGGGGCACGACGTGGTTGACCAGGCCCCAGGCCAGCGCGGTGCTCGCATCGAGGAAGTTGCCGGTGGTGGACAGCTCCTTGGCCCGTCGGTAGCCGACGGCCTCGGGCAGCAGGACGGTGAGGCCCCAGCCGGGCATGATGCCCATGCGGGCGTGGGTGTCGGCGAAGGACGCTCGCTCGGAGGCGATCAGGAAGTCGCAGGCCAGGGCGACCTCGAAGCCGCCGGTGATGGCCATGCCGTTGATCGCGCCGATGACCGGCGTCTCCATCGGAGGGATGGGGCCGCGGCCGCTGGCGGTGTCGCCGGTGGCGCCCGTCTCGCCCAGCGCGGCACCGGCGGTCGACGCCAGCTCCTTGAGGTCCAGGCCGGCGCAGAAGGCGGGGTCCGCGCCGGTGAGCACGATCGCGGCCACGTTCACGTCGGCCTCCAGCTCCGACATCGCCTGCCAGAGCTCCTTGCGCAGCTCCCGGCTCAGCGCGTTGCGGGCGCCGGGCCGGTTGAGGGTGACGGTGGCGACGGCGTCGCTGCGCTCGACGAGGACGACGGGATCGGACATGCAGGCTCCGTGGGTTCGTTCAGTAGGGATCGTGGTAGGCGAGGGGGAGGTCGCCGAGGCGGACCAGCATCGAGGCGATCCAGCCGCCGAGGGCGGAGAAGTGGTCGTCGAGGATGGCGCCGTCGCCGAGCGCCTTGTCGTCCAGGTCGTAGGTGCCCTCGTAGGCCAGCTCGAGCGCGTGGCTGACCGGCTCGAGCTCGGCCGTGTAGGCGGTCTCCACCGTGGGTGCGGTGCGGTGCAGCTGGTCCGGCCCGACCGACGGGCTGTCGACGGGGAGCACCGCGGTCACCTGGTCGGGGCGGGGGAGGTCGACGAGGCGCTGGAGCCGGAGCACGATGCTGATCTCGATGCGGGGGTCGTCGTCGAGCTCCTCGTTGCGCAGCCACGACCGGAACGCCGACTGCGACCACGTCGGCCAGTCGAGCGTGATGTCGGCCCGGACCCGTGGCGGGTTGCCCTCGCCCGGGAGGCCGTAGGACGTCTCCCACGTGGTGTCGCCGAGGAGCACGTCGACCTGGAACCGCTCCTCTGCCGTCATCCGCTCGAGCATCGCCGCCTCGAGGGCGTCTCGCAGGGCACCGATCGCGTCGGTGAAGACGTGGTCCAACATGGGTCGGCGACTCTAGGGCTTGCTGTCCGGGGGTTGAGGTTGCAGGTCCCTCTACAGAGGGGCCTGGTGATGGACCCTGTGGTTCCTTCCACAGATCCAAAGGAACCCATCACCATGACCACCTCTGCAGAGATCATCTACCACCGGCGCGTCCGGTTGCTTGATCTCGCTGAAGAACTCGGCAACATCTCCGCCGCCTGCCGCCAGATCGGCGTGTCCCGCACCCGCTACTACGAATGGAAGAACACCTCCGAGCTCTACGGGCTCGAGGCGCTGTGGCCCAGAGACCGGCGCCGCCCGGCCCAGCCCAGCGAGACCCCGACCCACGTGGTCGCCGACCTGCTCGCCGTTGCCGTAGTCGAGCCGACGCTCGGCTGCCGCCAGCTCGCCGACCGGCTCCAGGAGCTGGGCTATGAGATCGGCAAGACGACCGTGCAGCGGATTCTGGTCGACCACGGCCTGGGTCGGCGCCGCCAACGCATCGCCCGGGCTGCGGCAATCGCTGCGCTGGCCGGGATCATTACCGAACCGGTCACCGAAGCGCTGGGCGAGCCGTTCGGGTTCTGCCACTGGGCCGGCCACCCTGGCGATCTCGTGGCCGTGGACAGCTTCTACATCGGCAACCTCAAAGGCGTGGGCAAGGTGTACCAACTCACCGCCGTGGACACCTGCACCCGATGGGCGATCGTGAAGCTCATCATCGGGCCGGTCACCACCGCCGACACGATCCGCTTCATCGACCACGTCCGCACCACGATGCGCCGCCTTGGGATCCCGCTCCGGCGGGTGCTGTCCGACAACGGACCCGAGTACAAGGGACTCGCGTTCCGGCACCACCTCGCCGAGATCGGCATCGACCACGTCCGGATCCCGCCCCGCTCACCGAACCACAACGCCGTGTGCGAACGGTTCCAGGGCACGATGCTCCAGGAGTGCTGGCGGCCAGCGTTCCACCGACGCCACTTCAACTCGGTCCGCCAGCTCCAGGCCGAAGCCAACGCCTGGCTGATCCGCTACAACACGCGGCGACGCAACCACGGCGACTACATGGCCGGCCGCAAGCCCTCCGAGATCCTCGACACCCACCGCCGCCGCCAAGCAGCATGACCATCAACCACAGGGCCCATCTGTCACCTCGAACCCCGGCCTGGAAGCTCTAGGGGGTCACCCACGACCGTTCTGGGCTGCTCCACACGCCTCCGATGCGTGCACCGCGGCCCGGTTCGGGGATCTGGGGGTCGGTGCGCTTCAGCTCGACCGCTCGAGCCGGGAGGCGGCCTGCTCCCAGTCGGTCATCAGGCGCACGGCCTCGTCCTTGGCGGCATCGAGGGCCGTGGTGAGCTCGGTGAGCTTGTCGGCGTCGGCGTAGATGTCGGGGTTCCCGAGCGCGACCTGGAGCTCGGCGACCTTGGCCTCGGCCGTCTCCCACTGCTTCTCGAGCCGGTTCACCTGCTTGCGCAGGTCCCGGTCCTGCTGGCTGCCGCCCCCGCCCTGCTTGGCCTTGGGCTTCTGCTTCGGCGCGCTCGGGCTGCTCTGGCCCGGGGCCTTCGCCGGCTGGCTCGGCCCCTTCGCCCTGGCGGCCTTGCCCGAGCGGCCGCTGCTCTTCTTCGAGCTCTTCACGGGCGTCCCCGACGTGTCCCGCCGGGTGGTCGCCGTCGTGGGCGTCAGCACGGCCTCGTCCACGCCGTGGTGGAACCTCGCCGTGCCGTTGCGGACCTCGATGAGGTCGTCGGCCACCGAGCGGATGAGGTACCGGTCGTGGGTGACGAGCAGGACCGTGCCCGGGTACACCTTGAGGGCGTCCTCGAGCATGTCGCAGCTGGCCAGGTCGAGGTGGTTGGTGGGCTCGTCGAGGATCAGCAGGCCGGCCGGCTCGGCCATCGCCTTGGCCAGGGCCAGGCGGGTGCGCTCGCCGCCGGACAGGACGCCGACCTGGCGCTCGACCGCATCGTCGCGGAACCCGAAGGATCCCAGGTAGGTGCGCAGCGACTTGCCGCGGGGCGTGTCGCTGCCGATGCCGTCACGGGCGACCTGCAGCACGGTCTGGTTCGGGTCGAGCTCGTCGGCTTGGTGCTGCTCGAAGCGGGCGACGGTGACGGACTGGCCGACCTCGGCCGTGCCCTCCATCGGGGGCAGGTCGCCGAGCAGCATCTTCAGCAGCGTGGTCTTGCCCGCGCCGTTCGGGCCGACCAGCGCGATCTTCTGACCCCGCTCGACGTGCACGGACACGTCCCGCAGGACCGGCGTGTCGCCGTAGCCGGCGGTCATGTGAGACAGCTCGGCCACCACCCGGGACGTGCGGGGCGGCTCGGGGAACTGGAAGCGGGCCTGCAGCTCCTTGCGATCGGGGATCTCGATCTTCTCGAGCTTCTCGAGCATCTTGATGCGGCTCTGCACCTGGCGGGCCTTGGTGGCCTTGTACCGGAACCGCTCGACGAAGCGCTCGGTCTGGGCCCGGGCCTTGGCCTGGCTCGCCGCCTGCGCCTCGAGCTGGGCGATGCGCTCCTCGCGCTGCACGACGAACTCGGCGAAGCCGCCGACGTACTCGGTGAGGGTCTGGTTGGCCAGCTCCACCACGTGGGTCGCCACGTTGTCGATGAAGTCGCGGTCGTGGGAGACGAACAGCAGCGCGCCGGTCCACGCCCGCAGCCGGGCCTCGAGCCAGCCGACGGAGTCCACGTCGAGGTGGTTGGTGGGCTCGTCGAGCACGAGCAGGTCGGGGCCGGAGAGCAGCAGTCGGGCCAGCGCGACGCGCATGCGCCAGCCGCCGGAGAGCTCGGAGACCTGCCGGTCGGCGTCGTCGGGCGCGAAGCCGAGGCCGGCGAGCACCGAGTGGGCTTCGGCCTCCAGCGCGTAGCCGTTGAGCTGCTCGTACTGGGTCTGGGCCTCGCCGAAGGCGTGGAGCGCCTCGGGGGAGGCGTCGGCCGGGCCCTCCACGATCTGGTGGTGCAGCCGCATGATGTCGGGCCGGCCACCGAGGACGGTGTCGAGGACCGTGCCGTCGTCCTCGGACGGGATCTCCTGGGCCAGGTAGCCGATCCGCATGTCCTTGGGCTTGGTGACCGAGCCGGTGTCGGGCTCGGCGTCGCCCACCAGGATGCTGAGCAGCGAGGTCTTCCCCTGGCCGTTGCCCCCGACCATCGCCACCCGCCGTCCCGTCGACAGCGACAGCGTCACGTCCTCGAACAGGACGCGGCTTCCGTGCGCGAGGGAGAGTCCGGAGGCGGTGAGCATGGCCGTTCGAGCCTACGGAGGTGCTCCGCGAAGCCGCGAAACAGATCGTCGTCGTGGTCACGCCCGACCGATACGGTCGCTTCGATGGTCGACGGACCCCTCCACCCCGACGCGCTCGTGCGGGCCCGCGGCCTGACGAAGGCCTTCGGCGACTTCGTGGCCGTGGACGGCGTCGACTTCGAGGTCCGCCGTGGGGAGGTGTTCGGGTTCCTCGGGCCCAACGGCGCCGGCAAGACCTCGACGATGCGCATGATCAGCTGCGTGTCGCCCTCCACGGGCGGCGAGCTGTCCGTGCTGCACCTCGATCCGCGCACCGACGGGCCCGCCATCCGCAGCCGCATCGGCGTCGTGCCCCAGGAGGACAACCTCGACACCGAGCTGTCGGTCTGGGACAACTTCATCGTCTACGGCCGCTACTTCGGCCTGCCCCGCCGGGTGCTGCGGGAGCGGGCCCAGGAGCTGCTCGAGTTCGCCCGCCTCACCGACCGTCGCGACGACCGGGTCGACCCGCTCTCGGGCGGCATGAAGCGTCGCCTCACCATCGCCCGCGCGCTCATCAACGACCCCGACCTCGTCCTGCTCGACGAGCCCACCACCGGCCTCGACCCCCAGGCCCGCCACCTGCTTTGGGACCGGCTCTACGGGCTCAAGCGGCGCGGCGTCACGCTCATCATCACCACCCACTACATGGACGAGGCCGAGCAGCTCTGCGATCGCCTCGTGGTCATGGACCAGGGCCGCATCGTCGACGAGGGCTCACCCCGCGAGCTCATCCACCGCCACGTCACCCCCGAGGTCATCGAGCTGCGCTTCGCCGAACCGGCCGAGCAGGAGGCGGCGCTGTCCTCCGCCGGCGAGGCCGCCGAGCGCATCGAGGTGCTCGCCGACCGCCTGCTGCTCTACACCCGCGACGCCGAGGCCACCCACCGCGCTCTGGCCGAGCGCAGCATCGAGCCGCTGACCGAGCTCACCCGCCGGGCGTCGCTGGAGGACGTCTTCCTCGCGCTCACCGGCCGGACCTTGGAGGAGTGAGCCGGTGCGGATGACGCAGTCGGTGTGGCGGGCCCTCGAGCGGGAGCTGCTCGTGTTCGTCCGCACCTGGCGGGGGAGCGCGTTCACCGCCGTCGTGCAACCGGTGCTGTTCCTGCTCGCCATGGGCATCGGCCTCGGCGGGCTGATCGACGACGGCGCAGGGTCCGCCAGCGTGCGGCTCGACTACCTCGACTTCGTCGCCCCCGGCCTGCTCGCCGCGTCCGCGCTGCTCGCGGTCGCCGGCGAGGCGCTGTGGGGGGTCATGGGCGGCGTGAAGTGGATGGGGCAGTTCAAGGGGATGGTGGCCACGCCCATGACGCCGGGCGACGTGTACGGCGGCCTCGTCCTGTCCGCCGGCGTGCGGGCAGGCGCCGCGGCGATCGCGTTCCTCGTGGTGGCCGCGGTCCTCGGCGGGGTGTCCTCGCTCTGGGCGCCGCTCGCCATCGTCGCCGCAGTGCTGCTGGCCATCGTCACGATGAGCGCGCTGTCCGCCTACGCCGTGCGCAAGGAGGACGACCGGACCTTCCCGCTCATCATGCGCCTCGGCGTCATCCCGATGTTCCTCTTCTCGGGCACCTTCTTCCCGGTCGAGCAGCTGCCCGAGGTGGTGCAGCCGATCGCGGTGCTCTCCCCGCTGTGGCACGGCGTGGAGGTCGCCCGCGACGCCACCACCGGCACCGTCGACGGCTGGACCCTGCTGCACGTCGGCGTCCTGGTCGCGATCGCAGCGGCTGCCCTGCCGTTCGGCGTCCGCGGCTTCGAGCGGCGGCTCACCCCGTGAGCGTCCAGGACCTGGTCGACCACGGCCGCATCGCACCGCCACTCGATCCGCGCAAGCGCTTCCTGCGCCTGACCGAGCGCAACGTCGTCGGCTACGTGCGGGCGTGGCCGATCCTGCTCACGGGTGTGGTCGAACCGTTCCTCTACCTCCTCTCGATCGGCATCGGCGTCGGTGCGCTCGTCGGCGACGTCACCTACGCCGGCCGGCAGGTCCCCTACGAGACCTTCGTGGCCAGCGGCATGCTGGCCACGGCGGCCATGAACGGCGCCGTGTTCGACACCACGTTCAACTTCTTCATCCGGCTCCGCTACGCCAAGCTCTACGACGCGATCCTGGCGACGCCGCTCGAACCGCGCGACGTCGCCCTCGGCGAGGTCACCTGGGCGCTGATGCGGGGCACCTTCTACTCGGCGGCGTTCCTCGTCACCATGGCGCTGTTCGGGCTCACCGAGTCGTGGTGGGCGGTCGCCGCCCTGCCGGCCACCGTCCTGATCGGTGCGGCCTTCGCGTCGATTGGGCTCGCCGGCGCCACCTACCTGCGCTCGTTCCTCGACTTCGACTTCGTGAACCTGGCCATCACCCCGATGTTCCTGTTCTCGGCCACGTTCTTCCCGCTGTCGCAGTACCCGGACGCGCTCGCCACGGTCATCCGGTTCACGCCCCTGTACCAGGGGGTCGCGCTGTGCCGTGCGCTCACCACCGGCGAGGTGGGCGTCGGCCTGCTCGTGCACGTCGCCTACCTGCTCGCGATGGTGGCGGTGGGCGTCGCCGTCGCCAGCCGACGCATCGACGGCCTGCTCCGCTCCTGAGGGCGGTCCGACTCCCGACCGGCCCTTCCGGGTACGGAGCACGGGAGCCAGACCCTGCCCCCGATGCAAGGAGCCCCACGATGATCCACGAGATCGACATCGACCTCCCCGTCCGCACCGTCTACGACCAGTGGACGCAGTTCGAGGACTTCCCCCTGTTCATGAAGCACGTCGTCGACGTGCGCCAGGTGGACGACACCCACACCCACTGGAAGGCCAAGATCTCCGGCATCAGCCGGGAGTGGCAGGCCGAGATCACCGAGCAGACCCCGGACCAGCGGGTCGCCTGGACCGCCACCGACGGCACCGAGAACTCGGGCGTCGTGACGTTCCACGCCCTCGACGACAACACCACGCGCGTCGTGCTGCAGATGGAGACCGACCCGAAGGGCTTCCTCGAGAAGGTCGCCGACTGGGGTGGCTACATCTCCGACCGGTCGAAGAAGGACCTCGAGCAGTTCAAGGACTTCATCGAGGCCCGGGGCAAGTCCACAGGGGCGTGGCGGGGTCAGGTCGAGCGTGACTCCATGCGGGACCTGCACACCCGCGAGGACCGGCTGCGCGAGCTGAGCGACCACGAGCTCGCGAAGCGGGCCGAGGAGGCCGGGCTGGAGCGCCCGCTCGACCGCAACCGCGACTGGCTCGTGAGCGCGCTGGCGCGCCACGACTACGACCGCAACGCCGGCCACGACAGCCACGACCGCGACGGTGACCGCCACCGCGACGGCGAGGACGCCCGCACCTCCTGATGAACGGGTGCGGGGGCGGGCGTCAGCCCGTCGCCCGCACGTGGGGGGTCATCAGCGCGATCGTGGGTCCGATCCCGAGCTCGCGCGTGCGGACGGTCGCGATCCGGCGACCGGGCTGCACGGCGGGCTTGGGAGGCGAGCACGCCGCCCCGAGGTGTGCGGCTGAGGCATCGATGTCATCGGTGACGAGGGCCAGGCCCCAGATGCTGCACGGCCCGTCGCCGACCGGTGACGGGGGGCCGACGAGCTCCAGGATCACCTCGCCCACACGGAAGAAGCGCTGCTGCATCGCCCGCTCGCCGCTGCCAACGTCCCGGGTGCGACGCAGGTCGAGGCCCAGCGCGCCGAGAGCCTCGGTGGTGCGGTCGAGGTCGGGGGAGCGGAGCACGACGTGGTCCAGGCGCACCACGCCGTTGGGGTGCTCGACCGGGTCCGGCGGCTCCCGATCGGTGACCGAGGTCCCGATCCCGTCCACCGACGCGGGCACGTCCTCGTCGTCGGCGCGCATGCGCCACCGGTCGATCCCGCCACCGTCGCCGGTGCAGACGATGCGCACCGTGCCGATGGCGACCTCGTCGGCGTCGAGCGCGAAGCCGGCGGCCTGCCACGCCGTCGGCTCGTCACCGGTGACGAGCGCGTCCAGCCAGATGGCCACGGTTCAGCGGTTGACGGCGGAGAGCACCGCTCGCAGGGACGCCACGACGATGCTGTCGTGGACGCCGACGCCCCAGCGGACGAGGCCCTCCGGGGTCTGTGTCTCCACGTAGGCCACGGCCTGGGTGTCGGCGCCGGACCCGATGGCGTGCTCGGTGTAGTCGAGGACGTCGACGTCCACGCCGAGGTGCTCGCGCAGGCCGCTGACGAAGGCGGACACCGGCCCGTTGCCGCGGCCGATCACCGTGTGGTGCTCGCCGTCGGCGATGACCTGGGCGGTGATCTCGGCGGCCTCGTCGGAGGTGCGCATCTCGTAGGAGTCGAGCCGGTAGCGGCCGATGCCGAGGTACTCGCCCTCGAACTGGGCCCACATCTCCCCGGGGTTGATCTCGGTCCCGGTGTCCTCCACCACGCCCTGGATCGCCTTGGAGAACTCGATCTGGAGCCGGCGCGGCAGGTCGAAGCCGTGCTCCTCCTTCATCACGTACGCGACGCCACCCTTGCCGGACTGGCTGTTCACGCGGATGACCGCCTCGTAGGTGCGGCCGACGTGCTTGGGGTCGATGGGCAGGTAGGGCACCTCCCACACCGGATAGTCGCCCGCCGCGCCGCCCTCGGGGATCGTCTCGGCCAGCGCCGCCAGGCCCTTCTTGATCGCGTCCTGGTGGCTGCCGGAGAAGGCGGTGTAGACGAGGTCGCCGCCGTAGGGGTGGCGGGGGTGGACCTCGAGGCGGTTGCAGTACTCGGTGGTGCGGCGGACCGCGTCGATGTCGCGGAAGTCGATCTCGGGGTCGACGCCCTGCACGAACAGGTTCATGCCGAGGGTGACCAGGTCGACGTTGCCGGTGCGCTCGCCGTTGCCGAACAGGGTGCCCTCGACCCGGTCGGCGCCGGCCATGACACCGAACTCCGCCGCGGCCACGGCGCAGCCCCGGTCGTTGTGCGGGTGCAGGCTCAGCACGACCTGGTCGCGGTGGGGGATGTTGCGGTGGAAGTACTCGATGACGTCGCCGTAGATGTTCGGCGTGTACATCTCCACGGTGGCCGGCAGGTTCATGATCAGCTTGTCGTCGGTGCCGGGGTCGATGGCCTCCCGGACGGCGTCGCAGATCTCGATGGCGTAGTCGGTCTCGGTGCCGGTGAAGCTCTCGGGCGAGTACTCGTAGCGGACGTGCGTGCCGGGCACGCGGTCCTCGAGCTTGCGGGCGAGCTTGGCCGCGTTGACCGCGATGTCGGTGATGCCGTCCTTCTCCAGGCCGAACACCACCCGGCGCTGGAGGATCGACGTCGAGTTGTAGAAGTGCACGATGGCCCGGGGCGCCCCGGCGATGGCCTCGTAGGTGCGCTCGATGAGCTCGGGGCGGGACTGCACCAGCACCTGGATCCACACGTCATCGGGGATCAGGTCCTCCTCGATGAGGTGGCGGCAGAAGTCGAAGTCGGGCTGGCTCGCCGACGGGAACCCGATCTCGATCTCCTTGAACCCCATGTCGACGAGCAGGTCGAACATCTTGCGCTTGCGGACCGGGTCCATCGGGTCGATCAGGGCCTGGTTGCCGTCGCGAAGGTCGACCGAGCACCACAGCGGCGCGGCCTCGATGCGCTTGTCCGGCCAGGTGCGGTCGGGGAGCTCGAGGGGGAGGAACGGCTGGTACTTCTCGAAGGGCATCGTGCCGGGCTTGCCGTTGCGGGGTTCGGTTCCCATGTCGGTTCCTCTCGTGGATCTCGTCGGGGCTGCGGGTTCGGGTCGGAAAAGCAAGAAACCTCCTGGCCGGGAGGCACAGGAGGTCGGGCGAGCGCGGTATGTGGCGCTCGCCTAGGTGAGAAGGAGCAGTCCCAGCGCGTGGATCATCGCTCCCCAGGATGCCGGGGTGCCCTGGTGATGTCAACGCCGTTCGCTTCGCTCACTGACCGAGTTGCTCGGCAGCGCCTCACAACTCGCAGGTCGTCGCGGGATCAGTAGTACGTGCACCGGCAGCGGTGGCGGGGCCGGGCCTTCACGGCCGGGGCCTGCCCCTGCTGCCAGAGCCGGTGGTCGATGGTCGCGGCCGTGACGTCGTCGTGGCCGGCGGACCGGAGCCGCTCGACCAGCAGCTCCACCACGTGGACGGCGACGGCGCGCAGCTCCACCTCGCCGCGCTCGCCCGACGTCAGCAGCTCCTCGCGCTCGATGCGAGCTTCGAGCCCGGGGTCGACCACGAGCACGCCGGCGACCTTCAGCACGTGGGGCACCAGGTTGTCGGCGAACGCGGTCAGGGTGGCCAGGTCGTCGAACCGAGCCAGCTCGTCGTCAGCGAGGGCCCCGGCCAGGTTCGAGACGACGATCTGGGCCCGCTTGTACAGCGGCACCTCGAGGTCGTCGAGCCGGTGGCGGTCGTCCCAGCAGGGCAGCGCCCCGAGCTCGGCAGCCAGCACTGAGCCGTGCCCGTCGGCCGCACTGACCATGGCGACGGCCGAGCCCCCGTGGTGGTCGAGCAGGTGCGCACCCAGCTCGCGCCAGGCTGCGGTGAAGGCGTCGAGCAGGCCCCGCACCTCGCCGTCGAGGGGCTGGTGGAACACCTCGGCCACCTGCTCGACCGTGACCTCGGCCAGCCACGCCGCGGTCGGCACGCCGGCCTGGCGGCAGCGCTGCTGCCAGCGTGCGCCCATGGTCCGTGCGCCCGAGTGGCCGGGCAGCTTGACGACGTGGGGGAACCAGCCCGACCCGAAGTTGACGGCGTTCCACGCGACCACCCCCGTGGTCCGATCCTCGACGCCGCCCTCCCATCGCTCCTCCGGGAACGGCGTGGGAGGCGACGGATCGATGGAGGCGGCCAGCCGGTCGAGCGCCGCCTCGTCGATGTGGACCAGCTCGGCGCGCGACGCGACCTCGGCGACGCCGGCGCGGACGCGGTCGGGCAACGGGGTGCGTTCGTCGTCCATGGGAGACTCGCAGCGTGCCAGAGCTGCCCCGGTTCCACCTCGCCGTCCCGGTCGACGACCTCGCCGCCGCGGAGGCGTTCTACGGCGGGGTGCTGGGTTGCCCCTCGGGGCGCCGGTCCGACCGGTGGATCGACTGGGACCTCCACGGCCACCAGCTGGTGACCCACGTGGTCGACCGGCACCCCGGCGCCGGCGACACGAACCCCGTCGACGGGCACGAGGTGCCGGTCCCGCACTTCGGCCTGCTGCTCGACGTCGAGGCGTTCCACGTCGCGGCCGGGCGGCTCCGAGACGGCGGCGTTCCGTTCGTCATCGAGCCGTACCTGCGGTTCGCCGGCGAGCCGGGCGAGCAGTGGACGCTCTTCGTGCGCGACCCGGCCGGCAACGCCATCGAGCTGAAGGCCTTCGCCGACGACGCCGACGTGTTCCGGGTCTAGGTCGGGTGGGCCGATGCCCACTCGACGAGCTGATCCGCCGCCCACGTGTTCACGACCTGCTCTGGCGCGACGCCGTGGCGGGCGGCCTTGTCGCACCCGAACGGCTGCCACTCGAGCTGGCCGGGCGCGTGGGCGTCGGTGTCGATCGAGAGCTTGCAGCCCCACTCGAGCGCGAGCTCGAGCAGGTGGTCGGGCGGGTCCTGCCGCTCCGGGCGGCAGTTGATCTCCACCGCGGTGTCGAAGCGGGCGCAGGCGGCGAACACCACCTCGGCGTCGAAGCTGGAGCCGACCCGGCCGGCGAAGTCGCTCTTGCCGATCGGGCGCTGGTGGCCGGGCACCTTCTGGCCGGTGCAGTGGCCGAGGATGTCCACGTGCGGGCTGGCGACGGCCATCACCATGCGGCGGGTCATCTCCTTCGCGTCCATCGACAGCTTGGAGTGGACGCTGGCCACGACGACGTCGAGGCGGTCGAGGAGGTCCTCGTCCTGGTCGAGGGTGCCGTCGGCGAGGATGTCGACCTCGATGCCGGTGAGGATCCGGAAGTCGTCCCAGCGCCCGTTGAGCTCGTCGATCACGTCGAGCTGCTTCCGAAGACGGTCGGGGTCCAGGCCGTGGGCGATGGTGAGGCGGGGGGAGTGGTCGGTGAGGACCATGTACTCGTGGCCGAGGGCGCGAGCCGCCTCGGCCATCTTCTCGATCGGGGCGCCGCCGTCGGACCAGTTCGAGTGGAGGTGGCAGTCGCCCCGGAGCGCAGCCCGCAGCTCGGCACCCTCGCCGACGTCGATCGGGTTCGTCGCCTCCAGCTCGGTGAGCTTCTTCGGCGCCTTGCCGTCGAGCGCCTCGGCGATCACCGCGCTGGTGGCCGGCCCGATGCCGGGCAGCTCCGTGAGCGTGCGCTCGCGGTGGCGGGTCCGCAGCTCGTCGGGGTCGAGCTCGGCAACCAGGTCTCGGGCGTTGGCGTAGGCCCGGACCCGGCGCCCCTCCTCCAGCCGGCGATCGAGCAGGTAGACGATGCGGTCGAGCACGTCCACGGGGTCGAGCGGACCGTCGGCGGGGTCGTGATCGCAGGCGTCGGCCACGACCGAACGCTATCGCCGGCCACCACTACCCTCCTCGGGCATGCGCTGCCCCGTGTGCCTGGATGCCGACCTCGTGCCGCACATCCGGGACGGGATCGAGATCGACCACTGCCACCGGTGTCGGGGGATGTGGCTCGACCGGGGCGAGCTCGAGAAGCTGCTCGATCTGATCGAGGCCCGCTCGCCCGAGGTCCGCATCTCCACCCACGAGGCGCCGAGGACCCCGCCGCCGGTCCCCTCCGAGGTTCGCCGTGACGACCGCGACCGGTACGACGATCGCGACCGGTACGACGACCGCGACCGGGGCAGGAAGCGCAAGCGCAAGAGCCCCTTCGCCGAGATGCTCGGAGAGGTCTTCGAGGCCTTCGACTGATCGCCCCCACTGGAAATCCCGTCGATCCGTCCCACCCGTGGTGACGCAGGAACGGGATTTGGTCAGGAGAGGTCTATGAGGGCGAGGCGCAGGGCGTGGAGCTCGTCGGCGACGTCGCCGATGCGGTCCACGGCCCGGTCGGGCACGTCGACCGCGACCGCGCCGGCGGAGGCCACGACCTCGCCGAGGCGCAGCTGCAGGCGGTGCAGCTCGTCGGCCGAGCGCTCCACGGCGTCCCAGATGGCGTGGACCGAGGCGAGCTGGCGATCGAGCGACTCGGCGGCGGCCCGCAGGTCGGAGGTGTCGCGGCCGTCGTCCTCGGCCCGGGCCAGCGCGCCGCGCGCGGCCTTGAGCCGGCGGGTGATCTCGTCGGGACCGAGGTCGCCCAGCGTGGCCGCCTTGCGGTCGGTGCGCTGGGCGGCGTCGAACACGGCCCTGACGGCGGCGTGGACCTCGCCCCGCAGGGTCTCCAGCCGGTCCCGGACGGGGCCGTCGGGCGTGCGGCCGACGATGGCGTCGTAGCGGCGGGCCGCGTCGAGGGCGGCGAGCGCATCTCCCCGTCGCTCCGGCCCCACGGATCCGGGATCGAGGTCGGCGAGGGGATCCTGCGTCCCGTCCCGGTCCCTGCGCCTGAACACCATGACGGGGGACCATACCGACGCCGGTAGCCTCGCCATCCGCATGGAACGCTTCGGATTCGTCGGTCTCCCCAACGCGGGGAAGTCCTCCCTCTACAACGCCCTCTCGGGGGGCGGGGCCCTGGCCGCGCCGTACGCCTTCGCCACCACCGACCCCAACGTCGGCGTGGCCAAGGTGCCCGACCACCGCCTCGGGCTGCTCGCCGAGATGTCCAAGTCGCGCAACGTGGTGCCGGCCTCGGTGCAGTTCGTCGACATCGGTGGGCTGGTCGAGGGCGCGTCCCAGGGCGAGGGCCTCGGCAACCAGTTCCTGGCCCACATCCGCGAGGCCGACGCCGTGGTGTTCGTGCTGCGGGCCTTCGAGGACGACGACGTCCCCGGCCCGGCCGACCCGCTCGAGCACCTCCGCATCGTCGAGATCGAGCTCACGCTGGCCGACCTCGAGACCGTCGAGAAGCGCCTCGACAAGCAGCGCCGGATGTTCAAGGGCGACAAGTCCCTCGCCGGCGAGATCGCCGTGCTGGAGGAGGCCGTCGCCGTGCTCGGCGAGGGGACCCCGATCTACCGCTCCGCCATGAAGCCCGCGGCGCGCGAGGAGCTCCACCAGCACTTCCTGCTCACCAACCGCCCGGTGATCGCCATCGTCAACGTCGGCGACGACCAGCTCGACGACATCGACGCCGTCGTGAAGCCGGTCGTCGAGGAGCTCGGCGGCGTGGCCGAGGTCATCGGCATGTGCGTCCAGCTCGAGGCCGAGGCCGCCACCCTCGACACCGAGGAGGAGCGGGTGGAGATGCTCGAGGGCCTCGGGCTCGGCGAGGGCGCGCTGCCCCGCTTCCTGCACACCGCCTACCAGCTGATGGGCCTGCGCACGTACTTCACCACCGGCGAGAAGGAGAGCCGGGCGTGGACGTTCCGGGCCGGCTCCAAGGCCCCCGAGGCCGCCGGCGTCATCCACACCGACTTCCAGCGCGGCTTCATCCGGGCCGAGTGCATCCAGTGGGACGAGCTGCTCGAGTGCGGCTCCTGGAACGCGGCCAAGGACGTGGGCAAGCTCCGGGTCGAGGGCAAGGACTACGTGGTCCAGGACGGCGACGTCCTCGAGTTCCGATTCAATGTGTGAGCGAACGCCGTTCGCTGCGCTCACTTCCGGAGTTCTTCGGCTGCGCCTCAGAACTCCCACGCTCAAGCGGGCAGAATCGTCCCATGCCGTGGCTCCTGCGCGACGACCGGGTGCTGGCCAGCGTCGAGATCGCCTCGTCCCGGTCCGACCGGCGCACGGGCCTGCTCGGTCGTGACGGGTTCGAGGGCGCGCTGCTGATCGAGGGCACCCGCTCGGTCCACACCATGGGCATGCGCTTCCCGATCGACGTCGCCCACCTCGACGGTGACGGCACCGTCCTGCGCTGCGCCACGATGCCCCGCCACCGCCTCGGCATGCCGGTGCTGCGGGCCCGGAAGGTGCTGGAGGCCGAGGCCGGGTCGTTCGAGCGGTGGGGGATCTGCCCCGGCCAGGTCCTCGAGGTCCGGGTCCAGCACCCCGCCGACTCGTGAGCGGTCGCCTCGTCGTCGTCGGCACGCCGATCGGCAACCTCGGCGACCTGTCGCCGCGCGCCGTGGATGCGCTGGTCGAGGCCGACGTCATCGCCTGCGAGGACACCCGGCGCACCGGTCGGCTGCTGGCCGCCGCCGGGATCGAGCGTACGGACCTCGTGGTGGCCAACGACCACACCGAGGCGCGGGTCGCCGGGCGCCTGGTGGATCGGGCCCGGGCCGGCTCGGTCGTCGCGCTGGTGACCGATGCCGGCATGCCCGGCGTGTCCGACCCCGGCAACGATGTCGTCGCCGCCTTCGTCGACGCCGGCCTCGGCGTGGAGGTCGTGCCCGGGCCCACCGCGGTGACCACGGCGCTGGCGGCGAGCGGACTGCCCACCGGCCGGTTCGTGTTCGAGGGCTTCCTGCCCCGCAAGGGCGCCGGTCGCACCGAGCGCCTCGCTGCCGTCGCCGCCGAACCCCGCACCGTCGTGCTCTACGAGGCACCTCACCGCGCCGAGCGCACGATCGCCGACCTGGCCGAGGCGTGCGGCGCCGACCGTCCCGTCACCGTGGCGCGCGAGCTCACCAAGCTCCACGAGGAGTGGTTCCGCGGCGACCTCGCCGGCGCCGCCGACTGGCTCGCCGCCGAGCCCAAGGGTGAGTTCGTCATCGTCCTCGGCGGGGCCGCCCCGCCGCCCGAGGTCACCGACGACGAGCTGCGCGACGCCCTCGACGAGGAGGTCGCCGCCGGCGCCACCACCCGCGACGCCGTCGCCGCCGTGGTCGCCCGCTACGGCGTCGCCAAGCGCCGGGTCTACGACCTCGCCATCAGCTGAGGATGGACCGTCCCCGAGTGTGGTCGCCTCCGTGGGATTCTGGCAGCGGCTACGGAACAAGGCCCTTGGGGGCCACGTTCCGGATCCGCTGCCAGAATCAGCGGTTGGCGGCGGCCAGGACCTCATCGACCGTCGACGGGCGGTCCGTCGCCAGGAGCGCCTGGCGGAGGCCGGCGACGCCGTCGGCGCTGAGCTCCCAGACCGATTCCTCCTCGTCGGTGTGGAGCACGAAGACGTGGTGGTCCTCGAGTCCCTCGACGTGGATGGCGCCGCCGGCGAACGTGCCGGCCGGCTGGCCCTCCCAGCGCAGGTCGACGGCCAGCGCGCCGGCCTCCTCGAGGTGGTCGGCGCCGGACAGCACGGTGGCGACCGCGGCCAACCCGTCGTCGGCCCGCACCAGCGTCGGCCCACCGGGGTGGGCGGCCTCCAAGCAGCTGAGGGACTGCACGTCGGGGACCGTGGCCACGAGGGTGCCGGCGGTCGGCCACCCGGGACGACCGACGGCGCGCCGGCGTCCGGGGAGCCGGTAGAGGCGGGCCGCGCCGCTTCGCTTGGCCGGCACCAGGCCGGGCACGTCGAAGTCCACGGTCACCAGCCGCGCCCCGGTCTCGAGGATGCGGGGGAGGAGCCGCTGCAGCGTGGCGGGAGCGAGGTAGGAGAAGAGCACGTCGGCCCCCACGTCGACCGCGGGGTCGAACAGGTCGCCCTGGCGGACGTCGGCGTCCACGCCGGCATCGGCCAGGTGCTCCTTCGCTTCGGCCACGAGGTCGGCGTCGGCCTCCACGCCGGACACGGTGGCGCCACGGCGGGCCGCCGCCAGCAGGACCTGACCGTCGCCGCAGCCCAGGTCCAGCAGGTGGACCCCGGGGCCGATGCCGGCGAGGTCGAGGGCGGCCTCGACGGCCTCGGCCTGGCTGGGCGCCCAGAAGGGCCAGGTGCGGGCGGTGTCCGCCGTGTCGGGGGAGGCCACGCGGGTCAGGCGGTGGCGACGCTGACGCCGAGCGGGGCGTTGGCGCGCAGGTGATCGCAGGCCAGCTCCGGCGGCATGATGTTGATCATCACGCCGGTGCCCTGCTCGAAGCCGGCCACCGACGTGATGCGCGGGTTCACGTGCACGTGCCAGTGGAAGTCGCCCGGGTGGTGGTGCGGCGCGGTGTGGAACACGAGGTTGTAGGACACGTGGCCCATGACGGCGCGCAGCGCCATGAGCGAGTCGCGGATCGCTCGGCCCACGGCGACCAGGTCCTTCGGCGAGGCGTCGGTGAGGTGCTCGGCGTGGGTCCGCGGGATCACCAGCATCTGGTACGGCGATGCGCTCCAGAACGGGCACAGCACCAGGACCCGCTCGTCGGCGTGGACCACCCGGTGGCCGGCTTCGAGCTCGGCCTGGACGGTGGTGCAGAGCAGGCAGGAGCCGTCGAAGCGCTCGAAGCCCCGCTGCTCCTCGGCGATCTCGCCGGGGACGAAGGGGATGCCGAGCAGCTGGCCGTGGGGGTGCTCCAGCGAGGCACCCGCGGCCCGGCCGGCGTTGACGATGGCCTGCGTGTAGCGCGTGCCCGCCTGGCGACCGTGGTCCTCCATGCGGTCGCGGATGGCGGCCATCACCAGGCCGGCCTGCTTGTCGTCGAGGTCGCCCCACGACTGGTCGTGCTCCGGGGACAGCACGAGGACCTCGTGGATGCCCGACGCGTTCGCCTGGGTGAACACCGGGCCGAGGTTGGTGACCCGCATCGGCTCGCTGCCGGAGAAGGCGGGGTACTTGTTCGGCACGACCCGCACCGACCATGCGCCGTTGCTGCCGTACTCCTCGAGCGACGGGGGCGTCTCCTCCTCGTTGCCGGGGCAGAACGGGCAGGGCTGGTCGGGGTCGGCCTCGACCGGGAGCTCCCGCGACACCAGCTCGCCCGGCCGGTCCTGGCGGGTGCTGGCGATGGTCACCCAGCGACCGGTGAGGGGGTTCAGGCGGAGCTCGCTCACTGCCCGGAGACTACCCATGCCCGTTCGCGTGCCGGTACACGGTCACGTGGGCGTCGCTGGCGGCGTCGAAGCGCTCGCCAGCCCAGCCGCCATGGCGGTCGTCGACCGCGAGCCCCGCCGCGGCCGCCATGTCGTCGAGGGCATCGGGCGCGACGAAGCACACCTGCCAGGGCCGGAGCCGCACCGGCTGGCCGTCGCGGAGGTCCACGTGGTGGCCGTGCACGGTGCCCCGCACCGGGTCGGTGCGGCTCACGCGCAGCACGACCCGGTCCGCGTCGAGGCGCACCACGTCGACGTGGTCGGTCTGCTCGTCGACCCCGGCGCCGGGCACGAAGGCCTCGACCACCACGATCCCGTCGGGGCGGACGGCCCGGCGGGCCTGGGTGAGGCAGCGGCGCTGCAGCGCGTGGGTGGGCAGGTTGAAGAGCGTGTTGAAGGCGACGAGCACCGCGCCGAACGCGCCGTCCCGCACCGGCAGCTCGGCCATGTCGGCCGCGACGACGGGGACGTCGGGGTGGCGGTCGACGGAGCGGGTGAGCATCGCCAGCGACGCGTCCAGGCCGACCACCGGCACACCCGCGGCGCGCAGCGGGCCGGCCAGCCGACCGGTTCCGCTCCCCAGCTCGAGCACCGGGCCGGTGGTGCGGTCGGCCACGAACCGTGCGGTGGCCTCGGGTGGGGAGACGTCGGCGTACCAGTCGTCGTAGACATCCGCGAAGCCGTCTCCGTACGTTGCCGGTCCGTAGCCGCGCATCCCGGGGTCGTCGTCGTCTCGGATGGTCGGCTCCACCCGGGCATCTTGCCGCGCACGCCGTCACCGGAGCCGAGCCGACAGGCGAGGCGACCCAGGTCACGGTGTGGTTGGGCGGCGGAGCCGCCGGGGCGACAGCAGCCGGACGTGACCCACTGCGCAAGGTCCTAAGTTGACCGTCGATGAGCGACGACCGCCGGCGCCCCGGCCAGCACGAGTCGCGCCGGGACGAGGTGCTCCGCCGGTGGGTCGCAGACGAGGTCCACCCGTTCTCCGAGCCCGTACGGGCCGAGCTGGAGCGCAGCGGCCTCGGACGCCGCGGCGTGCGGGGTGCCGGGGACCTCGCCCGGTTGCCGGTCACGGACCTCGCCGACCTCGGCGACGGCCGCCGCTTCGTGCTCGAACCGACCGCAGCGCGCATCCAGGAGGCCGCGGGGCCCGGGCTGCGGCTCCGGCTGCTGGCCGCCGACGTCCTCGGCCGGCGCGAGGGCTTCGCCCGCCACGAGGTCGACCTGCCCTTCAAGCCGGTGCGCTGGACGGTCGAGCGCCACGTCGCCGGCCCGCTCTTCGTGGCCGCCACCCACACCGATCTGGACCGGCTCACGACCCTCGGCCGGCGGGCGCTGGCCGTCAGCGGCATCACGCTCGCCGACCGGCTCGTCTGCACCGGCACCGGCATCGGTCCGCTGCAGCTGGAGCTCGGCGCCCGAGACGCCGGCGTCGCCCACCTGGTGGTGGAGTCCCCGCTCGCGGCCACCGTCCTTGCCGATGCCGCCCCAACCGTCGTGGCCGGTCCGCCCGCGACCTTGGCCCGGCTCGTCGACGCCGGGCTCCCGGACAGCGTGCGCCTGCTGGTCGTGCACGTGGGCGCTGCGGGCGGCGAGGACCTGCCCGGTCTGCGCCGGCGGGCCGGGCGTCCGGTCCGGCTCTGGTGGGCGCCGCCCGGTGTGCGAGCCGCCTGGGCGACCTGCGAGGCCGATCAGCTCCACACCTGGCCCGAGCACGAGCACCTCGAGGTCGTCGACGGCGACGGTCTCCCCGCCGAGTCCGGTCGGCTGGTGTGGTCGGCGGTCGGGTGGCGCGGCTCGGTGTGGCTGCGGGTGGCGCTCGGGCCCCAGGGCACCCTCGACCGCAGCGCGTGCGCCTGCGGGCGGACGACGCCCCGCGTGCGAGGCGCCGCCCGCGTGCGGCGTCCGCACGAAGCGGCCACCGGGTCGCGCCGATGACGGAGCAGAGCTGGGCCGCGCCCGACAGCGCGCCGGTGCAGCCCGAGCGGCCGCTCGTGACCGCGGCGTCGGCCGGCGCGCCTCGCCGAGACCGCTCACGTCCGCCCCTGCCGCCCGTGCCCGTCGCCCTGCGCCCGATGACGACGCCCGATCTGCTCGACGGGGCCTTCGCGATCATCAAGCGCCGGCCCCGGGACGTGCTCACCCTGGCTGCGGTGCTGCTCATCCCGATCGAGGTGCTGAGCGCCGTGCTGCTCCGCGACGTGCTCGACGCGGAGGGCCTCACCGGCCTGGCCGATCCGACGACAGCGTTCGGGGAGGACGGCGAGGTGGTCGGCGCCGGCGCGGCCCTCACGTCCCTGGCCGTCGGGACGGTGTCGCTCGCCCTGCTCGCCGGAGCCCTCGGCGTGCTCGTCGACGGCTGGTACCGGGGTCGCGACGTGTCGGCCTGGGAGGCGGCGGGGGTGGCGCTGCGCCGCAGCTGGGCCCTGGTGCTCGGCACGATCCTGGTCCACGTGCTCGAGGGCATCGGCCTCCTGGCCTTCGGCGTCGGCGCCTACCTCGTCATGGCCCTGTGCCACGTGGTCAGCCCGGCGGTCACGGTCGAGGGCCTCGGACCCCTCGCCGCCATCCGGCGCTCGGTGCAGCTGACCCGCCGGCGCATCGGCCCAGCGCTCACCGTCCCCGGACTGGTCGGCCTCGTCGGCCTGCTCGTCGGGTTCGGGTTCCAGTCCGTCCCCGAGCTGGCCACCACGGTCGTACCCGACGACTGGGACTGGCTCGTGCGCGCCGCCGGCCAGATCGCCTCCCAGCTGGTGGTCGTGCCCTTCACGGCCGGCGTCGCCGTCCTGTTCCACCTCGACCTGCGCATCCGGCTCGAGGCCCACGACATCGAGCTGCGCTCCCGTGCGCTCCTGGCAGGGTGAGCCCGGCGGCCTCGTCGACCCCGACGAGGTGCGCCGCACGGCCGAGGAGATCCTGTCGCGCCCCGAGTACCGGGAGCCCCAGCCCTCGTTGCTGGACCGGGCGCTGGAGGCCATCACCGACTTCCTCGGCCGGTCCTTCGCCGCCCTCACCGGCGGGGGTGCGGGCAGCATCATCGGCCTGGTCATCACCGCCCTCGTGCTGGCGCTGGCGCTGTGGCTGCTCGCCAAGGCGCTGCGCACGTCCTGGTCCCGCTCGCCCGTCGGCGACGCGGTCGGCGTGGTCCAGGGCACCTCGGCCCCCGACGACCCCGCGGTCTGGGACGCCGAGGCCGAGCGCCTCGCGGCCGCCGGCGACCACCGCGGTGCCCTGCGCTGCCGGTACCAGGCCCTCGTCGCCGACCTCGTGCGCCGCGGCGCCGTGGACGACGTCGCCGCGCGGACCCCGGCCGAGCTGCGGCGCGAGCTGACCGGACGGCAGCCGGCCCTGGATCCGGTGCTGGACTCGGTGACCGAGCGCTTCGAGGGCGCCTGGTACGGCGGGCGGTCCGTGGACGCCGGCGCGCTCGACGCCTTCCGCGCCGACGTCGATGCCCTGCGTACCGCCGAGCTGCGACCGGCGGTCCGCTCGTGAGCCGCCGCATCGCCTTCGGCGCCCTCCTGGTGGTGGCGGTCCTCGTCGGCGCCTACCTGACCGCGGCTCGCCAGACCCAGGGCCCGCCCCTCGACCCGTCGTCCACCGCCCCCGACGGGGCCCGCGCCGTGGTCGAGCTCATCGACGCGGTGGCCACCATCGAGGTGCTCGACGAGATCCCCGGCGACGACGTCGACGCGGCCCTGGTCCTGCAGGACCGCTTCGACCGCGACGCCGGGGACGCCCTGCTCGCCTGGGTCCGTCGTGGCGGGACCCTCGTCGTCGCCGACGTGGACTCGACCTTGACACCACCCGTGACCGGCGCCGCCACCGGCGAGGTGGAGGTGACCTGCACCGGGGACGTCCCGTCCGGGCTCGCCGCTGTCGACCGCCTCGAGGTGGGCGACGGCTTCCGCGTCTCGGTCCCGGACGGCGCCGCGGGCAGCTGCGGCCCGACCGGCGACGGCGCGCTCGTCGTCGTGGAGGCCGCAGGCGACGGGCGCATCGTGAGCGTCGGCGGGACCGGCCCGTTCACGAACCGGAACCTGGACGAGGCCGACAACGCCGTCCTGGCCGCCGCCCTCCTGGCGCCCGACACCGGGAGCCGGGCCGCGTTCCTGCGCCCGTCCCTCGTCGTCGGCACCGGGGACGCCGGCCTCGTGGACCTGGTCGACACCCCGGTCCGGGCCGCGCTGGCCCAGCTCGTCGTCGCCTTCCTGCTCGCCGCGCTGTGGCGGGCCCGTCGCCTCGGCCGCCCCGTGGCGGAGCCCCAGCCGGTGCCGATCGAGGCCAGCGAGCTCACCCAGGCGGTCGGTCGCGTGCTCGCCCGCAGTCGCCGGCCGGGCCCGGCGGCGGCGGCGCTGCGCGACCGCGCCCGGCGGGACCTCTCCGCCCTGCTCGGCCTGCCGCTCGACGCGCCCGCCGAGGCGGTGGTCGAGGCCATCGCCCGACGCACCGACCTGACCGCGGCCGAGGCCCGTCGTGCCGCGATCGACCCCGTCACCACCGACGCCGACCTCGTCGAGGTCGCGACCCTGCTCACCCGCATCCGGAAGGACACCACCCATGGCCGACGTCCCACCCACGTCTGACCCCACCCCCGCCAGCTCGGACCCCCGAGCCGCCGTGATCGCCGTGCGCGACGAGGTGGCCAAGGTCGTCGTCGGTCAGGACGGCGTGCTCTCGGGCATCATCGCCGCCCTCCTCGTCGGCGGCCACGTCCTGCTCGAGGGCGTGCCTGGCGTGGCCAAGACGCTGCTGGTCAAGACGGTGGCGGCGGCCTTCGACCTGGACTTCAAGCGGATCCAGTTCACGCCGGACCTGATGCCCTCCGACGTGCTCGGCCAGGTCATCTACGACGCCGAGCAGGGCTTCCGGTTCCGGGAGGGGCCTGCCTTCACCAACGTGCTGCTCGCCGACGAGATCAACCGCACGCCGCCCAAGACCCAGGCCGCGCTGCTCGAGGCCATGGAGGAGCGACAGGTGTCGGTCGAGGGCGCGGCCCGTCGCCTGCCGGAGCCGTTCGCGGTGATCGCCACCCAGAACCCGGTCGAGTACGAGGGGACCTACCCGCTGCCCGAGGCCCAGCTCGACCGCTTCCTGTTCAAGCTCACGGTCGCCTACCCCGACGCCACCCAGGAGCAGGAGATCCTGGCCCGCCACCACGCCGGCCTCGACCCCCACGACCCCGCCTCGGCCGGCGTGCGCGCCGTCGCCGGTGCCGCCGACCTCGCCGCCGGGCGCGCCGCGGTGCAGCGCATCGACGTGGAGCCGGCCGTCCTCGGCTACGTCGTCGCCCTCGCCCGGGCCACGCGGGAGAGCCCGTCGCTCGGCCTCGGCGTGTCGCCCCGAGGCGCAGCCATGCTCCTCCACGCCGCCAAGGCGTGGGCGTGGCTCGCCGGTCGCACGTTCCTGACCCCGGACGAGGTCAAGACGGTCGTGAAGCCCACGTTCCGCCACCGCGTCCAGGTCCGCCCCGAGCTCCAGCTCGAGGGCACCACCGCCGACGCGGTGCTCGACGGCATCCTCGCCAGCGTCCCGGCGCCCCGCTGATCCCGGAGCCGGAGGCGACCATGAGCACGGTGCCTGACGGCGGCGGAGCCGCCGATCCGAGATCGGGAGGACGTGGCCTGTCCAGGACCACTCTGTGGCCCGTCCCCACCGCCCGCCTCGCCGTCGTCGCCGCCCTCGCTGCGGTCGCCGCTGCGCTGGTGCCCGGGTCGGTGGTGGAGCGGCTGCTCGTCGTGAACGGGGTGCTGCTCGCCCTCGTGCTCGTCGACTGGCTGCTCGCGCCGCGGGGCAGGTCCCTCACCATCGAGCGCGACCTGCCCGCGGTGATCACGCTGGGGGCCACGTCGACGATCACGTGGCGGGTGCGCAGCACGGCGCGCCGCCCCGTTCGCATCGCCGTGGCCGACGAGCTGGCCCCGAGCCTCGGTGCGGGCACCCGGCGCTTCCGGGGCACGATCCCCGCCGGCGGCGCGCTCACGACCTCCACGGCGCTGGCGCCCACCCGCCGGGGCCGGTTCGCGCCCACCGAGCTCGTGTGGCGGGTCGAGGGGCCGCTCGGCCTGGCCGCCCGGCAGGGCCGCCGGTCGTTGCCCACCTCGCTGCGGGTCCACCCCCGGTTCCGGTCCCGGGAGGAGGCCGAGCTGAAGATCGACCAGGCCCGCATCCTCGAGGTCGGCATGCGCTCGGCCACCGGCCGCGGCGGCGGCACCGACTTCGACCAGCTCCGGGAGTACACCGTCGACGACGAGTCCCGCCGCATCGACTGGGCAGCCACGGCCCGCGCCGGTCGCCCGATCGTGCGGACCTTCCGGGCCGAGCGCAACCAGAACGTGGTGGTCCTGTTCGACAACGGGCGCGTGATGGCGGGTCGGGTGGCGGGCGTCCCCCGGGCCGAGTTCGCCATGGACGCGGCGCTGCTCGTCACCACGGTGGCCACCCGGCTCGGTGACCGCTGCGGGCTGCTCACCTTCGATCGCACGGTCCGGGGCGTGGTCGCGCCCGGCCATGGCCGGGACCAGGTCGGCCGGGTCACCGATGCCCTCTACGAGCTCGAACCCGTGCTGGCCGAGAGCGACTACCGGGGTGCGTTCAACGAGACCCTGGTGCGGTTCCGGAAGCGGTCCCTGATCGTGCTGCTCACCGACCTGGTCGAGCAGGCGGTGGGGGAGTCGCTGCTGCCGGCGCTGCCGGTGCTGACCCGGTCCCACCTCGTGCTGGTCGGGGCCATCCAGGACCCCCAGGTGCGGGCATGGGCCGACGGCCCGGTGCACGACGCCGACGACGCCTACCGCCAGGCCGCTGCCGCCCGCACGCTGCGAGCCCGGGCCCGGGCCGCCGCACGCCTGCGAGCTGCCGGCGCCACCGTCGTCGACGTGCCACCCGACCGGCTCGCCTCCGAGCTCGGGGACGCCTACCTGGAGATGAAGGCAGCCGGGCGGCTGTAGCCCATCGACGAGTACCGTCCCCGCCCAGGGGACGGGCGAGCGCGAGGGGGATCCGGTGGCCGGCATGCGCGAGCAGGTCCGTGAGCCGTTGACGGCCATCACCGACGTGTTCCGCAACCCCGGGCTGGGGCGGGTGAACCTCGCGCTCGGCGGGTCCGAGACGGGTGATTGGGCCTATGGCGTCGCCGTCAGCATCTACGCCTACCTCGAGGGCGGCGCCACCACGGTCGGCGTCCTCGGCGTCGTCCGGTTCGTGTCCGCGGCGATCGCGTCACCCCTCACCTCGACCCTCGCCGACCGAGGCGACCGCAAGCGGATCATGGTCGGCGCCGACCTGGTCCGGTTCGTGCTCGTCGCGCTCGCGACGCTGGTCGTCGCCGTGGACGGGCCGGCCCTCGCCGTCTACGCCGCTGCCGTCCTCGCCACCCTGACGTCCACTGCGTTCCGCCCGGCGCAGGCCTCGATCATCCCGCAGCTCGCCCGGCACCCCGACGAGCTCACGGCAGCCAACGTCGCGTCCAGCACCATCGAGAGCCTGGCGTCGTTCCTCGGCCCGGCCATCGCCGGCGTGCTCCTCGCGGTCGCCGGGCTCGAGGTGGTCTTCGCCTTCAACGCCGTGACGTTCCTGTGGTCGGCGGCGGTGCTCGCCCGCCTCGAGGTGCCCGACGCCGAGACCGGCGACGACGCCGGTGCCGGCCCGCCACCGAGCACGGCGCCACCGGAGCCCACGCCCGCCCTCGTCGGCGCGTCCGAGCCCGTCGACGTCCTGGTGGAACCCAACGTGGCGATCGATCTCGAACCCGTCTCCGCCGTGCTCGCCGACGCGCTCGACGAGCCGGCGAAGGAGTCGTTCCTCACGGAGGCCAGCCAGGGGTTCCGGACCATCTGGCGCAGCCCCGACCTCCGGGTGGTCGTCGGCGTCTACTCCGCCCAGACGGTGGTCGCCGGGGCGTCGCTGGTGTTCACGGTGGCCGTGGCGCTCGACCTGCTCGGCCTCGGCGAATCGTCCGTCGGCATCCTCGACGCATCGCTCGGGGTCGGCGGCATGGTCGGGGCCGTCGTTGCCCTGGTGCTCGCCCAGCGCGGGAGCCTGGCGCGCGACTTCGGCTTCGGCGTGTTCGCCTGGGCCGCCCCGCTGCTGCTCGTCGCCGCCGTCCCGGAGCTGTGGGCCGCCCTCGTCGCCATGGTCCTGATCGGGCTCGCCAACGCCGTCGTCGACGTCAACGCCTTCACGGTGCTGCAGCGCCTGGTCCCCGACGAGGTCATGGGGCGCGTCTTCGGTGCCATGGAGAGCGCGCTCATCGGGGCCATGGCCATCGGCTCCCTCGCCATGCCGCTGCTCATCGTCACGGTCGGCCTGCGCCCCGGCCTGGTGATCGTGGGTGGGGTCGTCTGCCTCATCGCCGTGGCCGCCATGCCCCGGCTGCGCCACGTCGACGCAGTGGCGCTCGCCCCCGCCGGCCTCGACTCGCTCCGGAGCCTGTCGATGCTGGCGCCGCTGCCGCTGCGGGTGCTCGAGCGCCTGGCCCGCAGCTCCGAGGTCCACCGGTTCGCCGCCGGCGCCACGATCTTCGCCGAGGGTGACGACGGCGACCGCTTCTACGTGATCGAGGAGGGCGAGGTCGCCGTCTCGATCGGCCGGGAGGAGGTCGGCCGGCTGGTCGCCGGCGGGTGCTTCGGCGAGATCGCCCTCCTGCGCGACGTTCCCCGCACCGCCACCGTCCGGGCCCTCACCGACGTGCGGTGCCGCTCGCTGTCCCAGGACGTGTTCGTCCCCGCGGTCACCGGTCACGGCGGTGCCCGGGCCCAGGCCGAGCAGGTGGTGGACGGCTGGCTCGGCTCGGTCTGACCCCCGGCGTGTGAGCACCGGCGTGTGAGGATGGCCGTGTGAGCAGGCTCTTCGAGGAGATCGACCGTCGCGACACCCCCATCGGGGAGATCAGCGTCCGACGTCGCCTCGAGCCCACGCTGCAGATCGACGTCTACGAGGTGAAGCTGGGCGACGAGCACCTGATGTCGAGCATCTTCACCGTCGCCGAGGAGGAGCTGGCCCGCCTCGGCCTCGCCGCCGTCGGTCCGGACGTGGGGCCCGACGGCATCGACGTCGTCGTCGGTGGGCTCGGCCTGGGGTACACGGCCCGGGCAGCGCTGGAGGACGACCGGGTCCGCTCCCTGCACGTCGTGGAGAAGCTGGCCGCGGTCATCGACTGGCAGGAGGAGGGGATCTTCCCGGACGCCGACGTGCTCACCGGCGACGCCCGCACCCGCCTGGTCGAGGCCGACTTCTTCGCCTGCGTCGCCGACGGCACCCCGTTCACGGCCGGCGAGCCCGAGCGGTTCCACGCCGTCCTCCTCGACGTGGACCACACGCCCCGCCACGTGCTCCACCCGAGCCACGCCGCGTTCTACGAGCCGGACGGCCTCGAGCGCATGGCCGAGCGCATCCACCCCGGTGGGGTGTTCGCGCTGTGGTCGGACGACCCGCCCGACGACGCCTTCGTGGCGTCGGCCGAGCAGGTGTTCGCCACCGTCGCCGCCCACGAGGTGTGGTTCCCGAACTTCCACACCGGCGGCGAGGCCATGAACACCGTCTACGTCGCCACCGTGTAGCCGGACATCTCGTGGATGCGGTCCGCCGGCAGTGACCGATCGACGGAAGATGCGGTGGCGGCCCGGCCGAGGCGGACGATGTAGGTGATGAAGGCGACCTCGACCAGCACGCCGATGCCCACCCGCACGAGCGTCGGCAGGGGGGAGCCGGTGACGAAGCCCTCGATGAGCCCGGCGACGACGAACGCGCCGACGAGGCCGAGCACCACGACCACCGACTGACGCCCCTCCTCGGTGAGCGCCTGCAGGCGCGGGCGGTCGCCGGGGTCGATGAGCGTCCAGCCGAGCCGCAGGCCGGCGCCGCCGGCGACGATGACGGCGCTGATCTCGAGCAGGCCGTGGGGGAGGATCAGGCCCCAGAACCGCTCCCACTCGCCGACGGCGTGGAAGAGGCCGCCGGCCAGGCCGACGTTGGCGCCGTTGAAGGCCAGGATCCCGGCGGTCGGGATGCAGGCGAGGATGCCGATCGCGAACGCGGTGATCGACACCTGGATGTTGTTGAAGGTGACGTCGGCGGCGAACTGGCTGGCCGGCTCGGAGGAGTAGTACGCCTCGAAGTCCTCCTCGACGTAGGCGGCGCGCACGGCCTCGGGAGCGGAGGCGTCGAGGGCGGCGTCGCTGGTGGCGATCCAGGTGCCGACGGCGAACGCCGGGAGCAGGGTCAGCACCGCGGCGGCCAGCACGAAGTGTCGGATGCGCCACACGGCGCCGGGGAACGTGACCAGCACGAAGTCCCGCACCGCCGCGCGCGCCGACGAGCGGGCCCCGTAGATGGCGGCGTTGGCATCGGCGACGAGGCGGGTGAGCAGCGCGGTGAGCGAGGGGTCGCCGTACGCGGCGCGGACGTGGGAGAGGTGGCCCGAGACCCGCTGGTACAGCTGCACCAGCTCGTCGAGCTCGGCCGGCTCCAGGCGGTGGGCCCCGCGCCGACCGCGCCGGGCCAGGTGCGCCAGGCGGTCCCAGGCCGGCTGGTGCTCGGTGATGTAGCGGTCGAGGTCCACAGGTGGCCGGTACCGTACCGAGGCGTGACCACGACCCAGCCTGCGCCCGTGCCGCCGGGTCGGGACCTGGCCGGGGAGGGCATCGTCACGCCCGAGGCGGTGCTGCTCGAGTTCGCCGTCGCCGGCCTCGGCAGCCGGTCGCTGGCCTTCCTCATCGACCTCGGCATCCGGGCCGCGCTGCTGTGGCTCGTGTTCATCGGCACCGCGGCGGGCGGGCTCGTCGTCGACGACACGGTGCTGGTGGTGGTCTCGATCGCGGCCGTGTTCTCGGCGCTGCTCGTCTACCCGGCGCTCACCGAGACGGTGTGGAACGGCCGCACCCCCGGGAAGATGGCGATGGGCCTGCGGGTGGTCACGATCGAGGGCGCGCCGGTCCGCTTCCGCCACGCCGCCATCCGCTCCGCCCTCGGCATCGTCGACTTCCTGCTCGGCGCCGGCACCCTCGCCATCCTCAGCGCCCTCGCCACCCGCCAGAGCCAGCGCCTGGGCGACCTCGCCGCCGGCACCATCGTCATCCGCGAGCGCCAGGTGCGCACCGACTCCCGCCCGGTCGCGTTCTCGCCCCCGCCCGGCTGGGAGTCCTACACCGCCGCCCTCGACGTGTCCCGCCTGCGCGGCGATGCCTACGTGCTGGTGCGGGCGTTCCTGCTCCGGGTGCACGAGCTGGAGCCGACCGCCCGCCGCCAGCGGGCTGCGTCCCTGGCCGAGCGGGTCGCGGCCACGATCGACGTGCCCCTGCATCCCGGCACCGACGCCGAGGCGTTCCTCGTCGCCGTCGCCGCTGCCCACCAGGCCCGCCACGGCGACCGCGGAGTGGTGCCGATGTCCTCCTCCGTGCCACCGCCGGCGGGCAAGGTCGTGCCCCCTCCCGTCGTCGACGTCGACCAGCCCGCCGACACCTGGGGTCTCTAGGAACTGGCAGTGCTCCTGTAGCGCGCGCCACCCGTAGCCTGGGGCGGTGGCCTACCTCGACCACGCCGCCACGACCCCCGTGCGCCCTGAGGCGCGCGACGCGATGCTCCCGTGGCTCGGCGACCGCACCGGCAACCCGTCCGGCGCGCACCGCCTCGCCCGCGACGCCCGCCGGGCGATCGACGACGCCCGGGACACCTTCGCCGAGGTCACCGGCTTCGACCCGGGCGACATCGTCTTCACCGCCGGTGGCACCGAGGCCGACAACCTGGCCGTGCTCGGCGTGCTCGATGCCGTCGACCGGCCCGGCGCCACCGCGGCCTGCCCGGCCAGCGAGCACCACGCCGTGCTCGAGGCGGTCGAGCACCGCCACGGCCGCATCGTGCGCGTCCGCGCCGACGGGCGAGTCGACCTCGACCACCTGGCCGAGCTGCTCGACGACACCGTGGCCGTGGTGTCGGTGATGGCGGTGAACAACGAGACCGGCGTGATCGCCGACCTGCACGCCGTCCTCGACCTCGTCGTCGACCTCGCGCCCGGCGCGGTGGTGCACACCGACGCGGTGCAGGCCCTCACCTGGCTGGACCTGCCCGCGGCCACGACCTCGCCGTCGGGTCGACGGGTCGACCTGCTGTCGCTCTCCGCCCACAAGTTCGGTGGTCCGCAGGGCGTCGGCGTCCTCGCCGTGCGTGCCGGCACGCCGCTGCAGCCACGGTTGCTCGGTGGCGGGCAGGAGCGCGGCCGGCGATCGGGGACCCAGAACGTGGCCGGCATCGTGGGCGCGGCGGCCGCAGCCCGCACCGCCACCGACACGAGGGCCGAGACGGTCGACCGCCTCGGCGCGCTGCGGGACCGCCTCGCCGACGGCCTCCACGACGCCATCGACGGCCTGGTCGAGACCGCCGTCGACCCGGTCACCCGTGACCGCGCCGGCAAGATCGCCGGCAGCTGCCACGTGTGCATCCCCGGCATCGAGGCCGAGGCGCTCCTCGTCCTGCTCGAGGACCGCGACGTGTTCGCCTCGGCCGCGTCCTCGTGCGCGTCCGGCGCCCAGGACCCGAGCCACGTGCTCGCGGCCATGGGGGTCCCCCGAGACGTCGCCGCCGGCAGCCTGCGCCTCTCGCTCGGATGGTCCAGCACCGACGCCGACGTCGACGCCGCCCTCGACGCGGTGCCTGCCGCCGTCGAACGGCTGCGGAGCTTCTCGCCATCGGGGAGCCCCGCATGAGGGTCCTGGTCGCCATGTCCGGCGGCGTCGACTCCTCCGTCGCCGCGGCGCTGCTCCAGGAGCAGGGCCACGACGTCGTCGGCGTCACCATGAAGCTCTGGGGCGGCGAGTCGGACTCGGGCTGCTGCTCGGTGTCCGACGTCGACGACGCCCGCCGGGTCGCCGACGAGCTCGGCATCGACCACCACGTCTTCAACTTCGGCGACGACTTCACCCGCGACGTCATCGAGCCCTACGTCGCCGACCACGCCGCCGGCCGCACGCCCAACCCCTGCATCGAGTGCAACCGGCACCTCAAGTTCGACCGCCTGCTCCACCGGGCCGAGGCGCTCGGCTTCGACACCGTCGCCACCGGCCACCACGTGCGCCTCGCCACCGACGGCCTCGGCCGGCCCCACCTGGCCCGGGCCCACGACGCGGCCAAGGACCAGAGCTACGTCCTCTACGTCGTGGCCGGCGACGTGCTCGACCGGGTCTCGTTCCCGGTCGGTGACATGACCAAGGACGAGGTGCGGGCCCACGCCGCCCGCCTCGGCCTGCGCACCGCGTCCAAGCCGGACAGCCAGGACGTGTGCTTCATCACCTCGGTCGAGGGCCGCCGGGGCTTCCTCCAGGGTCGGATCGACTACACGCCCGGCCGGGTCGTCGACGCCGCCGGCACCGAGGTCGGCCGGGTCGACGCGGTCGAGCTGGTCACCATCGGCCAGCGCCGAGGCCTGGACATCGGCGGCAACCCCACCCCGCGCTACGCCGTGGATGTCGACGTCCCCGCGGCGACGGTCACCATCGGCGACGCCGACGCCCTGCTGGCCGACGCGGTCGGGCTGGCCGACGTCGTCTGGGCCCACGACCCGATCGAAGGCCCGGTGCTCGCCCAGTGCAGCGCCCACGGCTCGCCGCACCCGGCCACGGTCAGGGGCACGACCGTCACCTTCGACGAGCCCCAGCGCCGCCTCGCCCCCGGCCAGTCGGTCGTGCTCTACCGCGGCGACCTGGTCGTCGGCGGCGGCATCGCCCAGCGCTGAGCGGACCCCGAACTAGGAGACTGCTGAGCAAACCGGTGTGATCGGGGTGCTCGCGATCTCGCGGCGGTTTCGGTAGACCGCGGGTATGCAGGGCAGCAGCGATCAGGACCGAGAACTGCTCGACGCGGGTGCTCTGGTCGGGCATCTGGTGGCGGAGGGGTCGGTGCATCGGTTCTTGGCCGATCACCGACACCGGCTGTTCCCTGATGCGATGTTCGAGGACCTGTTCCCCTCCAAGCGTGGGCGGCCGTCGGTGCCAGCCGATGTGATCGCCACGGTGATGGTGCTCCAAGCGTTGGAGGGCCGCTCGGACCGCGAAGCGATCGACGCCTTGCGGACCGATCTGCGCTGGAAGGTTGCCGCCGGATTGGCGTTGGATCATGAGGGCTTCCATCCGACGGTGCTGACGTTGTGGCGCAACAAGCTGCGAGCGAGCGAGTCCCCGGAGCGGATCTTCGACGCCGTCCGAGCGGTCGTGGCCGAGACCGGGGTGTTGGCCGGCAAGACTCGCCGGGCGCTGGACTCGACGCTGCTGGATGATGCGGTCGCAACCCAGGACACGGTCACCCAGCTCGTGTCGATGATCCGCCGGGTCCGCAAGGCTGTCCCCGCCGCGGCGACGGTCGAGGTGTCCGGCCATGACTACGACTCGCCCGGCAAACCCGCATGTGCGTGGGACGACCCGGCTGCCCGTGACGAGCTGATCACCGGGCTCGTCAACGACGCCCTCGCCATCCTCAACGCGCTCGACGGGATCGACCTCGACGACGACCAACGCCAACTCGTGGCGCTGTTGGCACTCGTGGCCGGACAGGACGTCGAACCCGACCCGGAACGGGGTGAGGGCACCTGGCGGATCGTTCGTGGTGTCGCCTCGGAGCGGGTGATCTCCACGGTCGACCCGGAGTCGCGGCACATGCACAAGTCCCGGTCCAGCTACCGAGACGGCTACAAGGCCCACGTCGTGGTCGAGCCCGACACCGGGATCATCACCAACTGTGACCTCACCCCGGCCAACGAAGGCGATGGTCCCGTCGGCGCCCGACTCCTCGAGGGCGAAGACCCTGGCCTGGACGTGCTGGCCGACTCCGCCTACGGCTCCGGCCCGGTCCGAGCAGCGCTCGCCGCGAACGACCACACGGCGGTCATCAAGCCCTGGCCGCTCGGGAGGAACCCGAACCTCGGTGACGACCAGTTCCACCGAGACGACTTCCTTGTCGACCACGCCGCCCGCACCGTCACCTGCCCCGCCGGCATCACGATCTCGATCCACGCGAGCGGCAACGCAACCTTCGGCGCCCGCTGCCGTGGTTGTCCATCACGGCACCGCTGCACCAGCGCTGCCAAGGGCAAGACGGTCAAGCTCACCGACCACGACGAATGGCTCGTCACCGCCCGGGCGAACTGGCGAGCCGGCACCCACCTGGCCGACTACCGCCAGCACCGTCCCATGGTCGAGCGCACCATCGCTTGGCTTGTCGCCAACGGCCATCGCCGTGTCCGCTTCCGTGGTGTCCAACGCAACCGGCTCGGTCTCAGTCACCGGGCCGCCGCGCTCAACCTGCGACGCCTGCTCAACCTCGGCCTCCACCACGCACCCACCGGCTGGGCCATCACCTAAAGGCGGGCCCGGGGAGGACAAGGAAGGGACCACACCTACGGGTTCAACCCATCCCGGGTGACCGGCTCACACCCTCTTCACGCCGGCTCTTCGGTTCGGTCACTTCCCCGGACCCACCGCCAAGCCTAGAAGCCAGTTGCTCAGCAGTCTCCTAGCTGACGGGGAGCTTGCGCTCGGCGGCGATCTCGAGCGTGGTGGCCGGGCGACCCGGCGTCACCAGCAGCGCCGGCACGCCGGCGGTCTCGACCGTCTCGCGGCCCTGGCGCAGGCCGACCTTGAACGGCTCGGCGGTGCGCAGCTCGAGGGCCAAGCCGAGGGCCCCGCCGGTGAGGTCCAAGGACCCGTCCTTGGTGGCGTCGGCATCGGCCGGCCCGATGCGGCGCAGGAGGTGGCGCTGCAGCAGCACGGGCTCGGCCATGGCGATCGGGTCGTGGACCACGACGCCGGCGGGGACGAACACCAGCCACCGGCGGCTGAGGAGGTGGAGGCGCAGGGCGACGGCGACGACGATCGGCACGCCGAGGACGAGGGCGATCCCGCCGGCGATCCACTGCTCGGCGGCGAGCAGCAGCGGCCCGGCCACCAGCCCGGCGGCGGCGAGGGCCCAGGCGATCGGCACCGGACCCACGGCCATGGCGACCGGGACCCGGAGGGCGACGCGGCGCTCGTCGCCGTAGCTCGAGCCGTCGACGAAGGCATCCGCCGTGGCCGGCGACAGGGCGGCGACGGCGGCCAGCACGGCAACGACGATGCCGGCGAGGCCCCACGCGAGCTCGTCGGAGGCGAACGCTGCCCAGGTGCAGAGCAGCACCGCACCGGGCGCCAGCGCCCGGACGACGGTGAGGGTCACGGTGCGCAGCACGAGCGACGCCGCGAGCACACCACCCCATCCGGCCCAGGCCATGACCGAGGCCACGAGCTGCACGGCCCGGCTGCGATCGGCGAGGGCGTCGGCGACGGCCGGGCCGGCCACGACCGGCAGCAGCAGCCACAGGGCACGGAACGGCCACGGTGCGGCGAGGGGGAGGGAGCGGGGCATGGCCCCGACAGATTTGCCCGGGGAGCCCGGCGGTGGCTATTCCGGTGTCATGCGGAACCAGGGGGAACGGTCCGGCGGAGCCCCCGCCGGCCGCGGTTCACCGAGGCGGAGCGAGCGGTCATGAAGGCGATCAACCTCCGAGTCGGCACGGCGTCGGCCATCGGGAGCATGCCGCACCGGCAGGTCGACGCGGCCGTGGCGGTGGCCATGGCCGCCTGCGCCGATCTCCCGGCCGCGCCGTCCCTGCCCGCCCGCGATCCCCGCGAGGGCATGGTCGCCCAGGGGGCGTGGGGCCTGCGCGGCGTCGACATCGGCACCGACGGCGCGCTGCGCATCGTCGGCGACCTCGACCCCACCGACCCCTTCGGCGGCGAGCCCACCCTCGAGGGCCCGGCCTTCGCCGGCCTGCGCGCCTTCCTGGAGGCGAGCCGCCACCGCACTGCGGCGATCAAGCTGCAGCTCACCGGCCCGGTCACGCTCGGCCTCGCCCTCATCGAGGCCGGCGCCGATCCGGACCTCGCCTTCGCCACCGCCCGCGCCGCCGTCGCGGCCCGGGCCCGCACCATGCTCTCGACCGCGCTGCGCATCGCGCCGCTGGCCCCCCAGGTCGCGTTCGTCGACGAGCCGTCCCTGGTCGCGCTGTCCCGTCCCGACTTCCCGCTCGCCACCGACGACGCGCTCGACCTGGTGTCCAGTGCCCTCGCCGCGGTGGAGCCCTTCGCCGTCACCGGTCTCCACTGCTGCGGCGACACCGACTGGCGCCTGGCGCTGGCCACCGGCCCACAGATCGTGTCGCTGCCGATCGGGCCGACCATCTCCGATCACGCCGGCGCCCTCGGGGTCCACCTCGATCGCGGCGGTTGGGTGGCGTGGGGCGCGGTGCCGACCTCCCGTCCCGTGGGCGACTCCTCCGACCGGCTGTGGCGTGCGCTGTCGGACACGTGGTGCGACCTGGTCCAGCGGGGCTGCGACGCGCTGCGCCTCCGCGAGCAGGCGCTGGTGACGCCCGAGTGCGGCCTGGCCATGCACGATCCGGTGCAGGCCGAGCACATCCTCGCCCTCACCGTCGACCTGGCCGAGCGGGTCCGCCGCCAGTCCTTCGGCGTGCGCCTCTCCGTCGGCGCGTAGCCTCCAGCCGCTGCGAATAACGTCGCCGGGGTGAGCGACCAGGACGTCCCCGAGGCCCAGCGGCGCGCCGAGCAGCTCCGCGCCGAGATCCTCGAGCACGACGAGCGGTACTACGTCCAGGACGCGCCGATCGTCACCGACGCCGAGTACGACGAGCTCATCCAGGAGCTGCGCCGGCTCGAGGAGGCGCACCCGGAGCTGGCCGACGAGGCGTCGCCCACCCAGCAGGTCGGAGGCCGGGCCTCGGCAGCGTTCTCGCCGGTCGTGCACTCGAGCCCGCTGCTGTCGCTCGACAACGCCTTCGTCGAGGAGGACCTGCGCGCTTGGGACGAGCGCCTCCAGCGCCGCCTCGGCGTCGCCGAGGGCGATGCGCCCGTCACCTACGGCTACGTGTGCGAGCTCAAGATCGACGGGGTCGCCATCTCGCTGCGCTACGAGGACGGCTCCCTGGCCCAGGCCGCCACCCGCGGAGACGGCCGGGTGGGGGAGGACGTCACCGCCAACATCCGCACCATCGCCGACATCCCCAACGAGCTGCCGGCGGGCGCGCCTGCGGTGTTGGAGGTGCGGGGCGAGGTGTACATGACCACCGCGGCGTTCGAGCGGCTGAACGAGTGGGCGGCCGAGCACGGCCACGCCCCCTTCATCAACCCCCGCAACTCCGCCGCCGGCGCGCTGCGCCAGAAGGACCCCAGCGTCACGGGTCGGCGCGAGCTGTCCATGTGGAGCTACGGCCTCGGCGAGGTGAAGGGGGGTCCGGGGCTGGCCCGCCACGAGGAGATGTTCGACCTGCTGCGCGAGCTCGGCTTCCCGGTGAACCCCGAGATCCGCACCGTCGACCACATCGACGAGGTCGTCGCGCTGTGCGCCCACTGGGAGCAGCACCGCCACGACCTGCCCTACGAGATCGACGGCGTGGTGGTGAAGGTGGCCGACCTCGCCCGCCGGGCGGACCTCGGCGTCACGACCCGGGCGCCGCGCTGGGCCATCGCCTACAAGTTCCCGCCCGAGGAGCGCACCACCACGCTGCTGGACATCATGGTCTCGGTCGGGCGCACCGGCCGGGCCACGCCGTACGCGGTGCTGGAGCCGGTGTTCGTCGGCGGTGCGAACGTCGAGCGGGCCACGCTGCACAACCAGGACCAGGTCGCGGCCAAGGACGTCCGCCCCGGCGACACCGTCATCGTCCGCCGGGCCGGCGACGTCATCCCCGAGGTCGTGGGCCCGGTGCTCGCCGCCCGGCCCGAGGGCCTGGAGCCGTGGGTCTTCCCCACCACCTGCCCGTGCCCGGTGCAGTCCACCCTGGTGCGCCCCGAGGGCGAGTCCGACACCCGGTGCGTGCACCCGGAGTGCCCGTTCCAGGTCCAGGGCTCCATCGAGCACTTCGCCAGCCGCGGCGGCATGGACATCGAGGGCCTGGGCGAGCGCACCGTCGCCCAGCTGATCGAGCTCGGCCTCCTGCACGACGTGGCTGGCGTCTACGAGCTGGACTTCGACCGGATCCTCGAGCTCGAGGGCTACGGGCAGACCTCGGTCGACAACCTGCGCGCTGCGATCGACGCCAGCAAGGACCGCCCCCTGCGCCACCTGCTGGTCGGGCTCAACATCCGCCACCTCGGGCCTGCTGGCGCCGAGGCTCTGGCCCGCCGGTTCGGGCACCTCGACGACATCGTCGCCGCCGACGCCGAGACCCTGGCCGCCGTCGACGGCGTCGGTCCCACCATCGCGACCTCGGTGCGCGCCTGGTTCGACGATCCGGCCCACCTCGCCGTCATCGAGCGGCTGCGCGCCGCAGGCGTGAACCTCGAGGGCGAGGCGGCGCCTGACGTGGAGCAGACGCTGGCCGGCCTGTCGGTGGTGGTCACCGGCACGCTCGAGGGCTACAACCGCGAGGAGGTCGAGGAGGCCATCAAGTCACGGGGCGGCAAGGCGCCGGGCTCGGTCTCCAAGAAGACCACTGCCGTGGTGGTCGGCGACGGCCCGGGGGCATCCAAGCTCACCAAGGCCGAGGAGCTCGACATCCCGGTGCTCGACGAGGCCGGGTTCGAGCACCTCCTCGCCACGGGCGAGCTGCCGGGTTAGCTGCCGCTCACCTCACGTCGCGGAGAAGCACCAGTTCTCGACGCGCTGGGTCTGCTCGCGACCCTCGACCTGGTCCCAGATGGTGGCGACCAGGCAGTAGTCGCCGCTCAGGCGCTCGATGGACTTGTCCGGCCCGGGCTGGAAGATGATCCGGTTCAGCCCGTCGACCTCGATCTCGTCGTCGGTCAGCCTCGTGGCCACCCCGTTGCCGGGCAGCAGGGTGAGCTCACCGGTCCAGCCCGGCACCAGGTCGATGCCGATGGCCTCCTGGCCGAGGATCTCGGACCCGCGAGGCGGGATCAGCGCCTCGACCCCCGACGGATCCCGCGAGCCGGTGTCCTGGAGCCCGTCGGCACCCGAGACGCTGACGTCGCCGCCGTCGCCCTCAGCGGTGGTCACGTAGGCCAGGACGATGGCGGCGATGGCCACCGTGAGCACGACGGCGATGATCACCTTGGTGCGGGTGGGGTACTGCAGGCCCTGGGGGGCGGGGGAGGGGCTGGTCATGGTCGGGGGAGCTCCGGGGTGGGGAAGGCGTGGAGGGAGGACAGCACGAGCGCGTAGACGGCGACGACGGTGGCGACGAGCAGCAGGCGCAGGCCCATCGCCCACTCGGCACCGATGGCGACGAGGATGCCGACGAGCTCGAACACCAGCAACCCGAGGGCGCCGCCGGCGCTGAGGCGGCGGGCCAGCTGGGCGAAGCCGACCTTGGCCACGAACGCCAGCAGGATCAGCGCCTTGCCCAGGTTGCCCCAGTCGTCTCGGCCGATGACGAACGCGCCCTCGGCCAGGGACTCGACCAGCACCAGCCAGAAGGCGGCGTGCAGCGTCCAGGGGACCGCGAGGGTGCGGGCGGAGCCGGCGGGATCGGGCATTCGGACCCAGTCTCGCACCGGGACCCCTCCACCAAGGCGGCGGGGACGTTCCCTACTGTGGCGCAGTGGCCATGTCACAGCTCTCCGACCAGGTCGGTCGCGTGGTGGGCGGCCGATACCGACTGATCGCCCCCCTGGGGGCGGGTTCGTCCGCGCAGGTGTTCCTGGCCGACGACGTCACCCTGCAGCGCAAGGTCGCGGTGAAGATGCTGCAGCCGGCCCTCGCCACCGACCAGCACTTCCTGGAGCGCTTCCGGGCCGAGGCCCAGACCGTGGCGTCGGTGAACCACCCGAACGTGGTCGTGGTCCACGACAGCGGCGTCGACGACGTCCCGTACCTGGTCACCGAGTACCTGGCCGGCGGCAGCCTGCGCGGCATGCTCGCCGCCGGGCACCGCCTCACCCCGTCCCAGGCCCTCGTCGTCGGCCTCGAGGCCTGCCGGGGCCTGGCGCATGCCCACGGGCGCGGCCTGGTGCACCGCGACCTGAAGCCGGCCAACCTCTGCTTCGGTGACGACGGCCGCCTGCGCATCGCCGACTTCGGGCTCGCCCGGGCGCTCGCCGAGAGCGGCACCACCGACCACGGCGGCAGCCACCTGGTCGGCACCATGCGCTACGCCGCGCCGGAACAGGCCCGGGGCGAGCGCACCGGGCCCAAGGCCGACGTGTACGCCCTCGGCCTCGTGCTCATCGAGGCCGTCACCGGACGGGTGCCCTTCGCCGGCGGCGACCCGCTCGCCGCCCTGCAGGCCCGCACCCACGGCGACCTCGAGGTGCCCGACGCCCTCGGTCCGCTGCGGCCCGCCATCGAGCGCGCCGGTCGCCTCGACCCCGACGAGCGCGCCGACGCCGAGGAGCTCGGCATCGCCCTGCTCGCCGCGTCCGAGCGCCTCACCGCCCCGGCACCGCTCCCCCTGGTCGGTGCCCTCACCGAGGCCGAGGGCGCCACCGAGTCCGCCGACGAGCGCACCCAGATCGCTCCGGCCCCCGCCGCGGCGTCCGAGGATCCCGCCGCCGGTCTGCGGGGGCGCAAGGCCCGCAAGGCCCGCAAGGCCCGCAAGGCCGCCGAGGCCGAAGCCGTCACCGTGGTCGACGCCCCGGAGGGCGACCCCGGCACCGCCCGACGCCGGCGCTGGCCGGTGGTGCTTGCCGTGCTGCTGGCCGTGGCCATCACCGCCGGTGGGCTTATCCTCGCCCAGCAGCTGCGGACCCCGACCGCCGAGGTGCCCGAGCTCGCCGGGCGCCAGATCGACGACGCCGAGCTGATCGCCGACCAGAACGACTGGATCATCGACGAGAAGAAGACCCGCCAGGACGGCACCGAGCCGGGCGAGATCGTCTCGACCACCCCGCCCCCGGGCGACCGCCTGGCCGAGGGGGGCACGCTCGTCGTGCTCGTCTCGGAGGGCAACACGCTCACCGACCGCCCCGCCGAGATCGTCGGGCGACCGCTCGAGGAGGTCGCCCTCGAGCTCGATGCGGCCGGCCTCGGGCACGAGGTCGCCGAGGAGGTCCACCACGAGGAGGTGCCGGCCGGCCACGTCATCGGCACGGTCGGCGAGGTCGAGACCTCGCTGCCCCGCGGGTCGGTCGTGCCCCTGTCGGTGTCCCTCGGCCCGGCGCCGCGGACGGTTCCGGAGCTCCCCGCGGGTGCCGGGTTCGGCGTCGCCCGCGACGCGCTCGCCGGCGTCCAGCTCGAGGTGGCCCGGGAGGACGTCTTCAGCGAGACGGTGCCGGCGGGCCAGGTCGTGGCCCTCGACCCGCCCCCCGGCGCGACGCTCGATCGGGGCGACACCGTGGTCGTGCAGGTGAGCAAGGGTCCCGACCGGGTGGCCGTGCCCGACCTGCGCGGCATGACCCTCGACGAGGCCGAGGCGGCCCTGCGCAACGCCGACCTGGTGCTCGGCCAGGACTGCTGCGCCAGTCGTGGCACGGTCGTCGGCTCCGATCCCGGTGCCGGCACGCAGGTGCGTCGGGGTACCTCGGTCAACATCTTCCTGGCCCGCTGACCGCCGCCGACTTGACCTGTCTCGTCCGGGGGCAGCACTGTCTGCTCGCGCTCGGCGGGACGGCGCCGGCAGAAGGGACACGAAGTGACTTCGCTCGACGGCAGGATCACGGTCATCACCGGAGCAGGCCGCGGCCTCGGGCGGTCGCACGCGCTGCTCTTCGCCGCCGAGGGCGCCAAGGTGGTGGTCAACGACCTCGGCGGTGACGCCACCGGCACCGGTGGTGACCCGAGCGCGGCGGAGGCCGTCGTCGAGGAGATCCGCGCCGCCGGTGGCGACGCCGTGGCCAACCACGACGACGTGGCCACCTGGGCCGGCGGGGAGGCCCTGATCCGCTCGGCGATCGACGCCTACGGCGGCCTCGACGTGCTCGTCAACAACGCGGGCATCCTGCGCGACCGGGCCCTGGTCAACATGACCGAGGAGGAGTGGGACTCGGTCACCAACGTGCACCTCAAGGGCCACTTCGTGCCCACCCGCTTCGCCGCCGCGTACTGGCGGGACCAGACCAAGGCGGGCATGCCTCGGGCCGCATCGGTGATCCACACGTCGTCGACGTCGGGCCTGCTCGGCAACCCCGGCCAGACCAACTACGGCACCGCCAAGGCCGGCGTGGCCGCCTTCTCCCAGATCTGCGCCCAGGAGCTGTCCCGCTACGGCGTGCGCTCCAACTGCATCGTGCCCGCGGCACGGACCCGCCTCACCGAGACCGCTCCCGGCCTGTCCGACATCGTCGCCGCCCCCGGCGACGGCGCGCAGTTCGACCTGTGGGATCCGGCTCACTGCTCGCCGGTGGTGGCATACCTGGCCGGTGCCGACTGCCCGCTGAACGGGCGGACCATGTTCGTCCAGGGCGGCACGATCCGGCTGATGGACGGCTGGCAGTTCGGCGCCACCTTCGAGCAGGAGGCGCGCTGGACCATCGCCGAGCTCCACGAGACCTTGGACCGCATGGCCTGAGGGCTCGGCGCCGGCCGCGCGCCGGTGCCGAACCAGTGCCAGATGGCTACCATCGCCGCCCACGGGCCGGTCCCGGTGGGACGGCCATGCCGGACGCAGCGATCCCCAGCCGCTGCGACGAGGCAGGCCGTCCCTCCAGGGTCGGCCCGTGCCGCGCTCGGCGTGACCGACGTCTCACCGATCGCCTTCTTGACCCACCGGTCAAGTGGATAGCGTCGACGACGTGGACGGCGGACGGCGCGAACCAGGTGGACCCGGCGCGCACCTCGACGAGCTGAGCATCGACGCGCCCGGAGCCGACGAGGTCGCGGTGATGCCGTGGTCGCTGCTGCTGCGCCAGCGGGTCCACGACCGGGCCAGCCGGTCCTCGAAGTACCCGTGGCTGGTGCTCACGACGGTGCTGCTCGGCCTGTTCAGCGTCGGCTTCACCATCACGATCCTGTCGGTGTCGATCCCCCGCATCGCCGGCGACCTGGGTTCCGACGAGTCGACCCTGACCTGGCTGGTCACGGGGCCGATCCTGGCCTTCGCCATCTTCGGCCCGAGCGCCGGCAAGCTCGGCGACCTGCGGGGGCACCGCCGCGTCTACGCGTGGTCGATGGTGGCCGTCATCGTCTTCGCCGCCCTCACCGCGGTGGCGTGGGACGCCCCGTCGCTGCTCGCCTTCCGCATCCTCGGGGCTGCCACCGGCGCTGCGGTGGGACCGACGTCGCTCGCGCTGATCAACCGGCTCTTCCCCAAGGAGCGCCGGGCCCAGGCGATGGGCTACTGGACCATGGTCGGCGCCGGCGGCCCGGTCGTCGGCGTCGTCGCCGGCGGGCCGATCGTGGAGGCGTTCGGCTGGCGCTGGATCTTCGCCGGGCAGGTGCCCCTCACCATCGCTGCCCTCGTCCTCGCCCTCGTCGTGCTGCCCGAGACGGACAAGATCCCCTCGGCTCGCTTCGACCTGGCCGGCGCCGGCACGCTGGCCGCCGCCGCGACCGCCTTCCTCCTCGCCGTCAACCGGGGCCCGGTCGTCGGCTGGACCTCGCCGATGGTGCTCGGCGCGTTCGCCCTCACGCCGGTGGTGCTGTGGCTGTTCGTCCGGGTCGAGTCGCGAGCTGCGGCCCCGCTGCTGCCGCTGGAGTACCTGCGCCGCCGCAACTTCTCGATCCCGATCCTCACCCAGGTCTTCACGAACTTCGCCTACATGGGCGGGTTCATCATCACGCCGCTGTTCCTGCAGGACATCTTCGGCTACGGCGAGGCCAAGACCGGGTCGCTGCTCATCGCCCGTCCGCTCGCCTTCGCCGTCGCCGGCCCCGTGATGGGCTACCTCGCGGCCCGCACGGGTGAGCGCTTCGCCGCCGTCGGCGGTGCTGTGGCCGTGCTCGCCTCGATGTTCGGCATGGCCTCGCTCGGCGCCGGGTCGTCCGACCTGCTCGTCGTCGGCTTCCTCGGCCTCTCTGGCATCGGCCTCGGCATGTCGGCCCCCGCCCTGGTGGCGGCCATCGCCAACGCGGTCGACGACGACGACCTCGGCGTGGTCGGCGCCACCCAGCAGATGATGACCCAGTTCGGCGTGGTCGTCGGGATCCAGGTCATGCAGTCGACCCAGGCAGCCCGCGCCGGCGCGGTCGGCGCCGAGGCCTCCTACGGCGAGGCCTACCTGGTCGGCGCGGCCGCAGCCGCCCTGGGCCTGGCCTTCGCCTTCTTCGTCCGCAGCTCGGTCGTGCGCGCCCCGAGACGGGTGCCGGCGAGGCGGGCGCTGGCCGCATGAGGAAATCCCGTGGATCGTGACCACGGGTGGTCACGATCCACGGGATTTCCGTTCTCAGGCCGTCATCTCAGCGATCTTGGTCGCCATCTCGACCTGGGCCGGGTCGGGCTGGACGGTCTGCATGGCCATCATCTTGGTCATGTCGCCCTGGACCTTGATCTTGCCGGCCATGAAGGCCTGCATGCTGGCCTGCTGGTCCTGGTCGATGAAGATCGCCTTGGCGGTGGCGTAGTCGACGGTGACCGTGAGGTCGGCGCTGTCGAGGTGGCCCATGTCGAGGGTCATCTCACCGTCGGTGGTGTCGATGTGGGCGTCCATGGTGCTCTCGTCGAAGGGGACCTCGGTGATGACGACGTTCATCTTCATCGGGGGCGGGGAGGTGGTGGACGTCCCGGCGTAGTCCTCACGGATGGCCTGGGCCGCCGCGATCCACTCCTCCGACAGGAACTCGTGCTTCGACATGCCCGGAATGTACTGGCTACTCGACCAGGGCAGCCGCAGCGGCGGCGTCGTCCGCGGCGAGCACCTTCACGACCGAGCGGGCCACGAAGCGGGACAGGTCCTCGATGCCGACGTTGGTGCGTCCGGTGCGGTGGTAGTGGCTGTAGTAGCCGACGGTGCCGACCACCGCGAGGGCGAGCAGGTCGGGCTCCTCGTCGACGATCACCCCGGCGTCTTGGCCCCGCAGGATGATGGTGCGCACGTCGCTGATGTGCTGGGCCGTGCCCTTGCGACGGGACTCCTCGGTGACCGCCCCGGTCTCCACCTCGAGCAGCGAGAAGAAGTGGGCGTTCTCGGCCATGAACTGCACGCTCGCCTGCGCGCCCTGGCGGATCTGGCGCAGGGGGTCGGCCTCGGGGTCGATGGCCGAGGCCTGGTGCTTGCGCAACCGCAGGCGGATGTCGGCGGCGACCTCGGCGAAGAGGGCTTCTTTGTTCTCGAAGTACCAGTAGAAGAGGCCCTTGGCCACCCCGGCGGCGTCGACGATGTCCTTGATGCGGGTCTCGGCGAAGCCCCGCTCGGTGAACAGCTGGGCGGCGCAGTCCACCAGCTGCTGCTTGCGCTCGCGGCCCTGGGTCGTCAGCTGGCGATCCGGGTCGGCGGGCGAGGTGGTGCTCGGGCGCGCAGCGGCGGTCGACTCGGGCACCCGCAGAGTGTCCCGCCCCCTTGACCGCCAGGTCAAGCACCGGTCCGGGGACCGGTGCTACCGTCGCCGGGCGATGGAGGGGACCGTCAGCAGCGCCAGCACCCGGGCCGACCGGATGGCCAACCGCGAGCGGAACCCCAAGTGGCTGAACCCGGCCCTGCACATCGACATGTCGATCTGCATCAACTGCGACACCTGCATCCGGCACTGCCCCCCGCACTTCGGCGCGATCTTCAACCACGGGATGGACGTGGTCATCATCCCCGAGCTGTGCTCGGGTTGCCTGAAGTGCGTCGATCCCTGCCCGGTGGACTGCATCCACCCGGTCGAGGACGGCATGGAGACCCCGCTCGACTGGTGGGACGCCCCCCTGGAAGACGACCCGTACAAATAGTCGAACAGCGTCGCCGCTTCCGGTTCCGCCGGAACCGCTGAGAAGGTCGTTGCCGGAATCTGCTTCAGATTCTGCTCGGGCGGCCGATGACTTCTGAGGAGCAGCCCCGCGAACCTCGGGAGAGAACGTGAAGAAGAAGCGCGCAAGTCTCATCGGTGCCGTCCTGTTGGTGGCCCTGGGCACCTTCGCCCTGGTGAAGTACGTGAGCACCGCAGAGGACCGGGCGCTGGCGGGCGAGGAGCTGGTGGACGTGCTCGTCCTCGACGCTTCCGTGCCCGCCGGCACCGCGGCCAACGAGCTGCAGCAGTACCTGCGGGTCGAAGCGGTGCCGGTGAAGGTGCAGACCGGCGGTGCGCTGGCCAGCCTGAGCGAGGCCGACGGCATGGTCACCGCCGTCGACCTGGTCGAGGGCGAGCAGCTGACCGCCAGCCGGCTGGTCGACGCCACCGAGTTCAACGCCCTCCAGGCCCGCGTCGGCCGGGGTGGCGGCACCGTGGCGGTGCCCGAGGGCCTGCTCGAGATCACCATCCCCCTCGACCCGATCCGGGCCGTCGGCGGCACGGTGCGACCGGGCGACCTCGTCGGCCTCATCGCCTCCTTCGACCAGTTCCAGAGCGACGGCGCCGTCGGCCCCGACGGCCAGCCCGTCGCCGGCGAGAACGTGTCGGGCTTCCTGCTGCACAAGCTGCTCGTGACCAACGTCCAGGGCGCCCCGGTGCCCGAGGCCGCCGCCCAGGGGGCGACCACGGACAACCGTGCGCCCACCCCGGTGGGACAGCTGTACGTGACGCTGGCCCTCGACGCCGCCGCCGCCGAGCGGGTCGTCTACGCCTCGAAGAACGGCGACATCTGGCTGGCCATCGAGCCCGCCGACGCCGACGAATCGGGCACCGCGGTGCAGACCGCCGACCGGATCTTCGGCTGAGATGGGAGCCACGACGTTGACCTCACCACCTGAGGAGGTGGCGGCCGACCCCAGCCGGATCATCACGATCCTGTCGCCCAAGGGCGGCGCCGGGAAGACGTCGTCGGCCACCAACCTCGCCGTGGGCCTGGCCAAGCGGTACCCCCGCGAGGTGGTCCTGGTGGACCTCGACCTCCAGTTCGGCGACGTGGCGTCCAACATGCGCCTCCAGCCGACCTCCACGATCATCGACCTGGCCCGGGCCTGGCCGGTGGACAGCGCCCAGGTGAAGCTGGCCCTCACCAGCCACTCCTCGGGCCTCTACACCCTGTGCGCCCCGCTCAGCCCGGCCGAGGCCGACGAGATCACCGCCGACCACGTCACCGGCGTGCTCCGCGCGCTGCACCGCTCGTTCCGGTACGTGGTCGTCGACACCGACCCGGGCCTGAGCGAGCGGGTGCTGTCGGCGCTCGACGTCTCGACCGACATGGTGATGATCTGCTCGACCGAGGTCCCCTCCATCCGGGGCCTGAAGAAGGCCCTCGAGGCCCTCGACGTGGTCGGGCTCACCAGCGCCCGGCGGGTGCTGGTCCTGAACCGCAGCAACGCCAAGGTCGGGGTCGACATCGGCCAGCTCGAGCGCACCATCGGCCGGCCGGTCGACGTGCGGGTGCCGAGCTCGATCGACATGGTGCTGGCCACCAACGACGGCATCCCCGTCATGGAGTCCGGCCGCAACCCGGAGCTGGTCCGGGCCTTCGAGCACCTCGTCGAGCAGTTCGTCACCGACGACGGCAAGGACCACCACGGCGGCAAGCCCGCCTCGCGCCTGTTCAAGCGGAAGGGCTGATCATGAAGCTGGGAGAGCGGGTCAGGGCCGCGACGGAGGGGGACTTCGAGCTCGACTTCCCCGAGCTGTCCTTCGAGGAGGTCACCGCCGACCACGCGTCCAACGTGGCGATGACCGCCGCGCTCATGGAGTCCGAGTCCTTCTCCGGGCTGCGCCAGAAGGTGCAGGACGCGCTGCTCCTCGCCCTCGGCAACCGGGTCGGTGAGCCCGACGTCGACGACGACGAGCTCAAGCGCATGGCCCGGGGCGAGATGGTCAAGGTCCTGGCCGCCGAGGACATCCCCCTCGCCGAGGACGAGCGCCAGCGCCTGGTCGACGTCATCGCCGCCGACCTGCTCGGCTACGGCCCGATCCAGCCCCTGCTCTCGGACGACTCGGTCTCCGAGATCATGGTGAACGGAACCCGCTCGATCTACATCGAGAAGGACGGCAAGCTCCAGGTCGCCTCGATCAACTTCAGCGACGAGGAGAGCCTGCGCAAGGTCATCAACCGCATCGTGGCCCCGCTCGGTCGTCGCATCGACGAGTCCTCACCGATGGTCGACGCCCGACTGCCCGACGGCTCCCGCGTCTGCGCGGTGATCCCCCCGCTGGCGGTGGACGGCTCGTCGCTGACCATCCGCAAGTTCGCGGCCAAGAAGTTCACCGCCGAGGACCTCATCGAGAAGGGCTCGGCCTCGGTCGAGTCGCTCTACATGATCGCGGCGTGCGTCCACGCCAAGCTGAACATCCTCGTCAGCGGCGGCACCGGCTCGGGCAAGACGACCCTGCTCAACGTGCTGTCCAGCTTCATCCCCGACGGCGACCGCATCATCACGATCGAGGACGTCGTCGAGCTCCAGATGCGCCAGCAGCACGTCGTGCGCATGGAGACCCGCCCGGGCAACAGCGAGGGCAGGGGCGAGATCTCGATCCGCGACCTGGTCCGCACCGCCCTGCGCATGCGGCCCGACCGCATCGTCGTCGGTGAGTGCCGCGGCGGCGAGGCCCTCGACATGCTCCAGGCCATGAACACCGGCCACGCCGGTTCGCTGTCCACGCTGCACGCCAACACGCCCCGCGACGCCATGACCCGCCTCGAGACCATGGTGCTCATGGCCGGCATCGAGTTCCCGATGCAGGCCATCCGCCAGCAGATCTCCGGCGCCATCGACCTGGTCGTGCAGATCGGTCGCCTCCGCGACGGCAGCCGCCGCGTCGTGCAGATCTGCGAGATCGGCCGCGTCGTCGGCGACGACATCGAGGTCCTGCCCATCTTCGACTTCGACTACTCGCCCGGCCTCGACGCCAGCGGCCGGGTGCTCGGCGTCCTGCGCCCCACCGGCTACCGGCCCCGCTTCATCGAGCACATCAAGGAGCTGGGGATCGAGTTCGAGGAACGCATCTTCGGAGGGAACCAGGAATGAGCGCCCGACCCCGCACCGCCCGCCTCCTCGCCGGCCTGCTCGCCCTCTCGGCGCTGCTGGTCACGGGGGCCACGCCGGTCGCCGCGCAGTCCGAGGGCCTCGAGGTGCGCAGCATCGACGCCAACGGCTTCCCGCTGGTGCGCGCCGTCGTGTCCGGGCCCACCGTCACCGGTGACCCCGAGGCCGCCTTCACCGTCGTCGAGGACGGCGAGGAGCAGAACGTCGACGTGGTGCGCCTGCGCACCAACGACCTGAACCTGGTCGTCGCCATCGACGTCTCCGGCTCCATGGCCGGCGAGCCGATGCAGCAGGCCAAGGCCGCCGTGGCCGACCTGCTCGAGACCCTGCCGGCCGACGTGCCGGTGTCCATCGTCAGCTTCGGCGACTCCGCCGTCATCCAGCACCCCTTCTCCACCGACCGGGCCTCGCTGCAGGGCGCGGTCGACGGGCTCATCGCCGCCGGCGGCACGGCCCTGTTCGACGGCCTCGACCGAAGCATCGCCCAGCTCGCCTCCCGGGGCGGGACCAACGCCCTGGTGGTCCTCGCCGACGGCGCCGACTCCGCGAGCGACTCCACCGCCGACGCCATCGTCGAGCGGTTCACCTCCACGCCCGTCGCCACATCCTTCGTCGCCCTGCAGACGCCCGACCAGGACCTCGGCACCCTGCAGGCCTTCGCCGACGCCGCCGGCGGCGACGTCCTGGCCATCGAGCAGTCGGCGCAGTTCCGCGAGGTCCTCACCGAGATCGGTGCCGGCCTCGGCGGCCTCTTCGAGCTCCGCTGGACCTCGGGCTCCGACGGCGAGAGCGCTGAGCTCACCATCGCCATGGCCGACGCTCCCGACATCGCCGTCAGCACCACGTTCGAGCACGCGGCCGTGCGCCAGTTCGTGCCCGACGTCGCGGATGACTCCCGGGTCGTGCCGGGTGCCGGCATCCTCGCCGGCGCCTGGGTCCCGATCGCCGCCGCCCTCGGCGTCAGCCTCGGCGCCCTCCTCCTCCTGAACGGCATGCGCGGGTCCGAACAGGCCGTAGAGCGCCGCGAGCAGCGTCGACAGCAGAAGCAGCTGACCAAGCAGCAGAAGACCAAGCGCAAGAGCGGCGTGCAGGAGCGCCTCGAGGGGATCTCGGCCCAGGTCCTGGAGAAGAACGACCGCGGTCGCTCCCTCGACGACACCCTCGACCGGGCCGGGCTGGCCATGCGCTCCAACGAGTTCGTGGTGGTCTGCCTCGGCCTTGCCATCGCCGCCCTGTTCGTCGGCGTCCTGCTGTTCGGCATCCCCTACTTCCTGCTGATGGCCATCCCGGTCGGACTCGGCATCCCGCTGTTCCTCAAGTTCAAGATCGGGCGCCGGCGCAAGCAGTTCGTCAACCAGCTCGGTGACACCCTGCAGCTCATGGCCGGCTCGCTCACCGCCGGCTACGGCCTCGGCCAGACGCTGGACTCGGTGGCCCGCGAAACGGACTCGCCGACCAGCGAGGAGTTCCAGCGGGTCGTCATGGAGACCCGCCTCGGCCGCAGCCTCGAGGACGCCCTCCAGGCCATGTCGTACCGGATCGGCGCCAAGGACTTCGACTGGGTGGTCGACGCCATCAAGATCCAGGCCAGCGTCGGCGGCAACCTGTCCGAGATCATCGAGCAGGTCGGCGAGACGATCCGGGCCCGCACCCGCATCAAGCGCCAGGTCGACGCCCTCACCGCCGAGGGCAAGATCTCCGCCCTGGTCCTGTTCGTCCTGCCCTTCGGCCTGTTCGGGTTCATCTTCAGCTCGAACCCGGACTACATCAAGCCGATGTTCTCCTCGGGCCTGGGCCAGGCGATGCTCGGCGCCGCCGGCTTCATGCTGGCCTGCGGCGGCCTCTGGCTGAAGAAGCTCGTGAACCCGGAGTTCTGATCATGGGAATCGTCTACCTCGCAGCCGTCTTCGTCATCGGTGGTCTGACCCTCGCCTTCTGGGCGCTGAAGCCCGAGCCCAAGGTCGTCGCCATCGGCATGGACCCCGAGGACGTCATCCCGACGTCCCGGGAGCTCGAGCTCCAAGGCTCGTTCCTCACCCGCGTCGTGAACCCGCTGATGCAGGGCCTCGCCGCCAAGTTCGGCCGCTACCTCCCGAGCGGCATGCTGGACGCGACCGCCAAGACGCTCCGCGTCGCCGACCTCGACAAGCGCTGGCGGCCCGAGGTCATCATCGGGATGCAGATCGCCGGCTTCGCCCTCGGGCTGCTCGGCGCCTCGGCCTACCTGTCCAGCGCCGGCGCCAGCCGCACCAACCTGCTCGTCGCCGGGCTCATGGTCGTCCTGTTGACCATGGCCCCCGACGCCAAGGTCAAGCGGATGGCCGACGACCGCCGCAAGGCCATCACCAACGAGCTGCCCGACGTGCTCGACCAGCTCACCGTCACGGTGGAGGCCGGCATGTCCTTCGACGGCGCCGTGCTGCGGGCCGGCCAGGAGGGCCGCGGCATCCTCGCCACGGAGCTGCTCAAGGCCGTCAACGACATGCAGCTGGGCCTGTCCCGCGGCGAGGCGCTCCAGGCCATGTCCGACCGCACCGACGTCGCCGACCTGCGCCAGTTCGTCACCGCCGTGCGCCAGGCCGAGAAGCACGGCTTCCCGCTGGCCAACATCCTGCGCCTCCAGGCCCTCGAGCTCCGCGACAAGCGCCGGGCCCGGGCCGAGGAGCGAGCCATGCAGGTACCGGTGAAGATCACGTTCCCGCTGGTGTTCTGCATCCTGCCGGCCCTGTTCGTGGTCATCCTCGGCCCCGCCGCCGTCAACATCTCCGGCGGCTTCTGAGGCGTAGCCTCCGGGCCATGCCCGAGGTCCTCCCCGAAGCCGAACCGCTCTCCGTCGACGGTGGTCCCGTCGGCTGCCTGGTGATCCACGGGTTCACCGGCAACCCGTCGTCGATGCGCCTCATCGCCGAGGCCATGGCCGACGCCGGTCACAGCGTGGAGATGCCCAGACTGCCCGGCCACGGCACCACGGTCGAGGACATGAACACGACGTCGTGGGCCGACTGGAGCGCCGAGGTCGAGGCCGCGTACCAGCGCCTCGCCGGGCGCTGCGAGCACGTCGTGGCCATGGGACTGTCCATGGGCGGCACGCTCACGGCCTGGATCGGCGCCGAGCACCCCGACATCGCCGGGCTCGTGCTCATCAACGCCGCCGCCGAGCGCAGCGACGAGATGCGGGCCGGGCTCCAGGCGATGCTCGACGCCGGCGAGACCTACATGGACGGCATCGGCAGCGACGTGGCCGACCCCGACGTCACCGAGTCGGCCTACGCCAAGGTGCCCCTCGCCCCGCTCGTGTCCATGCTCGATGCCGTCGCCGACCTGCAGGACCGCCTCGCCGGCATCACCGCGCCCGCGCTGATCATGACGAGCCCCGAGGACCACGTCGTGGCCCCCACCGCCTCGGACCACCTGGCCCAGACCCTGGGCGGCCCGGTCGAGCGGGTCACGCTCGAGCGCAGCTACCACGTCGCCACGATCGACCACGACCGTGACCTCATCATCGAGCGCATCCGCGACTTCGTCCGCCGAGTCAGTTCTGGCAGCGAAGGCGGAACGGGGCCCGGAGCCTGACGTTCCGGACTGCGGCGCTGCCCTGTTCCGCAGCCGCTGCCAGAACGTTCCGGATGGACCGCCCTGTGAGGACGTGGACACCTGCTCGTAGGCTCACTCCGTGACCGCCCCCATCAGCCGCGACGACGTCGCCCACGTGGCCCGCCTGGCCCGCTTGACGTTGACCGACGAAGAGCTGGACACCTTCACCGGCCAGCTGGCGTCGATCCTCGACCACGCCGCCGACGTGGAGGCTCTGGACCTCGACGACGTGGCACCGACGTCGCACCCGTACCCGCTCGAGAACGTGGTCCGCCCCGACGAGGTCCGACCGTGCCTGGACCGCGATGAGGTCCTCGCCGAGGCACCGTCCGCGGAGGACGGCATGTTCCGGGTCCCGCCCGTGCTGGGGGAGGCCCCGTGAGCCCGGTCGAGCGCTTCCAGACCGCGGCCGGCGTCGCCGCGGCCGTCGCCACCGGCGAGCGCAGCGCCCGCAGCGTGCTCGACGAGCACCTGGCACGCATCGACGAGCGCGAGGGCGAGATCCACGCGTTCAACCACCTCCTCGCCGACGAGGCCCGGGCCCGCGCCGACGAGATCGACGCCCGCATCGCCGCCGGCGAGGACGTCGGGCCGCTGGCCGGCGTGCCTGTGGCGCTCAAGGACAACCTCTGCACCCGGGGCATCCCCACCACCTGCTCGTCCAAGATCCTCGACGGCTGGCGCCCGCCATACGACGCCACGGTCGTCACCCGCCTCCGCGACGCGGGCGCCGTCGTGATCGGCAAGACGAACCTGGACGAGTTCGCCATGGGCTCCTCCACGGAGAACTCCGCCTTCGGCGCCACCCGCAACCCGCTGGACACCAGCCGGGTGCCCGGGGGGTCCTCGGGCGGGTCGGCGGCCGCGGTCGCCGCCGGCTTCGCGCCGATCTCCCTCGGCTCCGACACCGGCGGCTCCATCCGCCAGCCCGCCGCCCTGTGCGGCGTCGTCGGCGCCAAGCCCACCTACGGCCGGGCCTCCCGCTACGGCCTCATCGCGTTCGCCTCCAGCCTCGACCAGATCGGCCCCTTCGCCCGCACGGTCGAGGACGCCGCCCTGCTCATGGAGGTCGTCGGCGGCCACGATCCCCTCGACGCCACCAGCATCCCCGAGCCCTTCCCCGACCTGCGCGGCACCCTCGGCCGCGGCGTCGAGGGCCTGCGCATCGGTTTGGTCGAGGAGCTGCTCGGCGGTGAGGGCGGGTTCCAGCCCGAGGTCCAGGCCCGCACCCGCGAGGCGGCCGACGCGCTCGAGGCGGCCGGCGCGAAGGTCGACGTCGTCTCGGTGCCGGCCTCCACCTACGGCCTGTCCGCCTACTACCTGATCGCCCCGGCCGAGGCGTCCTCCAACCTGGCCCGCTTCGACGGCGTGCGCTTCGGGCTGCGAGACGAGCGGGCGACGATGGGGGAGACCTACGACGCCACCCGCACCGCCGGCTTCGGCGCCGAGGTGAAGCGCCGCATCATGCTCGGCACCTACGCCCTGTCCTCGGGCTACTACGACGCCTACTACGGCAAGGCCCAGCGGGTGCGCACCATGATCATCGACGACTTCGACGCCGCCTACGAGCGCTTCGACGTGCTGCTCAGCCCGTCGTCGCCCTGCGTGGCCTTCCCCCTCGGCGACAAGACCGCCGACCCGCTCACCATGTACCTCAACGACGTGTGCACGATCCCGTCCAGCCTTGCCGGCCACCCGGCCATGTCGGTCCCGTTCGGCACCGGCGCCGAGGGCCTGCCTGTCGGCATCCAGGTGATGGCCCCCGCCCTCGGCGAGGAGCAGATGTTCCGCGTCGCTGCCGCTCTCGAAGCCGCTGCGCCCGGGGGTGCCCGATGACGGCCACCGAGACGTCCTTCACCGAGCTGCCCCACGGCTACCGCCTCGTGGTGGGCCTCGAGGTCCACGTCGAGCTGCACACCGCCACCAAGCTGTTCTGCGGCTGCCCGAACCAGTTCGGCGACGACCCCAACACCAACGTCTGCCCGGTGTGCCTCGGCCTGCCCGGGTCCATGCCGGTGCTCAACGCCCAGGCGATGGAGCTGGCCATGCGCCTCGGCCGGGCCCTGCACTGCGAGGTGCGCCCCTCGGTCTTCGCCCGGAAGAACTACTTCTACCCGGACATGCCGAAGGACTACCAGGTCTCCCAGTACGACCAGCCGACCAACGTCGACGGCCACCTCGACCTGCCCGACGGCACGCGCATCGGCATCGAGCGGGCCCACATCGAGGAGGACACCGGCAAGTCCACACACGTCGGCGGGGCCAACTCCTCGTCGAAGGGTCGGATCCACGACGCCGCCTACTCGCTCGTGGACTACAACCGCTGCGGCGTGCCGTTGGTCGAGATCGTCTCGCGGCCCGACTTCCGCACCGCCGAGCAGGCCAAGGCCTACGTGAACGAGCTGCGAGCGATCCTCGTGGCCACCGGCGTGTCCGACGCCAAGATGGAGGAGGGCTCGCTGCGGGTCGACGCGAACGTCTCGGTGCACCAGCCCGACACGCCCTTCGGCACCCGCTGCGAGATCAAGAACATCAACTCGGTGCGCTCGCTCGGCCGGGCCATCGAGTACGAGGCGCTGCGCCAGGTCGACCTGCTCGAGGCCGGCGAGCGGGTCATCCAGCAGACCCGCCACTGGAACGAGGACGAGGGCCGCACCCACATGCTGCGCTCGAAGGAGGAGGCCGAGGACTACCGGTACTTCCCCGAGCCCGACCTCGTGCCGATGGTCCCCGACCCGGCCCGCATCGAGGCCATCGACGCCGCCCTGCCCCGCCTGCCCGCCGAGCGTCGCGCCGCCCTCGCCGAGGCCGCCGGGCGCACCCTGCCGGACGAGTCGGTGACGATCGTGGTCGACCGGGGCCTCGACGAGCTGGCGCTGGACGCTGTCGCGGCCGGCGCCGACGCCGACCGCACGCTCACCCACCTCCAGCACGACCTCGATCCCGGCCACGCCGCCAACGTCCCCGCCGCCCACCTGGCCCAGCTCGTCGAGCTGGAGACCAGCGGCGCGCTCACCGCCAGCCAGGCCAAGCAGGTCGTGGCCGAGATGGGGGAGACCGGCAAGGCGCCGGAGGCCATCGCCGCCGAGCGTGGCTTCGAGGCGATGGACACCAGCGAGCTGGAGGGCATCGTGGACGAGGCCATCGCCGCCAACGGCGGCGCGTGGGAGAAGTACTGCGCCGGCGAGCAGAAGGCCCAGGGCGCCATCGTCGGCCACGTCATGAAGGCCACGAGGGGCCAGGCCGACGGCAAGCTGGTCTCCCAGCTCCTCGAGCAGCGTCGGTCGGCGTGAGGCCCCGGTCGGTGGTCGGCGTCGCGGTCTGCGCGCTGGTCCTGGCGACCGGCTGCGGAGGCGACGACGACGCCGAAGGCGCCCCCGAACCGGCCGAGGACGCCGCGCCCGAGATCACCGGCAGCACCGCACCCCTCGCCTTCGAGGGCGACCCCGACTCCGAGTTCTGCCAGCGCAGCCGCCAAGCCGCCGAGGAGCCGGTGCTCGACCCGTTCGAGGCCGGCCTGGCGCCGCGGGAGGTGGAGCTGCGCTTCCGGGCTCTGGCCCAGCGCTTCGAGGGCTTCGCCGCCATCGCCCCCGAGCCCCTCGCCGACGACCTCGCCCTGCTCGACGACACCTTCGCGCAGCTCGCCGGTGTGCTGGCCGACGCCGACTACGACTTCGAGCGCCTCGCCGCCGACCAGGTCGACGTGTCGGTCTTCGACGACCCCGCCCTCGCCGTGGTGGCCGATCGCCTCGCCGCCTACCAGGACCAGGTCTGCGACCCCTGACCCCATCCGTTCTGGGCCGCGGAGGACGCATCAGGCGCGCGTGCGTCGCGGCCCGGAACGAGCCGGATGGGTAGGGAGCGGGCCATGACCGCACCGACGGGGGCCGACGAGGCCCAGACCGAGCGCCTCGCCCGCCTCCTCGACAGCCAGTTCCGCGTGCCGGGCACGAGCCTGCGCTTCGGGGTCGAGCCGCTGCTCGGCCTCGTGCCGGGACTGGGCGACGCCGCCGGGCTCGCCCTGTCCTCGGCGGTGATCGTCCAGGCCGTGCGGCTCGGCGCCCGCGGCGCCACCGTCGCCCGCATGGTGCTCAACGTGGCCATCGACGCCGTGTTCGGCTCCATACCGCTGCTCGGCTCGGTCTTCGACTTCGCGTTCAAGGCGAACAACCGCAACGTCGCCCTCCTCCAGCGCCACGAGCGGGACCCTGCCGCCACCTCGGCCGAGAGCCGCAGGGCCGTGCGACGGACGTTGATCGGTGTCGCCGTCGGCGTGGTCCTCACCCTCGTCCTGGTCGTCGCCCTGGTCGCCTGGTTGCTCTCGCTGCTGTTCTGACTCCCGTCCGACGCTCGGTCGGGACGCGGCCCCGCCGGTACGGTGGCCACCGTGTCTCGCTACACACCCCCGTCCGACCCCGACGACGACGTCTCCCCCTACCGACGCCGGTCGCTCGGCATGCGCATCGGCGTCTGGGTCCTGCTGATCGGCGTGCTGGCGCTGGTCTTCGTCGATGTCCTGGCCGCACTGATCTGAGCCGAGGAGCAACCCATGCAGGTCGAGGTCTTCGCCGACGTCTGGTGCCCGTTCACCCACGTCGGCCTCCGTCGCTTCGTCGAGCTCCGCACCCACATGGACGTGCCGCCCGTGCTCGTCGTGCGGTCGTGGCCGCTCGAGCTCGTGAACGGCGCGCCGATGGACCCGGCCTTCATCGCGGAGGAGGTCGACGACATCCGCGGCTCGGTCGCGCCGGACCTGTTCACCGGCTTCGACCCGGCTCGCTTCCCGACCACGACCCTCGGGGCACTGGCGCTCACCGGCCGGGCCTACGAGCAGTCGCCGACCACGGGCGAAGCCGTGGCCCTCGAGCTCCGGGACCGGCTCTTCGAGCGGGGCGACGACATCGGCGATCCCCACGTGCTGGCCGCGGTGGCCGCGGCCCACGGTCTGGCGACCGAGGCCGGTGACGACCTCCCGCGGCGCGATTGGGAGGAGGGCAAGGCGCGCGGGGTCATCGGCTCGCCGCACTTCTTCACCCCCGGTGGCAACTGGTTCTGCCCGTCGCTGGACGTGTCCCGGACCGACGACGGCCACCTGCGCATCACCGACGACCCCGAGGGCTTCGACGCCTTCGTCCGGAGCTGCCAGGAGGGCTGAGCGGGTCAGCGCTCGGCGCCCACCACCGCCCACGCCCCCGATCGCCACCGCAGCGCCAGGACGCCGAGCCGGGCCAGCATCAGCACGGTGATGGCGCCCCACACCCAGCCGATGCCGAGGCCGAGCAACGCGACCGCGATGGCGACCGGCGCGGTGAGCAGGGCGGCGCCCACCATGGCCTTGGCCAGGAACGACATGTCGCCGGCGCCGATCAGCAGGCCGTCGAGGACGAACACCGCCCCGTTCACCGGCTGGAGCACGGCCACGAACAGGAGCAGGAAGCCGGCGAGGTGGAGCACGTCGGGGTCGTTGCTGAAGATGTCCGGGAGCACCGGCCGTCCGATCAGGACGATCGCGCCGGCGAAGATGCCCGCCACCGTCCCGAGCTCGAGCATCCGCCGGCCCACCTGACGGGCGGTGCCGACGTCGCCGGCGCCGAGGAAGCGGCCGACCATGGCCTGACCGGCGATGGCGATGGCGTCGAGGGCCAGCGCCAGCAGGCTCCAGATGGCGAAGGCGATCTCGTGGGCGCCGACCTCCTCGGCCCCGATGCGGGCGGCGATGGCGGTGAACAGGGTGAGCGACATCCGCAGCGCGAGCGTGCGGACCAGCAGGTCCCACCCGGCCCGGCCGAGCCGGCGGATGGCCGACCAGTCCGGGCGCAGGGCGGCGCCGAGGCGGGACGTGGCCGTGGTGATGAGGCGCAGGTAGACGAGGGCGCCGCCGGCCTGGGCGATCACCGTCGACAGCGCTGAGGCTCCGATGCCGTAGCCCAGCCCGTTGATGAGGACGAGCTCGATGACCAGGTTGGCCACCGCCGCACCGATGGCCACCAGCAGGGGGGTCCGGGTGTCCTGCAGGCCCCGCAGGTAGCCGGTGCCGGCAAAGGTGAGCAGCTGGAAGGTGATGCCGATCGCCGAGATCCGCAGGTACACGAGGGCGTTGGTGCGCACCGCACCGGTGCCGCCGAGCAACTCCACGATCGGGTCGGCGAAGCCGAGGACGAGGGCGGTCATCACCACGCCGATCACGCCGGCGAGCCACAGGCCCTGCACGGCCTGGTGGGCGGCCGACCCCTCCCGGCCGGCGCCCAGCAGGCGCGACACCGCGGCCGTCGTGCCGTAGGCCAGGAAGATGAAGATGGCGTACCCGGTCAGCAGGGCCGAGGACGCCACGGCCAGGCCGGCGAGCTCGTCGGTGCCGATGCGGCCCACCACGGCGGTGTCGGCCAGCACGTAGAGGGGCTCGGCGACGAGCGCCCCGAAGGCCGGCACCGCGAGGCGGGCGATCTCCCTGTCGTGCGAGCTCCGGATCGGCACTGGCGTAGCCTGGCCCGCTGTGAGCGGAGCAGACGACACCACCGAGACCACCGTCGACATCAAGGCCCGGTCCCGCGACGTGACCGACGGCATGGAGCGAGCCCCGGCCCGGGCGATGCTGCGGGCCATCGGCATGCAGGACGAGGACTTCGCCAAGGCCCAGATCGGCGTGGCGTCGTCCTGGAACGAGGTGACGCCCTGCAACATGCCGCTGGATCGCCTGGCCAAGCGCTCCAAGGTCGGCGTGCGCGACGCCGGCGGCTATCCGATCGAGTTCGTCACCATCGCCGTGTCCGACGGCATCTCCATGGGGCACGAGGGCATGCGCGCCTCGCTGGTCTCCCGTGAGGTCATCGCCGACTCCGTCGAGACCGTCATGCACGCCGAGCGCATGGACGGCCTGCTCACGTTCGCCGGCTGCGACAAGTCGCTCCCCGGCATGCTCATGGCCGCAGCCCGCATCAACGTGCCGAGCGTGTTCCTGTACGCCGGCTCGATCCTGCCCGGCCAGCACAACGGCGAGGCCCTCGACATCGTGTCGGTGTTCGAGGCCGTCGGCGCCCGGGCCGCCGGCACCATCGACCAGGAGACCCTCGACGCGATCGAGCGCAACGCCTGCCCCACCGAGGGCGCCTGCGCCGGCATGTTCACCGCGAACACGATGGCCAGCATCTCCGAGGCGCTCGGCATGTCGCTGCCCGGCAGCGCCAGCGCTCCGGCCGTGGACCGCCGCCGCGACGACCTCGCCTACGAGAGCGGCAAGGCCGTCATGGAGCTCATCCGCAAGGGCATCCGCCCCCGCCAGATCATGACCCGCAAGGCCTTCGAGAACGCCATCGCCGTCACCATGGCCCTCGGCGGCTCCACCAACGCGGTGCTGCACATCCTGGCCATCGCCTACGAGGCCGAGGTCGAGCTCGATCTGTCGGTGTTCAACGAGATCGCCGCCAAGGTGCCCCACATCGCCGACACCAAGCCGCACGGCAAGTACCACATGGTCGACATCGACCGGGTCGGCGGCGTGCCGGTCGTGATGAAGCACCTGCTCGATGCCGGCCTCCTGCACGGCGACTGCCTCACCGTCACCGGCAAGACCGTGGCCGAGAACCTGGCCGAGCTCGACCCGCCCGCCCCCGACGGCGACGTCATCCACCCGCTCTCGGACCCGATCCACGACATCGGCGGCCTGGCCATCCTCACCGGCTCGCTGGCCCCGAAGGGCTCGGTCGTCAAGGTCGCAGGCATCGACTTCGACGACTTCGAGGGCCCCGCTCGCGTGTTCGACGGTGAGCAGGACGCCATGGACGCCGTGCTGGCCGGGCGCATCAACAGCGGCGACGTGGTCGTCATCCGCTACGAGGGGCCCAAGGGCGGCCCCGGCATGCGCGAGATGCTCGCCATCACCGGTGCCATGAAGGGCGCCGGCCGTGGCGGCGACGCCGCCCTCATCACCGACGGCCGCTTCTCCGGGGGCACGCACGGCTTCTGCATCGGCCACGTCGCCCCCGAGGCCGTCGACGGCGGCCCCATCGGGCTGGTGGAGGAGGGCGACCGCATCCGCATCGACGTGCGGGGCCACACCATCGACCTGCTGGTGAGCGAGGAGACCCTCGCCGAGCGGGCCACGTCGCTGAAGCACCCCGAGGCCCGCTACACCAAGGGTGTGCTGGCCAAGTACGCCCGGCTCGCCGCCGGCGCGGAGAAGGGTGCCGTCACCGAGGCCTGAGTGCGGGCTGGCGTCGGGAGCGCCAGCGAGCAGCCAGCACGCGTCCTGCGGAGCAGGACGCCGTGAGACGGTGCCGTCACGGAGGTGTAGCGGCCCAAGCTGTGACGCATCCCACGTCACTTTGTGTTCTCGGTCACAAGGCGACTAGGTATGAAGGAACCGTGGCCCCTCCGTCTGCCAGCGCACAGGACAAGGCCCTCGAGTACCGGCTCGCCCGGCTCGAGGATGGTCCGGCGCTCTGGTCCCTCGCGAAGGCCAACGGACTCGACGAGAACTCGCCCTACGCGTACCTGCTGTGGACCGAGTACTTCCGGGACACCACCGTCATCGCCGCCGATGGCGATGATGCCCCGGTCGGGTTCGTCACCGCGTTCCTGCGGCCCGACGACGCCTCCACGGTGTTCGTCTGGCAGATCGGCGTCGACGACGCCCATCGCCGCCGCGGGATCGCCGGCCGTCTGCTCGACGAGCTGTTCGAGCGCACGGGTGCGACCGCACTGGAAGCCACGGTGACGCCGAGCAACACGGCGTCCGAGACCCTCTTCCGTCGCTTCGGCGAGCGCCACGGCCTGTCCGTGGTGGTGGAGCCGCTCTTCACCGAGGAGCTGTTCCCCCCGGGTCACGAAGCGGAGCTCCGGTTCCGCATCGCGTCCGCGACCAGCTGAGGGACCGTCCGTCAACCCCCCAAAGGGAAACAGAATGAGCATCTTCGAACGACTCGAGTCCGAGGTCCGCGGCTACTGCCGTTCCTGGCCTGCCGTCTTCAAGTCCGCCCACGGCCACACGATGGTGGCCGAGGACGGCACCGAGTACCTGGACTTCTTCGCCGGGGCCGGCGCACTGAACTACGGGCACAACCACCCCGTCCTCATCGAGGCGCTGCAGAAGCACCTCAGCGAGCAGGGCTTCATCCACGCCCTCGACATCTCGACCACCACCAAGCGCACCTTCATGGAGCGCTTCGAGGACATCATCCTCAAGCCGCGGAACCTGGACTACAAGGTCCAGTTCCCCGGCCCCACCGGCACCAACGCGGTCGAGGCCGCGCTGAAGCTGGCCCGCAAGGCCACCGGCCGCCACCGCGTCGTGGGCTTCACCAACGGCTTCCACGGCATGACGCTGGGTTCGCTCGCCGTCACCGGCAACGCCATGAAGCGCGGCGGCGCCGGCGTACCCCTCGGCGACTCCACGTCCATGCCCTACGCGAACTACCTCAGCGACGACATGGACAGCCTCCACATCCTCGAGGCCATGATCTCGGGCGGCTCCAGCGGCCTCGACGAGCCCGCCGCGGTCATCGTGGAGACCACCCAGGGCGAGGGCGGCATCAACCCGGCCTCGGCCCAGTGGATGCGCAACCTCGACGACATCTGCAAGCGCCACGGCATCTTGCTCATCGTCGACGACATCCAGGTCGGCAACGGCCGCACCGGTCCCTACTTCTCCTTCGAGGAGATGGGCATCGACCCCGACATCGTCACGCTGTCGAAGTCCATCTCGGGCTCCGGCCTGCCGATGGCGCTCGTGCTGATGAAGCCCGAGCACGACGTGTGGGCGCCGGGCGAGCACAACGGCACCTTCCGCGGCAACAACGCCGCGTTCGTCACCGCGACGGCCGCCCTCGAGCACTTCTGGACCGACGACGAGCTGACCAAGTCCACGGTCGCCAAGTCCGACAAGGTCCGTGCCGGACTCGAGTCGATCATGGAGGGCCACCCCGGCCTGTTCACCGACGTCCGCGGCCGGGGCCTGATCCTCGGCATCGAGACCGCGGTGCCCGACATCGCCGGCACCATCGCCCAGGGCGCCTACGAGCGCGGCCTCATCATCGAGACCGCCGGCGCCGAGGACGAGGTGGTCAAGCTCCTGCCCCCGCTGATCGTGACCGACGAGGCCATCGATCAGGCCCTCGAGATCCTGAACGAGGCAGCCGACAACATCAGCGACGACATGGTCGCCGAGCTGCGCGCAGAGCGCGAGGAGGTCCGGTCGTGATCGTCCGCACCCTGCAAGACATCGTCGGAACCGACCGCGACGTCGACGGCGGCAACTGGTCGTCGCGCCGCCTCTCGCTGGCTGATGACGGCATGGGCTTCTCCATGCACGACACGGTCCTGCGAGCCGGCACCGAGACGCACATGTGGTACAAGAACCACCTCGAGGGCGTCTACTGCATCGAGGGCAAGGCGACCCTCGAGGACAAGGCCACGGGCGAGGTCCACGAGATCACCCCGGGCACCATCTACCTCCTCAACGACAACGACCGCCACGTCCTGCGCGTCGAAGAGGACCTTCGAGTCATCTGCACGTTCAACCCACCCGTCACCGGACAGGAGGTCCACGACGAAGACGGCGCCTACCCGCTGCTGACGGTCGACGACCAGCCGGAGCCTGCATGAGCACCACACAGACCGAAACCGCAACCCACACCGGCGACCCGTACCCGTCCCGCATGGGCCGCCCCCCGGAGCTGCTGCCCCGGGTGGACCCGGTCGTCCACGGGCCGGCCACCGACGGCCCGCTCGACATGGGCCAGGTGGCCGCCTTCGAGCAGAACGGCTACCTCACCGTGCCGGGCGTGTTCAGCCCCGATGAGGTCGAAGGCCTCGACCAGCTGCTGAGCGACCTCGTCAACGGCGGCGACATCGACAGCGACCAGGTCATCCGGGAGCCCGACTCGGCCGTGATCCGCTCGGTCTTCGCCTTCCACGAGGGATACGGCGGCCTCGCCGACGTGCCCTCCGACCCCCGCCTGGCCGGCGTCGCCCGCCAGCTGCTCGGCTCCGACGTGTACATCCACCAGAGCCGCGTCAACCGCAAGCCGGGGTTCCGCGGCAAGGACTTCCAGTGGCACTCGGACTTCGAGACCTGGCACACCGAGGACGGCATGCCCCGCATGCGCTGCCTCAGCGCCGTGGTCGCGCTCACCGACAACGAGCCTTGGAACGGCTCCCTGCTGGTGATGCCCGGCTCCCACAAGTGGTTCGTCACGTGCCCGGAGCCCACGCCGCCCGCCAACCACGAGCACTCGCTCAAGGTGCAGGAGGTCGGGGTGCCGGACGAGGACAGCCTCACGACCCTGTTCGATCGCCACGGCATCGACCAGTGCACCGGCACGGCGGGCTCGGTGCTGTTCTTCGACTGCAACCTGATGCACGGGTCCTCGACGAACATCTCGCCGCTGCCCCGACGCAACCTGTTCATGGTGTTCAACAGCGTCGAGAACACGATCGGCGATCCGTTCTCGGCCCCGCAGCGCCGCCCGGAGCACATCGCGTCGCGCACCTTCACGCCGGTCTGACCCGCCGCTGATCTCCCCGCTCGACGGGGAACCTCGAGGGCCACCCACCGACGGACGGGGGTGGCCCTCGGCGCGCCCGTGACGCGTGTCACCATGCGCAGGACATCGAGTCGGGCAGGGGGAAACGGACGACATGCAGCAGCTCACCGGGGTGGACGCCTCCTTCCTCTACATGGAGAGCCCGACCACGTTCGGGCACGTCTCCTCGCTGATCGTCTACGACCCCAAGGACAGCGACAGCGCCGGCTACGAGGCCACCAAGGCGCTGTTCGCCGAGCGGCTCCACCTGCTCGACCCGATGCGGCGCCGTCTGGTCCACGTGCCCCTCGACCTCGACCACCCGTACTGGGTCGAGGACCCTGACCTGGACCTGGACTTCCACATCCGCCAGACCGCGGTCGCACCGCCGGGCACCGACGAGCAGCTGTCCGAGCTCGTCAGCCGCATCATCGCCCGTCCCCTCGACCGGAGCCGGCCCCTGTGGGAGCTCTACGTCATCCATGGCCTGGCCGACGGACGGATCGCCCAGCTGACCAAGATCCACCACGCCGCCATCGACGGCGTCGGCGGCGCCCAGCTGCTCGCCAACATCCTCGACCTCGAACCCGATGCTCCACCCCGCCCCGGGGTGTGCCCCGAACCCGAGCGCATCCCCACCCAGGAGGAGATGCTGCTGCGGGGCCTGGCGTCGCTCGCCACCCGGCCCTACAAGCAGGGCCGCCTGGCGGTGCGGATGCTGCGGGAGCTGCCCCAGATCGGCAAGGCCTTCGACTGGGGCAACGTGGCCAAGGCCGTGCCCGAGCCGGTCGCCCAGCTGTTCGGCCAGGGGGCGCGCCGGGAGGAGGACGAGCCGGTCGAGATCTCCCACACCGGCGGGCTCACCCGTCCCTCCACCCGGTTCAACAACAAGATCGGCCCGCACCGGCGCTTCGCCTACACCTCGGTCGCGCTCGAGCGGGTCAAGGCGGTGAAGTCGGCGCTCGGGGTCACCGTCAACGACGTCGTGCTCGGCATGTGCGCCGGGGCGCTGCGGAGCTACCTGAACAAGCACGGCGAGCTGCCCGAGGAGTCGCTGCGCTGCCTGATCCCGGTGTCGGTCCGCACCGACGACGAGGCCCTCAGCTACGGCAACCGCGTGTCGGGCATGCTCGCCGCGCTCGCCACCGACGTCGCCGACCCGATCGAGCGGCTCCACGTCATCCACGCCGAGACCCTGCGAGCCAAGGAGAGCCTCGGCGCGCTCCCGGCCGACCTGCTCACCGACGTGGCCGAGTTCGCCCCGCCGGCCATCTTCGCCCGGGCATCACGGGTGATGGCCCGCACCGCCATCGCCAACCGGATCGACCCGCCGTTCAACCTGATCATCTCCAACGTGCCCGGCCCGCAGTTCCCCCTCTACGCCGGGGGCGCCGAGATGCTGTCGTACATCCCGGTCTCGGCCGTGGCCGACACCCAGGGCCTGAACATGACGATCATGTCCTACAACGGCCGCTGCGACTTCGGCCTCGTCGCCTGCCGCGACGCCGTCCCCGACCTGTGGGTGCTCTGCCACCTGCTCGAGGACGCGCTCGCCGAGCTCGAGGACGTCGCCGGGGTCCGCTGAGGGACCCCGGCCGGACCTCGCCGGGTCAGACGCGGAGCAGGCGGCGCAGGACCAGGCCGGCGGCCGCCGCGGCGCCGGCGAAGCCGATCGCCACCGTGCCCCCGGTGCGGGGCAGCGTCGCGGCACCCGCCGCGCTCGGGGAGGCGGGCGCCGGCGTGGCGGCATCGCCCTCGGTCTCGGTGCCGTCGGTGCCCTCGGCCGGGTCCTCGCCGTCCTCGGGGGCGTCGGCGCCCGGGATCTGGTCGAGCACCGGCTGCAGCGGGTCGAGCACGGGATCGAGCTCCTCGGGGAGCGGGGACTCGCCCTCGCCATCGGGGGTGGGGGTCTCCTCGGGGGTCTCCTCGCCGTCCGGGGCTTCCTCGCCACCCGGCGCAGGCAGCTCGGGGAGCTGGGCGCCGGCGAAGCCGGCCGACCCGACGACGAATCCGAAGGCCAGCGCGAGGAGGGCAGCGGACCTGACGATGAGGCGGAGGATCGGTGCGGTCATGGGAACCCACTTCGGCACCGGCCCCGCCGAGTCCTCCCCGGGGAGTTGTGGGATGCCCCGCGCTCTGCCACTATTGGTTCCGATGCACCGAGACCGAATCGTGGTAGTCGTCATCTAGCGCACGCCGTCCCTCTCGTCGCGTGCGCACTCCGGCCTCCCAGATGGGAGGCCGTCGTGGTTTTCCGACACCGATCCGACCATCAGACGACCGGGCCAGAGCCGTGGCCCGGAGGAGCAAGAGCAGTGGAACCGAACGAACCGACCAACGGCGGGGCAGCCCTGATCCGAGCGCTCGAGCTCGAGGGCGTGGAGGTCATCTTCGGCCTGCCGGGCGGGGCGATCCTGCCGGTCTACGACCCGATCATCGAGTCCTCGATCCGCCACGTGCTCGTGCGCCACGAGCAGGGCGCCGGCCACATGGCCGAGGGCTACGCCCACGTCACCGGCAAGCCCGGCGTGTGCATGGTCACCTCCGGCCCGGCCGCCACCAACGTCGTGACCCCGCTCGCCGACGCGTACCTGGACTCGGTCCCCATGGTGTGCATCACCGGCCAGGTGCCCTACGCCGCCATCGGCACCGACGCCTTCCAGGAGTGCGACACCACCGGCATCACGATGTCGATCACCAAGCACAACTACCTGGTCAGCGATGCCCGCGACATCCCCCGCATCGTGCGCGAGGCGTTCCACATCGCCACCACCGGCCGGCCCGGCCCCGTGCTCATCGACGTCCCCAAGGACATCGTCGACCCGACCAACCCGCGCTCCGCGCTGGACTGGTACTGGCCGACCGACGAGGAGGTCATCGCCGGCCTACCGGGCTACCGGCCGACGACCAAGGGCCACCCCCGCAAGATCAAGGAGGCGGCCGAGATGATCCTGGCCGCCGAGCGCCCGGTCATCTACGCCGGCGGCGGCATCTTGAAGGCCCGCGCCGCCGAAGCCCTCAAGGAGCTGGCCGAGCTCACCGGCATCCACGTCGTCACCACCCTCATGGCCCGGGGCGCGTTCCCTGACGACCACGAGCTGTGCCTCGGCATGCCCGGCATGCACGGCAACTACACGGCGGTGATGTCGTTCCAGGAGACCGACCTGCTCATCACCCTCGGGGCCCGCTTCGACGACCGGGTCACCGGCAAGCTCGACGAGTTCGCCTCCAAGGCCAAGGTCATCCACGCGGACATCGACCCGGCCGAGCTGGGCAAGAACCGTGCGCCAGACGTGCCCATCGTCGGCGACGCCCGCCTCGTCATCGAGGAGATCGTCAGCGCGATCCGCTCGCTGCTCGAGAGCGGCCGCACCCAGGCCGACACCTCGGCGTGGAAGCAGACGATCAGCGGCTGGCAGGAGAAGCACCCCCTCCACTACGACCAGCACGTGCCGGGGGAGCGGCTCAAGCCCCAGTTCGTGCTCGAGACGCTGCGCGACAACACGCCCTCGGACACCATCGTGTGCTCCGGCGTGGGCCAGCACCAGATGTGGACCAGCCAGTACTGGCACTTCAACCACCCCTACACCTGGGTCAACTCCGGGGGCCTGGGCACCATGGGCTTCTCGGTGCCGGCTGCCATCGGCGCCAAGGCCGCCTTCCCCGACCGCATGGTCTGGGCCATCGACGGCGACGGCTGCTTCCAGATGACGGCTCAGGAGCTGGTGACGGCCACGGTCGAGAAGATCCCCGTGAAGATCGCCATCTTGAACAACAGCTACCTCGGCATGGTTCGCCAGTGGCAGGAGATGTTCTACGACGAGCGGTACTCCGAGGTCTTCCTGTCCCAGGACGTGCCCGACTACAAGATGTGGGCCGAGTCCATGGGCTGCGCCGGCTTCCGGGTCGACAGCCCCGAAGAGGTCCTGCCCACCATCCAGAAGGCCAACGAGATCAACGACCGGCCGGTGGTCATCGACTTCCGCACCGATGCCGCCGAGAAGGTGTTCCCCATGGTCGCCAGCGGCAAGTCGAACTCCGAGGTCATGGTCCACCCCAGCCAGGTCGCCGGGATCGGGGAGTTCTGATGCCAGGAGTCACCAGCCCCAGCGGGGGCCACAACACCAACAAGGCCGTCCGCCACCACACCCTCGTGGTGCTGGTCGAGAACCAGCCGGGCGTCCTCGCCCGGGTCGCCGGCCTGTTCGCCCGCCGTGGCTTCAACATCTACAGCCTCGCCGTGGCCCCCACCGACGACGACGAGCGCTTCAGCCGCATCACGATCGTCGTCGACGTGGAGTCCTCGCCGCTCGAGCAGATCACCAAGCAGCTGTTCAAGCTCATCAACGTGGTCAAGATCTCCGAGCTCGACCCGGACGACTCGGTCGAGCGCGAGCTCATGATCGCCACGGTGAAGGCCGATCCGTCGGTGCGCAGCCAGGTGATCGAGCTCGTCGACGTGTTCAAGGGCTCGGTCATCGACGTCGGCTTCGACGAGCTGTCGATCGCCGTCAACGGCGAGCCCGACAAGCTCGACGACGTCGAGGAGCTGCTCCGCCCCTACGGCATCGTCGAGCTCCAGCGCACCGGACGGGTGGCGCTGCCCAAGCTCGAGCGCACCCCGCCCCGTCTCAAGTCGGTCCAGAACCGAGTCGCCAACTAGAAAATCTCGTGGATCGGTGCCACCTGTGGTCACCGATCGACGACAGATCCCCGAAGGAAGAAGCCTCCCATGGCCGCAAACGTGTACTACGAAGCCGACGCCGACCAGAGCCTGATCCGAGGCCGCAAGGTCGCCGTGCTCGGCTACGGCTCGCAGGGCCACGCCCACGCGCTGAACCTCGCCGAATCCGGCGTCGACGTGCGCGTCGGCCTGAAGGAGGGCTCCTCGTCCCGGGCCAAGGCCGAGACCGCCGGCCTGAAGGTGCTGTCGGTGGCCGACGCCGTCGCCGAGGCCGACCTGATCGTGATGACCCTGCCCGACACCAAGCAGGCCGCCATCTACGAGGCCGAGATCGCCCCGAACCTGTCCGAGGGCGACGTCCTGTGCTTCACCCACGGGTTCAACATCCGCTACGGGCTGATCGAGCCGCCGGCGAACGTCGACGTGATCATGATCGCCCCCAAGGGCCCCGGCCACCTGGTGCGCCGCACCTACACCGAGGGCGGCGGTGTGCCGTGCCTCATCGCCGTGGAGCAGGACGCCTCCGGCCAGGCCCGTGAGCTCGCCCTGTCCTACGCGGATGCCATCGGCGGCGGCCGGGCCGGCATCCTCGAGACCACCTTCACCGAGGAGACCGAGACCGACCTCTTCGGCGAGCAGGTCGTGCTCTGCGGCGGCCTCACCGAGCTGGTGCGGGCCGGGTTCGAGACCCTGACCGAGGCCGGCTACGCCCCCGAGTCCGCCTACTTCGAGTGCCTCCACGAGCTGAAGCTGATCGTGGACCTCATGTACGAGGAGGGGATCGCCGGCATGCGCTACTCGATCTCCGACACGGCCGAGTACGGCGACCTCACCCGCGGCCCCCGCATCATCACTCCGGCCGTGAAGGCCGAGATGCGCAAGGTGCTCGACGAGATCCAGGACGGCCGCTTCGCCGAGGAGTGGGTCGCCGAGGCCAACGGCGACCGGGCCAACTACGACCGCCTCCGCAAGGAGGGCGAGGCCCACCCCATCGAGGAGGTCGGCCAGCGCCTGCGCGGCATGATGCCGTTCATCTCCGCCGGCAAGCAGTCGGTCAAGGACTCCGCCGGCGGCGCCCAGGACTGAGCCGTTCGTCGGCCCTGGCGGGCCTCCTCACTTCTGGAGTTGTTCGGCTTGGCCTCACAACTCCCGCGTCGAGGCCCGTCAGGTGGAGCGGCGGCGCTGGGCCCGGTCCTTGCGGTCGGTCACGAGCACGTGGCCGAGCAGGACCATGCCGCCGATGAAGGCGAGCACGAAGAACACGACGGCGATGGCGGGGGCGCCGAGCAGCTCGACCGAGCTCTCCACCCGCATGGCCAGCGAGGCGCCGACGATCATGGCGGCGAGGACGAGGCCCACGGTCAACCGGGTCGCCATCTTCTCGATGCCCCGGAGCAGCTGGTCCTCGTCGATGGCGTCGACCTTGATCGACAGCGTCCCGTCGGCCAGGCCGCCGAGGATGCGGTCGGCGTGGCGGGGGAGGTTCTCCATCATGCGGGCGGAGTCCAGTGCCGTGCGGGCCACCCGCAGGGTGCTCGCTCCCTCGGACACCTGGTGGCGCATCAGCGCGCCGGTGTGGTCGACGATGGTCTCGTTGGGGACGAAGTCGGGGTCGAGGCAGCGGGTGACCTCGTCGAGGTGGAGCAGGGCCTTGCCGACCATGGCCAGCTCGGCCGGCGGGCGCAGGTCGGCGTTGCCGCACGCCCGGGACAGCTGGAGCATCACCGAGCCGGTGTCGAGGGTGGCGACGGAGGAGCCGGCGTGGCGGCTGAGCAGCTCGGCGATGTGGGCCTCGAGGGTGGCCCGGTCGTAGTCGGCCAGCCGGGTGCCGGCGGCCTCGAGCACCTCGACGGCCTGATCGGCGCGCTGCTCGGCGATGGCGAGCGTGAGGTCGAGCATGTGCTGGCGCATGCGGTGGCCGAGGCGGGCGACCATCCCGAGGTCGAGCAGCACCAGCCGTCCGTCCTCGGTGAGCAGCATGTTGCCGGGGTGGGGGTCGGCGTGGACGAGGCCCTTCACCAGGATCTGGTCGATGTAGGCCCGGACCAGCTCATCCGAGATGACGGTGCCGTCGACGTCGTGGCGGGCCAGCGGGGTGAGCTCGGTGACGCGGCGGCCCTCCACGTAGGTCATGGTCAGCACGCGGCGGGTGACGAGGCGGTCGACCGGGGCCGGCACGTCGAGGTGGTCGCGCTCGGCGAGGAGGTCGGCGAAGATGTGGAGGTTGTCGGCCTCGGTGCGGAAGTCGAGCTCGGCCACGAAGCTGGTGCGGAACGACTCGAGGAAGTCGACGAACGCGAAGCGACGGCCGACCTCGGTGGTGGCGTCCACGACCCGGGCCAGGTCGGCGAGCACCTCGAGGTCCTTGCGGACGGTCTCGGCGATGCCGGGCCGCTGGACCTTGACGACGACCTCGCGCCCGTCGCCGAGGCGGGCCCGGTGGACCTGGGCGACGGAGGCAGCGGCCAGGGGCTCGTCGTCGAAGCGCTCGAACAGGTCGTCGACGGCCATGCCCAGGTCCTCCTCGACGACCCGGCGGATGTCGGCGACCGGCACCGGCTCGACGTCGTCCTGCAGCCGGCTGAGGGCATCCAGGTAGTGCTGGGGGAGCAGGTCGGCCCGGGTGGACAGCACCTGGCCGAGCTTCACGAACGTGGGGCCCATGCCCTCCAGGTCGTCGGCGAAGCGAGCCGCCTCCTCGGCCTCCTCCTGCCCGCCGCCGCTGGCGGACTCGAGGTCCTGCAGCTCGGCCTCGAGGCCGGCCTGGTCGATGAGGCCGGGTCGGGCGTGGCGGACGATGAGGCGGAGCACGTCCCCGTGGCGGGAGAGGCGTGCGGTCTGGCGCGAAGGGAGGATGCCCACGGGCGAATGCCTACCCCGTCCGAGGTCCGATCAGCGGTCCGTGCAGGCGTCGACGGCGGGGGAGAGGATGCGCTGCGCGGTGGCCGCCGCGTCCTCGCCGGCGAGGCCGGCGGTGAAGATGGTGTCGATGTCGTCGTCGCTGATGTTGTCGTCGAGGCACTCGATGACGCTGTCGGCGGTGCCGCTCGCCCGGATGCCCTCGAGCAGGATCGTGCGCACGTCGATGCAGGCGGTGTACGCGTCGGCGAAGACGTCGATCTCGGCCGGGCGCAGGTCGCTCACCGTGCTGCCGCTGCGCTCGCCCTGGACGCCGATGGTGATGAGCCGGGCCGAGGGGATCTCCCCGATGACGGCATCGGCCACGCACCGGGCCTGGTCGTCGTCGATGGGGAAGGTGGCCTGGGGCTCCTCGAGGATGCTGGCGGCCACGGTGTCGACCAGCACGTCGTCGACGTCGTCGATGCAGTCGTCCATGGAGCGGGCCAGGACCTCGACCTCGTCGTCGTCGAGCTCGGTGAGGTCGATCTCCTCCTCCGAGGGCGTGTCGCCGCCGAAGCCGAGCTCGGACATGCGCCCGACGCCGAGGCCGGTGACGGTGGACTCGGCCACGCAGTCGGCCTCCTCCTCGGCGATGCCGTAGCCGGCGAAGGTCTCGTCCTGGAGGATGCTGGCCGAGATCGCCTCGACCATCGCCTCCTCGTCGGACTGCTCCTCGCCGCAGGCCCCCAGCACGAGCGCGCCGGCCACGACCAGGGCGAGGCCCGTCCTCACATGGTCTCCTCGAAGGAGACGACGCCCTCGCCTCGCAGCACGTTCTTGAGCAGCTTGCCCGAGGCGTTGCGGGGGAGCTTGTCGCGCTGCAGCTCCACGTAGGCGGGGACCTTGAAGTTGGCCAGGCCGTCAGCCACCCACTGCTTGACCTCGGCCTCGGTCATGTCGTGGTCGGCCTCGATCTGCACGACGGCCTTGACCTCCTCGCCCAGCTCGGGGTGGGGGACGCCGATGACGGCCGCGTCGGCGATGGCGTCGTGCTGGACCAGGCGCTCCTCGATCTCCACGCAGTAGATGTTCTCACCCCCGCGGATGATCATGTCCTTCTTGCGGTCGGTGATGAAGACGAAGCCCTCGTCGTCGACGTAGCCGATGTCGCCGGTGCGCAGCCAGCCGTCGACGATGGTCTCGGCCGTGGCCTCGGGCTTGTTCCAGTAGCCCTTCATCACGATCGGGCCCTTCACGCAGATCTCGCCGACCTCGCCGGTGCCGACGGCCTGGCCGGCGCCGTCGATGACCTGGATCTCCACCGTCGGCACCGGCGGGCCGACCGAGGTGGGCTTGCGCTTGGCGTTCTCGCCCGAGTTCACCGTGGCGACCGAGGAGGTCTCGGTGAGGCCGTAGGCGTTGGAGGTGCTCTTCACGTTGGGGAACGTGTCGGCGATCTTGCGCTGCAGCTCCTCGGCGGAGGGCGAGCCGCCGAACGCGACGGTCGTCACCGAGGAGGTGTCGTAGTCGTGGCGGTCGGGGTGCTCGCAGACCCGCCAGATCATGGTGGGCACCGCGGCCCAGATGTTGACGCCCTCCTCCTGGATGGTGCGCAGGGCCGCCTCGGGCTCGAACTTGCCGACCGGCATCACCAGGCGGAGGCCGGCGAGCATGCCCACCACGAGACCCGAGTGGCAGCCGGAGACGTGGAACAGGGGCGAGGTGAACAGCGACACGGTCTGGTCGGCGGCGTCGCCCTCGAGCGCGTTGCCAGCGTCGGGGTCGAGCATCGACGCGGCGACCGTGCTGAAGATCGTGTTCTGCAGGTTGGCGATCATGTTCCGGTGGGTGGACATGATCCCCTTGGGCTTCCCGGTGGTGCCCGAGGAGTAGAAGATCACCGCCACGTCGTCCTCGTCGATGGGGGCGTCGAGGAACGTCGTCGTCGGCTCGGCCATGAGCTCATCGAAGCGGTGGAGCTTGTCCCGGTGGGCGTCGCCCACGACGTCGGCGAAGTCGGCCGGATCGCAGTCGCGGGTCAGGTAGATGCGCTCGAGGTCGGGGCACTCGTCGAGCTGGTCGGCGATGCGCTCGAAGCGCTTGCGGTCGGCGACCAGGACCTTGGCGCCGGAGTCCTGGAGCCCGTAGACGACCTCCTCGGCCTTCCACCAGCCGTTGAGGCCGACGAGGATGGCACCGCCGGTGACCGCCGCCCAGAAGGTGAGGCACCACTCGGGGTTGTTCTGGCTGAGCACCGCCACCCGGTCGCCGTGGTGCACGCCGGCCTGGTCTCGCAGGGCGTGGCCGACGCCGTTGGCCGTGGTGATGAAGCGCTCGAAGGTCCAGTCCTCGTCGCCGTAGCGGAGGAACACCTGGTCGCCACGGAGGAGCGACAGCTCGGGGATCTGGCGCAGGTGGGGCATGCGCTCGGCGTAGGTCTGCACCTCCACGCCGTTGACCGTGGCGGTCGTGATCTCGAACATCCCTCCCGGCCCCGTGAGCTGGGCGCGGACCTCGGCGGCGGTGGGCATGGTGTTCGAACTCCCCCTGGTGTCTGACTGGCTGGACGTCAGAGTCTGGCAAACGGCGTTGCCACTCCGCGAGCGGTGCCCGGACGCGACGAAGGCCGGGCGCTGGGCCCGGCCTCCGGCAGACGGTCTTGACAGGAACCGTCGAGAGCTCGCTGGCGTCAGACGCCGTCGAAGCTGTTGCGGCGCTTCCTGGCGGTCAGTGCGAGGCCGACGCCGAGGATGGTGAGCGCACCGCCGAAGATGGCCGTGCCGCCGATGTCGTTGCCCGTGCGGGGGAGGGGGCGGCGGGTGACGTCGCCGGCGACGACTGCAGCCTCGGTCGTGGTGGTCGTGGCGATCACCTCGTCGGGCTCGACCTCGGTGGTGGTCGTCTCTTCCGGCTCCGTGGTGGTGGTCGTGGTCGTCGCCTCAGTGGTCGTCGACGTGCCGAGGACACTGGTGGTCGTCGTCTCCGGGACGGTCGGGGAGGTCGTGTCCTCCTGAGCGATCGCCGTGCCGGCACCTGCGATCATGAGCAGCAGTCCCGCAAGTCCTGCGATCAGTCGTCGCTTCATCATTCGAACGCCCTTCGTTCCGCCTCGAGCCTGAAGCCCCGGTTCCGCTCGTCATCCTTCCACTTCGACCGAGCCCTTTCCACCCGCATCGATGCCGGGAATCGCCGCCCTCGGCTTCCGGGATCGGCCGTTTCAGTTCCCGTAGCGCAGCCGGTCGAGGCCGGTCCGCGCGCTCGACGGGCGGTCCACGTCGAGGACCAGGACGCGTTGATCTTGCGCGTTTGCCCAGTTCACAGCGTTGGGATCGACGTTGACCCCCTCCGGGAGTCTGTCCTGTCGCACGTCCCAACCGTCTGGCGTGCGGACCTGGACGCGGAGCGAGTCGGGGTTCGCCATCGGTTGGCGCAGCGGACGCAACACGTAGCGGCTGGACGGCTCGACTACTCCCCGTGCACGGATCACGACCTCGCGCTCACTCTCCGAAGGCACCGAGATGTAGATGCGAACGGTGCGGTGACCGAGCTCCTCGAACCTGAGGTCGCCGGCCGGCTCGCCGTCGACCGTCACCTCCACGATCGGGTGGCTCGTGTAGGCGGTGAGCCAGATGTAGTTCTCACCGTCGGCCACCGGGCGCTGTCCGAGCGACTCGTCGCCACCCCACCCGATCACCGAGGGAGGCAGGCCCGAAGCCGGCGCATCGTTGCGGATCGTCGCCGTGAGGGTGGCTTCGACCTCTCCGGTCTCGGGATCCCAATCGGCCTCGTACCGGATGTCGCGATGGGTAAACCAGTCGATCTTGTTGCCGTTCAGGTTCTGCGTGGTGATGCCGAAGGAGTCCACCCCGGCGGGCCGGGTGGCGCTGCCGTCCGCGCCGATGCGCTGAAACAGTGCCTGCTCGTCGTCGCGCCGGGACCAGAGCTGGAGGTGCCGGTCGTCCACAGCCGGTCCCAGCTCCTTCGCGATGGCGCGAGGGCCGGGCAGCTCGCCGCTGGTGAGCGTGTCGAAGACGACGGCGACGGTGTCGGACAGGAAGCCCTCCCGGTCTTCGGCGTCGTCCTGGCCGTAGAGCAGGTACTGCTCGTGGAGCAGGATCCGGGCCGCGTTCTCGGTGGTCAACGCCTCGGGGTACCCGTCGACCTGCACGGGCCCGGTGAGCTCGAGGAAGCGGGCCAGGCCGTGTGGGGTGAGGGCGATGACTCCGTCCAGCTCCTCGCCACCGGACTGCGGGTAGAGCTGGGTCACGATCCGGCTCACCGTCGGGTGGTCGGGGGTGAAGTTGATGTTGCCCCAGTAGCGAGCGGCGCTCTGGCCGTAGACCTCGACGAACTCGGGCTCGCCCTCGATCCGTCGGCCTTCCGGATCGGGGCCACCCTCCGTCAGGTCGCGGCTGCGGCCCGACCTCGTCAGCATGAGCTGCCCGTCGTCGGCCACGATCTCGGCCCAGTTGCCCATGAACCCGCCGTTCGCCGTCGCCTCGGCCGGGTTCTGGAAGGCGATGAAGTAGCGGCGAGGCCCGTCGGCGCCGAGCAGGTCGGGGGCGACGGCCACGGCCTGCGCCGCCAGCTCGGCGCTCCCCAGCGCGTCGGTCACCTCGGTGCGGAGGGTCTCGAGCCGGTCAGCGAGCGGGCGCACCAGCAGGGGGCTGTCGATGTCGTCGAGGCGCGCGTCAGCTCGGCGGAGCGACGAGAGCGAGCGGTCCAACGGATCCTGCAGGGCGGCCAGCGCGTCGAGGTCGACCCGCCCGTTCCTCGGCCGCACCGAGTCCACGTCGGCGTCCTCGGTGGCATCGGCGGCGGTGCGGGCCAGGTCCGCGCCGGCCGAGGCCATGGTCGTGACCGCACGGGTCTGCTGCGCGACGCCGGGCACGAGCAGGGCGGGGCGGGCCCACCAGACGGTGAGGTCCTCCTCGGCGGACGCGAAGGCCCCCGCGGCATCGCGGAGGTTCGAGCGCGCTCGCTCGTCGTCGTCTCCGAGCTGGTCGATGCCGTCCCGGGCGAAGTCGACGGCTCGATCGATGTCGGTCCGGGCCGACAGCGCGGCCCCCAGGCCGGCGACAGCCCCGAGCACGAGGACGACCACGACCAGGGCGGTGGCGACGACGATGCGGCCGCGTGCGGGACGACCGGTCCGAGCGAGTCCGACCAGCAGCACCGGCAGTGATGCGACGGCGACGGCAGCGGCGCTGGCGCCGGTGGCGACAGGCCAGTCCAGGTGCGCCAGCGGGCCGATGCCCGCTGCGGCTGCGAGCGCCGCCGCCGCCGGCGTGCTCGCGCCGGCAGCAGCGAGTGCCCAGAACGCGCCGGCGGCCACGGTCGCGACCGGCGCGCCGGGGGTGTCGGCGATCAGCAGCGTCGCCACCGACACGAGCAGGAGCCAGGTCGTCGACGCGGTGCCGGCACGGGCGGCCGCGAGCGGGACCAAGGCACCGAAGCCCATGAGGAGGAACACATCGAACGGCTCCCAGCCGGTTGGGGCCGTGTCGGCGAGGGCGAGCGCCACCGCGCCCCCGCCAGCGGCGACCCAGACGAAGGCCGGTGGCAGGCGGGCGGGGAGCCCGGGCTGCACGACGGCGAGCACCGCCATCGTGAGCGCTCCGACGGCGACAGCGACGAGCAGCACGGCGGAATCCCACCACATCGGGACGCGGAGGTGGCGATCAGGGGTGCCGTAGCCTCCGGCCATGCGCGTGCTCATCACCGGCGGAGCCGGCTTCATCGGCGCCAACCTGTCGAAGGCTCTGGTGGAGCAGGGTCACGAGGTCGTCGTGCTCGACGACCTCTCCACCGGCAGCAAGGACAACCTGGCCGGTGTCCCCGTGCGCTTCGTCGAGGGCACGATCCTCAGCGCCTCGGATCTCGACGGCGTGGTGGACGGCGTCGATTCGGTGGTCCACCTGGCTGCCCGCCCCTCGGTGCCGCGCTCGATCCAGGACCCGATGGCGTCGCACCTGGCCAACGCGACCGGCACGGCCGAGGTGCTCGAGGCCGTCCGGCGGGCCGGTGCGAACCGGGAGCGACCGGCGCAGGTGATCGTCGCCTCGTCCTCGTCCGTGTACGGCGCCAACCCGACGCTTCCCAAGTCCGAGGACCTCGCCCCCCGGCCGGTCAGCCCGTACGCCGCATCGAAGCTGGCGACCGAGTCCTACGCCCTGGCCTGGGGTGCCTCCTTCGGCATGGACGTGCTGGCCGTGCGCTTCTTCAACGTGTTCGGCCCGCTCCAGGCGGCCGGCCACGCCTACGCCGCCGTCGTCCCCGCCTTCGTCGACGCCGCGCTCGCCGGTCGTCCGCTGCCCGTGCACGGCGACGGCACCCAGAGCCGCGACTTCACCTACGTCGGCTCGGTCTGCGCCGTGCTCGGCGACGCGATCGCACGCCGGGTGTCCGACCCCGAGCCGATGAACCTGGCCTTCGGGTCACGGGTGACGCTGCTCGAGGTCATCGCCGAGCTCGGGGCGATCATCGGCGACGATCTCGAGGTCGAGCACCAGCCCACCCGAGCCGGGGACGTGCCGCACTCCCAGGCCGACACGACCCGGCTGCGCTCGCTCTTCCCCGGCGTGGAGCCGGTGCCGTTCACGACCGGCCTGACGGCCACGGTCGACTGGTTCCGCTCCCGCGACTGATCAACCCGAGCGCGTCGGGATGGCGCTCCTTGTGCAGGTCGGTCTTCGGCCCCTCGTCCGGCCGGCCCCCAACGCTCAGAACGGTGGCGGATCGCCCGGCGGGGCGGCGGGCGCCAGCGGCTCCAGATCGACCCGCGGTGGCCCGGCTCGGGGGTCGGAGAGCGGACGGCCGTCGGGGAGGGAGAACCGGGGTCTGCCGTCGATCATCTCGACGACCAGCTCGCCGGCGTGGATGCGAGCGTGGTGGTGCTCGCAGCCCAAGTGCAGGTTGTCGAGGTCGGTGAGGCCGTGGGGCTTCCAGTGCTCGACGTGGTGGGCTTGGGTCCAGCCGGCGGGTATGTCGCAGCCGGGGACGGCGCAGGTGGGGCCGTCGCGGGCGACGAGTGCTCGGCGTTGGGCGGCGGTGGCGGTGCGCACGGCTCGGCCGTGGTCGAGGACGAGGCCTTCGGCGTCGAGGACCATGCGGGCGACGGAGGCATCGCACAGCCAGCGCTCCAGCAGCGGGGCGGGCACGGCGGCACGCCACTGCAGCTCGAGGGCGGCCATCCACTCCTCGGGGCTGGCGGTGCCGGTGATGGTGGGGAGGTTGGTGTGGACGGTGAAGAGCGGCTGACGACCGGCCGGGTTCCTGGGCGACACGGCTGCCCGGTCCAGGATCCGGAGGAGCGCCCGAGCCCGACGCCGGGACATCGTCTCGCCAGCGCGCGGGTCGGTGGGGTCGACGTCGCGGGCGGCCTTGTCCTCGGCTCGGATCTGGGCGGTGACCTCGTCCAGGATCGCCTTGGCCCGGATGGCTCCTTCGCTGCCGAGGTCGAAGCGGCCCTTGAGCCGGCCGTCGATGGTCTGGGACAGGTGGAAGGTGTCGTCGGGACCTTCACCCGGGTCCGGCCCGTCCGGGTCGAACGAGCGCAGCCAGGCTTCGACGAACCCGGCGAGGTCGTCTGCTGACATGGTCTCGGCGATGCCGACCAGGGTCTCTTCCTGTTCGGCGAACACGTCGGCGGTGCGCTTGTTCAGGCAGCGGCCGAGCACCTGGGCGTGGGATCCGGTGATGCGGCCGTCACCGACGGCGGCGTCGGTGGCCGGCATCGAGCGGAGCTTGTCGGCCAAGGCGCACCGGGACCCGGTGATGTCGCGCCGCTGACCGGTGCGCTGGGTGAGCCAGGTGGCCATGTTCCGCGCGCCGTCGCGCACGTGGGCTCCCCGTGCCTGCAGATCGGATACGAGCAAGCCGATCAGGTGGTCGAACCGTTCGCGCTCGCGTTCGATCGCCACCAGCTCGCCCGCCACGACCGACCAGTCCAGATCAGACCCTTCGACGGCGCGCACCTCTGCCTGCAACCGGTCGACCGTCTCTTGCAGCAGCTCGATGGTGGGCCCGAACAAAGGACACCTCCGCAGGTGGGTGGATCAGCGGGGAAGTGACGATGTCGGGAGCCCTTCGAACGCCGTGCTCCGAGGCGTGGGTCCACGATAGAGCGAACACCTGTTCGTTGCAACCCTCGGCCGGAAAGTGTCGACGGAATCGGCTCAGAGCTCGAGGGGGCGGGCCGGCGCCCCGACCACGACTGCGCCTGCGTCCACGTCCCGGGTCACCACGGCCCCGGCGCCCACGACGGCGCCCGCGCCCACGGTGAGCCCCTGCAGCACCACAGCGCCGCTCCCGATCATCGACGCTCGGCCCAACCGCACCGCACCGGCGACGTTGGCCCCGGGCAGCACGGTGGCGCCCTCCTCGAGGACGCAGTCGTGGCCGACGGTGGCGGTGTAGTGGACTTGGACGTGGGCGCCGAGCGACACGGACGACGAGATGTGGGCCCCGCCGGACACGAGGCACCCGTCGGAGATCTCGGTGAGCGGCCCGACGATCGAGCGGGGATGCACCAGCGACGTGGACAGCGGCACGGCGCCGACGGCGGCGAGGCGCGCCGCGACATCGAGACGGACCGAGGGCTGCCCGATGGCGACGACGAAGGTCGCACCGGCCGGGATGGCGTCCGGCCCCCGGACCGGCAGGTCACGCACGGTCGACCCCGCTTTGGCGTCGTCGAGGAACCCGGCGACGTCCAGCCCGGCGGCGATGGCGACGTCGAGCGCTTCCCGCCCCACGCCACCGGCCCCTGCGATCCACAGCTCCACGCCACCATCGTGGCCGTTCGACGTGCGCCCACGGGTGACCGCCGGTCGCGCCGCTCGTAGCCTGCGGGAGGATGCCGCTCCCGCCCACCACCGCGAGCGCAGCACGGCGGGCGGACGTCGGCGCCCTCGCACTCGTGGGTGGGCTGGCGGTGTGGACTGCGCTCGTCGCCGGGGGCGGGGAGGGTCGATCGGCCCCGGTCCTGCTCCTGCTGGCCGGGCTGGTCGCGGCGGTGCTGCTCGGTCGACGGCTCGCCGGGTGGCCCGGACTGGTCCCGAAGGCGCTGGCGAGCGCGATCGCAGGGGCGTTCGCGCTCACCTACCCCGGGCTGCTCGGGGCCGGCGGTGCGCCGACCGGCTACGCCAACTCCAACGCGACCCTCGCTGCGGTCGGGGTCGTGGCTGCGGTCGCCAGCGCACGGCAGGCGCCCGCCGGGAGGGAGCGCCAGGCATGGACCGCCGTCGCCGCCACGCTGGTGGTCGCGACCCTGCTCACCCGATCGACAGCGGGCATCGCGGTGCTCGCACTCGCCGGCGCCCTGCTGCTGCTCGCCACGTGGAGCCGGTGGCCTCCGGTCGTCGCCGTCGGGGGTGCGGTGGCCACCAGCCTCGTCCTGGGTCTGAGCGTCCTGTTGGCGGTGGACGACTCGGCACCGCTCGCCGGCTCCGACGTCGTCCGGGTCGAGCTCTGGTCGGCCGCGGTCGACCTCGCTCGCGAGGAACCCGTGCGCGGCCTCGGGCCGGGTGCGTTCGAGGCGCGCAACCCGGTCACGCAGGACGCCGACCTGCGCTGGGTGCACCACGAGTACCTGGAGCTCGCCGTGGAGCTCGGTGGGGTCGGCGTCGTGCTCGTCGTCGCGCTCGGGCTGGCCGTCCTGGCTCGTCTCGCCCTCGCGGGGGGCGACGGGACGACAGCGGCCGCGGCGGTCACCATCGTCGCCGTGCACGGCACCGTCGACCACGTCTGGCATGCGCCCGCGCTGCTCCTCGTCTCTGCGCTGCTCGTCGGCGGCGCCACCGTGTGGAGAACAGGCCAGAGGCCACCCTCGGTGGCGGAAGTGCCGCCGGAACGGACCTGAAGACCATTGTCGGTGACGCAGCGGAGGCGGTACCGTTCGGGACCGGCCGGCCCGGCGGTGGGGCGGCCGAGCGGGAGAGACGTGCAGGAGCACCAGGACGAGGCGGACGAAGCGACCGGTTGGTGGGGCCGACTGGCTCGCACCGCCGTGAAGTCACGCGCCGACGCGCTGCTCGCGGTGCTGGACATGGTCCTGCTGGCGGCCGCCTACATCGGCGTGCTGGTCCTCCGCTTCGACGGCAACGTCCCGCAGGAGTGGTGGGAGCAGGTCCTGCTCTGGTTGCCCTTCGCCACCGTCGTGGGCGTCCTGTCGCTCTGGTCGTTCGGGCTGTACGGGCAGGTGTGGCGCCACGCCAGCGCAGACGAGGCCCGTCGGCTGCTCGACGCGATGGGTGTCGCGCTGCTCGTGCTGATCGGCGTCGAGCTCATCCGGGGCCAGAGCGTGCCGTGGACCGTCGTCTTCCTCGGCACCGGCCTCGGTGGATTCCTGCTCGGTGCGGTCCGGTTCCGGAGCCGCCTCTTCTCGTTCCGGCGCAAGGGCGCCGGCGGGGCCGACGGCCTCCGGGTCATCATCATCGGCGGCAAGGACGCAGGCGCCGCGCTCATCGGCGAGATGCGCAAGAGCCCGATGGCCGGCCTCGTCCCGGTGGCGATCCTCGACCCCGACGAGACGATGCACGGCCGCTGGATCATGGGGTTGCGGGTCGCGGGTGGCTACGACCAGCTCCCGGAGGTCGCCGAGCTCACCGGGGCGCACCAGGCCGTCCTGGCCATGACGTCGACCACGAGCGAGACGGTGCGGGTCATCGCCGCCTACGCCGAGCAGGCCGGCGTCGCGCTGAAGATCGTCGACGGCATCGCCGGGCGGATGCGGGGCGAGGTCGGCATCCGCCACATCCGCAACCTGCGCATCGACGACCTCATCGGGCGCGAGCAGGTCGAGACCGACCTCGAGGCCGTCCGGCGGATGCTGGCGGGCCGGCGCGTGCTCGTCACCGGCGCAGGCGGTTCCATCGGCTCCGAGATCGTGCGCCAGGTCGCCGAGGCCGGGCCGTCGACCCTGGTGGCACTCGACCACGACGAGTCCCACCTCCACGACATGGCGGCCACGTTGGACGGTCCGGTCGTGCAGCTGCTCGCCGACGTGCGGGACCGGACGGCGGTCGAGCGTGCCTTCGCCCGCCACAAGCCGGAGATCGTCTTCCACGCCGCCGCCCACAAGCACGTGCCCCTCCTCGAGGACCACCCCAGCGAGGCGATCCTCACCAACGTGGCCGGCACCCAGCACCTGCTCGAGGCGGCCGAGGCGGCCGGCGTCGAGCGCTTCGTCTTCATCTCCACCGACAAGGCCGTCGCTCCGAAGAGCGTCATGGGCGCGTCCAAGCGCCTCGGCGAGCACCTGGTCCTCGGCCAGGCCCCACCCGGCTCGACGCACGCCGCGGTCCGCTTCGGCAACGTGATCGGCAGCCGGGGGAGCGTGGTCCCCACGTTCGTGCGCCAGATCGAGGACGGTGGCCCGGTCACCGTCACCGACGAGCGCATGACCCGCTACTTCATGAGCATCCCCGAGGCCGTGCAGCTCGTCCTGCAGGCCGCAGCGCTGGCCCAGGGCGGTGACCTGTTCGTCCTCGACATGGGCGAGCCCGTGCGCATCTTCGATCTGGCCGAGCGGATGATCCGGCTGTCGGGGATGCGCCCTGGCGTCGACATCGAGGTGCGGGTCACCGGCGTGCGGCCGGGGGAGAAGCTGGTGGAGGAGCTGCTGAACGAGGACGAGCCGGCGCTGCCGACGGTGCACGAATCCATCTCCCGGATCTCGCCGACGCTGCCGTCCCCCGAGGACCTGCGTGCCGCAGTGACCCGGCTCCGGACCCTGGCCGAGGGGCAGCGGGACGACGACGTCCGGGCCGCGCTGTTCGCCTCCACCGGTCCGGTCATCGAGCTCGGTGCCGAGGCGACCGAATCCCCCCACGTAGCCTCCGACGATGCCCCGACCACGCAGACGGACTGACCCCGCCGCCGACCTGTCCCGCACGCTCGTCGCGGCCATCGAGGCGAACACGGCGACGGTGTCGGTCATCGGCCAGGGCTACGTCGGGCTGTCCGTCGCCGCGGCCGCCGCTCGTGCCGGGATGCGCACCATCGGGGTCGACCTCGACGCCGACCGGGTCGCGTCGCTGTCGTCGGGTCAGCAGGTCGTGCCCGGTGTCGATGACGAGCTGTTCGTCGAGGCCTTCGCCACCGGCCGCCTCGGGTTCACCACCGACCCCGCCGTCGTCGGCGACAGCGACGTCGTCTTGATCTGCGTGCCGACGCCGCTCATCGACAGCCGGCCTGATCTCGCCGCCATCGAAGGTGCCGGCGCCGCCGTCGGCCGATACCTGATGCCCGGCACCCTGGTGATCCTCGAGTCCACGACCTACCCCGGCACCACCGAGCAGGTGCTCCGGCCGCTGCTCGAGTCGCACGGCCGGGTGGCCGGTGCGGACCTCCTGCTGGCCTACTCCCCGGAGCGCATCAACCCCGGCGATCACGCCCACGGCTTCGCCGGCGTCCCCCGGGTCGTCGGGGGGCTCACCGAGCACTGCACGGCCGCAGCGGCCGCCTTCTACGGACGGCTCGTGGACATCGTCCACCCGGTCTCCAGCTGCCGGGCGGCCGAGCTGGCCAAGCTGCTCGAGAACACCTACCGCCTGGTGAACATCGCGCTCGTGAACGAGCTGGCCCAGCTGTGCGCCGACCAGGGCATCGACACCTGGGAGGTCATCGACGCGGCGGCGACCAAGCCCTTCGGGTTCCAGCGCTTCGAGCCCGGTCCCGGCGTGGGCGGCCACTGCATCCCGCTCGACCCCGCCTACCTCACCTGGCAGTCCCGTCGGGACACGGGCCGCCCGTTCCGCCTGGTGGAGCTGGCCAAGGACATCAACGACCAGATGCCCAGCTACACGGCCCGGCGCATCATGGACTCCCTGAACCGGCGGGGCATCGCGGTGAAGGGGTCCAAGCTGCTGGCCCTCGGCGTCACCTACAAGCCCGACGTCGGCGACGTGCGGGAGTCGGCCGCCATCCAGGTGCTGGCCCACCTGTCCTCGTGGGGGGCGAAGCTGTCGTTCCACGACCCCTTCGTCACCTCGATCGATGAGCACGGCGTGAAGCTGCGCCGCCGTCGACTCACCGAGGACCTCGTGCGCGACGCGGACGCCGTGATCCTGTTGACCCCCCACGCCACCTACGACCTGGACGAGATCGCCGGCTGGTCGTCGCTGCTCTTCGACGCCCGCAACGCCACCGGCCGGCGCGACCACCCCGACATCGAGGTCCTGTGACCAGCCCCGACACGCCCGCCGTCCTCGGCGGCACGCCTGCCTTCCCCGACGGGCTGCCCCTCGTCCGCCCGACCATCGACGATCCCGCTGCGCTCACCCGGGACCTGGGTGCCGTGGTCGACAGCGGCATGCTCACCAACGGCGCCGCCGTCCGCCGGCTCGAGGAGGTGGTGGGGGAGCGGCTCGGCACCGAGGTCGTCGCCGTCTCCAGCTGCACCGCCGGTCTCATGCTCGTGCTCCAGGCAATCGGCGCCACCGGCCGGGTCGTCATGCCGAGCTTCACCTTCTCCGCTTCGGCACATGCCGTGGTGTGGGCCGGCGGCACGCCGGACTTCGCCGACGTCGAGCCCGAGCGGGCCACGCTCGACCACGACGGCCTCGCCGAGCTGCTCGACGGGGCGTCGGCCATGACCGCCACCCACATCTACGGCACGCCGTGCGAGGTGGAGGCGCTGGGGAAGCTCGCTGACGACGCCGGCATCCCGCTGCTCTACGACGCCGCCCACGCCCTCGGCAGCGCCCGCGGTGGTGTGCCGATCGGCCGGTTCGGCGTCGCCGAGGTCTTCAGCCTCAGCCCGACCAAGGTCGTCGTGGCTGGCGAGGGCGGCCTCGTGTCGACCACCGACCCTGACCTGGCCGCCCGTCTGCGCATGGGCCGGGACTACGGCAACCCCGGCGACTACGACACCCGCTTCTGCGGGCTCAACGCCCGCATGAGCGAGCTGCACGCCACCGTCGCACTCGCCTCGTTCGCACGGCTCGACGAGCACGTCGCGACGCGCGGCGCCCTGGTCGACCACTTCGAGTCGGCCATCGCCGGGGTCCCCGGCCTGCGGGTCGTCCGCCCGACCGAGGGCGACACGTCGACGTTCAAGGACCTCACGATCGTCGTCGACGCCGATGAGTACGGCATGTCCGCGCCGGAGCTCCAGCAGGCGCTGAAGGCTGACGGCATCGACAGCCGCCGCTACTACCACCCACCTATCCACCGCCAGCAGGCGTACGAGGGCCGCTGGGAGAGCCCCCGACCGTTGCCCGTCACCGACGAGCTCGCCGGCTCCGTGCTGAGCCCGCCGCTGTGGTCGCACATGGACGAGGCCACGGTCGGCCGGGTCGCCGAGACCATCGGCCGGTTGCACGAGCACGCCGACGAGGTCGTCGCTGCGCTCCCATCCGGTGCATAGGCGTCCGGTACCCTCCCGCACCTTGGACGTGGCGCGCTGATGGACCTCCTCGACTACCTCCGACTGTTCCGTCGCCGGTGGGCCCTCATCGTCGCGTGCGTGCTCGTGGCCGGCCTGGCGGCCTGGTTCACGACGCCGGCGGAACCCGCCAACGACGACGTCACCTACTCGGCGACGCACACGATCCTCCGAGACAGCTCGGCCGTCGCACCGCAGGCCCTCGCCACGGTCGCGCTCTACGTGAAGACCGGTCCTGTGCCGGAGCGGGCGGCCGAGCGCCTCGATTGGGACCGCGAGCCGGCGCTGCTGGCCTCCGACATCACGCTCGAACCGAACGAGCAGGTGGGCACCCTCGACATCACCGCCACCGGCACCTCGCCCGAAGCCGCGGCCGAGCGGGCCAACGTCTTCGCCGAGGAGACCTTGTCCCGTCTCGGTGAGCAAGCCACCGAGACCAGCCAGGAATCGGTGCAGCGGGTGAACGAGCAGCTCACCCGGCTCCAGGCGGAGATCGACGACTTGAACGACCGGATCCTCGAGCAGTCGGTGGACGGTGAGGCCCCCGGCGTGCTCTCGGCCGAGCGTGACTCCAAGCTGCGCCAGTACGGCGCAGCCCTGGACCAGCAGCAGCAGGTGCTGAACCAACCCCCGCCCAGCGCCGGCTACGTCACGCTGCAGGCAGCCCTTCCGGAGCTCGCAGAGGTCGAAGGTGGCGGGTTCTCGGCTCCGGACAGCCGGGAGGGGCGCACCCTGCTGGCGGCGATCATCGGTCTGCTGTTCGGCCTCGCCGCCGTCCTCGTCCTCGAGCGGCTCGACACCCGTCTCCACGATGTCGACGAGATCGGAGAGGCGTTCGGCCTCCCCGTCATCGCCGAGGTCCCCTCCGCCGGACGTGCGAGCAAGGGTGAGCTCCTCGCCCGGACCGACAACATGTCCGGGTTCGCCGAGTCGTACCGGACGCTGCGGGCGGCGCTGCTGCTCAGCCCCGTCACCGTGATGGGCCTCAAGGGAAGCGCGCCGGAGGACCGGGAAGGCGAGCCCGAGGTGGTCCTCGTCACGTCGGCCGCCCCCGGCGACGGCAAGACGACGACCGTGGCGAACCTCGCGGTCACCATGGCCGAGACCGGCCGGTCGGTGCTGGTACTCGGGTGCGACTTCCGCCGCCCCGAGATCCACGGCTACTTCGACGTCCCCACCAGTCCTGGCGTCGCCGACGTGCTCACCGGCCGAGCCTCGCTCGCCAGCGTCATCCGGCCCACGGATGTCCCCGGCGTGTCGATCGCCCCGAGCGGCGATCACCTCCGGAGCCTCGGTGACGTGGCTGCAGCCGGACGGAAGCTGATCGAGGGGGCGCGGGGCCTGGCTGACGTCGTCATCATCGACACCCCGCCGCTGCTGGCCACCAACGATGCGAGCGAGCTCATCCCGGCTGTCGACGCCGTCGTCGTCGTGTCGAGGGTCGGCAAGACGACGAGCGATGGCGCTCGCCGCACGCGCTTCCTCCTCGATCGCCTCGGTGCACCGGTCGCCGGCATCATCGCCATCGGCGTCCCGGAGCGAGACGGCAGCTACGCCTCCTACTACCGCACGACCACGATCGACGAGGCGCCGACATCGGGACGGCGTCGCCGCAGGCAGACGAGAAATGCCGAGACCGAGGTCGAACGGGTGGAAGGGCCGGTCGCATCCCCTTCGGACCGCGGACAGCCGGCCGACGATCTCACCGAGGACGACGCCCCGGCGCTGTGGTCGGAGTACGACCAACCCCGCCCCGACCCGCTCCGCTGACCATGGTCGCGGTGGCGACGCGGCCGCTTCGCCGGCTCCGACTCGACGGCACTGCTCGCCAGCGGGTGCTCCAGGTGTTGGCCGTGGCCGGCATCGGACTGATCGCCGCTGCCCTGGCTTGGGGGATGGAGAACCGGTCGTACGACTCCTGGGCGGTGTTCCCGGTGGCGGTCGGCCTCGTGGTCCTGAGCATCCCGCTGCTCCGACGGGCGGCGGCCGCCGAGCACGACCCGCGGATCGCCAAGCTCCTGTGGTGGGCGTTCGGGCTCAAGCTGCTCGCTGCGGTGCCCCGCTACATCGTCGCGTTCGATCTCTACGACGGCAGCGCGGACGCCAACGCCTACAGCCGGATCGGCGCCGACCTGTCGCGCCAGTTCTGGAACGGGGACTTCACGGTCGACCTCGGGAAGGGGGTGGTCGGCACCGGCTTCATCGAGATCCTCACCGGCGTCGTGTACAGCATCACTGGCGCCACGACCCTCGGCGGGTTCCTGGTGTTCTCGTGGATGGGCTTCTGGGGTCTCTACCTCTTCCACCGGGCCTTCGTCAGGGCCGTTCCGGACGGCGACCACTGGCGCTACGCCCGTCTGGTGCTCCTCCTCCCGTCCCTGCTGTTCTGGCCATCGTCGATCGGCAAGGAAGCGTGGATGTGCATGGGCCTCGGCGTCGTCGCGTACGGCGCTGCCCGCCTGCTCACTGCGGCTCGTGGTGGCCTGCTCCTGCTCGCGGCCGGCTTCGGGCTGCTGGCGCTGGTGCGTCCGCACGTTGGCGCGCTGGTGGCCTTCGCTGCGTTCCTCGCCTACGTGCTGCGTCGTCCGCCCAAGGGCGCCTCGATCTTCGCTCCCATCGGCAAGCTCGCGGTCGTGGTCATCCTCGGTCTCGGCCTCGTCTATTCGGTCGCGCAGCTCGAGACGTTCTTCGGTGTCGACGACTTCAACCAGGAAGCGGTTCAGACCACCTTCAACGAGGTGCAGCGCAACACCGGTCAGGGTGGTTCGCAGTTCATTGAAGACACCGACACCGACCTCGAGCCGACCTTGCTGCCAGTGGCCTTCGTGAACGTGCTGTTCCGCCCGTTCCCCTGGCAGGCGACGAATGCCCAGGCACTGGTCGCCGCCGCCGAGTCAGCGTTCTTGATGCTGCTGTTCGTGACCAGCTGGCGACGCTTCGCTCACGGGGTGCTCTCGATCTTGCGTCGACCGTACGTCGCGTTCTGCGGGGTCTACACCCTGCTGTTCGTCTTCGGCTTCTCAGCGTTCAGCAACGCCGGGATCCTGGTACGCCAGCGCGTGCAGGTGCTGCCTTTCGTGCTGGTGGTGGTGTGCCTCGCGCCGGTCGGGGCTCACGCCCGAGCCAGTGTCTCGATCGCATCGACGGCCGACGCCAGGTCGTCGAACGCCAAGCTGACGGCAGCGCAACCCCGGACGCTGGAAGCGAGGTCGCTGAGGCGCTCCTGATCGATGATTGCCGGGTTGAGGCAGTTGCGCAGGAGCTCCGTGACGGTCTCGCCGTGCGACAGTTCCCGCATCTCGGTGCTGGCCCCGGAGCGGCGCTCCGGGAAGACGATCCACCTGATCGTTGCAGGGCGATGCTCGACCGACCAGCCGAGGACTGACGGAGACACGTGCCAGCGGGTGTCGGTGAACGGCGGGCGAACCTCTGGGGTCACCGGCTCCAGCTCGGGGAACAGTCGCCACGAGCCAGGCTTGAGCGTCAGGGGCTTCCGGTACGGCTCGACGAGTCCGTCAGCTCGAAAAGGCACGGCCTCGTCGGTCAGGTAGCCCCAACCCGCCCGGGCCAACGCCGTGATCAGCGTGGACTTGCCGGCGCCAGAGCTACCCGGCACGACCACGGCGAATCCGTCCAGGCTCGCCGCCGCTGCGTGGACCAGGACCTGATGGTGGCGAGCAGCGACCTCTTGGTTGATGCTCCACAGCACGCGGTTGGCGATTGCCTGGAGCTCTCTGCTGCGACCGATCAGGGATCCGTCAAGGCAGAGCTGCCACCCGTCGGACGCCTGGGAGACCGTGTAGCGGGAGATGCCGGTCGGCGCCTCGGGCGCTTCCAGTCCGGACAAGACGGCGCTGAGATATGCCCGGAGCGGTGTCGCGCTCCCGGTGTCGAGGCTGAACCACCAGCCCAGTGCGTGGTATGCGGGACGGGGATCGGTGTGCAGCGGACGAGGCGTCGATCAGACGCAGAAGGCGAACTCGACGTGGGAGAACCCACCTGCGTTCGTCGTCAGAGGGAAGGTGATCGTCCAGGTGCCGTCGGCGTTCTTCTTGACGGCCGCCACGGCACACGACCCCTCGCCGGCGCCGCCCTTCGTGTAACCGGAGACCGCCTGGATCTTCGCCTTGCTCGTGTCGCCGTCCAGGTTCGCGTACAGCGTGATGGTGTTGTCTGAGAACGACTTCACGGTGCCGCAGGCACTGCCGTAGGTGCGGCCAGGCACATACTCCGGCGGGTTCGCCGGCCCGGATCCACCTGGGGCGGGCGTGTAGCAGTGAGAGGGCTCGCCGCCGACGCCAGTGATCTCCCCACCGGTGTCGTTCGTGGTGCCCTTGCACCAGTAGTACGAGACGCAATCTGCGGGCGAGCCGATGTAGGTGGCTCCGGCGGTGTCGCTCAGGATCAGCGGCGCAGCCCAGACGATGCCGCCCGCCACCGCGCTCTTCTTCAACAGATCACGCCGGCTCACGCCGGACGTCTGATCGGTGCTGCCCATTCCGTCGCCTCCCGCTCAAGCGGATCGCTCGCAAGTACTGATGTGAGGCTAACCACCTGTGGTGAGCAGCACCATACGCATCTCGGAGCGATGCGTGGCTCCATCTGGGCCGTGAACTACCTTCGCATCGTGGAGCTGGATCCGTCCGCAGCCCTTCGTCGTCGCCCGGATCTGGTCTGGGTCGAGGTGGACGACGCGGTCGTGGTGTGGGACCCGGAGCGGCCCGCCGCACACCTGCTCTCGACCTCAGGATCCCTGCTGTGGCCGCTTTTCGACGGTTCGGCGACGGCGGCCGACCTGGCTGCGGACGTCGCCGAGGTCTTCCACATCGAGCCCGCCCTGGCCACGGAACAGGTCATGGAGTTCGCAGGCTCGCTCATCGCCGAGGGACTGCTCGAGTACGCCGATTCCGAGGTTCCGGCGTGACGGGACCGCTCTACCTGAAACGCCCCCCGAACCCCTGAGGGCCACGGATCGACCCGGTCTGGGTCGGCTTCACTACGATCCGTGCTGGCGATTTCCATGTCGGCGTCCAGTTCGACGACGAGGAGGCTCTGGAGGAGACCCGCTCGCGGTACCGCGACCTCCTCGCCGAGGACGATCGTGCGGTCGACGACATGAGGGTCGTCCTGCACCCGCCGGCGCCGGTGGTGGGGGTCGGGCGCGCCAGCCTGCAGCACGGCCGATGCGACCTCGTCGTGAGTCCGTCCCCATCGCGTCTGCTGCGGGCCCTCGACGGTGTCCTCGGCCGGCTCGCCTCACCTGGAGCACCCTCCGGAACCGTGGCCGTGAGGGATATGGGTGCGGTCGTGCGCGACGGAGCTGCTCATCTGGTGCCGCGATCGCTCCTGAACAGGACGACCGCCATCGAGCGCCTCATCCGAACGGCGGGGGCCGCTATCGCCGATCCCGAGGTGACGCGCGTGGATCCTGGCGCAAGCGACGTCGTGGTGGATGTCGGGCTGCGTCCGGAGCTGGGGCTCGGGACCCGAGTCGACGAGGTGGTGGCGCAAGCGGGTCCCTACCGGTTGCGAGCGATCCACTGGCCCCCCGAGGACTTTGGCGCTGACGAGCACCCGGGCAGCACCTTGGTGCGGTTGCTCGTGCGTTCGTGGGACCTGGACGGCACCGACCGTCAGGAACTACTGGAAGCCCTTGCCTCCGTGAGCCGGTTGTCGGCGGGCACGCCCACGTCGGTGGCTGGCGTGGCCGACCTTGAGGGCATCCTCGAGCGCTTGACCGGTTAGGTCAACGAAGCTTCTCTGTCACGTGATCGATGCAGGCGGTCAGGGCTCGGATGTCTTCGGGATCCACGGCCGGGAACATGGCCACTCGAAGCTGGTTGCGGCCGAGCTTGCGGTACGGCTCGGTGTCGACGATCCCGTTCGCCCGCAACACCGCCGCGATCTCCGCGGCGTCGACCGACTCGTCGAAGTCGATGGTCGCGACCACGTGCGAGCGCTTGTTCGGATCGGTGACGAACGGCGTGGCCAGCGCGTGGGCGTCGGCCCAGCCGTAGATGATCTCGGCTGACTGGTCGCAGCGGCCGGCGGCGAAGTCCATGCCGCCGTTGTGGCAGAGCCACTGGACCTGGTTGTCGGCCATGATCAGCGTGGCCAGGGCCGGGGTGTTCAGCGTCTGGTCCTTGCGGCTGTTGTCGAGGGCGTCCTTCAGGTTCACGAACGGCGGGATCCAGCGGTCGCCGGCCGAGGCACGCTTCTCGATGCGCTCGATGGCGGCGGGGGAGACGGCAGCGATCCACAGGCCGCCGTCGGAGGCCAGGGCCTTCTGCGGGGAGAAGTAGTAGACGTCGCACTCGGTCAGGTCGATGCGCAGGCCGCCGGCGGCGGAGGTGGCGTCGACGATGACGAGGCCGTCGGCACCCTCGGGGCGCTGCACCGGCATCATCACTCCGGTGGAGGTCTCGTTGTGGGTGAGGGCGTAGGCGTCCACCCCGTCGACCGCCTCGACGGTCGGGTGGGACCCGACCTCGGACTCGACGATGATCGGGTCGTTCAGGAACGGCGCGGCGGCGATGCCCTTCGCGAACTTGGAGGAGAACTCGCCGAAGGTTGCGTGGAGCGACTGCTGCTCGATGAAGCCGGCGGTGAGGCCGTCCCAGATGGCGTGGGTGCCGCCGTTGCCGAGGATGATCTCGTAGCCGTCGGGCAGCTGCAGCAGCTCGGCGAGGCCGTTGCGGAACGAGCCGACTACGAACTTCACCGGCGCCTGGCGGTGCGACGTGCCCATGACTTCGGGTGAGGCGTCGAGCACGGCCTGGATCTGCTCCGGCCGCACCTTGGATGGTCCGGCGCCGAAGCGGCCGTCCTTCGGCTTCAGGTCGTCGGGGATTCTGATGGCGGGAAGAACAGCAGACACGTCGTAACTATCGCGAAGCCTGTTGTCGTCGGCGAATTGCCGTTCTGGAGTGGGTCGGCGCCTCTGCGGGCGATGGACCGCTACGGTCTCCCGACCGTGAGGGAGCACCGGTGACCGTTGGAGTCCTGACCGTCGCTCCATGGCACAACTCGATCGGTGACATCGCTACAGCGGAGGTCACAATCGAGCACCTAGCTGACGCAGGGATCCCAGCGCGGCACGTGTCGGACACCGACGAGTACGTGAGCACATTGGTGATCGGGGGTGGCAACCTGCTGAACCGAGGCGACGACGACCGATGGGGTCGCCTGCTCCGGCGATTTCGGACTCCCGGTCCCCACATCCTCAACGCATGCGGGATCACCTTCGATGTCGACGACTTCAGCTTCCTCTCCGACCATCGCCTGGTCACGGTCCGAGACCTCGAAATCGCGAATCGCATCCGGCCAACCAGGCCCGACGTTGAGGCCGTCCCCTGTCCCGCGACCCTGCTCAGGCCCTATGACTGGGACTTCGCGATCGGGCTGCCCGGATACGAGCATCTCTCGCACCTTCGACCCGGCGAATACGTGGTAGCGCATCGCCACGCTCTCCTAGCCGCCCAGTCCCGAATGACCGACATGCCGGTCCTCGTGGTCGACGCTCAAGCGTGGGAGACGCACGAGTAGTCAGGAACGGGAACTTGCCTTCCGAGCACGCGCTCGCCTCGGGTGGTTCAGACTTTCATAGCGAACGCTGCCGCCGTGGTGACACACAGTCTCCACCTTGCAATCTTCGCGATCGGAGCGGGTGTCCCCTGCGCTGTGGTGGAGACGGCCGACGCACAAGGTACGAAGGTACGGCGCTATCTGGAGCGAGCTGGCCTTGAAGCAGCGGCCGTACCCCTTCCCTCGGCACCTCGCGCCCTGCGTCGTCTCGCCCGGTCCCGAGATCCGGTGAGGCGCTCCCGGTCTCTGCCCGACCTGGTCGAGCACGCCTTCCGCAATCGGCAGCTGGTGGCGGCAGCGTCCGAGTCCGAGCGCGATCTGGCCCGCCGTCACCTGGCTCACGTCGCTCAACTCTGCGAGGCCTGAGACTGCGGACCTGGAAGGCCGTTACCGCGTGGGTCGGACCCTCCACGGCCGGACCATGTCGATCGCCGCCTGGACGTCGGTGACGGCGGATAGTCCGCGGACGTTCAGCGCATCCTGGACTGCGCGTCGTTCGTGATCCTGCGAGTCATCGCTATAGCCGCCTCCGGGCCGATCGGCGTGACGGATGGGAGTGGCGTCGATGATGCCGAACCGGCGGTCGCCATTTCTGGCCAGGTCGGACCATTCGACGTCGACGCCCCACCCCATCGGTGTGCGCCCTGGGAACGGCTGTATAGCGGGACGGATGGAAGGCGCGATGGCCACGATCGGGCCGATCTCGATGAATGTGGTTCGGCGGGCAATCGAGAGGGGTTCGATGGTGGTGAAGTTGTGGCCGCGGGAGCTGTTGACCGAGTGGCCGGGTTGTGCGAGGTCGAACCCGAGATGGTCTACGAGCTTCATGAAGGTCGCAAGGTCGCCCTTCGTGAAGGAGACGTCGTCGTCGACAAGAGCGACGTAGCCGGCGGGGGCCTCTGCCAGCAATCGGTTGAGCAACTCGAACCGTCCGCCCGGTCCTGCCCCCGTCGTCCAACGGGTTAACTCGGGGGCTTCGTCATCCAGCGCCCAGAGTCGGACGTGGACGCCTTCCCGCGCCGCGACCGGGCGAAGAAGGTCGAGGAGCGTGTCGGCGTTCCTGCGGCGGTAGACGCTGACCACGGTCGTCGGCGGGAGGGTGGCCCGTCGGACCGCCCGAGCACCCAGACGTGCAGACGGGTCGACCTGATCGAACCTGCAGCGCAGCGGCGCCAGCACTGACCTGAGACGTCCCATGTGCCTGCCGACTGTAATAACTGCTTCTGGCGGGGGTCAGATGACCGGGCCGACGCCGGAGTCGAGGATGTCGAAGCCGAGCGCGGCGAGCACGGCGTCGGACGTCCACTGGCCTTCGGTGGCGTCGAGCGTCCATTGGCTGTGCTGCTTGTTCGGCGTCTGAATACCCGAGAGAACGTGATCGTCCCGCCCATGTTGGGGGCGAACGCCGACCGCTGCGAGGGCTTCATGTTCCACCTTGCCCAGTAGGCCACGACCGCGTTGGGTGGGGTCGCCGGCTGCTCGGAGCGGCGTGCCGGGGACGAACGTGTCCCCCGGGGTCAGCGGCGATGGCGGCAGCTTCAGCCTTCTGGCGCTGGCTGACCCGCACGACGATGAACGTGGGGGCGCTGTACTCGGTCTGAGCGGTGACAGGGGGCATGGCGGCTCCTACGGGGTGCCGCACTTGGACTGTGACCAGGCGAGCAGATCGGCGGCGTCGTCGACGGAAGGGCTCCCGGCGTAGGGCCGATGAAGGCGATGGGGCCGTTCAGGTGACGAACCTCCGATGAGGCTGCGCCGATGAAGTGGGCGGTGCCACCGTTGGAACCAGGTCCAGGCTGCTGAGAGTGACCCCCGGTCCCTCCGTATGGACGAGGTCGCCCCTGCGTACTGAATCCGCAGCAGATAAGGGTTCGTGTCGGCAGTGCCGCTGGGCGTTGGTGCGGGTCGTCCCCCCAGCCCAGTAGATGTCGTAGTTGTTCCCGCCACGAGCGTGCGTCTTGCTCGACCGACGACCCTGGCGCTGCACTCCGGAAGCGGTCGTAGTCCGAGGTCCCGAGCGATCTGGGCCACTACGACCACCGTGTAGGGCTGAGGTAGAGACTTGAATGCCGCAGAGGCGAGCAGGTCGTCCACGCCATCGAACACGACAGCTCTCTGGCCGTTGATGACGGTGACGTGCGGAACACCGGCCGCTTCGCCGAGTTCGCCTGGTGCTGTAGCGACCGTTGCCGGAGGAGTCCGGCCAGGTGCCCACGAGGTCGCCGTCGGACAGGCCAGTGATGTCGTCGGACACGGTTGAGCCGCCGACGTATAGGGCCGAGGGGTCGGCGGTTCCCCGGCGCAGGCTTCTGCCGTGATGACGCAGCGCGTCGTGGACCTTCGTGCCGAGGGCGCCGTAGGCGACCTGGGTGAGCTTCACCACGTTCAGGATCGTCTGGTCGCCGGCGACGTTGTCCGTGGCCGCAGCCTTGACATCGAGGGCCGACTGGAGTCCGGTGCTCTTGGCGATGGCGAACGACGCATCGGGCACGACCGGGGCAGACGTGAACGTCTTGACCCCGGCGATCGCCTCGTCGCCCGTGTCGTGGACCACGTCGGCGTCCTGGGCCACACCAGGAGTCGCACTATCGCTGGTGACTATCCACGCTTGAGATGCCACTATCGCGGAGTCCCCGACCAGGAGCGAAACGCCTTGTCCTCGTCCCGAATCTCCGCTGCCGTCGCCGCCATCGCGCCGTCCGCGACCCTTGCCGTCGACAGCAAGGCCAAGGCCATGAAGGCCGCTGGCGAGCCGGTCATCGGCTTCGGTGCCGGTGAGCCCGATTTCCCGACCCCAGCCCACATCGTCGAGGCCGCCGTCGAGGCCTGCCGGGACCCCAAGAACCACAAGTACAGCCCGGCCGGCGGACTGCCTGAGCTGAAGCAGGCCATCGCCGAGAAGACCAAGCGCGACTCCGGGCTCGAGGTGGACCCGGCCAACATCCTGGTCACCAACGGCGGCAAGCACGCCGTGTACGCCTCGTTCCTCACCCTGATCGACCCGGGCGACGAGGTCATCCTCCCCGCCCCGTACTGGACGACCTACCCCGAGCCGATCGGCCTCGCCGGCGGCGTCACCGTCCCGGTCGTGTGCGACGAGACCACCGGCTACAAGGCCACCGTCGAGCAGCTCGAGGCGGCCCGCACCGACAGAACCAAGGTGCTGGTGTTCGTCTCCCCGTCGAACCCCACCGGCGCCGTCTACTCCCGTGACGAGGTTCGGGCCATCGGCCAGTGGGCCGTCGAGCACGGCATCTGGGTGGTCACCGACGAGATCTACGAGCACCTCGTCTACGGCGGCAACGAGTTCACCTCCTTGCCGGTCGAGGTTCCCGAGATCATCGACCGCTGCGTCGTCCTCAACGGCGTGGCCAAGACCTACGCCATGACCGGCTGGCGGGTCGGGTGGATGATCGCCCCCAACGACGTCATCAAGGGCGCCACCAACCTGCAGAGCCACTCCACGTCGAACGTCGCCAACGTGAGCCAGCGAGCTGCTCTGGCCGCCGTGTCCGGCTCGCTCGACGACGTGGTGATGATGCGGGAGGCCTTCGACCGCCGGCGCCAGACCATCTGGAAGATGCTCGACGCCATCGACGGCGTCGAGTGCCTCGAGCCGGAAGGCGCGTTCTATGCCTATCCGAAGCTCACCGGCCTCTATGGCCGCTCGCTGAACGGTCGCACGGCGGACAACACGCTCGACCTGGCCACCATCATCCTCGAGGAGGCCAAGGTGGCCATCGTGCCCGGCGAGGCCTTCGGCACCCCCGGCTACGCCCGGCTGTCGTTCGCGCTCGGCGATGATGACCTGGCCGAGGGCGTGCAGCGCATCTCCGACCTGGTCTCCGGATCGTGAGGCCTGGCGCACCGATGCCAGTTGTGAGCGACTTGCAGAGGCGTACGTGCAATTCTGCGGAGATGCGCATCCTCTTCGAAGGATCCGGGCTTGGCGACGATTGGCGTAGTGCTCAGATGGATGATGAACCAGGAGGATGTGAGTGGGCGCTCGACCGCACAAGCGGCTAGGGCAATGGAGTAGAGCCGTATCCGCCGTGCCCGATGAGGACGCCAGCGCTTCCAGATGCGCAAGCGGATTGCTGGAGCATCTAGGCGTACAGGTAGAAAGCGCTCGCGAGTGTGTCGGTAGGTGGGTCCAGCCCAGTGCTTGCGTGTTTCTCTTGGAGTTTTCCGCACCACAACAACGTTGGAGATTCGGCGATAGGGACTGCCGCGATCGTTGCTAGAGCAACTCGGAATCCGCGCCCGCTACTCGGCCACGATGGCCAACTATTGTGTAGCCGACCTCGACTTGGCGCATCCAGACGGAACAATCCTCTTCCACGGCGGTGGGAACTTTAGCGACTATTGGCCTGGATTTCAGGAGTTCCGTCGGCGGGTGATGTTTGATCTTCCGACCCGCCGCTATCTTCAACTCCCTCAGACCGTCGCTTACAGGTCCGATCAAACCACCTTGGAACCAGACACGGACTTCTTGCGTCGTTGCCGAGATCTACACGTACTAGTTCGCGACGAACGCAGTCTCCGTATGCTGACCGAACTGGGGAATCTCAGCTGAGCTCTGTCCTGATCTCGCTCCCTGTCGCTCAATGAGGAAGTTCGATCCGGGCTCAGCCACCTCGGACTTCCTAGTCCTGATGCGATCCGACTCCGAGGTGGAGGATAGGGATGTCGAGCGTGCAGTGCACGACCACTGCGCTCCGGTGGACTGGGACAAGCTCATGGCAGAGTCGAAACCGTCCAAGGTCGAGGTCGCTGCGAATGGTCTGCAGAGCCGAGTGTTTCGTCTAGCACGGACGCTCAAGAGTTCCAGGCTCGCCCCAGTCGATGTGAGGTTGCGGCTCGTTCACTACGATCGACGGGCCAGATGTCTCGTTTCGCTTGGCCTTGCTGGGCTTCACGCAGCGCCGGCCGTGGTGACAAACCGTCTTCATGCGGTTCTGCATCCATTTTCGACTGGTCAGCGAGTGCTCACCATAGACAGAGTGTTCACCATAGACCGTGGATACGGAAGGCTTCGCTCCTACTTGGCGGCACATCATGCTGGTGATGACCAGATCGTGCTGGCGGCTTCTTTGCGAAGGCGTATCAACTGGTCCAACAGTCGCCTCTGGAGAGGTCAAGACTGGGGCTCAACCTCGCCGGACTGTCACCTCAATTCGGTGGGCGTCGCAACGTCCGGCGGTGGCTTGCGGCCTTGACCCGAATGAGGCCTCGCAGGGCCCGCACGGATGGCCTCGCGCGAATCGATCGCGTGTACGCATTGGAAGCGTCCTGAAGATCTCCGAGCCGTTCTAGGACACCGCCAGACCATAGCCACCGGTAGGCCGCCGCCTTCGGATACTGGTCAAAATGCCCTTCATGGGCGCGGATCAACTGCTCGGCTGCATTTGCCCGTTCTCTCAACCCGTAGCCAACTCGGGGTCCTTCGTGACGTCTGAGGAGGTAGCCGACCTGCTCGACGGTGTGCACCGGATACCGGGACATGCGCAGCCACCATTCGACATCTTCTAGCGCAGCGAAGGTGGGATCTAAGGGCTGCAGGATGTCTCGCCGGATGACAGCGGAGCCCATGTGGGGGATGGTCGATGCTAGGAGTTCGCCTTGAACCGGGCCGCTCAGCCGCCGTCCGTGCCTCGCTGGCTCGCCGAGGTAGTTGGTCCAGCAGAGAACGATCGGAGCACGGTCCAGATGTGGAACCGTCATGGCCAAACGGTCGGGGACCAGGAGGTCATCGTCGTCGAGGAACGTGACGTAGTCCCCTTCGGCCAGGTCCATTCCCGTGTTTCGTGCGGCGGCTGGTCCGCCGTTCTCGTCTCGTCTGACGAGCCGCACGCGTTCATCCCGCTCCACCCGCACGGGCTGAGGGCTGGCGTCGTCCACGACGATGCACTCGAAAGACTCGTACGTCTGCTGCAGCACGGAGCCGATTGCTTCTGCCAGGTACCGTGGGCGTCCGTACGCAGGCAATACGATCGAGAACGTCGGATGAGACCTCGGCTGCGGCACTCGACGAGACTAGGTCAGGCGGGTTCTGCCCGTTGGAGGTCAAGGGACGGGAGATGGTGGATCTCACGACAACAGGCTGTGGCGTCTCGGTGTGCATTCCGGTACGGAATGGAGCGGAGACCCTCGCCGCGCAATTGGAAGCCTTGGCCAGCCAGGTTGGTGCTTCGACAGTCGAAGTGGTTGTTGCCGACAACGGCAGCACCGACGATACAAGAAGAGTTGCGTGCTCTTTCGCTGAGAGGCTCGATCTTCGAGTGATCGATGCGGGAAAGGAGCCGGGAATCAACGTGGCTCGAAACGCTGCGGTGCGGGCGGCTTCGCATGAGAGAATCCTCTTCTGCGATGCAGACGACGTCGTCCAAGGCGACTGGATTTCTCAGATGGCCCGGGCGCTCGATAGGGCCCCGCTCGTCGGAGGAACGTGTGTGGAGACGATACTCGGTGTTGCAGGCCGAGAACTCGGTGTTGCTACGCGGTTTTCCTTTCTGCCGGCACCGCTTGGCGCCTGCTGCGGACTGTCGAGGGAATGCTTCGACGCGATTGGAGGATTTGACGAGAGCTACCGCGGTGGCGCGGATGAGTTCGACTTCTTCTTCCGCGCGCAGATTGCTGGTTATGAGTTGATCGAGTCCCCGGCGAGGGTGACGTATATCCAAGCGGTACGGGGGGCGCGAAGCGAGATCAGGCGCTCATTCCATCGCGCTCTCCAAGAGGTTCATCTCTACCGCGATTTCAAGGAGGCGGGAATGCCTCGCAGCTCGCCGGGGGCAGCTTTGAAAGGATGGGCGCTGCTCGGGTTGTCGATCCCTCGCCTGTTGAGCCGTCAGAGCCGTGTGGAGTGGGCTCGACTCCTGGGTAGGCGCGTCGGCCGCGTAGTGGGTTCGCTCCGTTGGCGGAAACTCTACCTGTAGCACGGTGGATCCAAGACGGTGAGCGGGTGTGGATCGTGCAGAACGTGAGAAGAAGATCCTTCAACTATTTTCGAAGTCGAGCGGCGTGGCTTCGTGCTCTGCTATTGCAGGCGCTGCCCCGTGACGCTCGTGGAGTGCTTCGGTATGGGCTCGATGCTCCACGATGGTGTGAAAGGATCTGGGTCGATCCTTCGCAAGTGACAGAATGCCGCTACGGGAAAGGTCAAGAGGACTCCGGGGCGGTTGTCGGCGGCGAGTATTGGGACCTCCCGGCATTCGCCCTTCAAGAGATCCCGAAAATCAAGGCTTGTACTGAGCGTTGGCGCGACGGGGTTCCTTGGGAAGCGACGAACATCTTTGATGTCTTGCTGGCAGAGTTGGAGGCGGGCGGCGTGGCAGATGGCTGTAGGGACATGGATCAGATCATCGCCCGATATCGACGCCTCGACCGCCAATGCGAGCTTGTCAAGGCGGAGGGGCGATTTAGGTGTCGTACGGAGGTGTGGGACGGTGCGTTTCGAGAACGTGGTGGAGTTCGCATTCACATCGGCCCCAACCTGGAACCTGTCTTCGGTGGGTCGGGACACCATCGACTAGCGATGGCGCAAGTGCTCGGTCTCGAAGTGATTCCGGCGGAGCTGGGCGTCGTGCACCCTCAAGCCCTCAAGAACTGGAGACCTCGATACATGGCCGACCGGCCGCGTACCCGGGCCGCACTTCGGGGGCGGCTTCGCCTGAGCGCAAACCGAGGCGGGCAGGCCGGGTCTTGGCCTCTGCGGATCGGGGCTGGCTGGGCCCGGACAGCTCAGATCTTCCGACTCGCGTTCCGCAAACTGATCTTCCGACAGATCATGCTCGACCGGTACGAGACACGGGCATCTGAGAGCGCGTTCCCCGCGGAAGCTGATGGACTGGATATTCGGGTGCTCTGCAAGCCGGCGTATCGGATTGTGGACGGCATGAACCCGCATGCGCATGACGACGATCTCCGCCACTTCGATCGGCAACAGTCTTCATGTGTCGTGGCACTGGATGGGGACCGGATTGCGGCGAGTACCTGGATGACACAAGGCGAAGTGTTCGTAGCCGAACTCCACCGGACGGTCTCTGTTCCACCCACGGAGCATTTCTCTTGTAGGAGCTTCGTTGACCCGGCCTACCGCGGACGATCGCTGCTGAGTCGCATGATCTCGGTCTACGCGGAGACGTTGCCGGGCAGCGATGTGCTCTGGGGTCTCGTCTACCCGTGGAACGCTGCCTCGATCCGTTCACTGGAGCGGATCGGCTGGCGGTGCACCGGCGAGTACCGGACGCGGTTTGTGCTTGGTCGCAAGTTTTCGAGCGAACGGCACTTCTCGCCGCGCCCGCCAACGTCTGACCTGAAGTGAAAGCGCACGGGGGCGCTCCAGCCTGCCTGATCGTCACAGAGGAGGTGTGGGGCAGCGCCCTGCACGCAGCGCGGTCGGCCTCATCCAGCGGAGCGACTGTCTTGGTGGCCACCCTCGGTTCCGGGCGAATGATCTTCGGTAGAAGCCGACTCGTTTCTGACACGCGGGACTTCGAGGTGGATCAGCTTGATGATCTCTGTGAGGGCCTAGCCACCTGGGCCGCGCAGCGGTTGGAGCTCGCCGATCGCATCGTGGTGCTCCCGCTCAGCGATCGACTCGTGCAGGTGATCAGTGCTGGTCGCCGACACTTCGATGAGAGATTTGAGCTCGCCGTGCCGGAGGACGCTGTATTGCGTGGCTTGATCGACAAGATCCCGCAGCTTCGAGCGGCGGAGCGCGCAGGCGTCAACGTCCCAGCCTGGACGGCTGTTGAAGATCAACGGGACCTCAGGAACGTGCGGTCGCTGCGCCTTCCCGTCATCGTTCGACCGACGTCTTGGGAGACGAAAGGCCGAACCGACTTCAAGGTGCGCATCTGCCGTACGGCCGAAGCGTTGCAGGAGCTCTGTCGCGAATCGTTGGCTGGTGGCGCAAGGCTGCTCATCCAAGAGGTCGTGGGGGACAGATCAGACGAGGATGTTGAGTTCGGCATCGTGTGGCGGAGTGCGGATGGGACGCAAACCGCGGTTGTCACCGGCCGGAAACGTCGGCAATCTCACCCTGACGGCGGGGTCATGGTGTGGGGAGAGGCGGTGAAGCTTCCTGACATCGACGCCAGCGCTCGCCGCTTCCTCGATGAGACGGGCTTCACTGGCCTCGGCGGGATCGAGTTCATTCGCGATCGCGATCGTCTCTGGTTCGTCGAGTTCAACCCGCGCCTCGAGGCCATCCATTTCCTCGCCACTCGGGCTGGCGTCGACACTGTTCGCATGGCGATCGAAGAGCGGGGCCGAGGACTCGTCCCAGCGGTGGAGCCCACCCAGCAGGATGCTGCAGCATGGATCGGGACCGCCTGGCTCGCTCGCCTCCAAGCCGATCCACGAAGCGTCCCGCGCCTGGTGCGTGATCGCGTCGCGTTCGCTCGCTCACCCCGCCGCGTGCGTGCGGTCTGGGCCTGGGACGATCCGGTACCGGGACTCATGGTCACTGGCCGGATCCTCCGCTCATCTGCTCGCGTCTTGAGCGAGAAGTTGGGGCGTGTGGTGTCACGCGCTGAGCGGCGAGCCCGGTGAAGGTCCTCCACGTGATCGACGCACTCGGTCTCGGCGGTGGAGCCGAGCACTCGATGGCGTCCGCACTCCCGCTGCTACGTGTGCACCACGTCGACTCGGTGGTGCGCTGCATCCACCCGCGCGAGGGCGGACTCCAGGCGGAGCTGGTCTCGCAGGGCTTCGACGTGCAGGTGCTTCCGGGTCGCTCCTGGCTGGCTCGGGCCCGAGCACTTCGCCGAGAGGTCCGGCGGCTCTCGCCCGACGTCGTCCACGCCACTCTGCTCCACTCGTGCCTCCTCGCCCGCTTGTCACTCGTCGGGACGGGTGTGGCCCGCGTCGACAGCCTGGTCAACACGTCCTACGACCCGGTGCGGCGTGAGGTCCTCGGCATCCCGGCATGGAAGCTCCAGGTCTTCAAGATGCTGGACGGGATCACCGCCCGTCACCTTGGCGGGCACTTCCACGCCATCACAGAAACCGTCCGGGCCGAGGCGATCGACGTGCTGGGCATCCCCAGCGAGCGTGTCACCGTGATCGGTCGCGGCAGATCCGGCACGCTCCTCGGCTCTCGGACGCCGGAACGGCGACACGAGGTGCGCTCGGCTCTCGGGCTCGCGCCGGACGCCGCCGTCGTGGTCGCCGTCGGCCGGCAGGATGCGCAGAAGGCGCACGACCTGTTGATACGTGCCTTCGATCGCGTCGTGCGGGACCATCCCGACGCCCACCTCCTCGTGGCCGGGCGTCCCGGCGACGCCACGGACAAGCTGAACGCCGCCCTGCGGAAATCTTCCAGCCGAGCGCAGGTGCACCTCCTCGGCCACCGTTCCGATGTTCCGGACCTCTTCGCCGCTGCGGACGTGTTCGCCTTCCCCTCGCTCTACGAAGGGCTGGGTTGCTCCCTCATCGAGGCGATGGCCCTCGCCACCCCGATCGTGGGCTCCGACGCCCCCGCCATCGCCGAAGTCCTCGGCCACGGTCGATACGGAACGGTCGTGCCACGACACGACGAGGCGGCGCTCGCCGAGGCGATCTCGGCACTGCTCGATGACGCACCGAGGCGTGAGGCGATGGGTGAACGGGCCCGACAGCGGTTCCTCGAGCGCTACGAACTCGACCAGGTGGTCGAGGCGACTGCGGACCTGTATCGCAAGGTTGCAGCCGATGGTGGTGGTCCCACAACTCATCCGGCGCAGCGCCTGCTCGGTTCCGAGGCTGCACTCCGGATCGGACGCCGGCTGCACCGGGATGACCTTACGGTGCTCGCCTACCACCAGGTGGATGACGCGTCGGCCTTCGCAACCCAGATGGATCTGCTGGTCGACCGATGCAACCCGGTGGCCGCGGCGCAGGTCGCCGATGCCGTCTACAGGCGAGCGGAGCTCCCGCCCAACCCGGTTCTCGTCACCTTCGATGATGGTCACGAGACGATCGCCACGACCGCGGCGGAGATCCTGCGAGTCCGCAACGTCCCTGCGGTGGCCTTCGTGGTCGCTGGGCTCATCGACTCCGAGGAGCCGTACTGGTGGGACGTCGCGAAGGCGGGGGCGTTCCTCGGGGTCGACTTCGACGGTGTCCGGTTGACCGATCCCGCAGCGGTGACTCGGGCGTTGAAGGCCACCCCCGATGAACTGCGACGAAGCGAGGTGTCGCGACTCGTGCAGGAGCTGGTGGCGCTGGACCAGCCGGTGCCAGGCAGCCACCTGTCCGGACAGCAGCTGCTGGACCTGCCGGCGATGGGGATCGACATCGGACACCACTCGCTCACCCACCCCTGTCTCGATCACTGTGACGACGAGACGGTCGTGGAGGAGATGGCGGGGGCCCACGGCGTGCTCCGTGGGCTCTTGGGTCACACACCCCGATGGTTCGCGTACCCGAACGGCAACCACGACCCGCGGGTCGAAGATTGGCTGGAAGACCACGGGTACGAGCTTGGGTTCCTCTTCGACCACAGGATCAACCGTCTGCCGGTGAGCAACCCGCTTCGCATCTCTCGCGTGCGGGTTGACGCATCGGCGGATGCCTCAACCTTCGGAGCCATGCTCTCGGGCGCGCACCCCGCCGTGCACCGACTGCGAGGACGATCGTGAGCGACGAAGCAAAGGACAGGTTCGCCGACCAACGGATGCCCCGCCGCGGATTCGGCTTCGGGCAGATCGGCGAGCTCGTCGGGCATGTCCGTTGGCTGCTCGGTGAGCGTCAGCGGTGGGTGCTCGCCCTGCCGTTGCTCAGTGTGGTGGCCGCTGCAGCGGAAGTGCTGCTGCTGGTGGCAATCGTGCGGTCGCTGCTGCTGCTCGTCGACGAAAGCTCGACTGCCCAGATCTCGCTCGGCCCGATTGACGGGAACCTCTCCTCCAACCAGCTGCTCGGTCTTGCCGCCGCTGGCGCCCTCGTGTCCATGACCGTGCGCCTGCTGGACAGCGTCGTCGTCGGGCGGCTGAGCGCACGGGCTGCGGCCTATGCGCGAACCCGTCTGATCGATTCGTACTTCGCCGCCGACTGGCGCGAGATGTTGAGGTTTCGGGCCGGGCACCTGCAGCAGCTCCTCGGCACCAACGTCCAGTCCGCCTCGGGCTCCGTGCCGCTGCTCGGCACCATGCTGTCGGCCCTGATCAACCTGCTGGTGTACGGGACCTTCGTCGCTGTGTCCTCGCCGCTGGTGGGGGCGGTGTTCGTTGCGCTCGGCGCGACGATCGTCTCGCTCTTCTCGGTGCTGCGTCGACGGACCAAGGTGATCTCCCGGCGCTCGCAAGAGTCGGTCCGTGAGGTGCAGCTCCTCTCCACCTCTCTCTCGTCACTCAACCGAGAGCTACAGCTCTTCGACGTGCAGGATGCGGCTCGGCGGGAGCTGGAGTCCGCGAACGGCCGCGCTCGCGCTTCGCTCGCCCGGTTGCGGACGATCCAACGGGCGATACCCAGCCTGTTCCAGCAGAGCATCTTGCTCGGGGTGGTCGGGGTGATCGTCATCGCACGGGAGCTGGAGATCGATGCAACCAGCTTCGGTACCGCAGCGATCCTCGCCGTGCGCTCGCTCTCCTACCTCCAGCAGCTGAACAGCAGCACGCAGGCCTACGTGGAGTCCGGGCCCTACCTCGCCGAGATCCGTGACGCAGTCGACCTGCACGAGACGGTCGTGCGTCGGCGTGGCACCCGACAGCTCGAGTCGGTGGACCAGCTCGAGCTGGACGGCGTCGGCTTCGCCTACGACGACGCCCAGGTGCTGTCGGACGTCACCGTCCGGCTCCAGCCCGGTGACTGGCTTGGCGTCGTCGGCCCATCCGGCGGTGGGAAGACGACCATGGCGACCCTGCTCGCCGGACTGCTCGAGCCGAGCGTCGGGCAGTACAGCGTGAACGGCGTCGACGCTCGTGAGTTCACCGCGGCATCGTGGGCATCCACGTTCTCCCTGCTCTCCCAGGAACCCGTGCTCATCCGCGGGTCGCTGGCCGACAACATCCGATTCTTCCGAGCCGGCAGCCAGGCGGATGTCGAGCGCGCCGCCGAGCGTGCTGCCATCGCCGCCGACATTCGAGCCCTCCCTGATGGGTGGGGGACCCAGGTCGGCGATGGGCAAGCGAGCCTCTCAGGTGGTCAGCGCCAGCGGGTGGCCCTTGCACGCGCGCTGTACGGCGAGCCTCGGGTGTTGATCCTCGACGAGCCGACGAGTGCGCTCGACGCCGTCAACGAGCGACTCATCGAGGAGTCCCTCTTCGCGCTCGGCCCGGATGCGATCGTGATCGTCGTGTCGCACCGTCCGTCGTTGCTCGGGCACTGCAACCGCTTCCTGGTGGTCGAGGACGGTCGGGTGGTGGCCGACGGCAGTCGCGACGACGTGGATGTCGAGCGACACGTCGGTGTGATCCCCACGCAGGCAGGCTTCGTGACCGACCAGGACTCCGGGGGTCGTTGACGGGCCATGGCACTTGACGGTGACGGTGCAGGGAAGCCGATCCGAGTCCTGTGGCTCTCGAAGGGACTCGGTCCCGGCGGCGCAGAACGCCTCCTGCTGTCGTTCGCCCGAGCCGGAGACCAGCGCCGATTCGCCTTCCACGCCGCGCACCTGCTGCCGGGGAAGAGTCAACTGGCGGAGCCGCTTCGTGCGGCCGGCATCGACGTCACATGCCTGGATGGACCTCAGATCGCGGACCTCCGGTGGCTGGGTCGGTTCCGTTCCCTCCTGCTGCGTGAGCGCATCGACGTCGTGCACGTCCACTCGCCGCTCGTGGCCGCATTCGTCCGACCGGTGGTGATGACCGTGCGACCTCGGCCAGCCCTCGTCAGCACCGCACACAACATGTGGCCGTCCTTCCATGTCGCCACTCGGGCACTCGACCGCTTGACGGCGTCGTTGGACGATCACCTCTTCTCGGTGTCAGAGCCGGTGCACGACAGCCTCCCTGGCCGGCTCCGAGTCCGGAGTGAGGTACTCGTCCATGGGGTCGACGTCAACGAGATCGAGCAGCGGCGGAAGGAGCGCGACCACGGCAGAGCGGCCCTCGGCGTCGAGGGCAAGCGGGTGGTTCTCGCGGTGGCGAACCTTCGTGCGGACAAGGACTACCCGAACCTGTTCGATGCGGCCGAGCGGGTGCTGGGTGACCACGACGACGTGGTGTTCCTCGCCATCGGGCAGGGACAGATGGAGGCCGAGCTGCGGACCGATCTCGCCCGGCGGGGTCTCGGTGATCGGTTCCGCATGCTCGGCTACCAGGAGGATCCCATCCGGCACCTCGTCGCTGCTGACGTGTTCACGCTGGCCAGCCGCCACGAGGGACTGCCGATCTCGCTGTTGGAGGCGCTCGCCGCAGGACTGCCCGCTGCGGTGACCGCCGTCGGGGGCGTCCCTGACGTCATCACCGATGGCGTCGAGGGACGCCTCGTCCCGTCACAAGATCCGACCGCCCTCGCCGAGGCCATCAGCGAGCTTCTCGAGCCGGAGACCTGCGCACGGATGTCTGCGGCCGCCAGCGAGAGGGCTCGTGACTTCGGCATCGTCCGGGCGGTCGAGCGGCAGCAGGCGGTCTACGAACAGCTCGCAGCCAGGCGTGGCTGATGTGTGGCATCGCCGGGCTCCTTGGCGTCACGGGTGACACCGACCGTGCTGCTGTGGTCGGGGGCATGTGCTCGGTGCAGACGCATCGAGGCCCTGACGACGACGGCCTCTGGCACGACGACGCCTCCCACTGCACGCTCGGGCACCGTCGCCTCTCGATCATCGACCTGTCGCCCACCGGCAGCCAGCCCATGGTGTCGGCTGACGAGCGGTGGGTGGTGTCGTTCAACGGCGAGATCTACGACCACCGCAGCCTCCGCTCGGAGCTGGAGGCTGGCGGTCACCGGTTCCGGGGGACGAGCGACACCGAGGTCCTGGTCGAAGCGATCGCGGCCTGGGGGTTCGAACCCGCGTTGTCCCGCTTGAACGGCATGTTCGCCATCGGCGCGTTCGACCGTCGCGAACGCAAGCTGCACCTGGCCCGCGACCCTTTGGGGGAGAAGCCGCTCTACTGGGTGGACATCGACGGTGGGATCGCCTTCGCGTCGGAGCTGGGCGCACTGCGGCGCTGCCCCGGCGTGCCGAACAACATCGATCAGCGCAGCATCGCGCTCTACTTCCGCCTCGGCTACATACCCGCCCCGTTCACGGCGCTGACCGGTGTCCGCAAGCTGGCGGCAGGTCACCGGCTCGAGGTGCGGCTCGGCGAGCCCCCGGCCGTGACCCCCTACTGGGACGCCACGGCGCTGCTCGGCCGGCAGCGCCTGCCGGAGGAGGAGTCCTTCGCAGAGATCGAGCGCCTCCTCACCGACTCCGTGCGCCTGCGGCTCGATGCCGACGTGCCGGTCGGCGTGTTCCTGTCCAGCGGAGTTGACTCCACCTGCATCGCTGCGCTCGCTACGCAGGTGACCGACCGGGTCCGCACCTTCACCGTCGGCTTCGACGAACCCTCGGTCGACGAGTCGGACCACGCTGCGGAGATCGCACGTCACCTCGGCACCGAGCACCACACGCTGTCCGTGTCGGCCGATGCCGGGCTCGACCTGGTCGACTTGATCGCTCCGACCTACGGCGAGCCGTTCGCCGACCCGTCCGCCCTCCCCACGATGCTGTTGAGCAGCGCCGCTCGCGAACACGTGACCGTGTGCCTGTCGGGGGACGGCGGCGACGAGGTCTTCGGTGGGTACAACCGGTACCTGCTGGGTTCGGCCGCCTGGGATCGAGTGGGTCGAATGCCGGCGCCGCTCCGGCGTGCCGGCGCCGCGGCCGTCGAGCGCATCGACCCCGCGTGGGCGGACCGCCTGCTCCGTCCCGACCGTGGACCTCGTGCGCTGCGCATCCGCAACGCCGGCGACAAGCTCGAACGGCTCGCCACGCTCCTCCGTACGAAGGACGAGCTCGACCTCGCCCAGCGCCTGGTCGCCGTCTGGCCGGATCGGTTGCCCGTCGAAGCCGATCCCCATGCGACGGTGTTCGACCACCCGCCAGCCGCGCTCGCCGGCCACGACGTCGTCGAGGAGCTGATGTACCTCGACACGGTCACGACGCTGCCCGACCAGATGCTGACCAAGGTCGATCGGGCATCCATGAGGTCTTCTCTCGAGGTGCGCGTGCCGCTGCTCGACCCACGCGTCGTCGCTGCGGCTTGGCGAGCGCCCGACTCTCAGCGCCTGTCCGACGGGCAGACCAAGCGAGCGCTCCGGCGGATCGCTGCCGCGCACGTGCCTCGGGAGGTGCTCGACCGGCCCAAGATCGGCTTCGATCCGCCGCTCGGCCGATGGCTCCGTGGTCCCCTCCGCCCGTGGGCCGAGGACCTCCTCGCTCCTGCGGCGATCGAGCGGCACGGCCTGGACGTCGACGTCGTGCGGCCGCTCTGGAATCGCTATCTCATCGGGAGGCCGTCGGACTACCGGGTCTGGTCCGTACTGATGTACCAGGCATGGGCGGAGCAGGCTGCAACATGACGGAACGCAATCGGCGAATCCGAGTGGGACCTCCGGGTACGTTGACCCGATGGCGGGAGCCCCGGCGTCACGACTGAACTTCCGGAACATCGCTCAGCTGAGCGACCAGGTGCTCGCATGGTCACGCGAACTACCCCGTGACATCGAGCTCGTCGTCGGCATCCCGAGGAGCGGATTACTGGTTGCGAACCTACTGGCGGTCTATCGCAACATCCCGATGGCCGACCTCGATGGGTTCCTGGCCGGCCGGTGCTTGACGACTGGTCGGACCCATCCTCCTGAGCATTGGCGTGAGGCCGGAATGGACGTCGAGCGGTTCCTCCAGTCGCCTCGCGATGTGTTCGTCGTCGACGACGCGACGTCCTCCGGTGACAGCATCCAGACGGCACGTCGACTCGTGAGCGAAGCCGCTCTGCCGCACCGGGTGCGCTACGGATCGGTCTACGTCAATGACGTCGGCCTCGCGATGGTCGACGAGCACCGCGAGCTGCTGACGAGCCCAATGGCCTTCGAGTGGAACATCCTGCACAACGCGGTGCTGAAGGATGCGTGCCTCGACATGGATGGCGTCCTCTGCTTCGATCCCAGTCGAGAACAGGACGACGACGACGAGCGGTACCGAGACTTCCTGGCGAACGCGCAGCCGCTGCTGAAGCCCAGCCGGAAGGTCAAGTACATCGTCACCAGTCGGTTGGAGAAGTGGCGGAACGAGACCGAAGCGTGGTTGAAGCGCAACGGCGTCGAATTCGATGAGCTCGTCATGCTCGATCTCCCGGACCTGTCCACGCGAAGGGAGCTGCGCAGCCGGAGTGCGTTCAAGGCGGACGTGTACCGGGAGTCCAACGCAGCGATCTTCGTCGAGAGCAGCCTCCGACAGTCGGTCGAGATCGCGAACCTCGCCAAGCGTGACGTGCTGTGCGTGGACACGATGCAGCTGATCAGTCCTGGTTCGCTCCCGACGGCCAGGCCGAGTTCCCAGTTCCTGGACGTGAACCGGGTGAGCCCCCTTCGCCGTGCGGCACGAGCCGCCCTGCCCACCCCCGCCAAGCAGGTGATCCGCAGGATTCGCAACCTGCGGTGAGTCGGTGTTGCCCGTGGGGCAAGAGACATGTCGGCAGCGAGACCACTGCTGCAACCTTCTCAGGCGCGGTAGCGCTCGATGAACTCTTCGATGTCGGCGTCTGTGAGCGCGTGTGCGCGGTCACGGACAATGGCCTCCGGCCAGTCCCACCAGGCGATCTCTTGCATCGCTTGGGCCTGCTCGGGGCTCATCCGTCGGCCGATCAAGGAAGCGGGAGAGCCCCCGACGATTGCATACGGTTCCACGTCACGAGTCACCACCGCGCCAGCTCCGATGACGGCGCCATCGTGGATGGTGACGCCTCCGAGGACCATGGAACCCCGGCCGATCCATACGTCCTACGGTGATGTCGCCCTTGCTCCATGGTTCGCCGCCCGCGTCGGGATCCTCGAGGCCGAGCTTGCGGTAGAGGGGGTAGCTTGCTGGGCTGTCGAGCCTGTGGTTCCCGCCCGGCATGAACACGACGTCCTTCGCGATCGCCGTGTACGCGCCGATGATCACACGAGCAGTGTCCCCGGGGTAGTAGTCGACGAAGGGCAGCGTCGGGTACGTGCGATGCCCCACGGTGAGGACACCGGCTCTGACCAGGGCGGCACTCGGGGGCGGCGGGGTGATGGCTGCGCCGAGGCGTCGACGAGTCCGCCGGAGCAGATACCGCAGCAGATCCCCCACGAGTCGAACCTATACAGCGGCGACTCGGGTCTACTCGCGGAGTCTCGCGATGCGTGCGGAGCGGGTGATCACACCGGCCCACTGAACGGCCACTGGTCCGATGTCGAATCGCTCCAGGCATCGGCGCCGTGCCGCAAGTCCTACCGACTGACCCGCGACGATCGCCTTGTCGGCGGCGGCCATGAGTTCGTCGTCGTCGCCCGGCGTAACGAGCCATCCGGTCTCGCCCTGTTCGATGACGGATGCCAAGCCGCCCACGTCGCTGGCCACCACCGGCAGGCCGCTCAGCCCCGCTTCGATGGCGACGGCGGGGACGCCCTCAGTGTCGCTCGGGACGATCAGGACATCTGCGGCGGCGAGGGCCTGGTGCGGCGTTGACGTCGGACCGAGGACCGAGACGTTCGCGAGGCCCGCCGCCTCATCACCGAGCTGGTCGCGCATCGGTCCGTCGCCGACCACCACCACGTGCAGCTCCGGCCGAGCCCGGGCGAGGGTGAGGGCGCGCTCGGGTCGCTTCTCGAGACTCAAGGCGCCGAGGAAGAGCACGACGGATGCGTCGCTCGGGAGACCGAGCTCCGCACGTGCCGTTCGTCGACCAAACTCGTCGATCATGGGGAAGGCGGCCGCGTCCACCGCGTTCGGGATCGTCGCGATCTCGCTGGTCACGCCCCGCGTTCGCAGCGTGTTGGCGGCCGAGGGGAAGAGGGCCACCACTGTGTCCGCGCGGTTGAGCAGCAGCGTCGTCTGGCGACGCTTGAGTCCGGATGACGACCAGTAGGCCGGGTCGCCGATGCTTCGGTACACGAAGGGCGTGATCCCCGCGCACGCGATGGCGCACGCCGGCAGGGCGGTGGATCCGTGGGCGATGACGACGTCGTGGGTCTTGGCCTGCTGACGCAACGGTCCGAGGCTCCGCCACCAGCGACCGGCGCCGAGGGGCTCCGCCGGGACGGTCGCGGTCGACGTGGACCGCGTGAGGCTGACGACCGTCGATTCCCAGCCGAGCTGCTCGAGCGCGGTCGCGAGGTCGATGGCGAAGACCTCGGCCCCCCGCCGGTCGTTCGAGGCGAGGACGTGGAGCACCCGTCGCCTCATCGGGCCGGTCGAGGTCTCGGACACGGTTCGGCAGCGTACGGGCCGACCATGCGAACGATGTCGGAGGGGTCCGGCCAAGATGGTGGCGATGAGCGGTCAATCCCGACCTGGCGAGGAGCTCGACGTGGCGCCGCTCGACGTCGCTTCGCACATCGAAGCCGTCGTCGCGCTCGGCGCCCGGTCGCTGCAGTGGGTCGGTGACGAGCGCGACCGGGCCTTCGTGCGCTGGAAGCACGTCGAGAACCCGTTCGGTGCATCGCCGGCCTGGGGCGCGTGGGAAGGCCGACGCCTCGTCGCCTTCCGCACCCTGCTGCAGTGGAGGCTCGGCCGCGACGGGCAAGACCTCCGCGTGGTCCGTGCCGTGGACACCGCCACCGATCCCGACCACCAGGGCCGGGGGCTGTTCCGACGGCTGACGACGCAGGCGGTCGAGGAGCTGACGGCCGACGGTGTCGACGCGGTGTTCAACACCCCGAACGACCAGAGCCGGCCCGGCTACCTGAAGATGGGATGGGTGGAGCTCGGCCGGCCGACCCTGCTGGTGCAGCCGTCGTCACCGACGGCGCTGGCCCGCATGCTGCGCGCCCGGGTGCCGGCGGCGCTGTGGTCGGAGCCGGTGACCTACGGCGAGGCCGCCGTCGACGTGGCCGATCAGCTGCGCCCCGCCGACATCGAGCAGTGGGCGACGCCACGCACCACCGAGCACCTCGCCTGGCGCTACGGGTTCGAGCCGCTCCACTACCGCGCCATCGAGGTCAAGGGCGGCCACGCCGTGTTCCGGGTCCGCCGGCGGGGACCGCTGCGCGAGGTCGCCATCGTCGACTGGCTGTCCGACCAGCCAGATCCGGCCGCGGTGTTCCGCCTGGTGCGGGCATGTGGTGACTACGCCGTGGCGATCGGGCTCGGCCCCCGGCACGGGTTCGTCCCGGTGCCGCGACAGGGTCCGATCGTCACGTGGCGGACGCTGGCCAACCCCGTGGTGCCGGCCTTCGGTGATGTCGGCTTCGCGCTCGGCGACCTCGAGCTGTTCTGACACCGTCCGGGGGATCGGTGCGATCGCAGCTCCGTCGGCTCGCACGAGCGATCCGCGCCGAACCGCTCCGGTCGATCGTCATCGTGGTCGTGCTCGTCGACGTCGCCCTGCTGCTCGTCCATCCGCTCTACTCGGCATCGGCGTCAGGCTTGCGCGGTGACCTGCGGCTGCGGCTGGACAAGGATCGCGGGTTCGCAGAGCTGTTCGGCGCACTGCAGCTGGTGGTGGCGGCGATCCTGCTGGTCGAGCGTTGGGTGCGGCGTCGGTCGTGGGTCGCCCTCGGGTGGGCGATCGCGCTCGTCGCCCTCGTCCTCGACGACCTGTTCGAGGGGCACGAGGAGTTCGGTCGTCAGTTCGACCTGTTCGACGCTGCCCTGGGAGCGGTCGATGCGAAGCGTGCCCGGGAGGTCGTCGCCATGGCGGTGCTGGGGATCGTGCTGCTGGCTGTCGTCGCGATCACCCACCACGCCTCGGGGCGGCCGGAGCGAGCCTGGTCCTTGACGATGGCGGGGGCAGCGAGCCTGCTCCTGACCGCGGCCGTCGGGCTGGACGTCGTGCACGATGAGGCGTCCGCGGGGACGTGGCTCAGCGGGCTCCTGACCATCGCCGAGGACGGAGGTGAGCTGCTCGCCATGACCGCGCTGTCCGTGACCGCGCTCGCATGGGCGCGGTCGACGACCTGATGACTGCGGCGTCTCCACCGCCCGGACACGTCGGCCATCATGGTGGGCGAGATGGTGTCGACGCAGGAGGGGACGGGTCCAGTGGTGGCGCAGGCGCCGCTCGTGTGGCGCTCGACGCTGCGGGGGGTGCTCGTCCTCGACGACGAGGCCCGACTCCTGCAAGGTCTGGGAGCAGCGGTCTGGATCGCGCTCGCTGACGGACCGCTCGCTCCCGACGACGTGCACCGCGACCTGCAGAGCTGGGGCATGGATGCCGATCGAGATCAGCTGGAAAGCGCGATCGCCGCCCTCGTCGATGCCGGCCTCCTCGTCTCGTGATGGACCCCACGACGGCCCTGCAGGGTTGCTGCCGCTGGGCGGTCGGCGCACAGCCCGTCCCCGGGCTCGAAGCGCTTCCCGACGATGAGTGGCACCGGCTCGTCAGGGAAGCCAGGACCGAGCGACTCATCGGGCTCTTGGCCGCCGCCGTTGGTGAGTGCACTGACCTCTCCGACGAGCGTCGCGAGCAGGTGAGCGTGATCGAGTCTGAGTGGGCGCTCCACACGTTGCGGGCCGAGCGGGCGATGTTGGAGGCGGTCGATCTCCTGGATCGCGCGGGGATACCGCAGCGCGTCCTGAAGGGGTCAGTCTTCGCCCACGCCTACTGGCCGGCGCCGCACCTGCGGGTGTTCGCCGATGCCGACGTGCTCGTGCCGTCCGAAGCGATGGACGACGCGGTTGCTGCCGTGATCGCCGGGGGCGGCACGCGCATCCTCCCGCAGGTGCGGCCCGGCTTCGACCGACGATTCGGGAAGTCGGTGACCCTGCGCAACGCCGACGGGATCGAGATCGACCTCCACCGCACGCTCGTCGCCGGACCGCACACCTTCCTGGTTCCCGAAGCCGACCTGTGGGTGGAACCGTCGACGGTGGAGGTGGCGGGCCGGCAGATCCCGGTCTTCCCGCCGCCGCTGCAGCTGGTGCACGCCGCCGCCCACGTGGTGGCGTCCGTCGTGCCGAGGGCCTCGAGCGTGCTCGATCTCGCCTTCACCGGTTCGCGGGCCGATCTCGACCAGGCGGCCGAGGTGGCCACTCGCTGGAAGCTCCGAGCAGTGGTCCGTGATGCAGGTGCACGCTTGGGGCGCCTGCTCGGCGCAGATGGGGGCGAGGTCGCCGCGTGGGCAACGGCCCTCGAGCCGTCGGCGGAGGAGGAACACCTGTTGACCCTGTTCACCGGCCAGCGCTCGTTCCGGCGCAGCGCACTGGCCGCGGTGCCGTACATCCCGCGCCGTCGAGACAAGGCCCGGTTCCTCGGGTCGCTGGCGTTCCCGTCGAAAGCGCACCGTCGAGCGCGCTGAGACCCGTTCGAGCGGTCAGGGCGTACCGGTACGTTGGCCGCATGCCTCACTCCACCATCCCGCACGGTGAATGGCCGTCCCCGATCACCCCGGACCTGGTGGTCGCCGCATCGGTGTCGCTCGGCGAGGTCCTGCTGGACGGGCCTGATGTGTGCTGGAGCGAGCTGCGGCCCGCCGAGGGCGGGCGGGTACAGGTCGTCCGGCGCACATCCGATGGCGCGAACCACGACCTGCTGCCCGAGGGGTTCAGCGCCCGGACCCGCGTCCACGAGTACGGCGGCGGCGCCTGGCTGGTGGACGACGGCCGGCTGTACTTCACCAACTGGACCGACCAGCGCCTGCACCGGCTCGCGGTCGACGACGCTGGCGGCACGCCCGAGCCGATCACGCCCGAGCCGCCGACCCCGGCCGCGTACCGGTACGCCGACATGCGGGTGCTCGACGGCTTCGTCATCTGCGTGATGGAGCGCCACGACACCGGTGGCGAGGCAGCGAACGAGATCGTCGCTGTTCCGGTGGACGGCTCCGGCCCACCCCAGGTCCTCGTGACGGGTCCGGACTTCGTGGCCAACCCGCGTCTGTCGCCGAGCGGCATGCAGCTGGTGTGGATCCAGTGGGACCACCCGAACATGCCGTGGGACTCCACCGAGCTCTGCGCGGCGGCGATCGAGGTCGTCGACGGCACGGTTCGGATCGGGGAGACCCAGGTCGTCGCCGGTGGGCCGGGCGAGTCGGTGATCCAGCCGGTCTTCCGCGCCGACGGCGAGCTGCACTTCCTGTCCGATCGGACGGACTGGTGGAACGCGTACGCCGTCACCGAGGCCGCCATCGTCGAGCGCACGCAGCTCGAAGCCGAGATCGGCACGCCCCAGTGGGTGTTCGGCATGGCCCGGTACGGCTTCCTGGCCGATGGGCGGATGGTGCTCGCCTACGCCAGCGATGGCCTCGATCGACTGGCCGTGCTCGGCCTCGACGGGTCGGTCACGGACCTGGACCTGCCGTACACCGAGATCGCGTCGGTCGCCGTTCGGCAGACGTCGGTCGTGTTCGTCGGTGCCGGCTTCGACCGGGAGGCGGTCGTGGTCGAGGTGCCGATCGAGGGTGATGTGAACGCCCCGGTGGCCGGCGAGCCAACGGTGCTGCGTGAGGCGCGCGACCTCGGGCTCGATCCGGCGTGGTTCTCGGTGGCCGAGTCGGTGTCGTTCCCCTCCGGGTCGGCCGGCGAGCGGACCGCCCACGCCCTCTACTACCCGCCGAGCAACCCGGACGTCGAGCCACCCGAAGGGGAAGCGCCGCCCCTGCTGGTGCTGATCCACGGCGGCCCGACGGCCATGGCCCGGGGTCGACTCGACCTGGCCAAGCAGTACTGGACGAGCCGGGGCTTCGCCCTCGTCGACGTGAACTACGGCGGCTCCACCGGCTACGGCCGTCCGTACCGGGAGCTGCTCCAGGGCAGATGGGGCATCGTCGACGTCGAGGACTGCATCTCCGCTGCCACCCACCTGGCCGAGCAGGGCCTGGCCGATCCGGAGCGCCTCTGCATCCGGGGCGGTTCGGCGGGCGGGTTCACCGTGCTCGCTGCGCTGGTCCAGTCCGACGTGTTCGCTGCCGGCGCGTCGTCCTACGGCGTCGCTGACCTGACCGCGCTGGCCGAGGAGACCCACAAGTTCGAGTCCCGCTACCTCGACGGCCTGGTCGGCCCGTACCCGGAGGCCAAGTCGGTCTACGAGGAGCGGTCGCCCATCAACCACGTCGACCAGCTCGACTCGCCGCTCATCGTGTTCCAGGGCCTGGAGGACGAGATCGTCCCCCCGAACCAGTCCGAGATGGTGGTGGAGGCGCTGCAGGCCAAGGGCGTCACCGTCGAGTACCACCCCTTCGAGGGGGAGCAGCACGGCTTCCGGAAGTCCGAGACGGTCATCGCCGTCCTCGAGGCGGAGCTGGCCTTCTACGGCCGGGTGCTGGGGTTCACGCCGGCGTCCTGAGCAGCTCCGGGTCCTCGCAGCCGGCCGACCCGCCACCACCGCCGGCGGACTCGGTGGCCTGCAGCGGCGGCAGGTAGCCGCTGCCGGCGTAGGGGGACTCGAGCCAGGCGACGATCGCATCGGTGATCGCCTGGGCCTCGGCCTGGCGCACGTCGTCACGGAGCAACAGCGACGCCTCCGGCTCGTGGGACATGTACATCGCTTCGGCCAGCACCGCCGGCACGCCCTCCGAGCCGCGCAGGACGCCGTAGAAGTCGCCGCCGTCCTCGCCCAACCGGGACCGCACGCCGGTGGCGTTGCCGCCGGACCAGGTGTCGGAGAAGGGGGCCATCGCCTCCTGCAGCTGTTCGAACAGGACGCCGGCGAACCGGGCCGACTCCGGTGTCTGGTGCTGGTGGTACACCTGCACGCCCGGCCGGTCGGCGGTGCGGGTGGGGCCGCCGTTGTGGTGGATCGAGATGAACAGCAGCGGCGCGAGCCCCTGGGCGATGGCGGCGCGGGTCTCGAGGGTGACCCGGGTGTCGTCGTTCCGGGTGAGCGCGACCGTGGCGCCTTCCTCCTCGAGGAGGGCCTTCGCCTTGAGGGCCACGTCGAGGTTCAGCTCGGCCTCGACGACGCCGCTCGGGCCGATGGCGCCGGTCTCCCGTCCACCGTGACCGGGATCGATCACGACGTGGGCGCCGGTGAGCCGCTCGCCGTCGACGGTCGCGGTGTTGGCGCACGGGGTCAGGACGGTCCAGGCGCCGTCGCTGCCACCGGTGATCGGCAGCACGAGCCCCTCGAGGAGCACGGCGCCGGCGCCCGAGGTCGGGACCGGCCCGAAGACCGACGGCTCGGTGGTGTCCGTCGTGTCGGGGACCACGGCGATGTCGTCCTCGACGGAGCGACCGAAGATCGCCCATGCCAGCGCGATCAGGACGAGCGAAGCGAGCGCGAGGCGCGCGAGGGGAGGGAGGCGGGCGAACATGGTCGCATGAGTCGTACCCAGCCAGGGGCCGGATGAGTTGGCGGGTCAGGGACCGGCGTAGGTGGCAAGGGTGCGGTCGATGACCGCCTGCTGGTCGAAGTCCGCCTTCGCCTTGGCCAACGCAGCCTCCGACATCGATGCCCGCAGGTCGGGGTCGTCGAGGAGCCGCTCGATGTTGGCCTGCAAGGCAGCAGCGCTGCGGACCGGGCCGAGGAGGCCGGTGGTGCCGTGGTCGACGACCTGGCGGCAGCCCCGGATGTCGCAGGCGACGATGGGCAACCCGGTGGCGGCGGCCTCCATGGCCGAGCGGGGGAAGCCCTCTCGGTGGCTGGCCAGCACGTAGACGTCGAAGGCCTGGTAGAGGCGCTCGGGGTCGTCTCGGTGGCCGAGGAAGCGGACGCCGGCGGCCTCCGCGGCATCGACGTCGGCGCGGGAGAGGGGGTCGCCCTTGTCGGGGTCGAACGGGCCGGCGACCACGAAGGTGACGTCGTCCCGGGTGCCGAGGATGGTGCGGGCGGCGTCGAGGAGCTCGGCGTAGCCCTTCTCCCACACGAGCCGCCCGACCGCGCCGACCACGATCGTGCCGTCGTCGATGCCGAGCTCGGTGCGGACCTCGGCACGGAGGGTGGGATCGGGGCGGAAGCGGTCGAGGTCGATGCCGTTGCCGAGCACCTGCAGCTTGCGGCCCGGCACCCGGAGTCGCAGCAATGTGGCGACATCCTCCTCGTTCTGGACCAGCTCGGCGTGAGAGAACGCGGCGGCGACGCGCTCGAGGGCGTAGACGGGCAGCTTGCGGGCCCAGCGGTCCTGGGGCTGGGCGTAGAGCCCGTGCTGGGTGTTGACCACGAGCGGCACCCGGGCGAGGCGGGCGGCGATGCGGCCGTAGACGCCGGGCTTGGGGTTGTGGGTGTGGACGACGTCGGGGCGCAGCCGCCGGAACAGGCGGTACAGCTCGAGCAGTGCTCTCAGGTCTTCGAGCGGGGCGGTGGCCCGGGTGGCGTGCTCGAGCGGGTGGTGGACGATGCCGTCGGCCTCGAGGGCAGCGACGTACGGGCCGGGGGCCGATGCGGTGTGCACCTCGTAGCCCGCGTCCTGGAACGCCCGCAGCTGCGGCCCGAGGAGCAGCTCCAGGCTGATGTCGGTGGTGGTGACGTGGAGGAGCCTCGGCATCGGCGTCGGAGCGTAGGTGTCAGAGGTCGTCCGTAGGTTCGGTGCCAGCGCCACGGTGCACTCGAGCGGATCGACGCTCCTTCGGAGGAATACCCTGGAGATGGTGACGTGGCGATCAGCGAGCACGACCGGTACGAGCTGCACAAGTGGCTCATCGACCACGCCGGTGAACAGGTGGCAGAAACGATGATGGCGCACCTGCCTCCCACGGGGTGGGCCGACGTCGCGACGAAGCGGGACCTGGAGCTCCTCGCAGCGACCCTGCGCGGCGAGATGCACGAGCTGCGGGGTGAGATGCACCTGATGCGGGCCGACTTCAACGAGAAGCTTCGGGGCCACCTGACCGTCATCGTCGGCCTGAACATCTCATTGGCCGGCGCTGTGGTCGCCTTCCTGCGCTGATGGGCAAGGCCGCTGCGGCCCTCAAGCGGGCCACGGTCCTGCAGGACCGGGTGCGTCCCGCCCCGGCCGGCGTCACGATCCTCATCTACCACCGCGTCGGTGCCCGCACGCCGATGAGCGTGGACCTGCCGACGTCGCTGTTCGACGAGCAGATGGCGTTCCTGGCCGAGCGCTGCCGGGTGCTGTCCCTGACCGACGCGGCCGAGCTGCTGGAGGCGGGGGAGCAGCCGCCCGACCATCGGCCCCACGTGGTGGTCACCTTCGACGACGGCACGGCGGACTTCGTGGAGGAGGCGCTGCCCGTCCTCGAGCGCCACGGCGTGCCCGCCACCTACTACCTGGCCACCCAGTTCATCGACCGCCAGCTGCCGTTCCCCGACGACGGTGTCGCGCTGACGTGGGACGCCGCGAAGGAGATGGTCGCGTCCGGTCTGGTCGACATCGGCTCCCACACCCACACGCACGCCCTGCTCGACCGCATCCCACCGACCGAGGCCGCCCACGAGCTGGACCGGTCGATCGCCGTCATCGAGACGCACCTCGGCGTCACGCCCGAGCACTTCGCCTACCCCAAGGCGTTGCTCGGATCACCGCAGAACGAGTTCGAGGTCCGCAGGCGGTTCCGCACCGCCACCATCGGCCGGACCCGGCCGAACCCCTGGGTGGGGTCGGACCTCCACCGCCTAACGCGGTCGCCGATCCAGGTGTCCGACGGCATGGACTACTTCGAGCGCAAGGTCCGGGGCGGCATGCGCCTCGAGAACGACGTGCGCGACCTGGTGAACCGCTGGCGGTACCGGGGCGCATCCAGTTGAAGCGGGCCTTCGACGTCGTCGTCGCTGGTGCCGCGCTCGTCGTGCTCTCGCCGGTGCTCGCCGTCGTCGCCGTGCTGGTCCGGCTGCGACTCGGGTCGCCCGTGCTGTTCCGCCAGGAGCGGGCCGGCCTCGGGGGCGCGCCGTTCGTGCTCACCAAGCTCCGCACCATGACCGACGAGCGGGGCCCCGACGGCGAGCTGCTGCCCGACGAGGAACGTCTACCGGCCTTCGGGTCGTTCCTGCGGTCGACGTCGCTGGACGAGCTGCCCGAGCTGGTGCACGTGCTGCGAGGGGAGATGAGCCTGGTCGGCCCCCGCCCGCTGCCGACCAAGTACCTGCCCCGCTACTCGCCCCGCCAGGCCCGTCGCCACGAGGTCCGCCCCGGCATCACCGGCTGGGCCCAGGTGAACGGCCGCAACGCCGCCGGGTGGGCCGAGCGCCTCGAGATGGACGTCTGGTACGTCGAGAACCGCAGCATGCTGCTCGACCTGAAGATCCTCTGGCGCACGCTCCGGGTCGTCGTGTCCCGGGAGGGCGTGGCCGAGGACGGCGCAGCGACCATGACCGAGTTCCTCGGGACGGACGAGTAGCCGAGTCGTTCCGCCACCGCTGCCGGTTTCCGGGCCAGGTTGCGCCTGTGTTGCAGGTTGGTGGCAACGGGATCGATCCGGTCAGCGCGCACGTCAGAGGGGGTAGCGACCACCGCAGGTCGATCGCCCGAAGGGGGTGCACGATGGTCATCACGGACACGGTGAGCAGGCTCGGCTACGGCCAGACCAGGGTCACGCTGGAGCCACGAGGTGAGATCGACGCCGGCAGCGTCGACGAGCTGGCCGAGATGGTGCGCGAGGCCCTGTGCAGCGGCGCCCACGAGGTCGACGTCGACCTGCGAGACGTGCCGTTCATGGACACCACGGCGCTCAAGGTCCTCGAGCAGGCCCGGGAGGTGCTCGGCGCCAACGGCGGGTACCTGTGCCTGCGCAACCCCACCCCCCAGGTGCGCCAGCTGCTCCGGCTCACCGCGTTCTGCCCCGGCCCGCCCGGTGACGTAGACCTCACCAGGTGAGCTTCGCCGCCGACACCGCCGTCACCCGGCTCGCCCCCCACGAGGGGACCGTGCGCTTCGCCGGCGAGGTCCATGACGGCTGGGACATCGGTGGTAACGCCAACGGCGGCTACCTGCTCGCCATCGCGGCCCGGGCCATGCGCGACGCCAGCGGCCGACCCGACCCGGTCAGCGTCACCGCCCACTACCTGCGCCCCGGCAAGCCCGGCCCGGTGTCGGTCGAGGTGCAGCCGGTGAAGGAGGGCAAGACCTTCGCCTCGGTGCGGGCCAACCTGCTCGGCGCCGACGGTCGGCCACTGCTCAGCCTGCTCGGCACGTTCGGGACGCTCAGCAGCACGCTCGACGCCTCCGAGCACCACGAGCTGGTCGATGCCGCCCCACCCGAGATGCCCAGCTTCGAGGAGTGCAAGCCCCGCCAGCACGCCGCCGAGCTGGCCCCGGCGTTCATGGACAAGGTCGACCTGCGCCTGCACCCCGACGACTCGGTGTTCTCCTCCGGCCAGAAGTCGGGGGAGGCTCGGATGCGGGGCTGGTTCGCCTGGCCCGAGGGAGCTGACGGCGAGCGGGAGGAGGTCGACACCATCGGCCTGCTCCAGGCGACCGACGCCTTCCCGCCCACCATCTTCAACGTCGAGCTGCCCGTCGGCTGGGTGCCGACGGTGGAGCTCACCACCCACGTCCGGGCCCGACCGGCCCCCGGCCCGCTGCGCTGTGAGTTCACCACCCGGTTCGTGACCGGCGGCTTCCTCGAGGAGGACGGCGAGGTGTGGGACGCCACCGGCCGCCTCGTCGCCCAGTCCCGCCAGCTCGCCCTCGTGCCGCGAGGCTGATCCGTCCTGGCAGTCCGCTCGTCGCACGTACGCTGACCGGCCCATGCCCGACCTCCGCCACGCCGTCCGTCACCCGCGTGCGACGATCCGCGAGGCGAAGCGCCGCCTGCTGACGCCGATCGAGGACCGCAGCCCGGCTCCGCAGCCGGCCCCGTCGGGCACCGAGGTGCTCCAGGCGGTCGGCGCCCAGCTCGACACCGCCGGCCGGGTGGCGCTCACCGTCTCGTGCCGCGACGCCGACGTCCTCCCCAAGGTCGATGGCGCCGGCCGGGTCTTCGAGAGCCCCCACGGCCCGGTCCAGCGCATGCACAACGGCGTCGACGTCCCCCACCTCGGCTACTTCGGCGACTGGATGGCCGAGATCATCGAGACCCTCCACGGCCACCACGAGCCCCAGGAGGAGCTGGTGTTCGCCCGGATCCTCGAGCGGATCCACCGCCCCGATCCGGTGATGATCGAGCTCGGTTGCTTCTGGGCCTACTACTCGACCTGGTTCCTGCAGGACTTCCCCGGCGGCACCGCCGTGGCGTGCGAGCCCGACCCGGAGCACCTCGACGTCGGCCGCCAGACCGCAGCCATCAACGGCGTCGCCATCCGCTTCGAGCAGGCCGCCGGCGGTGCGTCGGACGACGAGGTCCTCGAGCTGCCGTCGTGGAACCACCCGGGCACGGTCCACCACGTGCCGGTGCGGTCGGTGCCGACGCTGGTGACCGATCACGACCTCGACCTGGTCGACGTCCTCCACCTCGACATCCAGGGCGCCGAGCTCGACGTGCTCGAGTCGTGCCGCCAGCTGATCGCCGACGGGCGCATCCGTTTCGTGGTCGTGTCGACCCACCACCACACGATCTCGGGCGACCCCCAGACCCACCAGCGCTGCATCGACCTCGTGCGCGACCTCGGCGGCCACGTCATCGCCGAGCACACCGTCCTGGAGAGCTTCTCCGGCGACGGCCTCCTCGTGGCCTCCTTCGACGACGCCGACCGGGACTTCCGCATCGAGCTCAGCCGAGCCCGCACCACCGATGCGCTGTTCCCCTCCGGCGAGCAGGAGCTCGAGCGCTTCCGCCTCGCCTACGAGGAGCTCCGCAGCAGATCCTGAGGGCCGTTTCCGGATGGCCGGGGTCACCCGCGAGACTCGGCGGCGATGGCACGCATCCTCGTCACCGAAGAGATCGCCGACAACGGGCTCCAGAAGCTCCGTGATGCCGGCCACGACGTCGACATCCAGCTGGGGCTGTCCCCGGAGGAGCTGCTCGGCGCGGTGAAGGGCGCCCACGCCCTGATCATCCGCTCGGCGACGACGGTGACCCGTGAGGTCCTCGAGGCCGGCACCGACCTGGTCGTGGTCGGCCGGGCCGGCATCGGGCTCGACAACGTCGACACCGAGGCCGCCACCGAGCGCGGCGTCATGGTCGTCAACGCTCCGCAGTCCAACACGCTCTCCACCGCCGAGCACACCATGGCGATGCTGCTGGCCCAGGCCCGCAACATCCCCCAGGCCAGCGCCGCGCTGAAGGCCGGTCGCTGGGAGCGCAGCAAGTGGACCGGCGTGGAGCTGGCCGACAAGACCCTCGGCATCATCGGCTTCGGCCGCATCGGAACCCTGGTCGCGCAGCGGGCCAACGCCTTCGGCATGAAGGTCATCGCCTACGACCCCTACGTCACCGATGAGCGGGCCCGCCGGGTGGGCGTGGAGGTCGTCGACCTCGACACCCTGGCCGCCCGCTCCGACTTCATCACGCTGCACCTGGTGAAGACGCCCGAGACGGTGAACCTGCTGAACGCCGACTTCTTCGCCAAGGCCAAGACCGGCATCCGGGTCGTGAACGTGGCCCGCGGCGGTGTGATCGACGAGGACGCCCTCGCCGATGCGATCCGCTCCGGACAGGTCGGGGGCGCCTCCATCGACGTGTTCGCCTCCGAGCCCACCACCGAGTCGCCGCTGTTCGAGCTGGACCAGGTCGTCGTCACCCCCCACCTCGGTGCCTCCACCCACGAGGCCCAGGACAAGGCCGGCGTGACCATCGCCGAGATGGTCGGCCTGGCCATGGCCGGCGACTTCGTCCCCTACGCCGTGAACGTCGCCGCCGCCGAGGCCTCCGAGACGATCAAGCCGTTCCTGCCCCTGGCCGAGCGCATGGGCGCCATGTTCACCGCCATGAGCGAGGGCGTGCCCGAGGTGCTCGAGATCTCCTACGCCGGCGAGATCGCCGACTACGACACCCGCATCCTCACCCTCTCGGTGCTCAAGGGCGCCTTCGGCAAGGTGTCAGAGGAGCCGGTGAGCTACGTGAACGCGCCGATGCTGGCCAAGGAGCGCGGCGTCGAGGTGCGCGACACGACCTCGTCGACGTCACACGACTACGTCAACCTCATCACGATCAGCGGCGGTCACCACTCGATCGGCGGCTCCGTCGTCGGCGCCCGCCAGGAGCCGGCCATCGTGGCCATCGACGACCACACCGTCGACGTGCCCCCGGCCGAGCACATGCTCATCGTCCGCAACGACGACCGTCCCGGCATGATCGCCACCGTCGCCCAGGCCCTCGCCGATGCCGGCGTCAACATCGACGACATGCACCTCGGCCGCTCCACCCAGAGCGGCGACGCCTCCCTCATGGTCCTGGCCACGTCGCCCGCCGTGCCCCGCGAGGTCGCCGACGCGCTCCGCACGACCGACGGGATCTCCACCGTCCACGTCCTGTCGTAGTTCCCTAGCGCTTGGCGGCTCGCAGGCCGTCGGCCTCGGCTGCGGTCTCGTCGACGTAGCAGCGGTCCGGTGTGGTGCGGTCGTAGTTGAGCTGGCCGGGGCAGTGGAAGATCTTCGAGCTCATCTTCGCCTTGATCGGGTAGCCGTCCGGGCACTCGCCGTCGTCGGTGGGCTCGGTCCACGACGCGCCCTGGGTGGGCGTGGCGGCGACGGGGACGCCGTCGGGCTCGGGGACGCGGACGGTGGCCTCGTCGGTGGATTCGGGCCTGGGGCTGGCGACGTCGTCGGCCATCGGCGCCTCGGCGGCGGGGTCCGGCGTGTTCGGTGCCGGTGCGGCGTCGGGCGTGGGGGCGGCGTCGGCACGCAGCGGGGGCCACGGCTCGGACGGGCTGGCCGCGGGCGTGGGCAGCGGATCGCTCGGGCGGCGCATCGACTTCACGGCGGAGACGACCGCGGCCAGGGCGGCGGCGAGGAAGGCGAACCGGACGAAGCGCTTCATCGGGCGGACCCTACCGACCCCTCCGCCGCTCCGGCCCGCCGAGCGATGTCGGCGGCCAGCTTGCCGAAGATCAGGCCGTGGAACGGGAGGACGACGTACCAGTAGAGGCGCCCGAACAGGCCACGGGGCACGAACAGCGCCCGCTGGCGCAGCAGCGACCGGCCGGGGCCCTCGTCCTCGACCACCCACTCCATCCACGCCTCGCCGGGCAGGCGCATCTCGGCTCGCAGGCGGAGCAGGCGGGGAGGCTCGTAGGCCTCGACCCGCCAGAAGTCGAGGGCGTCACCGACCCGCAGGTGGTCGGGGTGACGGCGACCGCGCCGCATGCCCGGACCGCCGACGAGCTTGTCGGCGATGCCCCGCAGGGTCCACAGGACGTCGGCGACGAACCAGCCCCGGTCGCCCCCGATGCCGGCGGCCACGGCGAACACGGCCTCGGCCGGGGCGTCGGCGGTCGCCGTCTGCTCGTCGATGAAGACCGTGCCGCCGGACCAGTCCGGGTCGGAGGGGAGAGGGTCGGCGGGGGTCTGGCCGGGCAGCGACGCATCCGACCAGCGGGTGCGCACGTCGACGTCCTCGACCCGGCGCAGCGCCAGCTCCAGCGACTCCCGGAACGACACCGCCGGCCGGTCGGCGAACAGGTCGATGCTGTGGTCGTGGACGACGACCTCGTTCACCAGGCTCTCGACCAGCGGTCGGGCCAGGCCGCCGGGCAGCGGGGTGACCAGGCCGACCCAGCGGCTGGAGAGGCTGGGCGACAGCACCGGCACCGGCACGATCCACCGCTTCCGCAGGCCGGCGACCTCGGCGTAGGTGTGCATCATCTCCCGGTAGGTGAGCACCTCGGGCCCGCCGACCTCGATGGTGCGGCCGAGGGTGTCGGGCCGGTCGAGCACGGTGATCAGGGCGTGGAGGATGTCGCGGATCGCGATGGGCTGGACCTTGGTGTCCACCCAGCGGGGCGTGACCATGGCCGGCAGCACCTCGACCAGGTTGCGCAGCATCTCGAAGCTGGCCGAGCCCGACCCGATGATGACGGCGGCACGCAGCTCGGTGACCGGCACCCGGCCGACCCGGAGGGTGTCACCGACCTCGTGGCGGCTGGCGAGGTGGGGGGAGAGGTCCTCGCCCTCCTCGCCGAGTCCGCCCAGGTAGACGATGCGCTCCATGGTGGGCGTGTCGGCGGCGGCCTCGGCGAACAGCCGGGCGTTGCGCCGGTCGGTGGCGGCGAAGTCGTCGGACCCGCCCATCGAGTGCACGAGGAAGTACGCAGCGGCGCACCCCTCCATGGCCTCGCGCACGGCGCCGTCGTCCTCGAGCGACCCCTCCACGACGGTGACCCGCTCGGCCCAGTCGATGCCGCGCAGCTTCGTGGGCGTGCGGACCAGGCAGCGCACCTCGTGGCCGGCTTCGAGCAGGGCAGGGACCAACCGGCCACCGATGTAGCCGGTGGCGCCGGTGACGAGGACGGTGGACACGCGCTCTGTGTAGCGCGGCGCGGCCCGGATGCGACGTCGTGGGAGGATGCGGTCCGTGCCCGCCGCACCGCTGCCAGCCCGGCTCGGCCGGCTCCTGCTCCTCGGCGCCCTCGCCGCCGGCCTGGTGTCGTGCCGCGCCAGCGACGTCGCGCTCGATGCGCCGACCGCGACCACGGCGCCGGCGGAGACCACCACGACGACGACCACGGCGCCGGCCGCGACCGGGGTGGCCGGTGACCCGGGGGTGGGCGACCCCTACTTCCCCGAGCTCGGCAACGGCGGCTACGACGTCGCCCGCTACCACATCGACCTCGAGTGGCTGCCCGACGAGGGGGCGATCGACGCGGTCACCACCATCGAGCTGACGCCCACGGTCGACCTCGACACCTTCAACCTCGACCTCGTCGGTCTCGACGTGTCGTCGGTGACGGTGGACGGGGAACCGTCCCCGATCACCCGGGCCGGGCGGGAGCTCGCCATCGACCCCGACGCGGTGCTGATCGCCGGCGAGGCGACCGAGGTCGTGGTCACCTACCGCGGCGTCCCGCAGCCGATCTCCCTCGGCAGCGACGTCTTCGGCGCCGGCTGGCAGACCGACGGCCGGGAGGCCTACGTCGTGTCCGAGCCCGCCGGTGCGGCCACGTGGTACCCGGCCAACGACCACCCCACGGACAAGGCCCTCTTCACCTTCGAGCTCACCGTCCCGGCCGACCAGGTCGCGGTGGCCAACGGCGTGCTGGTCGACGAGCGAACCGAACCCGACGGCCGGCGCACGTGGATCTGGCGGGCGGCGGACCCGATGGCCACCTACCTGGCCTCGATCGTGGTGGGTGACCTGGTGATCGAGCGCACCACGGCACCGACCGGGCTGCCCCTGCGCGACGCCTACCCGCCGGAGCACGCCGCCGGCGCGCAGGAGCTGTTCGGGCGCACCGGCGAGATGGTGGCCACGTTCGAGGAGTGGTTCGGCCCGTACCCGTTCGAGGTGTACGGCCACGTGGTGGTCGACGAGGCGCTCGGCTTCGCGCTCGAGAACCAGACGCTGTCGCTCTTCGGCACCGACCTGCTCGGCGCGGGCGGCGCCGGCGAGCGGACCGTGGCCCACGAGCTGGCGCACCAGTGGTACGGCAACGCGGTGAGCCCGGCGTCGTGGCGCGACATCTGGCTCAACGAGGGCTTCGCCACCTACGCCGAGTGGATCTGGCTCCAGGAGGCCTACGGCCAACCCATCGAGCGGTCGGCCGAGCGGGCCCACGCGGGCGCCGACTACGGCGTGGCCCCCGGCGACCCGGGCAACGAGGAGCTGTTCCAGCCCACCGTGTACATCCGGGGCGGCCTGGCGCTGCACGCCCTCTCCGTCGCCATGGGGGACGAGGCGTTCCGCGCCCTGCTGCGGGAGTGGCCCCAGCGCTTCCACGACCAGGCCGCGTCGACCGAGGACCTGCGCGCCCTGGCCGAGGAGCTGTCGGGCCAGGACCTGGCACCGGTGTTCGACGCCTGGGTCCACGGCACCGAGCTGCCCCCGTTCCCGGGCTGAAGGCTACGCAGCCTCGTCGTCGCCGAGCATGGCGGCCAGGCAGGTCTCGATGGTGGGGTGGCGGAACACGAAGCCGTCGGCCTCGAGCACCGTGGGCAGCACCCGGTGCGAGGTGTAGAGCAGCGCCTCGGTGAGCTCCTTGCCGAGCAGCACGGTGGGGCCGAGCTTGGGGATCGGCAGCAGCGTGGGCCGGCCCAGCTCCCGGCCGAGGGCCTTGGTGTAGGCCTGGTTCGTCACCGGGTTCGGCGCGGTGAGGTTCACCGGGCCCTCGACGTCGGACTCGATGAGGTGGAGCATCGCCCGGACGTGGTCGTCGATGGAGATCCAGCTCCACCACTGGTCACCCGAGCCGAAGCGCCCGCCGACGCCGAGCTTGAACGGCAGCAGCGTCTTCTTCAGCGCCCCGCCGTCGGCGGACTGGACGATGCCGGTGCGCAGCAGGCAGGTGCGGATGCCGGCCTCCTGGGCCGGGCCGGTGGCGCCCTCCCACTGCACGCACACGTCGGTGAGGAAGCCGTCGCCGGCCCGTGACTCCTCGGTGAGGACCTCGTCGCCGGCGTCGGGGTAGTAGTCGATGCCCGAGGCGGACAGCAGCACGGACGGCTTGCGGTCGAGGTCCGCGATGGTGCGGGCGATCAGGTCGGTGCTCTTCGTGCGGGACTCGAGGATGAGGCGCTTGCGCTCGTCGGTCCAGCGCTCGTCGCCGATGCCGGCGCCGGCCAGGTTGACCACGGCGTCGACGCCCTCGAGGCCGGCCGCGTCGATGGTGCCGGCGTCGGGATCCCAGGCGAGCTCGTCGGGGCCGGGGGAGCCGTGGCGGACCAGGCGGATGGCCGTGTGGCCGGCGCCGCGGAGGGCTCCGACGAGGGCGGAGCCGATGAGACCCGAGGAACCGGTGATGGCGACCTTCATGGCGTCGTACGGTACCGACGCCGGACGGCGCCCCGACGTCGGGGATCACGCCGGCGCCGGACACGGGGGAGCCCTCACGTGCTGCAAGACCTGAAGAAGTTCCTCATGCGGGGCAACGTCGTCGACCTGGCCGTCGCGGTGGTCATCGGCGCTGCGTTCGGCCTCGTCGTGTCGTCGTTCGTCGACAACATCATCAACCCGATCATCGCTGCGATCTTCGGCGAGCCCGACATCAGCCAGGTCGCCGCCATCACCCTGCGCGAGAGCGCCGAGGGCGACGCCGTGCTCCGCATCGGCGCGTTCCTCCAGCAGGTCCTCGACTTCGTGATCATCGGCACCGCGCTGTTCTTCGTCGTCCAGTCGTTCCAGAAGCTGCAGGAGCGCCGGGCCAACCAGGAGGTCCCCGCCGAGGAGACCCCCACGCCCACCGACGAGGCCCTCCTCCTGTCGGAGATCCGGGACCTGCTGAAGTCCCAGGCATCATGAGCGACCTCGACGGCGAGCGGGGGCCTGCCCAGGTCATCACGCCGCGCCTCGTCCTCGGCGTGGTGCTGGCGGCAGCGCTGGTCCTGCTGATCGTCCAGAACACGGCGACCACCAAGGTCGAGTGGCTGGTCTTCGACACCGAGCAGCCCCTCTGGGTCGTGCTGCTCGGCACGGCGGCGGTCGCCCTGGTGATCGGCGAGCTGGTCGGTGGCGTCCGGCGTCGCCGCCGACGGCGCGCCGGGGAGGGGTAGCCGCCGCCGTCCTCTATGGTTCGAACCGTGGCCGACGTACCCATGCCCCAGCTCGGCGAGACCGTCACCGAGGGAACGATCACCCGATGGTTCAAGCAGGTCGGTGACTCGATCGCCGAGGACGAACCGCTCTTCGAGGTGTCCACCGACAAGGTGGACTCCGAGGTGCCCTCGCCCATGAGCGGGACGCTCACCGAGATCCTCGTCGAGGAGGGCGACACCGTCGACGTCGGCACCGTGCTGGCCCGCATCGGCGACGAGGGCGACGCCCCCGCCGGTGGCGACGAGCCCGAGGCGCAGACCCAGCCCGATCAGGAGCCCGAGGTCGACGAGTCCGCCGCCTCCGAGGCGTCTGCGCCCGTCCAGCCCCAGCAGCCGACCCAGCCCCAGCACATCCCCGCCGAGGTCAAGGGCCACGGCGGTGGCGAGGTCGACCGCCAGGACCAGCACTTCGACGTCGTCGTCATCGGCGGCGGCCCCGGTGGCTACGCCGCTGCGCTCTACGGCGCGTCCGCTGGCTTGAACATCGCCCTGATCGAGAAGAACAAGCTCGGCGGCACCTGCCTGAACGTCGGCTGCATCCCGGCCAAGGAGCTGCTCGAGAGCGCCCACGTGCACCGCACCCTGCTCGGCGCGGCCGAGTTCGGCTTCGAGATCGGCGAGGTCGGCATCAACTGGACCCGCACCATCGAGCGCAAGCAGGAGGTCGTCGACAAGCTCGTCGGTGGCCTCGGCCAGCTGCTCAAGAGCCGCAAGGTCACGATGTTCGACGGCCACGGCAAGCTGCATGCCGGCCACAAGGTCGCGATCAGCGGCGGTGAGTCCGGCGACGTCGCCATCTCGGGTGACTCGGTCGTCATCGCGACCGGTTCGCTGCCCCGCACGATCCCCGGCTTCGACGTCGACGGCGAGATCGTCATGACCTCCGACGAGTTCCTCTCGATGGATCCGCTGCCGTCCACGGCCGTGGTCATCGGCGGCGGCGCCATCGGCTGCGAGTTCGCCTCGACCATGTCCGACATGGGCACCGACGTCACCATCCTCGAGGCGCTGGACCAGATCATCCCCGGCTGCGACGCCGACGTCGTCCGGGCCGTCGGCCAGTCGTTCAAGAAGCGCAAGATCGACGTCAAGACCGGCGTGAAGGTCACCGGCCACGAACCCAAGGACGGCGGCGGCACCACGGTCAGCTACGGCGACGGCGAGAGCATCGACGTCGACGTGGTGGTCGTGTCGGTCGGCCGCCGCCCCAACACCGACGACATCGGCCTCGACGGCACCGCCGTGTCGGTCGCCGAGCGCGGCTTCGTCGACGTCGACGACCGCTGCCGCACCGGCGAGCCGGGCGTGTGGTCCGTGGGCGACTGCATCGCCACCCCGGCCCTGGCCCACGTGGCCTTCGCCGAGGGCATCGTGGCCATCAAGGACATCCTCGGGGAGGACCCGGTCCCGGTCGACTACACGAACGTGCCCTGGGCCATCTACTGCCACCCCGAGGTCGCCTTCGCCGGCCTCACCGAGCAGGCGGCCAAGGACGCCGGCTACGACGTGGTCACGTCCAAGCACCGCTGGACCGGCAACGGCCGGGCGATGATCATCGGTGACACCGAGGGCGTCGTGAAGATCGTGGCCGAGAAGGATGCCGACGGCCGGGCCGGGCGCATCCTCGGCGTCCACCTGTGCGGCCCGTGGGCCACCGAGCAGCTCGGCCAGGGGTACCTGGCGGTGAACTGGGAGGCCACGGTCGACGAGGTAGCCCACTTCATCCAGCCGCACCCGACGCTGTCGGAGCTGTTCGGCGAGTCCGTCCTGGCCATGACCGGACGGTCACTGCACGGTTGAGGGGTCGGGGCCTGACGGCCCCGTCTTTCAAGCCTTGTAGCGGAAGGTGAGCCGGCCTCGGGTGAGGTCGTAGGGGCTCAGCTCGACCTGGACGCGGTCGCCCGGGAGCACGCGGATGCGATGCCGGCGCATCTTGCCCGAGATGTGGGCGAGCACCAGGTGCCCGTTGTCCAGCTCCACGCGGAACGACGCGTTGGGGAGCGACTCGTTCACGACGCCCTCCATCACGATCATGTCGTTGTTCTTTGCCACGGATCTCCTCGATCGTCGTTTTCGTTGCGTCCCGGACGGCATCCGAGCCGTTCGGAACCCCTCCACGATGGCACGATCCGGCCTCGGATCCTCCATCGCTGGGCGCCGATAGAGTCCGAGCCATGGCCGACGTCGAGATGCCGCAGCTCGGAGAGACCGTCACCGAGGGCACGATCACCCGCTGGTTCAAGCAGGTCGGCGAGTCCGTCGCTGAGGATGAACCGCTGTTCGAGGTGTCCACCGACAAGGTGGACTCCGAGGTGCCCTCGCCCATGAGCGGCACGCTCAGCGAGATCCTGGTCGAGGAGGGCGACACCGTCGACGTCGGCACCGTGCTGGCCCGCATCGGCGATGCCGGCGACGCACCGGCCGAGGCGCCGGCGCAGGAGGAGTCTCCGGCCGAGCCCGAGGAGCCCGAGGCCGAGGCGCCCGCCGCCGACGTGGAGGGCGAGAAGGAGCCCTCCGCCCAGCAGCCGGCCCAGGTCCCCGAGGCCCAGCCCGCTCCCGAGGCGGAGGCCCCGAAGGCCCAGGCCGCCCCGAAGCAGGAGGCCGGCTCCGGCCAGGGTGGCGGTCGCTCGAAGCTGCTTTCGCCGGTCGTGCGCAAGCTCGTGAACGACAACGACCTCGACGTCGACGCCATCGAGGGCACCGGCCCCGGCGGCCGCATCACCCGCGACGACGTCCTCGACGCCATCGACGCCGACGCGGCCAAGAAGGGCGCCGCCCCAGCCGAGCCCGCCGCGGCCCCCCAGGCCGCCGCGCCGCAGGCCGCTTCCCCGCAGCAGGCCCCGGCGAAGAAGGCGCCGGCCGCCCCCGCGCCCCGCGCCGGCGAGCGCGACACCGCCGTGCCGCACACCCGCATCCGCCGGGCCACCGCCGAGCACATGCGCCGCTCGGTCGACACCTCGGCCCACGTCTACGCGTCGATCGAGGTCGACTTCGACGCCGTGGATCGGGTGCGAGCCGCCCACAAGGAGCAGTTCAAGGCCGACGAGGGCTTCAGCCTCACCTACCTGCCCTTCATCAGCCGAGCCCTGGTCGATGCCATCCGCGACTTCCCCAAGGTCAACGCCAGCTTCGGCGAGGACGAGCTCATCGTCCACAACTACGTGAACCTCGGCATCGCGGTAGACCTCGACTTCGACGCCCTGCTGGTGCCGGTGGTGAGCGGCGCGGACGAGCTGCGCATGCGGGCCATCGCCCGCACGATCATGGACCTCGCCGGACGGGCCCGATCCAAGAAGCTGAGCCCCGACGAGCTGTCCGGCGGCACGTTCACGATCACCAACCCCGGCCCGTACGGCACGACGATGACGATGCCGATCATCAACCAGCCCCAGGTGGCGATCCTGTCCACCGACGCGGTGAAGCGCCGCCCGGTGGTGGTCGACCTGCCCGACGGCTCCGAGGCCATCGGCATCCACCCCACCGGCAACCTCACCCTCACGTGGGACCACCGGGCCTTCGACGGCGCCTACGCCGCAGCGTTCCTGGCCCGGATCAAGGAGCTGCTCGAGACGATGGACTGGGCCCAGGAGCTCGGCTGACGCGACAGGGGAACTGCCAGTTCCATCCCAACCGTTCTGGTAGTGCTGCTGTCGCGGTCAGCGGCGGCCGCGGTGCCATGCGACCTGGGCGGCGATGCCCTCGGTGAGCGACGTCTGGGGCAGCCAGCCGAGCAGGCGGCGGGCCGCGTCGTTGCTGCCGCCGGTGCGCTGGACGTCGCCGGGCTGCTCCGGGTGGCGCTCGACCGGCACCGGCGAGCCGACTGCCTCGCCGACGGCGTCGATCACGTCGCGCATGACGGTGGAGCCGCCGGCGCAGACGTTGACCACCGTCCCGGAGGGGATGTCGGTGCGACCGGCGAGCACGTTGGCTCGCACCACGTCACCGACGAAGGTGAAGTCGCGGACGTGGGAGCCGTCGCCGTAGAGGGGGAAGGGCTGCTGGTCGAGGGCGGCCTCGATCAGCTTGTGGAAGGCCATGTCGGGCCGCTGGCGGGGGCCGTAGACCGTGAAGTACCGCAGCGCGACCGTGGACAGGCCGTGGTTGGCCGCGTAGAGGCCGCAGAGGTGCTCGGCGGCGAGCTTGGTGACGCCGTAAGGGCTGTGCGGGCGGGGCAGGTCGGCCTCGGTGACCGGGTAGTGGTCGGCGTTGCCGTACACCGACGAGCTCGATGCGTAGACGAACCGGCCGAGGCCGGCCTGCAGGCTGGCTTCGAGGAGGCGCTGGGTGGCGAGCACGTTGCAGCTGTCGTAGGTGGCGAAGCCCTCGGACCAGGACAGGCGCACGCCTGGCTGGGCGGCCTGGTGGTAGACGACGTCGACGCCGTCGAGGAGCGCATCGAGGTCGGCGTCGCGCAGGTCGGCCTCGACGAGGCGGAAGCCGCGCCGGTCGTGCAGCGCTGCGAGGTTGGCGTCCTTCTGGGCCCGGTCGTAGTACGGCGTGAAGGCGTCGACGCCGACGACGTCGTGGCCCTCGTCCAGCAGCGCCTCGGCGAGCTGGGAGCCGATGAACCCGGCGACGCCGGTGACGAGGTGGGTCACCGGATCCGCCGGATGACCGCGGGGTCGGTGGGCCGTCCGGCAAAGGCGGCAGCGAGCACCTCGGCACCCTCGATGAGGCGAGGTCCGGGTCGCACGATCAGCTGGTCGGCGTCGATCGCCCACACGGCTGCGCCGGCGGGGACTCGGTCGAGCACGGCCTTCGCCTGGTCGCTGGCGCCGTCGAGGTCGAACCCGCAAGGCGCCACCACCACGTGGTCCACGTCGATGCTGCGGATCGCATCCCACGGTAGGGCCGAGGACCGCCCACCGGGCGTGCCGAGCGCGCTGCGAGCACCGGCGGCCTCGACCAGGTCCGGGATCCAGTGGCCACCGACGAACAGGGGATCGACCCACTCCACGACGACGGCGCTCGTCCGGTCCGCGCCAGCCGGGCCGGGGAGCGCGTCCACGCGGGCCCGGAGCGTCGACACCAGCTCGGCCGCCTCGGCCGCGGCGCCGATGGCGTCGCCCACGTCGGTGATGCAGCCGAGGACGTCGTCGAGCGTCATCGGGTCGAGGCTGACCACCCGTGCGTCGCTGCAGCCGAGGCGATCGAGGGCCTCGGTGGCCTGTCCCGCCGGCAGCGCGCACACCCGGCACAGGTCCTGGGTCAGCACCACCTCGGGAGCGAGGGCGGCGACGGCCTCGTCGTCGATGGCGGCCAGGGGCTGGCGGGCTTCGGATGCCGCCTGGACGGCAGCGTCCACGGCGGCGGGGTCGCTCGGGTCGGCGACGGCCAGCAGATCCCGCGTCACGACCCGGACGTCGGCAGGGGCGCCGTCCGGGATCGTGCACTCCCAGGTGACGCCCACGAGGTCAGCGGACCGGCCGAGCGCCGCGACGATGTCGGTGGCTGCCGGCAGCAACGAGACGATGCGAGGCACGGAGCGACGCTAGATGGTCCGACCGGCACCGGCCCCCTCGTAGCCTCGGCCACCGTGACCCGCCGCCGGATCTTCGCCCTGCTGGCGCTCGTCGTCGTCGGCCCGCTCCTCCTGCTCGGTGTGGAGGTGCAGCTGGCCCGCAGCAGCGGCGGCCGGCTCGACGACGAGGTGGGGGAGCGACCCCGCCAGCGCGAGGTCCGACCTGGCGACGCGCCGCTGCACGTGGTGTGGCTCGGCGACTCGACCAGCACCGGCGTCGGGGCCGCGGCGTTCACCGACTCCATGGCGTGGCGGGTGGCCGAGGGCCTCACCGACGGACCGGTGGTGCTCACCGTGCTCGGCCGATCCGGCGACCAGGTCCACGAGGTGCTCGACGAGCAGCTGCCCGAGCTCCCCGGCGTGCTGCTGCCCGGAGCCGACCACGTGGTGCTCGTGAGCATCGGCGCCAACGACGTCACCGCCCTGACCCGCCGCCCCACCTTCGAGGCCCGCTACCTGCAGATGGTTGACCGGATCGACGGCGTGCTCGACGACGCCAGCGTGGACGGCCGGCTGGTGCTGGTCGGGATCCCCGACATCGGCACCGCACCCCGGCTGCTCTCGCCGCTGCGCCAGGTCGCCGGCCTTCGCGGCGCCCAGCTCGACGACGAGATCGCCGGCGTCGCCCGCCGCCGAGGGGTCCACCACGTCGAGCTCGCCGATCGCACGAGCCGGACCTTCTCGAGCGACCCCGACCGCTACTTCTCCGCCGACGGGTACCACCCGAGCAGCGACGGGCACGAGGTCTGGGCCGACGCGGTGCTGGCTAGCCTCGAACCGTGACCCTCCGGATCCGCTGGCTCGGCACCGTCCGCTACACCGACGCCCACGCGCTCCAGCAGGGCCTGCACCACGAGAGCCCCGACGACCACCTGCTGCTGCTCGAGCACCCGCACGTGTACACCCTCGGTGTCCGGGCCGACATGGAGCACGTGCTCGTGCCGCCGGCGTCGGTCGGGGCCGAGCTGGTGCGGGCCGATCGGGGTGGCGACGTCACCTACCACGGGCCCGGCCAGCTGGTCGGCTACCCGATCCTCACCGTGCCCGGGAAGCGGGGCGGGGGGATGGCCGACACGGTCGCCTACGTGCGCTCCGTGGAGCAGCTGGTGATCGACGCGCTGGTCGAGCTGGGCCTGCCCGACGTCGGGCGCCTCGACGACTACCCGGGCGTGTGGGTCGAGCCCGGCAGCGACGCTCCTCGCAAGATCGCCGCGATCGGCGTGAAGCTCACCCGGGGGCGGTCCATGCACGGCTTCGCCCTCAACGTCGACCCCGACATGGCGATGTTCGGCCACATCGTCCCGTGCGGCATCCCCGACAAGGCCGTGACGTCCCTCGCCGCCGAGGGGATCGGCGTCACGATGCAGGACGTGGTCGACGTGGTCGCCCGCCTGGCCGCCGAGCGGTGGGGGCAGTCGGGGTGGGAGCGGGCCGACGTCGTGTGGCGCGAGCACCACGCCGACCTGGCGCCGTTCAGCCGGGGCGAGGGCCCGGGCGAGATCGTCAAGGAGCAGGCACCCCGGCAGCCCTCGGCTCGCCTCACCGGTCGCCTGGCCGAAGCCGGCGTCACGGAGGGGCTCTCCATCTCGTCCCGCAAGCCGGACCACGTCAAGGCCAAGGTCCGCATCACCGACGACTACGTCCGGCTCAAGAAGACGATGCGCGACCTCGACCTGGTCACGGTGTGCGAGGAGGCCGGCTGCCCGAACATCTTCGAGTGCTGGTCCGACGGCACGGCCACGTTCATGGTCGCGGGGGAGCGCTGCACCCGGAAGTGCGGGTTCTGCCTGGTCGACACCCGCAAGCCCCAGCCGCTCGACGCCGGCGAGCCGGACCGCGTGGCCGAGGCCGTGGAGCACATGGGCCTGTCCTTCGCCGTGCTCACCATGGTCGCCCGCGACGACCTGGCCGACGGCGCAGCCGGACACGTCGCTGACACGATCCGGGCCATCCGGGCTCGGACCCCGAACGTCGGCGTCGAGGCCCTGATCTCGGACTGCAAGGGCGACCCCGAGTCGCTGCAGCTGATCTTCGATGCCCGCCCCGACGTGCTCAACCACAACATCGAGTCCGTCGCCCGCCTGCAGCGGGCCGTGCGCCCGAGCGCCGGCTACGCCCGCTCGCTGTCGGTGCTGGCCCGGGCCAAGGCGGCCGGCCTGACCACCAAGTCCTCGATCATCGTGGGCATGGGCGAGACCGATGACGAGGTGGCCCAGACGCTGGCCGACCTGCGCGGCGTGGGCGTGGACATCGTCACCATCGGCCAGTACCTGCGCCCGACGACCAACCACCTCCCCGTGGCCCGCTGGGTGCCGCCGGAGACCTTCGAGGCGTGGGCCGCCGAGGGCGAGGCCATGGGCATCGGCCACGTCGAGGCCTCCCCGCTCACCCGCTCCAGCTACCACGCCCGCCAGGCGGCCGACCACGCCACCGCCGGCGCAGGCGCGCGCACCGACGTCGTCTGACGCCGTCACCGCCCGAGCAGCCGCACGTCCCCGTTCTGGGCCGCGGTGCGCGCCTCAGACGGGTCGCGCCGCGGCCCGGAAGGCGGTGTGGCTGTTGGCTACTCGGCCGCTGGGGCGGCTCGACGTCCGCGGCGGTAGTACAGGATCGGCCCGAGGAAGTTGATGGCGATGACCGCAGCCCACTTCTTCTTCGACCCGTTGACCAGCTCGGGGGGCCGTTCGGCCAGGTCGGCCCACGCCGACACGGCGAGCGAGACCTGGACGGACGTGGCCACCATGACCAGGATCTTCTTCGGCGCTGACAGCGCGTCCCAGCGGATCGAGCGGTTCATCGGGTCATCAGCTCCATCCCCCCATCGTCGCGCGGGCCGGCAAGCCGTTGGCGTTCCGTGGCTGCTGCCAGTTCACTCGGAGTGGAGGGTGATGCCGGCCAGCACCTGGTTGATCGCGTCGATGCGCGATGCCCGGGAGAGGTGGCTGCCGACGACGACGTAGAGCACGAACGCCCGGCCCTGATCGTGGAAGAAGACCTGGGCGCCGGACTGGCCCTTGAGGGGGCGCTGCATGGCCTGGGGGGAGAAGTCCCCGGCGGCGAGGCGGGGGATGCCCGCATGGCCGTGGAGTCGGGAGCCGACGGCCTCGCCGGCCTCCTCGAGCAGGCACAGGAGGACGTCGCCATCGATCATCTGCTCGACCGCGCCGCTGCCGAAGTCTCCCCGGACGGGGGGCATCGGGAAGTTGGCGATGTGGGTGCGGGGGGTGAGGACCTCGCCGCTCGGCGCGCCGGTGCCCTCGCCGGCGCCGCCGTCGATCTCGGCCTCCCAGCCGGGGGGCAGGTCGAGCTCGATGCCTCGGGATCGGACCTTCATGGCAGCTCCAGGATCAGATGAGCAGGGCGGCACCGGCGAACAGCGCCGACGCAGCGAGGACGGACGTGGACGTGGTGCGCACCGTCGGCGACCAGCGGTGCAGGCGCTGGTGGAACTCGACGAGGCGCTGGGGCGAGGCGATGGACCGGGCGGGCAGCAGGGTGAGCCCCCGGGTGAAGCCGAAGGCGACCATGATGCCGAGCGCCGCCAACGGGTGGCCGGCCAGCACCGCAGCGACGAGGGCGACGTAGACCGCAGCGGTCGTGATGTAGGTCAGCACGCCGGCGCCGAGCTGGAAGCCGAAGCCGGCGCCGTAGACCCAGCCGCGGTACTCGTTCAGCCAGTTCTCGTCGACCTGGCGCGGCACCGACGGCAGGGACCGGCCCGTGCGTTCGAAGACGGCCGCGGCCACGGCGACCAGGGCGATCGTCGCGGTGGCGGCGGTGGTGGAGACGAGCGCGTCGAGGGGGATGCTCACGAGCGCGGCGATCGCGCCCGTGGACGCGCCGCCGAGCACCGAGCCCACCAGGAAGGCGCCGGCGGTGACACCGAATCGGTTGCCCTTGCCCCGCTCGCCGAGCGGGTGGATGCTCGAGAGCATCGACTCGCCTCACGGCGACCAGGTCGAGCGGATCGCGCCGAGCACGGCGGCGGTCAGGCCGACCACGACGACGACCACGTTCACGGCCGGGGCTGCTCCGGCTCACCGGGATCGGCGTCCTCGTCCCGCACGACCGGCTCGTGGAACAGGCGGGGATCGCCGGGGCTGAGGCCGGCTCGGGCCAGGTCGCGGTCGACCCGCTCGGTGCGGGCCTTGCCGAGGAGGAGATCCCGGCGGCGGACCTGACCGGCTCCGTAGCCGGCATCGGCCAGGGCTCGGTCGAGCAGGGTGCGCACCCGGTCCCACGACGATGCCGCACCCTCCCCGACGACGACGCCGCGACGGCCGTCGACCAGCGCGAAGTACGGGGCGACGGGCACGCCGTAGTCGTCCCAGGCGTCGGTGGACTGGATGGTGAGCACGTGCGGGGCGGCCATGGCGGCGACGTCGGCCGGGCTCTCGGTCTCGGGCCCCTGGGTGACGACGACGAGGCGGGTGTCGGCGGGCAGCTCCACGCCCTCGGCGAAGGCCCCCCAGAAGTCGGCGCAGGTGGCGCAACCCGTGGTGAGGAAGGCGAGCAGCGTGGCCTGGTCGCTCGGCGCGATCGAGACGGTCCGGGTGCCGCCGTTGGGCGTGATGCCGGCGATGTCGACGGCGCGACGGCCGGTGGACCCGGCCGGCTCGGGCACGCCGTCGGTGGTGCGGATGGTCGGGGGGGTGTCGGAGGTGAAGGTCGGCGTGCCCGACGGGCTGCGCTCGGCGCGGCCGGCGCGGGCGCCGCCCCGGCCGGCGCTGTGGTCGTGGTCGTGCTCGCGGTCCGGGTCGAGGCTGATGCCGGCATCGTGCAGGGCGCGCAGGATCTCGGCGTGGCTGCGCAGCAGGCCGATGACCAGCAGTGCCAGCACCCCGACCACGATGGCCAGGAGCAGGACGACGGCGCTCATGCCGAGGCCTTGGGCTCGCCGTTCGGATACCGAGCCGCGGCCCGGCGCAGGTACTCGTCGCTGGCGGCGAGGTACAGGGCCAGCTCGATGTCGCGGCCGTTGGCGATGTAGTCGACCCAGTAGTCCTGTCCGCTGGGGTCGGGCTCGCGGGCGAGGAACCGGTCGTAGAGCAGGGCGACCCGGCGTTCGCGGGACTCGACCGACCCGAACACCTCGGCGGCGACTGACTCGCGCGACGCGCCGCCCTCCAGGGCCTGGACGTGCCGGGACCGCTCGGCCTCGGTCGGGGTGCGCCCCAGGATCTTCTCGTACAGCCGCTCGACGTAGGTGGTGCGGTTCGAGCGCGACGCGGCGAAGAACTCGTCGCTGGCGTAGAAGACCACGGCCAGCTGGGCCGGCGTCGTGCCCGACCGGAGCTTCTCGGACCAGAAGGCGCGACCGTCGGCGTCGGGCGCTCGGTCGAAGGCCGACCGGTACAGGCCCTCCACGACGGTGGTCGTGTACTCGTCGGAGAAGGCGAACGACCAGGCCACGACGTCGCGGCCGTGGCCCTTGGCCAGCTCCTCGGCGAAGCCCTCGACACCCGCCTCCTCGCCCTCTCGGCCGAGGAAGTCGGGGTAGAGCGCCCGGACGAAGGCGAGCTCGCCCTCGGTGGGCTCGCGCACGGGCTCGAGGCAGGCCCGGTGGTGCCAGCGGGTGTTGTTGTCGGTGCGGGCCACCGTGGTGCAGGTGGGCTCCAGCTCCCACGGCTTGGTGCAGGTGACCACGCGGCACATGATCGGGCCGACGCAGGCGACCTGGTTGTTGCAGTTGCCGTAGCGGAAGACGGTGCAGCCGTCCTTGCGGTTGCCGCAGCTGCGGCACTGGCACGTGGTGTCCGAGCCCCGGCAGACGCCGGCCGAGCCGCACCGGCAGGCGGGCGACTCCTTGTTGCAGTCCATGTAGTAGCGGGCCGCGCCGTTGCAGTAGCTGGAGTTGTCGACCTTCCACCAGCCGGCGAGCAGCGTGTTCGGCGGGCAGGCGTTCTCGCCGGTGAGGGCGCAGCAGAACTCGGTGTAGCCGTCGCAGCACAACGACGAGCAGTCGCAGCTGCGCCCGAGGCAGGAGCACACCGCGGCGTAGGCGGTGCCGGGGCGCATCACGTAGGTGGGTCCGGCGACGGTGAGGGCGCTGCCCACCACCGCGGTCTTGGAGATGAAGCCGCGCCGGCTCGTTCGGCGATCGACGAAGGCGGCGGCCCGCTCGGTGAGGGTGGTGGTGAGGCTCACGAGACGCTCCCGAAGGTGCGGACGGGGGGACTGGGGTGCTCGCTCCGCAGGAGCCGGCTGATCTCGGAGGTGAGCGCCGGGGCGACGAGCAGGACCGCAGCCCCGATGGCGAGGAGCAGGACGTAGGCGACGGCCGTGACCAGCCCGTCGTCGATGACGTCGACGATGTCGGGCACGCCCGCGGCGGCGATGGCGAACGCGGTCGTTGCGGCGACGCCGTTCAGCGCCAGGTGGGCCGTGCCGGGCGGGGTGGAGGAGGCTCCGAAGCAGCCGCAGCCGGCGTCGGCATCCCGGGCGCGCAGCAGCAGGACGAAGCCGGCCAGGGCGAGGTAGAACACGCCGAGCCAGGCGGCGGCGAGGCGATGGGGGACGGCCAGGGCGGCGAGGCCGGTGGCCGCCTCGATGGCGCCGAGGGCGATGCCGGTGGCCGGGCGACCGCGCCAGGGCAGGGGCAGGCGGGCGTGGGCCATCGCCTCGGCAGCAGCGCCGGGTGCGACCAGCTTCTGGATCCCGCTCACGACGAGGACCAGCGCCAGAAGGTGCAGGGGGGCGGCGAGCACGGCCCCCCAACCTATTGGGTGCACCGTCAGTTGCTCAGCAGCTCGGTGATCTTGGCATCGAGCTTGTCAGCATCGCCGTACTCGCCGTAACCGGTGGATTCGATGGTGCCGTCGTCGTCGACGAACACGAACACCGAGCGCCCGATGGTGCCGAACCGGGCCCAGATCGATCCGTCCTCGTCGTAGGCGTGGGGGAACGCATCGAGGCCGTAGCGGTCGACGAAGCCGGCGACCGGCCCGAGGTCGTCGAGCCCGGCCATGCCGAGGAAGGCGATCTCGTCGCCGCGCTCCTGGTGCACCGCTGCGACCGCAGGGGCTTCACGGATGCACGACGTTCACCACGGCGCCCAGAACCAGATGACGAGGTCCTGGCCGGCGAAGTCGGCGCCGACCACCTGGCCGCCCCGGACGTCGGGGGCCACGAAGTCGAGCTGCTCGGGCACCGCGGGCCCCGCGGGTGCCCCTGCCTCCGTGGAGGACGAGGTGCCCGCGGTCGTCGTGGTCTCGGCCGCCGGGGCGGCGGCGACGTCCCCGTCACCGGATCCACCGCACGCCGCGGCTGCCAGCGCCATGGCCAGCAGGGAGGTGGCGAGGCGCAGGCGGGGCACGCCCGGATGGTACGACCGCTCGCTGCCGGGGTCCCGTCGCCTCCCGGTATCTTCGGGGCGGTGAGCACCCGACGCCTGATCATCGCCGCCCTGCTGTGCGGGCTGGCCATCCTCGTGGCGTTCAGCGTGCAGCTGCTGCTGGTGCTGTAGCCGGCTAGGAGATCCGGGCGTGGGCCCGGCGCTGGAAGTGCACGTAGGACACGCCGTCGGGGTCGTCGTCCTCGTCGGACTCCACCATCACCACGAGGTGGTGGACCAGGGTCTCGGGATCGAGGGTGACGAAGCGCTGGTCGTCGACCGGGTGCAGCGTGAGCGTGCGCTCGCGCATGCCCGCCTTCAGGAACAGCTCATCGGGGATGATGGTCATCCGCAGGGTGCCCTCGTCCCGGCCGCCGGCGATGGCGAGGCGCTGGTGCATGCGCTCGTAGATGCCGGTGTAGCGGTCGGCGTCGGGGCCCTCACCCGGGGGCAGCGTGTCGGGGATCTCCGGTGGCACGCATCCGAGGGCCTTCTTGCCGACGTGGGCGAACACGTCCTCGGCGACCGCGGTGCCCCGCGTGGAGTTCGTGAGCACCACGACCGCGGCATCCAGCTCGGGCAGCACCCGCAGGAAGGTGCGCTGGCCGGCGGTGTCGCCGTCGTGGGCGAGGACCGGTTGGTCGTCC